>JAFIEI010000053.1 GCA_020832565.1 Salinarimonas sp. | reverse complement strand
CGACATGATGCCCTGGATCAAGGAAAAGGCTCTGGTCGACAAGGCCAAGAACTGAGTGAACAACTGAGTGAAAAATTGAAGGCGCCATCGCCACACTGCCCGGAACATCCGGGCCTCTCCGGGAAGCCGCAGCAATGCGGCTTCTTTTTTTGACTCCGCTCCGTGCAGCGCGACAGGAGGTGGCCGCGCGTGCGCTTGAAAGTCGCAAAAACGTTGAAAAACTATAATTTTTGTTTATATAAAAAGAGTATTTCTAATATAAAAAAATGTTTGAAAAAATTTTGAAATATGATTAATTTATTTATGATACTTTTTATGGATAGTTGGAGTGGTTTGATGAGCTTCGATTCCCTGTCATCCCGTTCGCCCGCAATTGCGCGCCCGCCTACGAACTCACCGGACCTCCTCGCCTTCACGGGCGGGGCGCCGGCGCCGCAGGTGCCGACCAGCCCTGTTCAGGCACCACCCGGCAACCCGGCGTTTCCTGCGCTTCCCGGGCAGGGAAGCCGAAGCCACGAGCAGATCTTCCTGCGTACCGAGTTCCTCATGTTCGGGAGCCCGCTCGACGCCCTCGGCCAGGGAGTGCGGATGACCGCCCATGGTAACCCGCTGGGCCTGCACTACGAGCAAGCCCTGACCAGAGCCCTTTCCGCGAGCATTGATCAAATCAGGCATGCGCGCGACAACTTCACCGGGCCAGAGAAGGACGAGATGGCGCGCGCTGTCGCCGACACGCTGGCGGACCAAATGGCAAATGGCATTCGCGCCGGCTCCGACTCGTTCAACGCAGCGATCCGTTCCACGATCCGCCTTGCCTTCAATCATATCCGGGAGCGCCGGGGGGAACTCCCGCACCAGCAGCAACAATCGGGGCCCATGCAAGGCCCCCCGACGCCGGGCACCCAGCCCGCTGATTGGCAGCCATCGCTTACTTTCGAGCGACCGTCGTTCAACTTCGGACAGTCTTCCGGTTCGCCCTCTGAACCTCTCGTGAGCGCGTCGCGCCCTGAACTGACACCGGAGCAGATTTCCGAACGGGTCAGTGAGTTCCTGCCGCGGGCCGGTGGGAATGCGCCCGTGATCTACGGCCCCGACGGGGCCGATGCCGCAAGGCGCGCCGCCGTCGAATACAACGGCGAAAGCGACACGCTCGTCGCGGTGCCCATCCAGGTCCAGGCGCGGATCGGCGACCAGCTCGTACGAACCTGGGCGCTCTATACGGGGATCGACCCCGCAAGCGCAGGCGATCTCGCGGGCAATGTCGACGCGACGGACACCTTCTGGGTCCTCAACAGGTTCGATGCGCTGCGCGACGGCGGCCTGTCGCCGGAGGGGCTGTCGGCACGGGTGAGGCGCTCCGAAGAACACGCGTTTCCAACCACGTTCCCGACGATCGGCGGGCGCCAGATGAGCCCGCTCCAAACGGATGAGGCCTACCAGGACGCTCGCTCCACAGCCCGCGCCAACAACGAGAAGCGTATCGATGCCGGCGAAATCGACCGGCTCGACCTCGTCGTCCCGATGCAGAACGGCCGCGCCGGGTTCATCGAGGGCATCACACGCGGTGAGGTCGTCTCGCTTCTCGAGATGCTCCAGCGCATTGGTCAGCTGCGCAACAATGTGAGCCTGAACGACGTGCTCGCCGCCAATGGACTCGGTCCGCTGATCGGCACCGATGCGGAGGGCCGCGCGGCGGTGCGACCGCAAACGCCCAGCTCCCCGACGCAAGAGACGGAGATACCCGATCCCTGGGAGACACCGCCGGAAGTGCCTCCCACGCCGGCGCCGGATGAACCTCCCGCACTGCCGCCAGCCCCGGAGCGGCCCGCGCTACCACCTGCATCGCCACCGGATCAATTGCTCCTGCCGGGTGCGGGAGAGTCGAGTTCGCCCATTAACGAAACCCCGGATGCCGACAGCGATGACGGCGGAATGGACGGCGGGGACGGCAACGGCGGAACCGGTTCGATCAACGCGGCCGGCGGCCCCGATCCCGAGGAACCGGACCCCGAACCTAATCTCAACGCCCTGCAGCGCTGGCTCAAGAAAAGCATCGAGAATTGGCAGAACCTTCCCGGTGATGCCGCGACGCGGTCACAACAGTTTCGCGAATTGATCGCTGCAACGATCAACACCGTCGGCAAGGGCTTCCTCATCACGAACACACTCGGCGCTGCGGGTGGTGCGATCTTCTACGGCGGCATTCAGGAGCAGCGCACGAGCGATCCCGTGACTCCGGAGAATGCCAAGGAGGAATTGGCCCGACTGCAAGACGATCCGCTGGAATATCTGACCGAAAATTATACGAACGCCTTCGCGGGGATCAATGTCGGCGACCGTCTCTACAACATGAGCGGCAACCTGCTCGAGATGGCGAACGCCGACGGCTCGCTGTATCATTTCCGCCGGGTGCCGGAGGATCTGTTCAACGCGCTGCGTGATGCGCAGGTCGCGCAGGGCATCGACGTGAGCGACGGCGTGTTCGTGACGGAGGAGTACGTGCGTGACGGCGAGCCTGAGACGCTCACGGTCGAAATCAGGCCACCCTTCCGTGCCGAGCCCTTGCGCGACGCACAGCTCTCGCTCGCCCTGGCCGAAGATTCGCAGCCCCATTCCTTTGGCTTCCGAGGCAATTTGCGCTTCGGACCGCCCGAAGGGCAGAACCTGAACATCGATGTCGACGCCTTCTTCAATTATCGGTATCAGACGCCGACAGTGTCGACGATGCGCCTCGGCCTTCCTTCAGAGACCAACTCCGATATCGGATTGGGCTTGCGTCAGCAGAACACCACGATCTGGAGCCGTCTCGGCATCAGCGCCACGGCGCTCGACTTCAATCCTTATCAAATAAACGATCTGACCGACCCCAGCTCGCCGCTCAATGATAGTCGCCTGACAATCGCCAACGGTCGACTTTACCTCGCCATCGGCAACCGCGACCGTGTCCGATTGGACATGACCGGGACAGGCGCAGATCTGCTCGACCCGAGCGGGGGATATCTGCGCGCTCGTGAGACCGGCTTCATCGAACTTGGTCTCGGCGGCGACTTCGCTCGCTTTGGGCGCGGCGATGAGTGGTTTTCGGCAAATTTCTACAACGAGCTCCAAGCCTATGGTCCGGACCTGCGCGCCCAGGGCGGCACTTCGGGGGCAAGTGGTGGATTGAAGCCCTTCCCGCCACTACTTGAACTCGACTCGGCCGGGCAGATCTCGACGAACGCGCTGCCGCGGATTACGCCCGAGATGCCCGGCCTGACCGCCGAGCCGCTGCAGATGGGGGAACCTCTGATTATCCGCCCCTTTATCGACGATTCGCCGCAGACGGAGCAACCAACACCGCTCTCTCACCCGGAACTAGAGCAGCCCGGCGAGCCCAGCCCGACGCAACCTTCGGGCACGCCGGATGATCAGCGTCAGCCAACCCCGACGCAGCCTTCGGGCCCGCCGGATGATCAGCGCCAACCAGCGCCGACGCGAATTGTCCCCTGACCGATTGCGGCGGCTCGCGTAGCCGCCGCACCCGCAACGCCGCCCACCAGATCGACGATGTCGGCGAGCGCGACATGATGCCTTGGATCAAGGGAAAGGCCCGCCCCTCCGGCGGGCCTTTTTCCGTCAGCCCCTGCGCCGGTAATGCGCCGCCTGAAAGCGCTGCTCGGCACCCGCGGGCGTGACATGGTTGAAGCTCTCGTCGCTCACGCGCTCGAATTCCGGCCCGAAGAACGCATCGAAATCTTCGATACCGTAGCGACGCACCGGCAGGCCGCTGCAGCGCTCCGGCCCGTCGGGCGCGAAGGTCGCGACGATGACATGTCCGCCCGGCGCGAGCGCCTTCGTCAGGGCTGCGTGATAGGCCGCGCGGTCGGAATCGTCCGTGAGAAAGTGCAGCACCGCCCGGTCGTGCCAGAGGCGATAGTGTTTGGGCGCTTCGAACGCGGTCACGTCGCTGACGATCCCGGTCAGGCGCGGATCGCCGGTATTGCGCGCGATCAGCCGATCGATCGCCTCCTGCGAGATGTCGAGCACACTGACATCAGCGAATCCATCCCCGAGCAGGGCGTCGGCAAGCCGTGACAACCCGCCGCCGACATCGATGATCGCATCCTGCGCGGAAACGCCGGTCGCGCGGATCATGCGCAGCGAACGCTTCGGCGATTCCTCGAACCAGGAGACGGCGCCCTCGTCCTTCGTGGCGTAGACGTCGTTCCAGTGCGTCTGGCTGCCGGGCATGATCAGTCTCCTCGTTTGCGCATCGATTGCGTCATTCGGAGATGGGAGAGCGACAGGCACATTTCCAGCAGGGCACGATTATTCATTGCTCATTCAGACAAGCTTGGGCAATTTGGCTGCATGCGCCAGACATTGCTCACCCTTGTGATCCTCGCAGCCTTCGCCGGCAGCCCCGCCCTCGCCTCCTGCCTGTCGCAGGGCGAGATGCGAGAGGCCGTCGCAGCGGGCCAGGCGATCTCTGCCGTCGACGCCACGCGCGCCGCGCAGCAGGCCTATTCGGGTGGCGAGGTCACCCGCGTGGAGCTGTGTCGTGCCGGCGGCGGGCTCGTCTATCGCATCACGGTCTTGCAGCGCGATGGCCGAGTCGCCCAGGTGAATGTCGATGCGCGCTCCGGCGCGTTGCGCTGACAGCTTGTTCAAGAGGGTTTTCACGTGCGGATACTGGTGGTCGAAGACGATGCCACGCTCAACCGGCAGATCGTCACCATGCTCGAAGATGCCGGCTATGCCGTCGACAAGGCCTTCGACGGCGAGGAAGGCCAGTTCCTCGGCGAGACCGAGCCCTATGACGCGGTGATCCTCGATCTCGGTCTGCCCAAGATCGACGGCGTCAGCGTGCTCAATGCCTGGCGGCGCGCCGAGAAGGTGATGCCCGTCATCATCCTCACCGCCCGCGATCGCTGGAGCGACAAGGTCCAGGGCTTCGATGCCGGCGCCGACGACTACGTCACCAAGCCCTTCCACGTCGAGGAATTGCTGGCGCGTGTGCGCGCCCTCCTGCGCCGCGCCGCCGGCCATGCCTCCTCGGAAATCACCTGCGGCCCCGTGGCGCTCGATACCCGCGCGGGCCGCGTCCTCGTCAACGACATGCCGGTGAAGCTCACCTCGCACGAATACCGGCTGCTATCCTACCTGATGCATCACAAGGGCCGTGTCGTCTCACGCACGGAGCTCACCGAGCACATGTACGACCAGGATTTCGACCGCGATTCCAACACGATCGAGGTCTTCGTCGGGCGCCTGCGCAAGAAGCTCGGCGTCGAGGTCATCCAGACGGTGCGCGGGCTGGGCTATGTGCTCGACGCCGGCTGAGACTGCCTGCGCGGCGAATAGTCGTGGATGAACGCCTCGTGGCGCTTGCGCAAAATGCAATAGTATTACATTTCTAGCCGCCAACCTTCTGCGACGGAACCGATCCATGCCCGCCAGCAAACCATGGCACGGCCCGATACTGGCCGGCTTGTTCTTCATTTCCGGCGCCGCGGCTCTGATATATCAGGTGCTGTGGGTGCGCGAACTCGGCTTGCTCTTCGGCGCCACGGCGGAGGCCGCCGCGCTCACCATCGCCATTTTCTTTACCGGCATCGCGCTCGGCGGCTATACTTTCGGTCGCCTCGCCGCGCGCCACCCCCGACCATTGAAGCTGTTCGGCCTCGTCGAGATCGGCGTCGCTGTGGCCGCGCTCGGGCATTTCATCGTGGCGGATGCCTATTTCGCGCTCTATCCGAACCTGCATGCCGCCGTGGGACATTCGCCTTTGCTCGAAACCGCGATGAAGGCACTGGTCGCGGCGGTGATCCTGTTGCCGGCGGCGTTTCTGATGGGTGGCACGCTGCCGCTGATCGGGCAGCATCTGATCCGTTCACGCGAGACGCTCGGGCGGCGGGGCAGCGCACTCTACGCGCTGAACACGCTGGGCGGTGCCGCTGGTGCGCTGGCGGCGGGATTCGCGCTTCCGATCCTGCTCGGCTTCAATGGCTCCTACCTGCTCGCCATCGGGCTCGATCTCGCCGTCGGCATCACCGCGATTGCGATGGCGCGGGGCGTGACGAGCAATCCCGCGCCGGCGCCCCGGCCCGCCGCTGCAATGACCGGGCCGCAGCCGGCGCCAAGCGCGCGGGCCCGCATCGCGCCGCTGGTCTGGGCCATCGCCTTCCTTTCGGGCTTTGCGACGCTGGCGATCGAGGTGATCTGGACGCGGCTCTTTGCGCAGGTGCTGCAGAACTCCGTCTATACCTATGCCCTCGTGCTCACCACCTTCCTCGCCGCGCTCGCAGCCGGGGCGAGCCTCGCCAACCTGCTGGCGCGCCGCAGCCCGCTGGCGCCACTGACGACCCTCGTGATGCTCCTGGCCGGCTGCGCCGTGGTTGCGGCTGCGACGCCGCATTTGTTCCACTTCATGACGGACGGCCTCGCCTATCTCGGGCGCGGTCGCGATTTCGGTGGCTATGTCATCGAAGTCGCGCGTGTCGCGGCGCTGGTGATGCTGTTGCCGGGCATCGTTCTCGGTGCGGTTTTGCCCTATCTCCTGCGGGTGATGCAGGATGAGGAGGGCGCGCCGGGCGAGACCCTGGGGCGGCTGATCGCCGTGAACACGACCGGCGCCATACTCGGCGCCCTCGCCGCCGGCTTCCTGCTCTTGCCGCTGTTCGGCAGCTATCGCGCGCTCTGGCTGATGGCCGCGCTCTATACGCTGCTCGCCGCAGCCGTGCTCCTGCGGCCTGCACAGGCGACCGGGATGGCACGGCTGGCGCGGCTCGGCGTCGCCGGCGCCGGCTGCATCGCAGCGCTCCTCGTGGGAACCGGTCGGCTCGACCTCACGACCGAGTTGAACGCCACGCGGATCAACCCGGCGCGCGGCGAGAGTCTCGTGGATTTCCGCGAAGGACGCGCCGCGCATGTCTCTGTCGTGGAACGCAGCGGCAACCATTTCATTCGCGTGAACAACTACTACACGCTGGGCGGCTCCGGAGCGCTGTGGTCGGAGCGCAACCAAGCGTTGATTCCGATGCTGGCCCATCCGCAGCCGCGCGATGTATTCTTCCTCGGTATGGGCACCGGGATCACCGCAGGCGCGAGCCTCTTCATGCCGGTCGAGCGCGTCACCGTCTGCGAGATCCTGCCCGATGTGATCGATCTCGCGCGCCGGCATTTCGTGCCCTATGTCAACGGCTTGTTCGATGATCCGCGTGTGACCATCCATGCCGAGGACGGGCGCCATTGCCTGGCGCGCAGCCGGGAGCAGTACGATCTGATCATCGCCGATCTGTTCACGCCGTGGAAAGCCGGGACCGGCAATCTCTATACGCTCGATCACTACGCCATGGCTGCGCAGCGCCTGAAGCCGGGCGGCGTCTATGTGCAATGGATACCGCTCTACCAGGTCTCGCGCGACGAACTCGCGATCATCGCCGCGACGATGCAGGCCGCTTTCCCGCAAGTGACCTTGTGGCAAGGCGATCTTTATTCACAACGCTCCATCGTCGCCCTGGTCGGCGCTAACGAGCCCGCTGCGCTCGATCCGGATGCCGTGCTGGCACATGCCGATGCGCTGACCGGCGGGATCCGTTCGCAGGATTATCTCGAGGGGCTGACCCTGCGATTCTACGCGGGCAATATCAGCGAGAGCGGTATCTTCGCGGATGCGCCGCTCAACACGGATGACAGACCGTTGATCGAATACATGGCGCCGCGCACGCATCGCGCCGTGATCACGGGCGAAGCCCGTTTCCTAGTGGGCGACGAGCGCGACGCACTTTATGCAGAACTTGAGGACTTGCTGCCGCCGGCTTGGGATCCGTATCTCGCCGCGCTCACCGATGTGCAACGTGATCACGTCCGCGCCGGACGGCTGGCAGCCCTGTCGCGCGGATTGCGGGCGCGGGACCAGGACGATGCCGCAGATCGATACTGGCGCGCCTTCCTCTCACTCACCCCGCCCGATGCGCGGCGCATCAGTTCTCCGGCGAACGAAGCCGAACTCGGCCTCGTGCGGGCCGAGACGACGCCCTGACGTCCCGAACGAAAAACCCGGAGCCGACCGGCTCCGGGTTCTTTTGGTCAATGCGGGATGGCGTCGCTGTTATTCCGCCCGACGGAAGATTTCACCGTCGAGGAAGGCGCAGGACGGATCACCAGCCGTGACGCGCAGGCCACCGGCCTCGGGGGAGAAGACGCAATTTGCATCCTGATCCATCGCTGCATCGTCCATTTGCGCCGCGGCAAGGACATTACCCTCCAGGCGATCGGTTCCGGCGAGATCCTCACCCTGTTCGTTCAGCTCCATGACATAGGAGCCGTCGGTATCGACACGCATCGTGGCGAGGCCGGATTCATAGACGCCCGGCTGGACATCCATCTCCGTCTGGTCGGGGATGCTGCCTGTGGCGTCGAGACCGGTATCGTCAGGCGCCTCTTCCGCGAGCAGGCGCTCATCGGCATCCGGCTCGGATTGCATCGCAGGCGCCTCGGTTGCCGCCGTGCCGGCGCCCTCTTCCTCACCGGGCATCACAGGCTCACCCATTCCCCCGCCGGCGGGTTCACCGGCCACCGTGTCGGGCGGCGACCCGGCTTCCGGGGTCGGCGCGGGATCAGCATCCTGCTCCATGAAGGCGGTATCGCCCTCGACAAGATCACCGTTCTGCTGTGCAGTCTGGTCGTCTCCACAGGCGGCGAGAAGCAGTGCGAAGGCGGATACGGATGCTATGGCAAGCGTTTTCATCGTAATCACTCCATGGTGATGATGGATCGAACTTGCCCTGAAAACGCGGCCTGCTTCCGTTTCGTTCGAACTTGGCCGTAAAAAATCACCGTTTTCGTGGATTTTTTTAAGCGCCTGGAATCGGCACCGGGTGGTTTATCGCCACGATCCCTCGCAAGAATCCTCGAGGATCAGCCCGCGCCTGCACGAGCGCAGCACGCGGCTCCTGCCAGGACCAGCCGGGTAACACGTTGCGAAACCACGTGAACTGGCGCTTGGCATAGGCCCGCGTATCCGCCTTGCCGCGCATAATCGCATCCGCGAGCGGCACCTCTCCGCGCAGATGCGCGACGAGCCCCGGCACGCCATGAGCGCGCATGACCGGCAGGGCCGGGTCGAGATCGCGCGCGGCGAGGCGCGCCACTTCATCGAGAGCGCCGGCTTCGATCATCGCATCGAAGCGTGAATCGATGCGGTCGCGCAGGATATCGCGCTCCGGCGCAAGAAAGAGACGGGTTACGGGGGCGCCCGTCAGCGGCCCGGGTTCGCGGGCATCGTGAAAATCGCGGATGGAGCGCCCGGTCGCCTCCAGCACTTCGAGCGCCCGCATGATGCGCTGGCGGTCATTGGGCTGGATCTGCGCCGCAGCCGCATCGTCGCGGGCCGCAAGGCGGGCATGCAATGTGGGCGCCTCGTGATCGGCGCATTCCGCCCGCAGGCGCGCGCGCAGCGCCTCCGGCACAGGCGGGATAGCCGAGAGGCCCTCGATCAGCGCCTTGAAATACAAGCCTGTCCCCCCGACGAAGATCGGCAGCCGCCCGGCCGCGCGCAGCTCCTTCAACACGAGCCCGGCATCCGCGAGCCAGCGCCCGACGGAGTAATTCTCGGCCCCGTCCACGCTGCCATAGAGCCGGTGCGGCGCCTGCGCCTCCTCCTCCGGCGACGGGCGCGCGGTGAGAATGCGCAGATCCGCATAGACCTGCATCGAATCGGCATTGATCACGACACCGTCGAGCGCACGTGCGAGCGTCAGCGCGAGAGCGGATTTGCCGGACGCGGTTGGGCCGGCGATCAGGATCGGCGCGACCGGATCATGGGTGGATAAAGCTGCCATCACTTCTGATTAGCCGGTCGCGCGCCATCACGAAAGCGCCGGCGCGGTATCCTTTGCCGGATCGCGTCAAAGGCACCAGGACATCATCGCGTCGAACGCGATCAGCGGCCCGTAGGCTTCCCAGAGCAGCCAACCGCCGGACAATGCTCCGATGCCGCCAGCGACCGGGAAAAACAGACCCGCATTGATCATGGTGCACCTTCCAGTCGCGCTATCGGCGCGTCCTTGATGGGAAGGTGGATCAAAGCCGCGAGAATGGCAACACCGATCGAAACCTGCCAGACGATATCGTAGGAGCCCGTCAAGGAGAAGACATAGCCCGCACCCCAGGCGCCGAGGAACGACCCCACCTGATGCGCGAGAAAGACGATGCCGAACAGCATCGATATGTAGCGCACACCGAAGATCTGGGCGACGAGGCTACTCGTCAGGGGCACCGTTCCGAGCCAGAGAAAACCGATGGCGCAGGCAAACAGCGTCGCCGATAGCGGCGTGAACGGCACGCTGAGGAACACCGCCATTACCACTGCACGCGCGAAGTAGATCCCCGCCAGCACCTTCTTCTTGCGCCAGCGGTCGGCCAATACACCGAAAACGTACGAACCGAAGATATTGAACAATCCGACCAGCGCGAGAGCGCGCGCACCGACGGACGCGTCGAGGCCTCTGTCGGACAGGAATGCCGGCAGATGCGTGCCGATGAAAGTGACATGAAAGCCGCAAACGAAGAAGCCCGCCGTCAGCAGCCAGTATCCCGAATGGCCCGAAGCCTCACGCAGCGCCTGCGTGAAACTCTGCACGGGAATATTCGCCGCCTCCGATGCCCTGGGGCGCCCTGCAATCCCGATTGCCAGAGGCACGAGCAGGGCCGCGAGACCTGCCTGGATCAACAGTGCATCGCGCCAGCCGAACCCTTCGATCAAGGCCTGCGAGAACGGCACCAGCAGGAACTGACCGAACGATCCGCCGGCCGTCACGATCCCGGTCGCGAGCCCCCGCCGCTCGGGCGGTACCGCGCGGACCGCCGCCCCGATGGCGACGACGAAGGTAACGCCCGTCATCGCAAAGCCCACGAGGAATCCGAGCGTCAGGTTGAGCCCGACCGCACCCGCGACCATCGATGCCAGGACGAGACCGATCGCGTAGAGCAAGCCGCCCAAAGCGGCAATGCGGCCCGCGCCGTACCGGTCGGCCAGCGCGCCGACCACGGGCTGGGCCATACCGAGGATGAGATTCTGGATCGCGATGGCGAGACCGAATGCCTCGCGACCGACGCCGATATCGAGCTCGATCGGCCGCAGGAACAGGCCCGAGGACTGGCGTATGCCCATGGCAATCGTGACGATCGTCGCGGCACAGAACAGGACGATCCACGGATTGCGTCGCACCAATATCGGACGAGCGGTCATCGTACAGGCTTCCTGCCAGCGGCGGAGCGCTCGCTGCCTCGAACCCAATATCCGGGGGCTCATGGCGGATCAAGCCTGCGGCGGCGATCGACCGTTCAATCCGTCGAAACGCCGTTGCGCGTCCCGCATGAGCCTTTTGCCGCCCGCCAAAAATGCATCGATCACGATCAGGAGGTGCGATCCGGGCCGTCGCGTGCTAAAGCCGCCGCGCTCGTCGCGATGGACGAGCCTGCAACGCAGACCGCGAGAGAGACCGCATGGCGCGCAAAGCCCCTCCCCTGACCGGCCATACGATGGAACTGCTCAAGCGCCTGTGGCGCGAGCGCGTGGCGCATCACAAGCGCAGCCTCGTCTTCATCATGATCCTGATCGTGATCGGCGGTGCGGCGACGAGCCTGTATCCGTTGCTGATCCGCGAGGCTTTCGATGCCCTCGACATGCGCAACATGGACATCCTCTACTGGGGGCCGCTGGTCGTTATCGTGGTGACCTCGATCAAGGGTTTCGCGCTCTATGGTCAAGTGGTGCTGACCAACGTGGTGGTCTGCCGCGTCGAGGCGGATATGCAGAGCGCGCTCTATGCGCATCTGATCGATCTCGACCTCGCACAGCTCCAGAAAGACAGCCCCGCCACGCTGACGCAGCGCTTCACCACGGATTTCACCTTCATCAAGGAAGCGTTGACGCGTCTGGTCACCGTCTTCCTGCGCGAGGCCGTCACCGTGTTGGCGCTGGTCGCGGCCATGTTCTACATCGACTGGATGATGACGCTGGTGGTGATATTGGTCGCCCCCTTCGTGGCGCCGCCGATCGCGCGGATCGGCAAGAAGCTGCGCCGCGTCTCGACCGCCACGCAGGAAGAGATCGGCTCCATGGCCGGCATGGTTTCCGAGAGCCTCGGCGGCGTGAAAGTGGCCAAGACCTATGCCATGGAGAGCTACCTGAAGGGGCGCGCCAGCAACGCCTTCGAACAGGTCCGCGCGCTCAAGGTGCAGGCGGCGCGGGCGCGGGCGCGGCTGGATCCGATCCTCGAGATCAGCGCCGGGTTCGCCGTTGCGGGCGTGCTCGCCCTGATCGGCTGGCGGATCGGGCGCGGCGAGACGACCATCGGCGACTTTACCGGGTTCGTCACGGCCCTGCTTCTGGCCGCCCAGCCGGTGCGTTCTCTGGGTAATCTCAACGCGACTGTGCAGGAAGCCATTGCCGCACTGATACGCTATTATGCGGTGATCGATCGCCATCCGCAGATCGCCGAAAAGCCGGCCGCGCCCGCGCTCGCGGTCAGCGACGGTACCGTGCGCTTCGAAGGTGCCTGCTTCAGCTACGGCGATCAGGGCGAGAACAGCGTGCCGGCGCTGCAGGATATCGATCTCGTCGTCGCCGGAGGCAGCACCACTGCGCTCGTCGGGCGTTCGGGCTCGGGCAAGTCCACGCTGATGTCGCTGATCCCCCGGCTCTACGACGTCACCGAAGGACGGGTGCTGATCGACGAGCAGGACGTGCGCGACGTCTCCCTCGCGAGCCTGCGCGGGGCGGTCTCCGTCGTTAGCCAGGAGGTGATGCTGTTCGACGACACGGTGCGCGCCAATATCGGCTTCGGGCGCCCCGGTGCCGGCGAGGAGGAGATCTTCGACGCTGCGCGCAACGCTGCCGCGCATGACTTCATCATGGCCATGCCCGAGGGTTACGATACCCGTGTAGGCCCGGCCGGAAGCCGGCTCTCGGGCGGAGAGCGTCAACGCGTGTCGCTTGCCCGCGCGTTTCTGAAGGATGCGCCGATCCTGCTCCTCGACGAGGCAACTTCCGCCCTCGACGCCCAGAGTGAGAAGCTCGTTCAGGAGGCGCTGGCGCGGCTGATGCGCGGGCGCACGACACTCGTGATCGCCCATCGTCTCTCAACGGTGCGCGATGCCGATCTGATCGTGGTGATGGAAGGCGGCCGGATAGCCCAGCGCGGTTCTCACGCCCAGCTGCTGGCGGAGGGCGGCGCCTACTCACGCCTGCACGAGCTGCAGAACCAGAGTGCCGAGACACCGCTCATTCGCGACGCATAACCTTGTCGACCAGGATCTCGGATACGAGGCCCGCACGGAATTCCTTCTCCAGCGCCTGCGGGTCGTAATGCTCGGCCACCCAGGTCTCGAAGGGAATTCCCCGCTTTTCGCCCTGGTCGCGGTAACGCTCGAAGAATGCATCGAGAACGCCCGTGCGGGCATGGCGGAAATGGCCGTAACGCCATGATAGCTGCTTCAGCGCCTCGTCGGCCGGGGCCTTTTCAACGAGAAGCATGTAGAGCGCCGAGACGAATCCGGCGCGGTCGGCGCCGGATTTGCAATGCACGAGAACGGGCCTCTCGAGCCGCGCGAAGAACGCTTTCGCAGCGAGCATCTCGTCGGGCGCGGGCGCCCCGCGCGAGCGCACGACGAATTCCTCGAGCTTCAACCCGAGTTGCGCGCAGGCTTCCTGCTCGAGCTGCCATGAGCCATGCTCGCGCCCGCCGCGCAGATAGACGACGGTGCGCCCTCCGGATCGGGCGAAACGCGCGAGCTGATGCGGGACGGGTTGAGCCGCACGATAGAATCCGGGGGCCACTTCGTGGAGATTGAGATAGATCAGGCGGAAGATGCCGTGATCGACGAAAAGCATATTGATCCAGGCATGCAGCCGCTCCCCCCATGAAGTGATCGGGCGGTTCCAGCGGGCGATCCGCGCCAGGCGGCGAGCATTGCGGTCTTCGGGAGTGCGAAAGCGATTGAGCACGGACCAGCCTGCTAGCGGTTACGGGCAAGAATGACGCGACAGCGCATAGCAGCGCCGCCGCGCTCCCGCAATCGCAACCTGACACCGCCCGGCATGACGACGCGGCAGGGCTGCCTGTGTACGGTGTCGTTAAACACGCGTTAACCCACTTTCGGGCGAAGTGTGAAGCGGAATAGTGTATCCCTCTGATTCGGATTCGCACGTCATGCCGTGTGAATCCGCGCGGCGGCGAGCGGAGTGATTCTCGATCATGATCAGGAGATGGCGGGGCCGGGAACGGGATGGTTCAGCGATACGAAGCGCAACCATCGGCAGCGAGACGATGCGCATCGCCGCATCGGCCCGGCGCTTCTTCCTGCGCAGCATGACGGCCTTCACCGGCGGCGCCCTCGCCTTTCCGACCTTGGCCATGCCCGCGCATGCGAGCGAGAGCGGTTTCCTCTCGACCCTCACCGAACCGCATCTGGCGGTATCCTTCGCTTTCGTCGCCGGCAGCGCCATTTTCGTGCTGACCACCGCCGTGTTCTATCGCATGGAACTGCGCAATTGGCGTTCGCGCGAAGCGGGAATGCGGGCCGAGCTGGCCGAGCTGAGCAGCGCGCATGATCGCGCCGAGATCCTGATCGGCTCAGAGAGCCAGATCGTGGTCAGCTGGGAACGTCGCGACGCCCAGCCGCGCATCGAAGGCGACCCGACCACGCTCGGAGCGGGTATCGGTGGCCGACGGATCCTCGCCTTCGGCTCCTGGCTCGGCGCCGCCGATGCTGCGGCGATCGATGCTTCGCTGCAGCGCCTTCGCGAGCGCGGCGAAGGCTTTCGCATGACGCTCAAGACCAATGCCGGGCGCTTCATCGATGCGGAGGGCCGCGCGCTCGGCGGTCGCGCGATCCTGCGCCTGCGCGATGTCACCGGCGAGCGCGCCGAACTCATGAAGATCAAGCGCGAATTCAAGCGCATGCACGGCGAGCTGGAGAGGCTGCGCACGGTGCTCGATGCCGTCGACCAGCCCGTCTGGCTACGCAACGACGACGGCAAGCTGGCCTGGGCCAATGCCGCGTATCTGGCCGCCGTCGAGGCCGAGAGTGTCGATGATGCGCGCACCCGCAAGCTCGAGCTGCTGGATTCCGCCGCGCGTGCCAAGGCGGCCACCCAGCGCGAAGCCGGCAAGCGATTTTCCGCGCGCACCGCCGCCATCGTCACCGGCAAGCGGCGGATGCTCGACGTCACCGAGACCCCCTCCCCCGGCGGCGCGGCGGGTGTCGCGATCGATGTCAGCGAGGTCGAGCAGCTGCGGGCCGATCTCAACCGGGAGATGGAAGCGCATGTGCGCACCCTCGACCAGCTTCCCACCGCAGTCGCCATCTTCGATGCCAGCCAGCATCTGGCCTTCCACAACACCGCCTATCGCCAGCTATGGGGTCTGGATCAGCCGTTCCTGGAAAGCGGACCGAGCGATGCGGAAATCCTCGACCGCCTGCGCGGCATGCGCAAACTGCCGGAGCAGGCTGACTTCCGCAGCTGGAAAGCGGATGTGCTGTCGGCCTATCGCAGCATCGAGCCACGCGAAACCTGGTGGCACCTTCCCGACGGGCGCACCCTGCGCGTCGTCGCCAACCCCAATCCCAATGGCGGGCTCACCTATCTGTTCGATGACGTCAGCGACCATATCAAGCTCGAATCGCGCTTCAATGCGCTCTTGCGCGTCCAGGGCGAGACGCTCGACACGCTGGCGGAGGGCGTCGTGGTTTTCGGCTCCGACGGTCGCCTGCGGCTGGCCAACCACGCCTTCAAGCGGCTGTGGCGCCTGCCCGACGAACTGACCGCCGACAATCCTCATCTCGATGCGATCATCGGCCATTGCCAGCAGAACGTCCCGGCGGAGGAGCCCTGGGCGGAGATCCGCGCGGCGGTGGCCGGCGGCTCGGATGGCCGTACCGGCTTCGCGCTGCGCATGGAGCGCAAGGACGGTATCGTGCTCGATTGCGCCGGCCAGCCCCTGCCTGACGGCGCCATGCTGCTCACTTTCATCGACGTCACCGCGAGCGTGAATGTCGAGCGCGCGCTCACCGAGAAGAACGATGCGCTCGAGCGCGCTGCGCGCCTGCGCGACGAATTCGTGCACCACGTCTCCTACGAGCTACGCTCGCCGCTGACCACGATCATCGGGTTCACGCAATTGCTCTCGGACGAGACAGTCGGTGCCCTGAACGAGCGCCAGCGCGAATATGCCGGCCATATCATGCGCTCGTCCGGCGCGCTGCTCGCCATCATCAACGACATTCTCGACCTCGCTTCAATCGACACGGGTTCCCTCGAACTCGCCCCCGGGGAGATCGATATCCGCGAGACCATCGACGCCGCCGTGCGCGGGCTCGAGGACAGAATCGCGGAGAGCGATCTGCATCTCGATATCGAGGTCGCCGATGCCATCGGCAGCTTCACCGGCGACGGCAAGCGAATCCGCCAGGTCCTGTTCAATCTGATCTCGAACGCGATCGGCTTCTCCGAACCCGGCGGGCGCATTCGCGTCTCCGCGCGGCGCAATGAGGACGAGATCGTCTTCAGCGTCTCCGATCACGGCCAGGGCATGCCCGATCATGTAGCAGAGCGCGTCTTCGAGCGTTTCGAGAGCCATACCGGCGGAACGACCCATCGCGGTGTCGGGCTCGGCCTGTCGATCGTGCGCTCCTTCGTCGAATTGCATGGCGGGCATGTCAAGCTGGATACGACACCGGGAACCGGGACCACGGTCACCTGCGTTTTCCCCGCGGACGGGCCGCGCCGCCTCGCGGCCGAATAGGCGCTCGCGGCCAGTAACGAGACGAGTGTGATGGTTTCCAGATCGGCCGATTCCGGCCTCTCCGCCCTGCCTCCCGGCCCCGACCCGCACGTACCGGTCTGGGAGCTGACGCTCGCGGACGAGGACGCCACGCTTGATCTCGCCCGCTTCATTGCCGACGAGCTGCGCCCCGGTGACGTGGTCACCCTTTCCGGCGGCCTCGGAGCGGGCAAGACGACGCTGGCGCGGGCGGTTGTCCGCGCGCTCGCCGGCGACCCCGATATGGAGGTTCCCAGCCCCACCTATACGCTGATGCAGATCTATGACGGGCTGCGCTGCCCTGTCGTGCATGCCGATTTCTATCGCATTGCCGGCCCGGGCGAACTTCTCGAAATGGGGTGGGAGGAAGCCACCGAGGAGGCGATCACGCTGGTCGAATGGCCGGACCGGGCCGAGGAAGCCCTTGCGCGATCGCGGCTCGAGATCACCCTCGACATGCTACCCCCCGAGCAGGGCGGCGGGCGTATCGCGATCCTCGTGGGAACCGGCGCCTTCGGCGAGCGGGTGACCCGGGCCCGCGCACTCAAGGCAATGCTGCTGCGTACCGGCTGGGACCAGGCCGAGCGCACACCGATGACGGGCGATGCCTCGTCCCGCGCCTATGAGCGCCTCACCCGCCCCGACGGCGCGACCGCGATCCTGATGATCTCCCCGCGCCGCCCGGACGGTCCGCCGATCCGGATGGGTCGCTCCTACAGCGACCTCGCCCGACTGGCAGACAGCGTGCACGCCTTCGTCGCCATGGATCGCGGCCTGCGCGCGCTGAATTTCTCCGCGCCGAAGATCTATGGCGAGGATCTCGAAATCGGACTTTTGCTGATCGAGGATCTGGGCCCCGGCGGCGTGATCGATGCGAACGGGCCGATTCCCGAGCGCTACAGCGAAGCCGCGGCATTGCTGGCGAAGCTGCACCAGACGCCGCTGCCCCACGTCCTGCCGGTGGGAGACGATCTCGAACACGTCGTACCGCCCTATGACGCGCAAGCCATGCTGATCGAGGTCGAGCTCTTCCTCGACTGGTATCTGAAATACCGCATCGGCACGACGCTTTCGGGCTCGGCACGTTCGGATTTCCTCAATGCCTGGGCGGATGCGCTGGAGCCGGCGCTCTACGGGCCGCAGAGCTGGGTCCTGCGCGACTATCATTCGCCGAATCTGATCTGGCTGCCGGATCGCGAGGGGCTCGCGCGGGTCGGGCTGATCGATTTCCAGGATGCGGTGATCGGCCCGCCGGCCTATGACCTCGTCTCCCTCCTGCAGGATGCGCGCATCGACGTACCGATGGCGCTGGAGCTCAAGCTGCTCTCGCATTACTGCAAGCTGCGCCGCGAGGCCGATGCCGATTTCGACCTGCCCGGCTTCACCAGGGTCTACGCCCTGATGGGCGCCCAGCGCGCCACCAAGATCCTTGGCATCTTCACCCGCCTCGACATCCGCGACGGCAAACCCGGCTATCTCGCCCACATCCCGCGCATCGAAGCCTATCTCGCCCGCAATCTGGAGCACCCGGCACTGGCACGGCTGAAGGAGTGGTTCGAAGCGCATGCGCCGGGAGTGCTGGCGCAAGGGTGACGCGCGACCGGGGTCATCGCGACCTCCCCGCCTTTTGCCCTTCCCCCGCGCCCGCGCTCTTGCTATGCAAACGGCAAGGATAAACAACGGTGAGGCGAAGGGGGAAGCGGTGAGCAGGGTTCTCGTCATCGACAATTACGACTCCTTCACCTGGAATCTCGTTCATCTGATCAGCCGTTTCACGCAGGACATCACCGTCCTGCGCAACGATCAGGCGGGCGTGCCCGACGTGCTGGAGAGCGGCCATGACGCGATCGTCCTCTCGCCCGGCCCCTGCACGCCCAACGAAGCGGGGATCTGCGTCGATCTGATCCGCGAGGGTGCGGGCCGCGTGCCGATCTTCGGCGTGTGTCTGGGCATGCAGGCGATCGGCCAGGCCTTCGGCGCAGATATCGTGCGCGCGCCGCTGCCGCTGCACGGCAAGACGAGCATCATCCGCCATCGTGGCGAAGGCGTCTTTTCCGGTTGCCCGGAGGCGCTGGAAGCGACGCGCTACCATTCCCTCGTCATCGCCCGCGAGAGCTGCCCCGATGATCTCGTCATCACCGCCGAGAGCGACGAGGGCCTGATCATGGGCGTCGAGCATCGCACCCTGCCCGTCTGTGGCGTGCAGTTTCATCCCGAGAGCATCATGACGCCGGATGGCGGCACGCTCCTCGGCAATTTCTTCAAGATGGCGGCGCGCTGGCGCAACGATGCCTCCGCCGCCGCGACCGCCCCCGCCTGAACCCGGCAGATGTGAGCATGGACAGTTTCAAACCCTATATCGCCAAGGTGGCAACCGGCGCGACCCTCTCGCAGGAAGAGGCCCGCGCGGCCTTCGACGCATTGCTTTCGGGCGAGGTCACCCCCTCCCAGGCCGGCGCCTTCCTGATGGCATTGCGCGTGCGCGGTGAAGCCCTCGACGAGATCACCGGCGCTGCGGCGGCAATGCGTGCGCGGATGCTGCGGGTGAAGGCGCCCTCCGATGCGATCGACATTGTCGGCACGGGCGGCGACCATTCGGGCACCTACAACATCTCGACGCTCGCCGCCTTCATCACCGCCGCCTGCGGCGTCCCGGTGGCCAAGCACGGCAACCGCGCCGCCTCCTCGAAATCCGGAGCAGCGGATGTGCTCAGCGCACTCGGCGTCACCATCGGGCGCGAGCCGCATACGCTGGAACGCTGCCTCGAACAGGCCGGGCTCTGTTTCATGTTCGCGCAGACGCACCACGCCTCGATGCGCCATGTGGCCCCCTTCCGCGTCGAGCTCGGCACGCGCACGATCTTCAACCTGCTCGGCCCGCTGACCAACCCCGCCGGCGTCGAGCGGCAATTGCTCGGTGTGTTCTCCGATGTCTGGATCGAGCCGCTCGCCCGCGTGCTCGGCCAGCTCGGTTCGCGCAAGGTCTGGGTGGTGCACGGTTCCGACGGGCTCGACGAAATCACCACCACCGGCGAGACCCATGTCGCGGCGATCGAGAACGGCACCTTCTCGCGCTTCACCATCCACCCGGAGAGCGTGGGTATTCCGCTGGCCGATCCGCGCGATCTCAAAGGCTCCGATCCCGAGCACAATGCCCGGGCCATGCGCGCCGTGCTCGATGGCGAGAAATCCGCTTATCGCGACATCGCCGTCCTCAATGCGGGCGCCTCGCTCGTCGTGGCCGAGAAGGCGCGCGATTTAAAGGAAGGTGTCGCCATGGCAGTAGAGGCGATCGATTCCGGCGCCGCGAAGGCCACGCTCGACAAGCTCGTCACGGTCTCCGGAGCGTGATGCGATGAGCGATATCCTGGCACGGATCGAAGCCTATAAGCGCGAGGAAATCGCCATCGCCAAGGCGATGGTACCGCAGGCCGAAATCGAGCGCTTCGCCGCCGCCGCCTCACCACCGCGCGGTTTCGCCGATGCGATCGAGTTGCATATCGCGCAGGGCCGCCCGGCGCTGATCGCCGAGATCAAGAAGGCGAGCCCGTCCAAGGGCCTGATCCGCGATGATTTCGATCCGCCGGCTCTGGCGCGCGCCTATGCCGAGGGCGGGGCGAGCTGCCTGTCGGTCCTGACCGACGAGCCCTCCTTCCAGGGCAAGCCGAAATATCTCGGCCAGGCGCGCGAGGCTTCCGGCCTGCCGGCTTTGCGCAAGGATTTTCTGTTCGAGCCATATCAGGTCTACGAATCCCGCGCCTGGGGTGCCGATTGCATTCTCGTGATCATGGCAAGCGTCACGGACGCGGAAGCGCGCGCGCTGATCGAGACGGCAGAGCGGCTCGGCATGGACAGCCTCGTCGAGGTGCATGACCGCGCCGAGCTTGAGCGCGCCCTCACCCTGCCGGCAAGGCTCATCGGCATCAACAACCGCGATCTGCGCAGCTTCGAGGTCTCGCTGGAGACGAGCGAGACGCTCGCGCCGCTGATCCCGGATGATCGCATCATCGTCGGCGAGAGCGGCATCTTCACGCCTGCCGATATCGCGCGCCTGCGCCGTTCGCGCATCGACACGTTCCTCGTCGGCGAGAGCCTGATGCGCCAGGACGACGTCGCAGCGGCGACGAAGACGCTGCTGGCTCTGGAGGACGGAGCAGCCGCATGAGCGATCTCACGCATCTCGACGCGTCCGGCCAGGCTAATATGGTCGATGTATCGCAGAAAGAGGTCACCTCCCGGGTGGCCATTGCCGAGGGGCGCATCGTCACCCGGCCCGAGACCATCGCCATCATCCGCTCGGGTGACGCCAAGAAGGGCGACGTGCTCGGCGCCGCGCGGCTCGCGGGCATCATGGCGGCCAAGCGCACGCATGAGCTCATCCCGCTGTGCCATCCGCTGATGATCACCAAGGCGAAGGTCGATTGCACCATCGATGAAGAACTCCCCGGCGTGCGCGTCACGGCGGAGGTGCGTGTCGGCGGGCAGACCGGCGTCGAGATGGAGGCGCTCACCGCCGTCTCGGTCGCCTGCCTGACGATCTACGACATGGTCAAGGCGGTCGACAAGGAGATGGTGATCGAGGGCGTGCGCCTGATCGAAAAGGCGGGCGGCCGTTCGGGTCATTACAAGGCGGAAAGCTGAGAGCCATGGCACTGCTCCCGGTCTCTGATGCTCTGGCGCAGGTTCTCGCGAGCATCGACGGCCCCGTGCCCGAGGAGATTGTGCCGCTCGCATCCTGCCACGGGCGCAGCCTCGCGCGAGATCTCGTAGCGAAGCGCACGCAGCCGCCATTCGCGGTCTCAGCCATGGACGGCTACGCCGTGCGCGCCGCCGATTGCGCGACCATTCCCGCAACGCTGACCGTGATAGGCGAAAGCGCCGCCGGGCGCGGCTTTCGTGGTGATATCGGCCCGGGCGAGGCGGTGCGCATCTTCACCGGCGCCCCCCTGCCCGCCAGCGCCGATGCGATCGTCATCCAGGAGGATACGCAGGCGCTCGATGACGGGCGCGTCGAGATCCACGAGGCGCCACCCGTTGGCCATTACGTGCGCCCAGCCGGGCTCGATTTCGCAAAGGGCGACGTGCTGCTGGAGGCCGGGCGCAGACTCGATGCCGGCGATATCGCACTCGCCGCCGCGATGAACCATGCGAGCCTGCCCGTGCGCCGCAAACCGCGCGTCGCCATCATCGCCACCGGTGACGAACTGGTGCTACCCGGCGAGGAGCCGGGGCCGGATCAGATCGTCGCCTCTAACATTTATGCGCTCGCCGCGATCATCACCCGCGCCGGCGGTGAGGCGATCGATTGCGGCATCGCCCGCGATACGCGCGAGGACGTTCTGCGCGTCGTCGAGGCGGCGCGGGCGGCTGAGCCCGATATCCTGATCACGCTGGGCGGCGCTTCGGTCGGCGCGCATGATCTGGTGCAGGAGACCCTGACCGGGATCGGGCTCGAACTCGGCTTCTGGCGCATCGCCATGCGACCAGGCAAACCATTGATGCATGGCAAGCTGGGCGGAAAATCGCGCGACATGCTCTTCCTCGGCCTGCCGGGCAACCCGGTCTCGGCCATGGTCTGCGCCATCCTCTTCCTCGCCCCGGCGATCCGCGCCCTGCTGGGCGACCCGCAGGCGCCGCAGGGCCCACCCCGCCACCCGGGCATCCTCGGCGTCGATCTCAAGGCGAACGACAAGCGCGAGGATTACATGCGCGCGAAGCTTATGCCCCGCGCGAGCGCGCTTGCGATCGTCGAGCCCTTCGCGCGCCAGGACAGCTCCATGCTCGGGCATCTCGCCCGCGCCGACGCCCTCGTCATCCGCGCGCCGCATGCCCCGGCGGCGAAGGCGGGCGAGCCGGTGGAGTTCATCCGGCTCGCCGATATCTTCTGACGGCGCGCGATCCTCACATCTCGCTGATGCGCTTGCCCTCTTTCGCGGTGCGTACCAGCAATTCCGCCGGCTCGAAATCCGGGCCGAGCGTCTTCGCATAGCCCTCTAGCGCGGCGACGACCTTGTCGAGGCCGATCGTGTCGGCATAGAACATCGGCCCGCCGCGATAGACCGGCCAGCCATAGCCGGTGAGCCAGACGATATCGATGTCTGAAGCGCGCAGGGCCTTGCCCTCCTGCAGGATCTTCGCGCCTTCATTGATCATCGGATAGATGCAGCGCTCCAGGATTTCCTGGTCGCTGATCTCGCGCCGGGTGATACCCTTGGCGCGCGACAATTCGAGGATGATCTCCTCGGTCACCTTGGAGGGCGTCGCCTTGCGGTTCTCGTCGTAATCGTAGAACCCCTTGCCGTTCTTCTGGCCGCGCCGGTCGATCTCACACAGCCGCTCCTTGGCGGTCTCGCCGGTGGAATTCTCCGGCGTCCAGCCGAGATCGAGCCCGGCGAGATCGGCCATGGCGAAGGGGCCCATGGGCAGGCCGAAATCATAGAGCACCCGGTCCACATCCCAGGGCATCGCCCCTTCCATGATGAGGTTGTTGGCCTCGCGCTGGCGCTCCGAGAGCATGCGGTTGCCCACGAATCCGTGTGCGACGCCGACGCAGACGGCGACCTTGCCGATGCGCTTGCCGAGCGCCATCGCGGTCGCGACGACGTCCTTTTCCGTCTTCTCGCCGCGCACCACTTCGAGCAGGCGCATGACATTGGCCGGCGAGAAGAAATGCATGCCGAGTACGTCACCCGGGCGGCTCGTCACCGAGGCGATCTCGTCGATATCGAGATAGGAGGTGTTGCTGGCCATGATCGCGCCCTGCTTGCAGATGCCGTCGAGCTTGGTGAATATCTCCTTCTTCACCTCCATCAGCTCGAACACCGCCTCGATCACGAGATCGCAATCGGCGAGATCATTGAGCGACAGGCTCGGCGTGATCAGCCCCATGCGCTTTTCGACATCCTCCATGGAAAGGCGCCCGCGCCTGGCGGAATTCTCGTAGTTCTTGCGGATGGTGGCGAGCCCGTGATCAAGCGCTTCCTGCTTCGTCTCGACGATGGTGACGGGGATGCCGGCATTGAGGAAGTTCATCGAGATGCCGCCGCCCATGGTCCCGGCACCGATCATGCCGACGCGGGCGATCTCACGGGTGGGGGTGTCCTTGGGGATATCGGGAATCTTGGCCGCCTCGCGCTCGGCGAAGAACGCGTAGCGCTGCGCCGCCGATTGCTCGCTCGCGACGAGCGTCTCGAAAAGCGAACGCTCGAAGGCGAGCCCTTCCTCGAAGGGTTTCTCGATGGCAGCCTCAACCGCCTGGATGCAGGCCTCGGGGGCCTCGAAGCCGCGGAACTTGCGGGCGTTCTTCTTGCGGAAATCAGCGAAGATCTCCGGCTTGCCGCGCGCGGGCGCAATCGCCTCGTCGAGATCGCGCACCTTCCTGAGTGGTGCACCGGAGGCGATGACCTCGCGGGCGAAGGCGATGGCCTCCTCGCGAAGATTGCCCTCGCCGACGAGCTTGTCGAACAGCCCCATCGCGGCGGCGTCCTTGGCCTTCACATGGGCGCCGGAGGTGATCATCTCGAGCGCACGCTCGGCGCCGACGATGCGCGGCAGGCGCTGCGTGCCGCCTGCACCCGGCAGGATGCCGAGCTTGACTTCCGGCAGGCCGCATTTGGCTGAGGGCACCGCGACGCGGTAATGGCAGGAGAGCGCGAGTTCCAGCCCGCCGCCGAGCGCGGTGCCGTGGATCGCCGCGATCACCGGCTTGGGCGCGGCCTCGATCACCGCCTGCACGGCGGAGAGGCTGGGATCCTTCGGCGGCTTGCCGAATTCGGTGATATCGGCGCCGGCGCAGAAGGTGCGGCCCGCGCAGGTCAGCACGATGGCCTTGGCAGCATCATCCGCGACGGCCTGCTCGACAGCCTGCGCGATACCCGCGCGCAGCTGCGCCGAGAGCGCGTTGACGGGCGGAGAATCGAGAGTGATGACGGCGATTTCGCCTTCGCGGGTCAAGTCCACGACATCGTTGATGGCGGTCATGGTGGTCTCCAGTATCTCGTAATTCGTTCAAATCTCGCGGCGCGCTCAGAAGATCTCGAACAGGCCGGCGGCACCCATGCCACCGCCGACGCACATGGTCACGACGCCATATTTCGCGCCGCGCCTCTTGCCCTCGATCAGCAGATGCCCGGTCATGCGCGCCCCCGACATGCCATAGGGGTGGCCGATCGAGATCGCCCCGCCGGACACGTTGAGGCGGTCATTGGGGATGCCGAGCTTGTCGCGGCAATAGAGCACCTGCACGGCGAAAGCCTCGTTCAGCTCCCAGATGCCGATATCATCCACGCTGAGCCCGTGCTGCTTGAGGAGCTTGGGCACGGCGAAAACCGGGCCGATGCCCATCTCGTCCGGCTCGCAGCCGGCCACGGCCATGCCGCGATAGGCGCCGAGCGGCGTAAGCCCGCGCTTCTCGGCCTCACGCGCCTCCATCAGCACGCTCGCGCTCGCGCCGTCGGAAAGCTGGGAGGCGTTGCCGGCGGTGATATAGGCGCCTTCCGCGATCACCTCGCCGCTCTTGAAGACGGGTTGCAGCTTTTCGAGATCGGCGAGCGCCGTCTGCGGGCGATTGCCCTCGTCGCGCTCCAGCGTCACATCGCGGCGCGATGTCTCGCCGGTCGCCTTGTCGGTGACCAGCATGGTCGAGGGCATCGGCGCGATTTCGGCATCAAGGCGCCCCTCTGCCTGCGCCTGAGCCGTGCGCTGCTGGGATTGCAGCGCGTATTCGTCCTGCGCCTCGCGCGAGACACCGTAGCGCTTCGCCACGATCTCGGCGGTCTCCAGCATGGCGATATACATCTGCGGCACGCGCTCGATCAGCGCGGGATCCTGTGCGCGGAAGCGATTTGCCTTGTCGTTCTGGACAAGCGAGATCGATTCAAGACCACCGCCGACGGTCGTCGTCATGCCGTCGGCGACGATCTGCTTGGCGGCGGTCGCGATCGCCATCAGGCCGGAAGCGCATTGGCGGTCCATCGACATGCCGGCGACGCTCACCGGCAGGCCGGCGGCCAGCGCGCATTGGCGCGCAATGTTGTAGCCGGTCGAGCCCTGCTGGAGGGCTGCACCCATGATCACGTCGTCGATGCTCTCGGGCGCCACCCCGGCGCGCGCCACGGCCTGGGCGATGGCATGGCCGCCGAGCGTCTGGGCCTGGGTGTCGTTGAAGGCGCCGCGATAGGCCTTGCCGATCGGCGTGCGGGCGGTGGAGACGATGACGGCCTCGCGCATGATATCCTCCTCGAAACGGCGCCCGTCACGCGGGCACTTCTGTCGCAGATCCGGACCGGTTTCTCGCGGCACTATGCCGAAGCCGGCCTGTTCGCGTGCGCTGCATTTGCGAAAACGCGGATTGGGCGAACACACCCGATGTGATTGCGCGATGTCGCGTTGACAAGCGCAGACCGCCTTCCTAGTTTCGAACGCACTGCAAAACATGATTTTGCTATGCGAAATATAGACGAATTGCAAGTCGCCATCCGCCCGCGCATTCCTGCGAGATCGCGCGCCAGGCGAAAGCGGCTTTGCGGAGGAAGAGACAGATGGATCTGAGATTCACCGAGGAAGAAATCGCCTTTCG
>JAFIEI010000052.1 GCA_020832565.1 Salinarimonas sp. | reverse complement strand
ATCACGCCGACACCGGAATTCACCGGATCATAAGACATGCCCGGATCGAGCGCCGGGCGGCGATCGAAGCTCAGCTTGGTCGGGTTGACCCCGTCGAACAGGGTCTGGCCGCTCGGCGTGCGGATGATGACGGAGCCGTTATCGCCCTTCTTGACGTCGACCGCCATCAGGCCGGAGAGCTCGTTGATCATCCGGTCGCGCTCGTCCTCGAGCGCAGCCGATCCCCCGCGAAAGCTCTCGGCGGTGATCTGCTTGTTGGTATCGGCGATGCCCTGCAGGAGTTCGTTGGCGCGGCTGACGGCGGAATCGATGCGCCCCTCCGCCTGGCTGCGCAGTTCCTGCACCCCCGTCGCCACGCTCGATATGCGCCCCGCGAGCGTCTGGCCGGCACTGAGCACGCCTGCGCGCAGGGCAAAGCTCGACGGATCATCGGCGAGCGCGCCGAGCTTCTCGTTGAAGGCATTGGCGGCGAAGTCGAGCGAAGAGGCCTCGCCGGGCGCGCCGAACAGGCGATCGAGTGCCGTGGCGAATTCGGCGCGGGTCTTGGCATAGCCGGCGCCGGAGGTCTCCGTGCGCAGCTGCTTGCTGAGCAGATCGTCCATGACGCGCTGGACCGGGCCGGCTTCGACACCGGCGCCGCGCGGACCGTTCAGGGTCTGGACGGGCTGGATGGTTTTTCGGGTATAGCCGGCGGAATCGACATTGGCGACGTTCTGCGCCACGAGATTCATGCCGGTCTGCGTGGTGCGCAAACCGGACACAGCCGTACTGAGTGCCGACATCAACGACATGGCCCATACCTCCTGGGGGCTCGCCCGGTCCGTTTTCGGCTATCGGATCAGGCTGAACCGGATTTCTTCCGGCAACCTTCATGCCAGTCTGCAAACCTTGCGAAATCCTTGCATGGAACGTGCACATGCCGGGGCGACCCGGCAGAAATCGCCGGCCGGCCCGTTCCGGGCGGCAATTCTTGCCGGGGCGGTTAATAGAAGATGAAGGCGACCGGGCTCAGTCGCGAGGCGGATTCCCGCCGTCCCGGGCGCGCGAATCCGGCGTGTCGGGCTCGCCTGCGCCACGTCTGCTGAGCAGATCCCCGGCGACATCGCCAAAGCGCGGCGCGGGCGCGCCGATGAAGGGCATCGGGCGGCAGACCGCGATGGCGGCGAGGCCGAAGCGCGCGGTCATGGCGCCGTTGACCACCCCCTCCCCGAGCTTGGTCGAGAGCCGCGCGGCTAGGCCATGGCCGACGACCTGCTGGATCATGTCGTCGCCCATGGCGACGCCGCCCGTCACGGCGAGATGATCGATCGCCGAACGCGCCAGGCGCAGGCTGCCGAAGAATCCGGGTCGCCCGCCATAGATCCCGGCGATGCGGCGCAACAGGCGTATGGCGGCATAGATCACGAAGGCGATGTCGATCAGCGCGCGCGGAGACACCGCCGTCACCACCGAGACCCGCCGCGCAGCCTGAGCGACGGCCCGGCGTGCCGCCCGGTCGGCTTCGGCGAGCAGGGCGCGCTCCACGATGACGAGCCGGTCCTGAGCTTCGAGGATCGCCTCCGACAGCTGCGCGATCTCCTCGCGTCCGCGCGCCGTTCCCGGGCGCGTGACATGAAAGGCCACGAGCGCGCCGGCGAGCGCTTGCGCGCCTTCGGCATCATCCTCAGCGAGTACGCGCGCGGCCTCGCTGCGCAGATGTTCGATGCGGCGTTCGCGCAGGAGCCCGACGAGTTCGCGCAGGACGATCGCCACGAGCGCGATGCCTGCAAGCAAAGCCATTGCGGCCGCCATCCAGCCGAGCCAGGGCGCCCGGGCGAAGAGCTCGCGGATCAGCCCCTCGATGCCGATCCCCACCCCCAGCATGACGAGCGCCGCGAGGCTCGCCATAAGGATCGCGCCCCAGGCTGCGCGGCGGCGTGGCTGCAGTGCCGGATCCGGGGGCGGCGGATCATCGTCGATCCGGTCGGGCTCGCGCGTGATCGAAACGGCCCGCCTGCGACCCCGATCAACCGACCCGCCCGCATCATCGGCATCGCCATCGTCGAGACCGACCTGCGGATCGTCGAAGCGCCAGGCTTTCGGTCCCCGTGATGGCTTCGTTTCCTCTGGTGATCGTCCGCTCATCGCAGGTGGTCTCCGATCAGGAATTCCAGCGCGCGATCAAGGCGGATATGCGGCAGGCGCGCTTTGCGTCCGGGCAGATGCGCTGGCGTCGCGGGCGGGCGAAAGCGCGGGAAACGCAGGCTGCCGGGGGCAATCCCCCCATGCGAAGCGCCGGCAAAGACGCGGGCGGGATCCTCCGGCAGGTCGCCGGGGAACACCGCCGCTTCGGTGGCGCCGTCGAAGACGGTTTCACCGATGCGCTCCCCGGCTTCCGGCGTTCCGGCCACGGCGCGCACCACCTCTGCGCCTTCGCGTACGGTGGTCTCGTGCGTGGCGCGCAGGGCCGCTATGGCGACGGCCCCGACCTGTGCCCCCGCCGCACGCACGCGCCCGATGGCGCGCTCCACGAGATGACGCAGGATCGCCTCCATCGCGCGATGCTGCGACTGGTGGAGATGATCGGCCTTCGTCGCGGCGAAGAGGACCCGCTCCGTGCGCGGCGCGAACAGCCGCGTCAGCCAGCTGTTGCGGCCGGCCCGCATGGCCAGCAGGACCCGGTCGAGGGCGTGTTCGAGCTCCGCCAGCGCCTGCGCCCCGCCATCGAGGGCACTGAGCACGTCGACCAGAACGATCTGGCGGTCGAGATGACGGAAGTGATCGCGGAAGAACGGCGTGACCACGTGGCGTTTGTAGGCCTCGTAACGCCGCTGCATCAGCGCAGCCAGGCTGCCTCGCGGCAAGGCTGCACCGGGGACGAGGACGAGCGGCGCGAAGGTCAGGGCCGGCGATCCGGCGAGGTCCCCCGGCATCAGGAACCGCCCCGGCGGTGTCGTCGCGATCGCCTCGGGGCCCTGGCGCAGGGCCGTGAGATAGGCCTTGAAGGTCTGTGCGAATTGCGCGATCCGCTGCTCGTCCGCCGGGGCCAGCGGATCGAGCGCGTCGAGCTGCGCAAGGAAGGGTCCGGCGATATCGTGCCGTTGCGGGGCCCGCGCCGCCGTGATCACCTCGCGCGACCAATCGGCGAATTCCTCGTCGATCAGGGCCAGGTCGAGCAGCCATTCACCGGGATAATCGACGATGTCGAGCGTCAGCCGCGCCGGCCCGCCGAACCAGCTTCCCCTACCGCGTTCATAATCGAGCGCGAGTCGCAACTGGCTGATCCGGGTCGTCGATTCCGGCCATTGGCGAGCCTCGACGAGACGCGCGAGATGCTCCTCATAGGCGAAACGCGGCACGTCGTCATCGGGCTGGGGCACGAGCCGCGCCCGGCGCAGACGCCCCTCCCCGCTGGCCTGCAGGGCCGGCAGATCGCCCTGCGTGATCAGGTGGTGCACCAGCGCCGTGGTGAAGACCGTCTTGCCCGAGCGCGCGAGCCCCGTCACGCCGATGCGCAGGACGGGATCATAGCTGTTGCGCGCGGCCCGGCCGAAATGCCGGAGCGCGTCGATGGTGGGGCGAATCGGGGATGCTGGCAGCAAGGAGCAACTCTTTTCATGACGTTTCGCCGCGAATGTAGACCAGTTCGGCAAAAAACGCATCGCCTGCGGCGCCGGTCAGGGCGATCTGCGCCGACGCTCGTCGCGCGCACCCTGCAGGGTGATGGCGATCCCGCTCACGACGATCGCGCCTGCGCCGAGATAGACGTAGAGATCGGGGATTTCTCCGAAGAAGACCATCCCGTAGATGAAGGCGAAGAGCAGGGTCGCATAATAGAACGGCGCCACGAAACTGGTCTCGCGCATGCGGATCGCGGCCATGAAGAGCAGCTGGCCGATCACCATCAGGATACCCGTCATCGCCATGGCGAAGAGCTGCCAGCCATCGGGCATGATCATCACCGGCGCCGCGAGCAGCAGGGTTGCGAGACACCCGCCGGCATTGGCGATAGCGAGCACGGTCAGCGATCCGTCCCGGCCCGCGAGCGCGCGAATGGCTGCGACTTCCGCGCCGATGAACAGGGCTGCGCCCAGCGCGAACAACCCCTCCCAGCCGAAGGCGGCACCGGAGGGGCGCATCATCACCAGCACGCCGAAGAATCCGATCGCGGCAAACAGCCAGCGCCGCCCGGAAATGCGGTCCCCCAGGAACAGGGCCGCGAGCAGCATCGCCACCAGCGGATTGGCCCAGGCGATGGCGGTGACATCGGCGAGCGGCAGATGTGCGAGCGCTGCGAACATGCAGATCACGCCGCTCATCCCGAACAGCACCCGGATCGCATGGATATGCGGCACGGCGGTCCGAAATACCGGACCACGCGCCATCATGATCCAGGGCAACAGGGTGAGGAATCCGAAAAGAAAGCGAAAGAACGTCACCTGCTGCGGCGGGATCGCCCCCTCGATCTGTGCCCCCTTGGCAAAGGCATTGGCCGCAGCGAAGAAGGCGCAGGCGATCAGCGTCAGGGCAGCGGCACGCAGGGCGCCGGCGCCTTGATTCGCTATACCTTCGCTCTGCTCTTCGACGGCTTCTTTCATCGAGGATGGCTTTATCAGGGTGGATTTCCACCGATCTCCCCCGGTTTGCCCGGGCGCATGCGGCAGACTAGATCAGTTTCGACGCGGATGGATAGCACGCATGCGCGTTGACGCGACAGCAGCGCAATGTTTCACCCCGGAGATGCAGTTACGTCGCGCATGAGCGCCTTCGCCGCAGATATTCGAGCGGTGTCCTGCCACATTGTCGTTGCATCCGTGCCGCTCCATGTGCCCGGAGAGCAACCCGGACAGGCGATATCGGGGACGATCAGGAGAGGAATGCATATGCCCGCACCACAAGCCGCTCGCGATTCGGCAGGCCCGGTTCTGCGCAGAATGATCCCGTGGCTCGCCCTGTCGGGGGCGCTGGCTCTGGCAGTGCCGGCCCAGGCCCAGGAGAACGGCGACCCGCCGGGCACCGCGCAACAGGTCGGGCAGGCGCAAACCGGGCTGCCGGAGCCGGCGGTTACCCGCCACAGCATCGAGACCGACGAGGGCATGATGCATTTCAAGGCCCGCGCCGGCGCCTTGACCCTGCGGACCGATCGCGGCGAGCCACGGGCGGACATCGCCTATGTCGCCTACATGCGCACCGCTGACGGTGAGGCCGATCCCGATCCGACGCGCCCGGTGACCTTCGCGGTCAATGGCGGGCCGGGCGCGGCCTCGGCCTATCTGCATATCGGCGTGCTCGGGCCCTGGCGCCTGCCGATGGATGCCCAGACGATCAGCCCGTCGCAGGACATCACCCTCGTCGACAATGCCGAGACCTGGCTCGATTTCACCGATCTCGTCTTCGTCGACCCGGTCGGCACCGGCTTCAGCCGCCTCGCCGAGAACGACCGCGATTCACGCAATGCCTTCCTCTCCGTGGACGGCGATATCGAGGCCCTGTCGGATTTCGTGGCGGACTGGCTGCGCGAACGCGGCCGCACCGCCGCACCGGTCTATTTCGTCGGCGAGAGCTATGGCGGCTTTCGCGGTCCGCTCCTCGCCGACCGGCTGCAGAGCGAGACCGGGATCGCGCTGTCGGGCATGACCCTGGTGTCGCCCGTGCTTGATTTCGGCTGGCGCGAGCAGCCGGCCCACGCGCCCCTGCCCCGCGTCTCGTTGCTCCCCTCGCTCGCCGCCGCCGCGATGGAGCGCGATGGCGGGATCGATGAAGAAGCGTTGCGCGAGGCCGAGGCCTATGCCGAGGGCGAATTCCTCGCCGATCTCCTGCGCGGCCCCGGCGACGAACAGGCCGTGGAGCGGCTCGTCGACAACGTGACGCGGCTCACGGGGCTCGATCGCGATCTGGTGGAGCGCCACGGCGGACGCCTCGACATGCAGCTCTTCGCGCGCGAATTCGCCCGTGACGACCAGCGTATCGCCAGCATCTACGACAGCGGCGTGACGAGTGACGACCCGTTCCCGCAGGCCTCGTTCTCCCGCGCCCGTGAGCCGGTCCTCGACGCCATGACCGCGCCCCTGACCCGCGCCATGCTCGATCTTTATGCCGGACGCCTCGAATGGATGCCGGAGCGGCGCTACATCCTCCTGAATAACGGCGTGAACCGGGCCTGGGATTTCGGCTCCGGGCGACGCCAGCCGGAGGCACTTTCCGCACTCGCACGCACCATGGCGCTCGATCCCGCCTTCGACGTGCTCGTCGTGCACGGGCTGACCGATCTCGTCACGCCGTATTTCGAGACACATCTGGTGCTGCGCCAGCTGCGCCCGTTCGGTCCGGGCGAGCGGCTGCGGGAGGCGCATTATCCGGGCGGGCACATGTTCTACAACCGCGATGATTCGCGTGCGGCATTCCTCGGCGACGGGCGCTGGCTCTACGGCGTGGAGTAAGCCGCCTCAGCTGCCGACGGCGCGGCTGGTCCGGGCGATGACGTCCTTGGGGCGTTCGCCCGGGCGCATCTTGCGCTCGCCCCGCCATTGCTGGCCGCGGGCGAACTGCGCCATCGTGGAAGCCGTCATCGGGCGCGCGAAGGCATAACCCTGGAGGATGTCGCAGCCCATCCGCTCCAGCGCCTTGGCGTGATCCATGCTCTCGACACCCTCCGCCACGATACCGATGCCGAGCGAGGCGCCGATATCGACGATGGAGCGCACCAGCTTGCGCTGGCTGGGGGAATCGAGGATCGGCGCGATGAACTGGCGGTCGATCTTGAGGCGTTTCGGCTGCACCTTCATCAGGCTGACGATCGACGCATACCCGGTGCCGAAATCGTCGATCTCGATCGCGATGCCGAGCTTCTTGATCGCTCCGATATTGGCCATCGCCACCTCGTCTTCCTCGTCGAGGAAGATCGATTCGACCAGTTCGAAGGCGACGATTCCGGGTTCGATATCCATGCCGCGCAACTGCTCGATCAGTTCCTCGTCGTGGAGGCGCCGGGCCGAGACATTGACCGAGAGCGCGGGGATATCGAGCCCTGCGGCGCGCCAGGTCGCATGGTCGCGCAGCCCCTGTTCGAGCACCAGGCGATCGATCGCCGTGACCACGTTGAGCTCCTCCGCCACGCGCATGAAGCGATCGGGCGTCAGCAGGCCGAGCGAGGGATGACGCCAGCGCACCAGCGCCTCGACGCCGACGATGTCGCGGCTGCGCGCATCGAACTGGGGCTGATAGAAGGGTTCGAATTCGTGATTTTCGAGCCCGCGCAGGATGTCGTCGGCGAGCCGCTTGGTCTCGACGATCTCGGCCTGCAGGGTCTGCGTGAAGAATTCGAATCGGTTGCGACCGCGCTTCTTGGCGCGATAAAGCGCGATATCGGCATCGACCAGAAGGCGCTTGCCGAGCACGGGATCGCGGGTATCGCTGCACGTCCCATGGGCGATGCCGATGCTCACACCGAAGCGGCATTCATGCCCTTCGAAGGCAACCGGCTTGCGCATCGCCTCGACGATCCGCGTCGCGAGTTCCGCCAGTGCAGGCTCGTCGCGCCCGACGCAGAAGACGACGAATTCATCGCCACCGATACGCGCGACGAATGCATCGGCGCTGGCATTGTCGCGCAGCACCTTCGCGGCATGGATGAGCATCGCATCGCCGGCGGCATGCCCCAGCGTGTCGTTGATCTGCTTGAAGCGATCGAGATCGACATGCAGGAGCGCAAGCCGTTCCTCGTCGTCAACCCCAGCGCCCACCACCGGATGGTCGCCCGGGCCCGCTTCGCCGATCAGCACACGGTCGAGATAGCGGCGATTGGGCAGGCCGGTGAGCGAATCGTGCAAGGCATTGTATTCGATCCGCGCCTTGGCCTGCTCCAGCGCGAAATTGCGCGCCTCGGCGAGTTCCTTGGCACGGGTAATGTCGGCGGCCAGAGCGTGATCGCGCGACACGTTCCAGTTGACGCCCACGAGCTGGCGCAGCCCGTCCTCGTCGGTCTGGATGCTGCCGATGGCACGGATCCAGCGGATTTCGCCCGACCGCGTCACGATCCGAAACTCGGCCCGATAGTTCCCGTCGCCCGCAATGCTTTTCTCGAGTTTCCGGATCGCCTCGTCCCGATCATCGGGATGCAGGCGATCGCGCCAGATGGCGACGTCCTCGGCGTGGCCGGGATCCACGTCGTAGAGCTCGTGCATGCGCGCATCCCAGACGAGCTTCCCGGTCAGGAGGTCGTATTCCCAGATGCCGATTTCCGAAGCGGCCAAGGCGAGTTCGAGCCGCTCGGAGAGCAGCCGCATCTGCTCCTCGCGCCGCGCGAGCATCTGCATATGCCTTTGCCTTTCGCTGGCAAGCCGACCGGTGAAATAGATCGGCAGGATCAGGAGCGTACCCGCCACCAGTATCGCAAAACGCAACGACCATATGCTGCCGGCATCGGCTGCCCATCCGCCCTTCGGCACGGCGGCGAGCCGCCACGAACCCGATGGCAGCGTCACCTCGACGAGGACCGGGTCATTCGCGAAAACAGCAGCGTCACCGTAGAAGACCTCATTCTCCGCACGCGCGCCACGCTGCAATGTGCCGTCACGTCCCGAAAGGGCGATGGAGAGCCCCAGATCCGGATCGGTCAGCCCGCTTGCCGCAAAGAGTTTTTCCGAATCGATCACCGCAGCCGCGATCCCCCAGAAATCCGGGTCGGTGGAGGGGCCCGTGAATATCGGAAAGCGTCCGACGAAACCGGTCCCGCCCTGGACGAGATCCACGGGGCCGGCAAGGATGAGTTGCCCGGTATCGCGGGCGCGAAAGGCCGCCTCGCGCTGTGCATCGTTCGTGCGGTAATCGAGGCCGATCGCCGCCTCGTTGCCGGCGACGGGGTAGACCATCCGAATGACGAGATCGGGTGCGAGCGCGATGTTGATCAGCTGATTCTCGTCATGCATCAGCGCTTCGGCAATACGCCGGAACTGTTCCTGATCGATATCGGGTTCGCTCTTGATGACCGATACGAGGCCGCGCACGAGCTGAATATTGGCGTTGATGTCGCCCTCGAGCTTCGCGCGGATCACGGACACCTTGTCGAGGACCTGCGTGCGCATGGCCTGCTCGGAAACGACACGGCTTTGACGCTCGGCGAATGTCCAGGCTGCCACGATCACCGCCAGCGCAATCACCACCGGAATCGTCCCGGGTTGCGACCACAGGCGGTGCAGATGCGTACCTATGCCGCTCAGGCGTGGACGCGTCACTGGAAGCGACTTGGGCGACGTTTGCGGCAACAGGCTCTCCGACGCACGGATATCGACTAGGCCTAACGTTGCGGCAGGGACATGAAAATCACGTTAAGCGCGTCGGCAAGCTTACATTACCGAACGTTGCGCAGAAATCCGCGCTCAGCGCAGGATGCCGGGCCGCTCACCCGTCGCCCAGGCCAGGGCGGCGTCGAGCCTGTCCGCCCCCCAGAACATCTCGCCATCCTCGGTGAAGAATGTCGGCGCGCCGAAGATGTGCCGCGAACGGGCCTCTTCGGTGAGCGCGCGCAGCCGCGTCTTGTTGGCGTCGCCGGTCGCGCCCTTCATGATCTCGCCGGCATCGAGATCGAGCCCGCGCAGGATATCGCGGATCGCGCTGGGCTCCTCGATAGAGGCGCCCTCCTCGAATTCGCGTGCGAAGACGGCCCTCGTGAAATGCGGGCCCCAGGGCTCGTCGGCCCCGAACAGCGCGACCCGCGCGGCATTGAGGCTGTTTTGCGGAAACGGTGCGGGCTTGCGGCAGGCCAGGCCGAGCCGTGCGGCTTCGCGCTCCACGTCGCGCCACATGTAGCGCCCCTTGGCGGGATAGAGGTTGAACGGCGAGGTGTTCCAGCCCTGGCTGGAGAAGATCGGCCCGAGCAGGAAGGGCCGCCAGCGTATCGCCACCCCGGCCTCGGCCGCGGCATCGGTGATTCGTGATGCGGCGAGCCAGGAATAGGTCGAGGCGAATTCGTACCAGAATTCAATGGCAGGGGCGCGCGCCATGCGGAGGATCCTTCGAATCGTTCGTGACCAGCCTGACGGCTTGACGCGGAACCCGCAAGTGGCGGGTAAGCCTGCAAGCCGGTTGCGTGTCGCGCGTGTGTGCTTATAAACGCGCTATCCACCCCCGCCCGATAATTTCGGCGAAAACAAGTTCGAGACCGTCCATGACCGACAAGCGTGTAAAGAAAGTGGTGCTGGCCTATTCCGGCGGCCTCGACACCTCCATCATCCTGAAGTGGCTGCAGACGACCTATGGCTGCGAGGTGGTGACCTTCACCGCCGATCTCGGCCAGGGCGAGGAGCTCGAGCCGGCGCGCGAGAAAGCGTTGCTGCTGGGCATCAAGGAAGAGAACATCTTCATCGAGGATCTGCGCGAGGAATTCGTGCGTGATTACGTCTTCCCGATGTTCCGCGCCAATGCGGAATACGAGGGCGTCTATCTGCTGGGCACCTCGATCGCCCGCCCGCTGATCTCGAAGAAACAGATCGAGATCGCCGAGAAGGTCGGCGCGGATGCGGTCGCCCACGGCGCCACCGGCAAGGGCAACGACCAGGTGCGCTTCGAGCTGGCATATTACGCGCTCAAGCCCGATGTCACGGTGATCGCGCCGTGGCGCGAATGGGACCTTCTGTCGCGCACCAAGCTGATCGAATTCGCCGAGCAGCACCAGATTCCGATCGCCAAGGACAAGCGCGGCGAGGCGCCGTTCTCGGTGGATGCCAATCTCCTGCACACCTCCTCCGAGGGCAAGGTGCTGGAAGATCCCGCCGACGAGGTGCCCGATTACGTCTATTCGCGCACGATCGGCCCGGAGGAGGCGCCCGACCAGCCGACGGTGATCACCATCGGCTTCGAGGAAGGCGATCCCGTCTCGATCGACGGCGAGAAGCTCTCGCCCGCCACCATGCTCGAGCGCCTCAACGAACTGGGCCGCGAGAACGGCATCGGGCGACTCGATCTGGTCGAGAACCGCTTTGTCGGCATGAAGAGCCGGGGCATGTACGAGACGCCGGGCGGCACCATCCTGATCACGGCCCATCGCGCCATCGAATCGATCACCCTCGATCGCGGCGCGGCCCATCTCAAGGATGATCTGATGCCGCGTTATGCGGAGCTGATCTATAACGGCTTCTGGTTCTCGCCGGAGCGCGAATTGCTGCAAGGCCTGATCGACAAGAGCCAGGAATTCGTCACCGGCGAAGTCAGTCTCAAGCTCTACAAGGGCAATGTCATCGTCATCGGCCGCACCAGCCCGTTCTCGCTCTACGATCAGGAACTGGTGACCTTCGAGGAAGGCGCCGTCGCCTATGACCATCGCGACGCTGAAGGCTTCATCAAGCTCAACGCCTTGCGCCTGCGCACGCTCGCGCAGCGCAAGAAGCGGCTCGGCGGCTGAAGGCTGCCCTGCAACATGAGGCGGGCTCCTCAGGTGAGCCCGCCGGTCTTTTCCTGCGATTCGAGCGGGCCGGTATGAGCCTTCAGGCCGGAATCGATGAGCCGGGACCAGACGGCCTCGGCATCATCGGCGAAGCTGAAGAGATCGAGATCGCCTTTCGCGATCATGCCGTTTTCGGCCAGGACCTCCAGATTGACCACGGCCCGCCAATAGGCCTCGTCGAAGAGCACGATGGGCAGGCGTGGCGCCTTGCCCGTCTGCACCAGCGTGAGCAATTCGAAGAGCTCGTCGAGGGTGCCGAAGCCGCCGGGAAAGATCACAAGCGCATTGGCCCGCATGGCGAGATGCATCTTGCGTATCGCGAAATAGTGGAAGCGGAAGGTCAACTCCGGCGTCGCCCAGGGATTGGGCTCCTGTTCGCGTGGCAGGGTGATGTTGAAGCCGATCGAGGGCGCTCCCGCATCGTGGGCACCCTGATTGGCTGCACCCATGATGCCGTGCCCGCCGCCTGTGGCGATAACGTTTTCGCGCAGTTCCGCAACAGAATGCAGCGCACCGCCGCGCTGCGATGCGATCCGGCCGAATTCCCGGGCCTGCGCATACCATTGCGGCTGGCGGCCCGGCCCGTCGGGCCGCACGCGCGCACTGCCGAACACGACGATGGTTGAGCGCACCCCCCATTCGCGCAGCAATTGCTCCGCCTTGGCGTATTCAAGCATGAAACGCACGCCGCGCATGGAATCGCCGAGCAGGAATTCCTCATCGAGCGCCGCGAGACGATAGGAGGGCGAGGCGATATGCGCGCCGTTGCCCGGAGCCGCTTTTCTCCCGTCGCCGGACTTCTCTCCCGTCATGACATCTCCTCCGATTCGTTTTCATGATTGTGCCACGCCCGCCTTGCGAAAGGCTTGTCGAATCGAAAAGCCGGGCCCGCATGCGATGGGTCACGATTATCGGGAACCCTCCCGCCTTGCGCCGTGTTTTGCTTCGGCTACGCTTCGAATCGGATAAAATGCGAACGGGCAGACATGAAGGGGGTAGCGTGACGCGCAAGCAGGGGCTGATAGCGGCCAAGCGGGCCGTGTTTCTCGCAGGCATCTGGCTGGTGCTGACCGGTGCGGATCCCTACGGGATAGCCATCGGCCTCGTCGCGGTTGTGGCGGCGACGGGTCTGAGCCTCACGCTGATGCCACCGCGCGCCGGGGTGGCGCTGTGGCCGCTTGCGATTATGGTTCCGGGATTCCTCTGGCGTTCGCTGCTTGGTGGTGTGGATGTCGCGCGACGGGTCTTCAATCCGCGCCTGCCGCTTTCACCGGGCTGGAAGATCATGCGCACGCGCCTGCCCGATGGCGGCAAGGCGGCGCTCGGAGGCGAGTTCAGCCTGATGCCAGGCACCCTCGTCGCCGGCTCGAAGGGCGACCGGCTCCTGATCCATGTGCTCGATACGCGGCAGGACATCACCGGCGACATCGCCCGCGAGGAAGCCTGTTTCGAACGGGCTCTGCGTGACCGGGAGACGGTGCCGGACGGGAAGCGGGAGGCACGGTGAGCAGCTGGTATCTCCTCGTCGCGACGGGCCTTCTCCTCACCATTGCCGGGGCGCTGTGGCGCGTTTGGCGGGGTCCCGAACAGGCCGATCGCATGATGGCGGCGCAGCTCGTCGGTACCGGCGGCGTGGGTGTGATCCTGCTGCTCGCGGCGATGAGCGGCGACTGGGCCATGCTCGACGTCGCCCTCGTGCTCGCCCTGCTCGCCGCCCTTGCCGCCATCGCCTTCGTCAAGAGCACCCGCGGCGAGGGCGAGGGCGATCCGGAAGACGACACGCCGGAAGACAGGGCGTCTGAAGACGGGGCGCCGCGATGATCGATCTCTTTACCATCGTGATGACGGCTGCAGGGCTGATATTCTTCGCGGCGGGGACGCTCGGGCTGATCCGCTTTCCCGATACCCACAGCCGCCTGCATGCGCTCACCAAGGCCGATAATCTCGGGCTCGGCCTGATCGCGCTGGGGCTCGCCGTGCAGGTGCCGGGGCCAGCGGATCTATTCAAGCTCATCCTGATCTGGGCACTCGCCATCCTCGCCGCAGGCGCGACGGCGCAACTCGTCGCCCGCATCGCGGCACCGGCGGGGCTCGGCGATGACGAGAAGGCGCAGGACGGGGGCAGCGACGGGCAGGAGAGGCGCCGGCCATGATCGCCTCAATCTTCGATCTGACGCTCTGCCTCGTCATCCTCGCCGCAGCCGGCGCGGCGACCCTTGGGCGCGACGCCTTCATGGCGGTGGTTTTCTACATCGTCTACGGCATTCTCATCGCCATGGCCTGGCTACGGCTCGGCGCCATCGACGTGGCGCTGGCGGAGGCCGCGATCGGGGCCGGGCTGACCGGAGTGCTGCTGCTCGCCGCGCTGGCGCGGGTCGCGCGCAAGGCCGGGAAAGAACCCGCATCGGCTGCATCTGTGCCGGCAACGACCATCGCCACGGCGCTGGCTGCCCTCGTGATCACGATCGGCATCGCCTACGCTTTCCTCACCCTGCCCGAGCCACAGGGGCTGCAGGGACACGTCGCGGAGAATCTCGCCGCTTCCGGTGCGGAAAACCCGGTGACGGCAGTGCTTCTGAATTTCCGTGGCTGGGACACGCTTCTGGAGAGCATCGTGTTGCTCGCCGCCCTTCTCGGAATCTGGACGCTGGCGCAGGACGAAGCCTGGGGCGGGCGCGCGGGGCTGCGCCATGTCACGCGCCCCGGCAGCGTGCTGGCGCAATTCGGGCGCATCCTGCCGCCGATCGGCCTGCTCGTGGGCGTCTATCTCGTCTGGGCGGGCAGCAAGCAGCCCGGCGGCGCCTTCCAGGGCGGGACGGTGCTCGCGGCGGTCTGGATCGTCACCATCATGGCCGGATTGATGCAGGCGCCGCGCGTGGCCGACCGCGCCTTGCGCGCGGCACTGGTGATCGGCCCGGTCATCTTTCTCGCGCTTGCCGTCGCAGGCATCTTCGCCGGCGCCTTCCTCGTCCTGCCGCCCGCCCATGCCGGCTGGCTGATCCTCGCCGTCGAGGCGGTGCTGACGCTCTCCATCGCAGCGACGCTCGCCATGCTTGTCTTCGGCCCCCCAGAGCCTGAGGAGAAGCGGTAATGGTGCTGTCGGCCTCCCTCCTCTACGGCCTGTGCGGCGCGGCTTTGATCGGGCTCGGGCTCTATGGCTTCGTCGTGCATCGCCGCCTGATCCGGCGGGTGCTGGCCTTCAACGTGATCGGATCCGGCATCTTCCTGCTCTTCGGCGCGGCAGCCTATCGCGATCCCGTTGCCGGCTCGGATCCGGTGCCGCAGGCGATGATCATCACCGGCATCGTCGTGGCGCTCTCGGCCACCGCGCTGGCCCTCGCCCTGATCGTCGCCCATGCCCGCCTCGCGCGCAGCGACGCGCTTCCCGAGGACGATAGATCAGGTGATCCTGACGAGGGCCGCCCGTGACAGCTTCGGCCCTCGCCCTCGCATTGATTCTCACCGCGCCGCTCTTCGGCGCCCTCGCCGCCATGCTGATGGGCCGGCGCGGGCCGGCAATCGCGCTGGCGACGATCATCGCCACGGCGGCGGGGACACTGATCCTGCTCGTGATCATCGCCACAGAGGGCGCCGTGCACCTCGCCATCGGCGGCTGGGAGGCGCCGCTCGGCATTCAGTTGCGCGCCGACGGGCTCGCCGGCGGGTTCATCGCGACGACGGCTCTGGTCATGGGCGCCATCCTCGCCGTGGCCGCAAAGCCCTTCGCGGGAGGCAAGACGGAGCGGCGCAGCGCCTATACCTTCTGGCCGCTGGCGCTGCTGCTCTGGGGTGCGCTCAATGCGATCTTCCTCTCCGGCGACCTGTTCAACCTCTATGTCGGGCTCGAGCTCCTGACGCTGGTGGCCGTGGCGCTGGTGGGCATCGAGGGCAAGCGCGAGACGCTGGCGGCGGCCCTGCGCTACATGATGTTCGCGCTGATGGGCTCGCTGCTCTACCTGCTGGGCGCCGCCCTGCTCTATGCAGCCCACGGCACCCTCGACATCGCGCTTCTGGCCGAACGCGTCGGGAGCGCGCCTGGCGATATCGTTGCTGCGGCGGCGATCACCGGCGGGCTCGCAGCCAAGACGGCCTTGTTCCCCTTCCACGCTTGGCTCCCGCCGGCCCATTCCGGCGCGCCGGCACCGGCGAGCGCCATGCTCTCGGGGCTGGTGCCGAAAGCCTCCTTCTACATCCTGCTGCGCTTCTGGTTCGAGGCGGCGCCGGATCTCGCCGGGTCGGGGGTTCTGATGCTGCTGGGCGGCCTCGGTGCCTTCGCCATGGTCTATGGCTCGCTGCTCGCCCTGCACCAGGACCGGCTGAAGCTGATCATCGCCTATTCGACCGTCGCGCAGCTCGGCTATCTCTTCTTCATCTTCCCCCTGGCCGGGGGTGAATCCGCTGCGCAGCCCTGGGCGGCCGGGGCGTGGAGCGGGGCGATCTTCCACGCGCTCTCGCATGCCATGGCCAAGGCGTCGATGTTTCTGTGCGCCGGGCTGATCATCGAGGCGATCGGGCATGACCGCCTGCCGGGCATGAAGGGAATCGTTCGGGCGCTCCCGATGACGGTCTTCGCCTTCGCGCTCGCGGCGATCACCCTGATGGGCCTGCCGCCGAGCGGGGGATTCACCGCCAAATATCTGATGATGACGGCCTCCTTCGCCGCCGGTCAGCCCTTCTGGGCACTGATGCTGATCCTCGCCGGCCTGCTTGCGGCGGCCTATCTCTACCGACCCCTCGCCCTCGCCTTCGCCCTGCCCGACGAGGACGCCCCGGCACCGAAAGCCGTTTCGCGGGCGCGCCAGTTCGCGCCGCTCGCCCTCGCGCTCGCCGCGATCCTGCTCGGCATACTCTCCGCCGCCCCCTTCGCCTTCATCCAGATCGGGCGTCCCGGCGCCGCGGTGGAGGGGCTCGAATGACGGCCCTGCTCCCCGTCCTGATCCTCGCCACCTCCCTGATCCCGGCTGTCGCGACCTTCTTCATCGCGCAGGAGAATGCCGGCTGGCGCAACGCGCTCAATCTCGGCGGCGCGCTGATCAAGCTCGGATTGATCCTCTACATGCTGATCGCGGTAGCCGGCGGGACGCTCTACGAGGCGCGGCTGGAATTCGTGCCGGGGCTTTACCTGCTCTTGCGCGTCGATGCGCTGTCGCTGCTCTTCGTCACGCTCTCCGCCGTGCTCTGGCTTTTGACGACGATCTACGCCATCGCCTATTTCGGCCCCAAGCCGAACCTCTCGCGCTTTTTCGGCTTCTTCAGCCTGTGCGTCTTCGCCACGACCGGAATCGCGCTGTCGGGCACGCTCGTCACCTTCTTCATCTTCTACGAACTCCTGACGCTGAGCACCTGGCCGCTCGTGGTGCACAAGCAGGACGACAAGTCGATCATTGCCGGGCGCTCCTACCTGTTCTACGCGCTGCCGGCGAGCGGAGCGCTTCTGGTCGCGATCATCTGGCTGGAAAGCGCCACCGGCCCGATCGAATTCGCGCGCGCAGCCGATCTGCGGCTTCTCGACGATACCAGCCTGCGCATCATCTTCGCGCTGTTCGTGGCCGGGCTCGGGGTGAAGGCCGCACTCGTGCCGCTCCATGGCTGGCTGCCCTCCGCCATGGCCGCACCGGCGCCGGTGAGTGCGCTCCTGCACGCCGTCGCCGTGGTCAAGGCGGGCGCCTTCGGCTTCGTGCGCATCATCTATGACGTGTTCGGCATCGCCCTCGTGGCGGAGCTCCGCGTCGGGCTGCCGCTGGCGATGCTCGCCTCGGTCACCATCATCTTCGGCTCACTGCGCGCCCTGCAACAAACCGAGATCAAGAAACGGCTGGCCTATTCCACCGTCAGCCAGGTCTCCTACATCGTGCTCGGCGCGGCCCTTGCCGGCCCCTATGCGGTGATCGGAGGGCTTGCGCATCTGGTGCATCAGGGGCTGATGAAGATCACCCTGTTCTTCTGCGCCGGCATCTTCGACGAGCGCGCCGGCATCAGGCGCATCGACCAGTTGAACGGGGTCGGCGCGCGCATGCCCTTCACCTCGGTCTGCTTCTCGCTGGGCGCGCTCGGCATGATCGGACTGCCGCCGCTCGCCGGGTTCGTGAGCAAGATCTATATCGGTATCGGCGGCATCCAGTCGGGCGCGCCGTGGGTGATCGGCGTGCTCGCGGCCTCGACGCTCCTGAACGCCGCCTATTTCCTGCCCATGCTCTACCGGATCTGGTTCGGTGAAGCGCAGGATGACAGCCGCCCCGGCGAGCGCCCGTTCGGAATCATCGTCCCGGCGGTAATTACCGGGCTCGCATCGATCGCAGTCGGGCTCTTCGCCGGCTGGGATCTCAGCCCGCTGGCCTGGGCCACCCTCATCGTGGAACGGGATTATCTGCCATGATGACACCTGAGACCGCCGTGATTCCGTTCTGGCCGCAGGGGCCGGTCTGGCCCATGCTGGTGCTGATCTGGCCGCTCCTCATCGGCGCGCTGGCCGGTGTTCCGGGCCTGCGCGAGAAGCCGATACGCCTGTTGCCGCTGGCACCGCTCCCTGCACTGCTGCTCGCGCTGGCACGCCCAGCCGACGCGACGACACAGGCGCCGGACGTGCTGCTCGGCGTGATCCTGACGACCGACACGCTCGGCCTGACCTTGCTCGGCATGACTGCGGCGATATGGCTGGCGGCGGGGCTCTATGCCATCGCCTATATGAAGGCGCCGCGCAAACCCGCCGTCTTCACCGGCTTCTGGTGCCTGACGCTCACGGGCAATCTCGGCGTCTTCCTCGCCGCCGATGCGGTGACCTTCTACGTCTCCTTCGCCGCCGTCTCGCTGGCAGCCTATTTCCTCGTCGTGCATGACGGCACGCCGAAGGCGCTGCGTGCGGCGCGGATCTATATCGCGCTCGCGATCTTCGGTGAGGCGATGCTGCTGATCGGCTTCGTCATCGCGATTGCCGGGAGCGACAGCCTCGCCATTGCCGATCTGCGCGCGACGCTCACCGCACCTGCCGGCGAAGGCACGCTGCATCCGGCGGCACAGGGGCTCGCGATCGCCCTGATCATCATCGGCTTCGGGCTCAAGGCCGGTCTGATGCCATTGCATCTGTGGCTGCCTTTGGCCCATCCCGCCGCACCGACGCCAGCCTCCGCCGTGCTCTCCGGCGCCATCGTCAAGGCCGGGATCATCGGCCTGATCCGGTTCCTGCCCGAAGGCGCGGTCGACACCGGGGTGCTGCTCATGGTGATCGGCCTCGCGAGCGCCTATATCGCGGTGCTGCTCGGCCTAACGCAGAGCAACCTGAAGGCTGTGCTGGCCTATTCCACGGTGAGCCAGATGGGGCTCGTGATCGCCGTGATCGGCGCCGGCATCGCTGCCTCCGATCCGCAGGCGCTCCTGGCAGCCGGTTACTATGCCATGCATCACGGCTTCGCCAAGGCGGCCCTGTTCCTCAGCGTCGGCCTGCTCGCGGTGACGCGCGGGGGCGCGCGGATCGCCCTTCTTGCCGGCATCGCCCTCCTCGGCGCCTCGGTGGCGGGACTGCCGGGAACCGGGGGTGCGCTCGCCAAGGCAGCGGTGAAGCCGGCATTCGACGGGTTTGCGCTGATGCTCGTCACGGCATCGGGGATCGGCACCAGCCTGATCCTGCTGCGCTACCTCGTGCTCGGCGCGCGCGTCGAGACGCAGGCGCCGCACCCGCCGGCCCTGATGGCGGGCCCCGTGATCGCCATGGGGCTGTGCGCGCTGATCCTGCCCTGGATTCTGTGGAGCGTCTTCGATCCCCGCCCGCTCGGCTATCTCGCCGGGGTCGGGGCGCTGATCGACGGGATCTGGCCGATCCTCGTGGCATTGCTGATCGCGGGGATCGCGCTTTCGCCGCCGCTCGCCGGGCGGATACGGGGGCCCGCCATTCCCGAGGGCGATATCGCCGCGCCGCTGGAGCGTGGCGCGATCCGCCTGATCCGGGCGGTCACCGAAATGGAGCCGCCCGTTCCGCAGGCGCATGAATGGCGCAGGGTGCTGCGCGTCATCGCCCCGGCGGAGGCGCTGGAGCGGCGCCTCCTGCCCTGGCGGGTCTCGGGGCTGGTGATCCTCGCCCTGATCATCGTGGTGGCGCTGGCGAGCGCCTGAGCACGCCCTGCCCCGTCAGCCCTCGTAGACCGGGCGGAAGGTGAGATGATCCTCGACGCCGCGCACGCCGGGGGTCTCCTCGGCGATGAGCGCGATGGCGCGCCGCTCGGATTCGGCATCGATGAAGCCCCACAGATGCGCCACGCCGTCCTGCACGATGACGTTGGTGAACGCGCCCCAGGGGTGCTTGCGCAATTCGCGCGTGATCTGCTCGCCGAGCGCACGATCATCCGCCGTTATCGACGCCTGCTGCGGCTTGGCCACGGCGAGGCCGCGCAGGAGATTGGCGCGCGAGATCAGACCGACGAGCTTGCCGCTCGCCATGACAGGTACCCGCTTGATGCGGTTCTTCTCCAGAAGGCGGGCGATCTCGGCAAGCGGCGTATCCTCCTCGACGGAAAGGACCTTGCGCGACATCACGTCCTGCGCCGTCCGGCCATGGCTGCGGGTATAGCTCTCGGCGGTATCGGGGGTATCGCCGAGCAGTCGCAGCCACCAGGAGCGCTTCGGGGGCGCATCGCCGATCGCCCCGATATGGCCCATCAGATCGCCCTCGCTGACCATGCCGACGACCGTTCCGTCGGCATCGACCACGGGAACGCCGCTGATGCGCTGGGAGTAGAGCAGTTGCGCGATATCCGTCACGGCCGTATCCGGCTTCACGGTGACCACTTCGCTGGTCATGACGTCCTTGGCGGTGAGCATGATTTTTCTCTCCCTGATGGGCAGGCTGATTGCGGGGGATGGTCAGCCTGCTTTGCGCCGGTGGACCGTCGCGGGCATGGCCTGCATCATGCGCAGTCTCCGCTCCGGCAGGTTATCATGCATTGATATTGGTCAAGCCGAAAGCGGCGCAACCCGTCTTCAGCGCTTCTGGCCGTAGGGCGGGCGCGGGATCGCCATATGGGCCGCGCGCAGGGCCGCAGACCAGCGTTCGCGCAAATCGTGGAAATAGGTCTCCCCGGCCTCGATGCGATGCACCAGCTCGGCCTCGAGCGCATCGCGGCGGATCACCGCGATATCGATCGGCAAACCCACGCCGAGATTGGAGCGCATGGTCGAATCCATCGAGATCAAACCTATCTTGAGCGCGTCATAGAGATCGCTGTCATGGCCTACTGCCCGGTCGAGAATGGGCTTGCCGTATTTGTGCTCGCCGATCTGCAGGAAGGGCGCTTCCTGCCCGCATTCGATGAAATTGCCGGCGGCATAGACCATGAAAAGCCGCATCGGCTCGCCGGCGATCTGCCCGCCGAAGAGGAACGACACGTCGAAGCGAAGCCCGGCCTCCTTCAGACCCGGCTCATAGATCGCGCGCACCTGACGCACTGCACGCCCGACGAGCTGCACCGCCTGGAACAGGCTCGGTGCATCCTCCAGCCGTTCGACACGGCCGGATTCCTCGTCCTCGATCCCTTCCTGCAACAGGCTGACGACCGATTGCGACATGGACAGATTGCCCGCCGCCGCCAGCGCCAGGACACGCTCGCCCGGTTTTTCGATGATCGTCAGCTTGCGATAGGTCGAGACATTGTCGAGGCCTGCATTCGTGCGCGTATCCGCGATCAGGACCATGCCCTGATCGAGCAGCAGACCGACGCAATAGGTCATGACGGACGCTCCTCCTGCAAGGCCACTCAGCCCTGGTTCTGCTGCTGGCTCTGGATGCTGCCGCCGGCATCCTCGACAGTCAGCTTTACCGCCATGGTTTCGCCTCCGCCACCCCAGCGGCTGCCGCGAATCGGAGCTGCCCCCAGATAATCCAGCCCGACGGCGACGCGCACATGCGCATCCGTGGTGGAGATGCCGTTGGCGGGATCGAAACCGACCCAGCCCAGCCCCGGCACCTGCGCCTCGGCCCAGGCATGCCCGGCATCCTGATCGACGACACCGTCGATCCGCACGAAATAGCCGGAGACATAGCGTGCAGGAACACCGAGATGGCGGGCGCAGGCGACGAAGATGTGCGTCAGGTCCTGGCAGACCCCCGAGCGCATCGCGAAGGCTTCATTGGCGGTGGTGACGACTTGTGTCGGCGCCGTATCGAAGGTGACTTCGGCATTGATGCGGTTGTTGAGACGATGCATCGACCCGAGCACGTCGTCAGGCTTGAAATCCGACGCTTCCCGCGCAAAGACGCGCAGGGCCTCGTCGGGCGCGGTCAGTGCCGTCTCGCGCAGGAAATAGACATCGGGCGCGCGGGTCACCCCGCCCTTCACGACCCCGCCGGTATCGGTGGTCTCGACTTCCCCGCTGACCTGCAGGCTGAGGGACCGGGCGCCGCTCTCCGCGGAGAAGTGATGCACGATGTTGCCCAGCGCGTCTTCGGTCTGGCGCAGATGACCATCGATATTGGGTTCGATCCGCCAGCGCCGCACATGCTGGCCCGCATAGCTGCGCGGCGTCATGCGCAGAATCTGGATCAGCGCGCGGATCGGCGAATCATATTCGTAATGCGTCTCGTGTTCGATGCGAACGCGCATGGTGCCTCCCAGGGCATTCCGAACGCCCGGTAGCGGCGTTGCGACCGGATCAGATCAGATACTGCTCGGCAATCTCAGCGCCAAGCTGGTTATTCTCGACGATGAACTTGCCGACCCATTCATGCAAGCCGTGACCGAACACCTCTTCGATCCGTGAGGAGGCCAACTGGGCGGAGGTGGTCGCAGCGAGACGCTGGGACGGTCCGCGCCGACCGTAGATATCGGCGATCAGATCGAGATGACGCACGAGCGATTCGTAACAACAGGCCAGCGAGCGCGGCATTTGACGATTGAGAATCAGCAAATCGGCGACATGCCAAGGCTTGACCGCTTCACGGTACACCCAATGATAGGCCGTATGGGCCTGCACTTCACGCAAAATCGTCGTCCATTGAAAATAATCGAGACTGCCGCCGACGCGCTCCGATTCCGGCAGGAGCACGTGATACTTCACGTCGAGAATGCGCGCGGTGTTGTCGGCCCGCTCGATCGAGACGCCGAGCCTAGTGAAATAATAGGCATCATTGCGCAGCATGGTACGATAGGCCGAGCCGTCGAAATGCAGCGAGACGGTTTTCGTGAATTCGAGGAAATCCGAAAACGCATCGCGATCCATGTCGTTGCCCCGGCTGTTCTTCAGTTCCAGCCAGGCATCGTTGATCGTCTCCCACATCTCCGCCGTGAGCGCCGTGCGCACGGCGCGCGCATTGATTCGCGCGGATGCCAGACAATTGCGGATCGACGACGGATTATGGGGGGAAAAGGCCAGGAAGTCGCGTACCGTGTCTTCGTTGACGGTGTCGTAGTGCTGTTTGAACAGCGCGACATTGCCGGCCGACGCGAGCGCACTGTTCCATTCGTTGCGCTCCTCGTTGTAGCTCGTGGGCAGCGCTGCAAGCCGCATGGTGGCGTCGAGGATGCGGGCGACGAAATCGGCGCGCTCGGTATAGCGAAACAGCCAGAAGAGATTCGAAGCGGTGCGAGAAAGCATGGGTTTCAACCTGTCTGAAAATGCCGGCGGGTGGATTGCATGGACGTCAGGCGCCCAGCACCCAGGTATCCTTGGTCCCGCCTCCCTGGCTGGAATTCACCACGAGTGAGCCTTCCTTAAGCGCCACGCGCGTCAGGCCGCCGGGAATGATCTCGACACCGTCGGCGCCCGAAAGCACGAAGGGACGCAGATCGACATGGCGCGGCGCGACGCCGGAAGCGACGAAGGTCGGACATGTCGACAGCGCCAAAGTCGGCTGCGCGATGAAGTTGCTCGGATCAGCCTTCAGCTTGTGTCTGAACTCCTCGATCTGCCCCTTGGTCGCGTGCGGACCGACCAGCATGCCGTAGCCGCCGGAACCATTGACCTCCTTGACCACCAGGTCCGGAAGGTTGTCGAGCACATATGCGAGCGACTCGCGATCACGGCAGCGCCAGGTCGGCACGTTCTTCAGGATCGGCTCCTCGCCGGTATAGAATTTCACGATCTCGGGCATGTAGGTATAGACCGCCTTGTCGTCGGCGATGCCCGTGCCGACGGCATTGGCGAGCGTGATGTTGCCCGCCTGATAGGCACCGAAGATGCCGGGCACGCCCAGCACCGAATCCGGCTTGAAGACCAGCGGATCGAGATATTCGTCGTCGACGCGCCGATACAGGACGTCGAGACGCTGCGGCCCCTCGGTGGTGCGCATGTAGACGACATCGTCCTTGACGAAGAGGTCGGTCGCCTCGACCAGCTCGACCCCGAGCTTGTCGGCGAGGAAGGAATGCTCGTAATAGGCCGAGTTGAATTGCCCCGGCGTCAGGACGGCAACATTAGGCTCCCGCCGGCCACTGCGCGGCGCCACCGATTGCAGGCAGGCGAGCAGCGCATCGGGATAATTCTCCACCGGCATGATGCGGTGGCGGGAATAGAGTTCGGGGAACAGACGCATGGTCACTTCCCGGTTCTCCAGCATGTAGGAGACGCCGGAGGGCGTGCGCGCATTGTCCTCGAGGACGTAGAACGTCTCCTCGTCGACGCGCACGAGGTCGATGCCGGCGATATGGCAATAGATGTCGTGGGGCACTTTCAGCCCCTGCATCTCAAGGCAATAGAAGGGATTGGTGAAGATCAGCTCGGGCGGGATGATCCCGGCGCGCAGGATGTCCTGCTTGCCGTAGAGATCGGCAAGAAACATGTTGAGCGCCTTCACGCGCTGCTGCAGCCCGCGCGAGACGATATCCCATTCCTTCTTCATGATGATGCGCGGAATGATGTCGAAGGGGATCAGCCGCTCGGTCGCGGCCTCGTCGCCATAGACGGCGAAGGTAATGCCGATGCGCCTGAAGAACAGCTCCGCCTGGCTGCGGCGCGTATCAAGGAGTTCGCGCGGCGTCCGCGCGAGCCAATGCTTGAGCTGCTCATAGGGCGCGCGCACCTCTCCCGAACCGGCGACACCGTTCATCTCGTCGAAGACAGGCATTGGCCCTCCCATGTGTTACGCCCCGTCACCAAGCGTAGAGGCAAGGACCGGGCCAGGCAAGGAGGGGCATGACCACAGGTCGGCCAACCGGGTATGCGACGCCTGCAAGCTGCGCCGAATTGCCGGAAATCGCTGTTTCGTGATCGGCCGGAGGCGCGTTACGGCGGGCGGGGCGACGTTTCATCTGCGATCAGCCATTGACTTGTACGCTGCAAAAGGCGATACGGGGTCACCGAAGCGCGATCGCGCCGGTCAGGGGCTGCGTGAGTGGAACGTCTCACAATCGTTTCGCGCCCCCAAATCAATCCCGAATACCGACAACCTGATCACGCGGGTCGTCTCCCCAGAGAGCCCGCATGCGTCAACACGCCTGTGCGGCTCCCCGCATGCACAGAAAGTACCAACTTGACCACATTTTCCGATTTCGGTCTCGCCGAGCCCATCCTGAAGGCGCTCTCCGGCGAAGGCTATGAAACCCCGACCCCGATTCAGACCCAGGCGATTCCGCTGGTGCTTGAAGGCCGCGACCTGCTCGGCATCGCCCAGACGGGCACCGGCAAGACCGCCGCCTTCTCGCTGCCGATCCTCGATCGCTTCGCACGCGATCCGAAGCCGCGTCAGCCGCGCGCCTGCCGGGCCCTGATCCTCTCGCCGACCCGCGAGCTGGCCAGCCAGATCGCGGACAATATCCGCATCTATGGCCGCAATCTGCGCGTCTCGACCCAGGTCGTCTTCGGCGGCATGCCGATCAACCGCCAGATCCGCCAGCTCGAGCGCGGCGTCGACATCCTCGTCGCCACGCCGGGCCGCCTGCTCGATCTGATCGATCGCCGCGCACTCACCCTCTCGAATGTCGAGGCGCTGGTGCTCGACGAGGCCGACCAGATGCTCGATCTCGGCTTCATCCATGCGCTGCGGCGCATCGCGAAGCTGGTACCGCGCGAGCGCCAGAGCCTGTTCTTCTCCGCCACCATGCCCAAGAGCATCGGCGGGCTGGCCGAAGAATATCTCGACAACCCGGCACGTGTGGCCGTTCAGCCGTCGGCGACGACGGCCGAGCGCGTGGCGCAGCAAGTCGTCTTCGTCTCATCCGGCCAGAAGCATCGCCTCCTCGCCGAAGTGCTGCAGGACGGCGCGGTGAGCCGTGCCCTCGTCTTCACCCGCACCAAGCATGGCGCTGACAAGGTTGTGAAGCAACTCGACCGCGACGGGATCCCGTCGGCAGCCATCCATGGCAACAAGTCGCAGGGCCAGCGCGAGCGCGCCCTCAACGATTTCCGCCAGGGCCGCTGCAAGGTGCTGATCGCCACCGATATCGCCGCGCGCGGCATTGATGTCGACGGCGTCTCGCACGTGATCAATTTCGAGCTGCCCAACGTGCCGGAATCCTATGTGCACCGTATCGGCCGCACGGCCCGCGCCGGTGCCGACGGGGCTGCCCTGTCCTTCTGCAACATGGAAGAGCGCGCCTATCTGCGTGACATCCAGCGCACGACCCGTCAGGACATCCCGGTCATGCCGCTGCCGCTCGGTTTCACCCCCGAGCCGCCGCTGGATGCGCCGATCCCGAAGGCGGGCAAGCCCGGCAAGGGTGGACAGAACGGCAAGCCCGCGCGAGGCTTCGGCGCCGGCAAGCCCGGCAGCCACCGCAAGGGCGGACGTCCGAGCTTCGGCGAGGGTGCCGGCGCACAGGCACGCTCCGGCGCTCCCCGCAACGGGGCTCCCGGTCGTCCGGCACGCCCGCAGCGCCGCGAACAGCGCCCTGCCGCCTACTGATATGAAACAGGCCCGGCGTTCTCGAGGACGCCGGGTGTTCGAAACGAACTGAAGACGGCGCCGGGGTGTGATTGACACGGGCCCGGTTTTTTTTTTTGATGTCCCCCCGAAAATAATTGGGGGGGGCCATAATCAACAGCAACCCCCAAAAAAAAAA
>JAFIEI010000051.1 GCA_020832565.1 Salinarimonas sp. | reverse complement strand
CGGGCGCGCCGCCATAGGCTGCCCGTGCGCGATCAAGATCGCCACCATGATCGCGGGCATGATCGCCGCCATGATCGCGAGGTTGTTGCTGCTGCTCCCTCATGCCGCCCCTTTTGCGCAATCCCTCAGGGAAGAGCAAGCAACACTGTGATACCGGCGAGGAGCGCCGCCAGCGCGATCATGGCGCGGCGGTAGAGCGCGAGTCCGGCCCGGAGGTCATCCGCGCGCGGATCCGGCGCCTCGCCATTGAGCCAGGGCTCCTGCCTGATGCCGGAGCCATAGCTGCGCGGCCCCGACAGCCGCACGCCGAGCGCCCCCGCCATCGCCGCTTCCGGCCAGCCGGCATTGGGGGAGCGGTGATGGCGCGCATCACGGCGCATGACCGCGAGCGCCGTGGTCGGGCGCCGCGAGATCAGCGCGAAGAGAAGCCCGGTGAGCCGCGCCGGAACCCAGTTCACCACATCGTCGAGCTTTGCCGCGAAGCGTCCGAAATCCGTATAGCGGGCATTGCGATGGCCGATCATGCTGTCGAGGGTGTTGATCGCCTTGTAGGTGACGATACCGGGCAGGCCCAGCAGCACGCCCCAGAAGATCGGCGCCACGATCCCGTCGGAGGTGTTCTCCGCAAGGCTCTCGATCGCCGCCCGGGTGACGCCCGGTGCGTCGAGCAGCGTGGGATCACGCCCGACGATCATCGCAACCGCCCCGCGCGCGCCATCGAGATCCCCGGCGGTGAGGGGGGCAGCGACTGCGGCGACATGGTCATGCATCGAACGCGTGGCGATCAGCGGCCAGGCGATGAGGCCCGTCATGACGATGCCCATCCACCCTGCCGGCAGCAGAATCGCGACTGTAAGCGCGGGAAGCATCGCCACGAGGATCACGGCGAGAGCCGTCAGCATCCCCGCACGCGCGCGGCCCGCCGGCGGATCGCCCTCGCGGTTGAATCGCGCGTCGCACCAGCTGATCGCCGCGCCGATCCAGGTCACAGGATGGCCGATGCGCGCATAGAGGCGTCCCGGCCAGCCTATGGCCGCGTCGATGATGAGGGCGAGCAGCATCGCGCCGGCGCTGAAAGCGATCAGGCTCATGCGGCGAACCTCTTCGAGGCATTACAGGGTTTCGGGGCGGGGCCCCCTATGCGCACGGACATTGGCTTTTCATTACACGTCGCCCGCTGGTCCCGCCACCGGCTTCGATCGGCTGGACAGGATGCTCCGGCGCAAAACCGCATCGCACTTTCGCTGTACTTGCTCTAAACAGCTTTCCCATGAGCATCATCCTGATCACCGGCGGCGCCCGTTCGGGCAAGAGCCGATACGCGGAAGAACGCGTCCTCGCCATGCCGGGCCGTCCGGTCTATATCGCGACGGCGGAGGCTCTCGACGACGAAATGCGTGCGCGCATCGCAGCCCATCAGGCGCGTCGCGACGCCCGCTGGGGCGATCATCCGGCGCCGCTCGATCTCGTCGGCGCGCTCGATGCAACGGATGGCGAAGGCCCGCGTCTCGTCGATTGCCTGACGCTGTGGCTGTCGAACCTGCTCTTCGCCGATCGCGATCTCATCGCCGAGGGCGCGGCCCTGTGCGAAGCGCTCGCGCGCCAGAAGAGCCCGGTCGTGCTGGTGACCAATGAAGTCGGCTTCGGCATCGTGCCGGAGAACGCGCTCGCGCGGCAGTTCCGCGATGCGGCGGGGCGGCTGGCGCAGGATGTCGGCGCGGTGGCGGGCGAGGTGGTGCTGGTCGTGGCCGGCCAGCCCTTGCGGATCAAGTGAGCATGCCGTCATGAGCGCCACATTGATGATCCAGGGCGCCGGCTCGAATGTCGGCAAATCCATGCTCGTCGCGGGGCTTGCGCGGGTCTTCGCCCGGCGCGGGCTTCGCGTGCGCCCGTTCAAGCCGCAGAACATGTCCAACAACGCCGCCGTCACCGATGACGGGGGTGGCGAGATCGGTCGCGCACAGGCGCTGCAGGCCCGGGCTGCGGGCGTGCCGACTTCGATCCACATGAACCCGGTCCTGCTCAAGCCCGAAAGCGAGACCGGCGCGCAGGTCATCGTTCAGGGCGAGCGCCTGACCACGGCGCGCGCGCGCGATTACGCGAAGCTCAAGCCGCAATTGCTCGCACGGGTGCGCGAGAGCTTTGCTATTCTGCGCAGCGAGGCGGATCTCGTGCTGGTCGAGGGCGCCGGCTCGCCCGCCGAGATCAATCTGCGCGCCGGCGATATCGCCAATATGGGCTTCGCACAGGCGGAAGGCGTACCCGTCATTCTCGTCGGCGATATCGATCGCGGCGGGGTGATCGCGCAGATCGTGGGTACGCAGGCCGTGATCGATGCGCAGGATGCCGCTCTCATCAAGGGCTTCCTGATCAACAAGTTTCGCGGCGATCCGCGCCTGTTCGACGATGGCTACGCGGCGATCACTGATCGCACCGGCTGGCCCGGTTTCGGCGTGCTGCCCTGGTTTGACCGCGCCCATGAACTCCCCGCCGAGGATGCTCTGGACATCGCTTCGAAACGCGGCAACGGGGCCTTTCGCATCGTGGTACCACGCCTGTCGCGTATCGCGAATTTCGACGATCTCGATCCGCTCGCCCTCGATCCGGCACTGTCGGTGGAGATGGTGCCTCCCGGTCAGCCTCTGCCGCTTGACGCCGATCTCGTCATCATACCGGGCTCGAAATCGACGCGCGGCGATCTCGCCTTCTTCCGCGAGCAGGGCTGGGATATCGATCTCGCCGCGATCCTGCGCCGGGGCGGGCGGGTGCTCGGCCTGTGTGGGGGCTACCAGATGCTGGGACGAACCATCGCCGATCCCGAGGGCATCGAGGGGCCGGCAGGGACGAGCCCCGGCCTCGGCCATCTCGCCATCGATACCGTGATGCGCCCTGACAAGCACGTCACCCAGGTACGCGCACGCCACATCGCCTCGGATACGCCCGTCAGCGGCTACGAGATCCATATCGGCGAGAGCGACGGACCGGACCGCGCGCGACCCATGTTTGATCGCGAGGGTGCGCCCGAAGGTGCGGTATCAGCGGATGGGCGGGCGATGGGCAGCTATCTCCACGGCCTGTTCGGCGAGGACGATTTCCGCCGCGCTTTTCTGGCGCAGATCGGCGCGCCCGCTTCCGATCTCGCCTATGGCGCACGGGTCGAGGCCGCGCTCGATGCACTCGCCGACCATCTCGAAGCGCATGGCGATTGCGACGGGCTGCTCGCGGTGGCGCGGGCGGGTACGATGCAGCGCTGAAGCGGGCGCACAAGCCGATACCAAAAGAAAAACGGACCCGGCCATCGACCGGATCCGCTTTGATTTCGAAGCTGATTTTCGAAGCAGCAACCTGTTGCGAAGCGCCTCAGGCGGCTTCTTCGCGCAGATCGCCATTGTCGGAATCGGCTTCCGCAGCATCGCTGCCTTCCGCCGCTTCGGCGCCCTCGGCATCCTCTGCACCCTTGGCACGGCGCGGAGACTTGGCCAGAGCGTCTTCGATCAGCTTGAGCGCCTCCGTCTCGGTGGCACCGTTGACCGACGCGATCTCGCTGACGACGCGCTCGAGAGCGGCCTCATAGAGCTGGCGCTCGCTGTAGGACTGCTCGGGCTGTGCATCGGAACGGTAGAGATCGCGCACCACTTCGGCGACGGAGATCAGATCGCCGGAATTGATCTTGGCCTCGTATTCCTGCGCGCGGCGCGACCACATGGTCCGCTTGACGCGGGCGCGGCCCGCCATCGTGTCGAGCGCCTTCTGCACCAGACCGGTCTCCGCAAGTTTGCGCATGCCCACGCTCTCGGCCTTGCTGGTCGGGACGCGCAGGACCATCTTGTCCTTTTCGAAACTGACGACGTAGAGTTCGAGCTTGAAGCCGGCGATCTCCTGTTCTTCGATCGCGGTGATGCGGCCGACGCCGTGCGCCGGATACACGACTGCTTCACCTGCCTTGAAACCGAGCTGCTTGGCATTCTTCTTGGCGGTCGTCATGCGATGAAGGCCTCCTGCATGGATGTCGCGCGACGTTATCAGGGCCGCGTCGACGAAGATGGAGCCGCCGCCAGGGGTCCGGCGGTCCGGAAGATCAAATGTGGAAAGAGCGCACCGAAGCCGCCCCCGGATCGTGATCCGTGGCCCACACCCCCTAATTGCGCGTCAAGATGTCGAGAAATGCCCCCAGCGCCATCGGTGGTCAAAGAGTTGCGGGTCCGATCCGATGGCGGCAAAAGAGATCATCATGATAGGCTTGGGCTCACAATGCGTGTGTTGCCCGTCGGGCTTTCTCGACGGTGATCAGAGCCTAGCACAAAATCCGCTGAAAATCAAAACGGCTGACGTGAAACTGTCATCAATCGCCTTCGCCGGGATTCGTCGAGAAGAATTTTTCGTATTTTCCTTCCATTCCGTCATAATCTTTCGCATCCGGGGGTTCCGGCTTCTTCTGCGTGATATTCGGCCATGTCTTCGAGAGATCGGTATTGATCTGCAGCCATTGCTCCAATCCCGGCTCGGTATCCGGCTTGATCGCCTCGGCGGGGCATTCCGGCTCGCAGACGCCGCAATCGATGCATTCGTCGGGATGGATGACGAGCATGTTCTCGCCTTCATAGAAGCAATCGACCGGACAGACCTCGATGCAATCCATGTATTTGCACTTGATGCAATTCTCGGTAACGATATAGGTCATGACGCAATCCCGTCCGGCATTCGTTCTGGCATGGCAGGTGCCCGCTTGAGGCAGGCGAGAGGCAGGCGTCGCTTTATCGCGTCCGCGCGCAATGCACAACTAGTCCCGCGCGCGCGCCCCTTCAAGAGCCGATTACCTCGTAGAGTTCGCGTGCCGCATCGGCATTGCCGCGCCGCTCGCCGAGCCCAGTGACACGCGCAACGATCGTACCATGCTCCGCCACCACGGTGAGCACGTCTCCTTTTGCGATTCCCTTGGAGGGCTGGTTGATGCGCTTCCCGTTGAGGCGCACGCGCCCATCGCTGACCATTTTCGTGCAGGCCGTGCGCGTGCGTGCGAATCGGGCGAACCAGAGCCATTTGTCGAGGCGCTGGCGATCGTCCGACATAGATGCCCCCGCCGGGTCAGGACTTGTCTTCGAGCTGCGCCTTCAACGCGGCGAGCTTGGCAAAGGGTGAATCCGGGTCCGCCTGGCGTGGTTTGCGATTATCCGGTCCGGAGGAGTAGCTGGCCGGTTTGCCCTTGCCTTTGCCACCCCCTTTGCCGGGACCTTTGCCGCGCCCCTTGAATCCGCCCTCGCCATGACCTTGACCCTGACCTTGCTGGTCGGGCCCCTTGCCGCCGCGACGGAAATTTCCCTCACCGAATTTGCCGAGCTCCCGGGAGCGCTGCTCACCGCGCCGGGCAGCCTCGCCTCCGGCTGCGGCTTCACCGGAAGCAACCTGACCGGGCGCGCCCTGTGAGGCACCGGCCTGGCCACCGCGGCGGTTGGGCTGGCCACGCCGACGCTGATCACGCTGGCCGCCGCGCGGTTGGCGGTTCTGACGCCATATCTCGATGGTTTCGGGTTCATCGGCTTGTGCGCCCGCCACCTCGCCGGTATCGGCCCCTTCACCATCGGCCGGAGGCTGCCCAGCCTCGGCGGTCGCGGCTGCGACGGATTTTTCTTCCGACGCTTCCGCAGGGGCTTCTGCGGCAGGCTTCGCCTCGGACGTTTCGGTCGCCGGTGCTTCCGCAGCCGACGTTTCCGTGGCCGCTAAAGCATCCACCGACGCTTCGGCGGGGCCTTCCGGCGATACCGGATCTGCCGAAGCCGCATCATCGGCCGCTTTCTCGGGGATATCCGCCGGCGCCTCGGCCATCACGTCCGCAGACGCCGTCGCCGGGACCTCGGGCTCGGGTGTCGCTGCCACGTCAGGCGCGGCAGTGGTATCAGCCTGTCCCTCATCCGCAGAAGCTGCGCCCGCTTCCGCCTCGCCGGAGACCGCCTCAGCCGGTGCGGCTGCGTCCGGCGATGCGTCGGTCTTCGGCTGCGCCTTCGGCGTGACCGGCGTCGTTGCCACCGGGAGCAGGATCTCCCGGGTGATGGCGGGGCCGGTGCGGGTCTGCGAGATATAGCCCAGTGATTTCAGGATCGAGGCGAAATCCTCGCCCGCGCAACCGACCAGCGAGGTCATCGCCACGGTCGCGACGAAACCGTCACCATCAGCGGCACCGGCCGGCGGTTCGCCGATGGTCTCGCCGGGGCGATAGGCGATGGCCGGGCGGATCAGGTCGGCGAGGCGCTCGAGGATATCGACGCGCACGGCGCGCCCACCACAGACGCGGAAACCAGCCGCGCGGTAGAGCCCGCGCGCCACGTCGGGATCGACAGGGATCGAGGTACGGCCGGAACTGGCCAGATGGGCGATCTCGTCGATACCCTTCTGGTCGAGCCCGCCATGCTTGAGCGCCCAGAGCTGCGTGGCGAGCGTACGCGGGGCCGGCTTGAGCATCAGCGGCATGTAGAGGTGGTAGGCGCCGAAGCGCACGCCTTTCTGGCGCAGGGCCGCACGGCCCTCCTGCTCCAGTCCGCGCACTTCCTGCAGCACCTTTGCCCGTTCGAGCACGCCCAGGGATTCGGAGATCTGGAAGGCGATGCCGCGCGCGATGCCGGTGAGATCCTGCGCGTCCTCGAGCTCCATGGCAGGACCGAGGGTGCGCACGATATAGGCCTTGAGCCAGGCTTTCAGCCGGGTCTCGACCTTTTCGCGTGCCGGCCCCGTCAGATGCTCGTCGGCCAGGATACGGATATCGGGCTCGAAGATCTTCTCGGAGGCCTCCAGCTTGCCGACGGGATCGCCGTTCCAGCGGATGGTCCCGTCATTGGACAGCACGAAGAGCGTATCGGCAGCCGAAGCGAAACGCTCCGCCCGCTCCTCGATCTCTCCGGCGAGCGCCTTTTGCGCGGCATGGCGCAGCGTCTTGGCCTCGGCACTGTCCGCGCCCGGGTCCGGCACGAAGGAAAATCCGTGGAGTTGTCCCACGTGCTGGCCCTCGACGGTGACATCGCCGGTGGCCGAAATCTGCGCATCCAACATCGCGTTCTCTCTCAAGCGCCGCATCAAAACGCTCGTCCGCCGATCGACGAAACGGCTCGCCAGCCGGTCGTGCAGAGCGTCGGACAGCCTGTCCTCTACCTTACGGGTGACGCTCTGCCAATGCTCCGGATCGCGCAACCAGTCATCCCGGTTGGCGACGAAGGTCCAGGTCCGCACCTGGGCGATGCGGTATGAGAGCGTGTCGATATCCCCCTCGACCTTGTCCAACTGCTTGATTTGCTTGGAAAACCAGTCATCCGGGATGCCCCCGTCGGACATCACGAAACGGTACAGGGCTGCCACCAGATCAGCGTGGCTCGCAGGCGACACTTTTCGATAATCGGGCACCTGGCAGACTTCCCAGAGCCGCTCAACCGCTTCGCGGCCTGCAGCCAGGTCCCGCAACTCACGGTCACGCACCACGATATCAAGAGCGGCGATGTCCTCGCCGATGGGGGCGCGGGTCAGTCCGGCCTCGCGCGGCACGTCCGCGAGCGTGGCCTGCAGGCGTTCGAGGGAACGGAAGTCGAGATCGGGATTGCGCCATTGCAGCACGCGCACTGGCTCGAAGGCATGCGCCTCCACGGCCTGGACAATCTCCGGCTCGAACGGATCGCAGCGCCCCGTCGTGCCGAAGCTGCCATCGTTGAGATGGCGCCCGGCGCGTCCGGCGATCTGGCCGATCTCGGCCGGCTGCAGCGAGCGGAAGCGGAAACCGTCGAATTTGCGCGATGCGGCGAATGCCACGTGATCGACGTCGAGATTGAGCCCCATCCCGATTGCGTCGGTCGCGACGAGGTAATCCACCTCGCCGGATTGATACAAGGCCACCTGGGCATTGCGCGTGCGCGGCGAGAGCGCACCGAGCACAACCGCCGCGCCGCCGCGCTGGCGCCGGATCAGTTCGGCAATCGCATAGACCTCTTCCGCGGAGAAGGCGACGATGGCCGAGCGCGTGGGCAGCCGCGAGACCTTGCGCTCACCGGTAAAGACCAGCTGCGACAGTCGGGGCCGCGAGGTGACATGCACGCCGGGAATCAGTTGCTCGATCAGCGGCTTCATCGTGCCCGCCCCGATCAGCAGCGTCTCCTCACGTCCGCGCTGGTTGAGCAGGTGATCGGTGAAGACGTGGCCGCGATCGAGGTCGGCTGCGAGCTGCACCTCGTCGATGGCGACGAAGGCGAGATCGAGATCACGCGGCATCGCCTCCGCCGTGCAGACCCAGTAGCGCGGCTTGCGCGGCTTGATCTTCTCCTCGCCGGTGATCAGGGCCACGGCCTCGGGGCCGACACGATCGACGACGCGCTGATAGACCTCGCGGGCGAGCAGCCGCAGCGGCAGGCCGATCATCCCGGAGGAATGGGCCAGCATGCGTTCGATGGCGAGATGGGTCTTGCCGGTATTGGTCGGCCCGAGCACGGCGGTAACGCCGCGTGAGCGGACCTGCGGGGGGAGCGATCTGCGTAACATCAACTCGACCTTGATCGCCCTCTCGCGCAATGCCCTCTCGCTCAGCGCCGGGCGGATACGAAACGGGTCTGCGCGCATGATGCGCGGTGCCGCCGGCACGGTTTCCCCGCCACGGCGCCACGGCATCGAGGCCGGTTGCCGTTCCGGGGGTAGCATGCCGCCCTGCCTAGCAGGGTGGCGGGGATTTGCAAGGTCGTGACCGTCACAGTGCGAAGCCGATTTGCACCTTCGGGCCGCTCGGGCGATCATGGGGGAAATCGTCCAGAATATCGATCAGGGAGCCCGACCATGACGCTGCAGGTTTATCTCGCCGGCGAAATCCATTCAGACTGGCGCAACGAGATCATCAACGGCGCGCGCGATCTCGATATCGCCTTCAGCGCCCCCGTCACCGACCATGCCGCCTCCGATGATTGCGGCGTCGCCATCATGGGACCGGAAGAGGAGGATTTCTGGGCCGATCACAAGGGCGCCAAGCTCAATGCCATCCGCACCCGGCGTGATATCGCCCGCGCCGATGTGGTCGTGGTGCGTTTCGGCGAGCGTTATCGGCAATGGAATGCCGCCTTCGATGCGGGCTACGCTTCGGCCCTGGGCAAGGCGATCGTGGTGATGCATCCCCCTGAACACGGCCATGCGCTTAAGGAGGTCGATGCGGCGGCACTCGCGGTGGTCGAGCATCCCGAGCAGGTCATCCAGATCCTGCGCTATGTCCTGGAGGGCACCCTGCCGCGCTGAACCATCTCAGCGTCACTGCGTCACACCCAGCGATAGCTCCGCCCCTGCATCACCAGGACCCGCCCCTGCCAGATATCGAGATGCGGGGCGCGTTCGGGCGGCACGTCACAGCGATGCGCCACGAGGGCGCGGGCAACGCCGCCATGGGCGATGACGACATTGTCGCCTTCGAGCGCATCGAAGAAGGGCGCGATCCGCGTCACGAGATCGTCGTAGCTCTCGCCCCCGGGCGGGCGGAAACCCCATTTGTCGGCCTCACGCGCCGCCGCGCCTTCGGGGTCACGGTTTGTGACTTCCGGCCAGGTAAGGCCTTCCCAGTCGCCGAACCGGATCTCCATCAGCCGCGCGTCGGTCTCGTAGCCGCGCGGATCGAGGCGCAGGGCTCCGCGCGCGTGCTCGGCCGTCTTGCGGGTTCGCGCCAGCGGGCTCGCCAGCCAGGGCAGCCGGCCGGGATCGGCAACGAGACGCGCAAGAATGCGCCCGGCCGTCTCGGCTTGCGCCACACCGCGCGCATTGAGCGGGATGTCGTGCTGGCCCTGCAGGCGCCCCTCGGCATTCCAGTCGGTTTCGCCGTGGCGGATGAAATAGATCGTCGATGGCATCCGGCACTCGCGCAGGGCTGTGGCAGGGGAACGCGCGCTTCAATCCCGGTCGAGGGACATGTCCGGCGCTTCGGGATTCTTCATGCCCACCACATGATAGCCGGCATCGACATGCAGCACCTCGCCGGTAACACCGCGCGAGAGATCGGAGAGCAGGAACGCCGCCGTCTCGCCGACTTCCTCGATGGTGACGGTACGCCGCAGTGGTGCGTTGTACTCGTTCCACTTGAGGATATAGCGGAAATCGCCGATGCCGGAAGCTGCGAGCGTCTTGATCGGGCCGGCGGAGATCGCATTCACGCGGATATTGTCGGGGCCGAGATCCGCGGCGAGATAGCGCACGGATGCCTCGAGCGCGGCCTTGGCGACACCCATCACATTGTAATGCGGCATCCACTTCTCCGCACCATAATAGGTCAGCGTCAGCATCGATCCGCCGTCGCTCATCAGCTTCTCCGCGCGCTGCGCGACGGCGGTGAAGGAATAGCAGGAGATGTTGAGCGACTTGTTGAAATTCTCCGCGCTCGTCTCGATGTAGCGCCCGGTGAGCTCGTCCTTGTCGGAGAAGGCGATGCAATGCACGATGAAATCGAGCTTGCCCCAGACCCGCTCGACTTCCGCGAAGACCGCATCGATGCTGGCACCGTCGGTGACGTCGCAATGGCCGACGAGAATGGCATCGAGCTGCTCGGCGAGCGGCCCGACACGCTTCTTCAGGGCGTCTCCCTGATAGGTGAAGGCCAGTTCCGCGCCCTGCTGGCGGGCCGCACGGGCGATCCCCCAGGCGATCGACCGGTTATTGGCGACGCCCATGATGAGGCCGCGCTTGCCTGCGAGAATGCCGGCCGATGCCGTCTCCGCCGTGTTGTCCGCCATGATTCACCCGCGTTTGTGCACTGTACGAAATTGGAAAGCGCGCTAGCTTTAGCCGAGACTGCGGCGCGGGGAAAGTCCTGATGGGTCATTGATTGTGGCAAGGAAATACAATTTTAGATTTTTAATTAACATCGACGGAAATCAAAACTGGCGGGCCAGCCCGAATTGATTCCGGCCATCGCGCAGACCAGCCTGTTCATCACGGTTTTTTGCCAACACAGCGCCGTTGCGTACGAGAGATCGCCCTTGCGCACCCGCGCGCACGGCACCATCGTCATGCTGAAGGCCGGCACCTGTCGAAATCGCCTGCGCCGGCACCGCCGTAACCGGAGAGAACTATGAAGGACCTCGACGAACAGACCCGCACGGAGCTCGAAGCCGCCGCGTTTCGCCGACTCCTGTCCCATCTGCGCAACCGTACCGATGTGCAGAATATCGAGATGATGAATCTCACCGGCTTTTGCCGCAACTGCCTCTCGAACTGGCTCAAGGATGCAGCCGAAGCACGCGATCTCGGCATCGACAAGGAGGATGCCCGGGAATACGTCTACGGCATGCCCTACGAGGAATGGAAAACGCACCACCAGGCGCCTGCCAGCGCCGAGCAGCAGGCCTCTTTCGCGGCGAACAAGCCCTCTCATTGAGCCCCCGAACGCCGCGGATCGCCGTCCACATCCCTCGCCCGTCTGCCTCTGGACACGGGCGCGCGGATTGCCTAAGCCCTGCCGGTAATTCTTTCGGCGCCGCACGGTTCGCCTGCGGTGCCTTCCCTTGTGAGGATGGGTCCAATGGCTGCGGATATTGCGGATTCCGGCGTCGCTGCCGACGAGCTGCGCCAGTTCGTCGAGCGAATCGAACGTCTCGAAGAGGAAAAGGCCGGCATCGCCAGCGACATCAAGGATGTCTATGCCGAGCTCAAGGGGCGCGGTTTCGACACGAAAGCGGTGCGCCAGATCGTGCGCCTGCGCAAGCAGGACCATTCCGAACGCCAGGAACAGGAAGCCGTGCTCGAACTCTACATGCAGGCGCTCGGCATGGCGTGATCCGCGTCAAGGCGCACGCGCGAAACGCCGGGCGACGGAATCGAAGCGCCCGGCATTGCCACCCATCGGTGACAGGGTGATGGCGATGCGGCGCCCGGGGCCCGGCGCCGTATTCTGGCGAATCAGCGCAGCCAGCGCGCCCGATGGCGACAGGTCGATATAATCGGCTCCCTCGCTCAGAAGCGGCGACCGGCACACCTGCATGACGTTCATCCTGTCGCGCACGATGCGCCAGAGCAGATCCGGCGTCGCCGGGTCGAGCACCTCGCCGAAACAGGCCGAGAGGCAGGGTATTGCAGCATCGCGCGGCGTGATCTCGGCAAACATCGCCCGGCAGGCCGGCGCCGCCGGATCGATCAGCGAAGAATGGAAGCCGTAGGGCACCGGTAGCGCTGCCGCCGTTATCTCCCGTTCCGCAAGCCGCGCCAGCACGCGGGGAATCGCCTCATCCGTCGCGGCGAGGACGCAATTCTGCCCCGAGCCGGTTCCCGCGAGTTGACTGATTTGCGCAAGCACGTCGTCGTCGCGCCATAGCGCATCGCCGGCGAGCACCGATATCAGTCCACCCCGTATACAGGTCTCGTGGAGCAGCGCCGGCTGGCGGGCGATCCGCGTGAGCGCCTCCTCGAAGCCGATCACGCCGGCGAGCGCCATGGCGACGAACTCGCCGAGTGACACGCCGAGCATGAGATCGGGCTGAAGCCCGCGCGCCATCATCGCCTTCGCGGCGGCATATTGCACCATGAAGAGTGCGGGATGCGTCGCCTCCAGCCGGTCGAACGGGGCGGCGGGCGGCGCGTCCGGATCATAGATCTCGTCGAGCACCGAAAAGCCGAAACCGTCGCGCACCAGCGCGTCGCCCTCCTCCATCCAGGCGCGAAAAACGCGATCCTGCGCCAGCAGGTCGCGCGCCATGTGCCGGTATTGCGCGCCCTGCCCGGAGAAGCAGAAGATGACGGGCCGCACCTTCATGCCGGAAGCGCGCTCTCACATGGGAAAACCTGTCGCAGCCGACCCTTCACGCCACCGCCTTCAACGTCTCGCGGGCGATGATCAGGCGCTGGATCTCCGAGGTGCCCTCGTAGATGCGCGTGATGCGCGCATCGCGGGCATACCGCTCCACCGGATAATCAGCGCAATAGCCGGCCCCGCCGAAGAGCTGGATTGCTGTATCGGTGCAGCGATGCGCGGCTTCCGAGGCGAAGAGCTTGGCCATCGAGGCTTCCTTGGCGAAGCTCTCGCCGCGATCCTTGCGCGAAGCCGCATTGAGGATGAGCAGCCGCGAGGCTTCGAGATCGACCTCGCGATCGGCGATCATCCATTGCGGGCCCTGCATCTCGGCAATGGCCTGACCGAACTGCTTGCGCTCCTTCACGTAAGCCTTGGCCGCATCCATGGCGGCGCGGGCGATGCCGAGAGAGAGCGCTGCGACGCCGATGCGCCCGCCGGCGAGTTCGCCCACGGCGACGCGAAAGCCGTCATTCTCCGCGCCCATGATATTCTCGGCGGGGATGCGGCAATCATCGAGATGCACGATGTTGGTGGGCGAGCCGTGCTGGCCCATCTTGCGCTCGGCCTTGCCGATGACGAGGCCCGGGGTATCGGCTTCAACGAGAAAGCAGGAAATGCCCTTGCCGGCACGCGCCTCGGGATCGGTCACCGCCCAGACGACGAAGAGCCCGGCATATTCGGCGGAAGAAATGTAGAGCTTCTCCCCGTCGAGCCGCCAGCCATTGCCTTCGCGCCGCGCGCGCGTCTTCATGCGAGACGGATCGGAGCCCGCCCCGCTCTCGGTGAGGCAGAACGAGCCCGCCTTGTAGGTGCCGTCGGCGAGGCGCGGCAGATAGGTGCTCTTCTGCTCCGGCGAGCCGACCGCCTGGATTACCTCGCCGACCATGTTGGTCACCGAGGTCGAGACCGCCGTGGAGGCGCAGGCATGGCCGAGCTCCTCGATGGCGAGCGCGAAGGCGACGGTACCCGCTTCGGTGCCCCCGTATTCCGCCTTGACATTGAGCGCGGCGAAACCGTTTTCGGCGAGGATGCCGAGATTGGCCAGGAGCGCCTCGCGCCCCTCCCCGCGATCAAGCGATTCCGCAGCCGGCGCCAACCGCTCCGCAGCGATGCGCCGTGCCGCATCGCGGATCATGATTTCTTCTTCCGAAAGCGCGAAATCCATCGTCGCAGATCCCCGTTTGTCTCAGCCTTATCTGAACCCGGATGGGTGGCGCCGACAAGAGGGCTTGAAGTCCCTCCCCCGGGGCGGAGTCACCCCCGCCGGCTCATGAAGGCGAGTTTTTCAAACAGCGCCACGTCCTGCTCGTTCTTGAGGAGCGCACCGTGCAGCGGCGGGATCAGTTTGCGGGAATTCGTCTCGCGCAGGGTCTCGGGGCTGATATCCTCCGAAAGCAGCAGCTTGAGCCAGTCGAGCAATTCAGAGGTGGAGGGTTTCTTCTTGAGGCCGGGGACGTCGCGGGTCTCGAAGAACACGCGCAGCGCCTCCTCGACGAGGCGCTTCTTGATGCCGGGGAAATGCACGTCGACGATCTGCGCCATGGTCGCGTCGTCGGGGAACTTGATATAATGGAAGAAACAGCGTCGCAGAAAGGCGTCGGGGAGTTCCTTCTCGTTATTCGAGGTGATCACCACGATCGGGCGGTTTTCCGCGCGCACCGTCTCGCCGGTCTCGTAGACGTGGAATTCCATGCGGTCGAGTTCGAGCAGCAGATCGTTGGGGAATTCGATATCGGCCTTGTCGATCTCGTCGATCAGCAGGACCGGGCGCGCCGCGCTGGTGAAGGATTCCCACAACTTGCCGCGTTTGATGTAATTCGAAATGTCGCTCACGCGCGGGTCGCCGAGCTGGCTGTCGCGCAGGCGCGAGACGGCATCGTACTCGTAGAGCCCCTGCTGCGCCTTGGTGGTGGATTTCACGTGCCAGGTGAGCAGCGGTGCATCGACCGCCTTGGCGATCTCCTCGGCGAGGACGGTCTTGCCGGTTCCCGGCTCACCCTTCACCAGCAATGGCCGCTCCAGAACGATGGCAGCATTGACCGCGACCTTCAGATCTTCGGTGGCGACATAATCCTTCGTCCCCTGAAAACGCATCAATGATTCCTCTTTTGAAAGCGGTTCAGCTGCCAGCCGGCGCTTCGATCGGCATGATCGCGACCCGATTGTCGTGGAAGGCGGCGCCACCATAGGGCGCCGTCGCATCCGCACCGGTCAGCGTATTGATGCCGCGCCCGTCCGGATACGAGGCGTTCGGCCAGATCGATTCCGCGATCAGCACGCCCCGCCGCAGGCCGGAAAAATGGCGCGCCCGCAGCATCACCGCGCCGCGCTCGTTTTCGAGCCGCACCCAGCTCCCGTCGTCGATGCCGTGTTGCGCGGCATCATCGGGGTGGATCATCACGTCGGGATGGCCCTCGCGCTTGATCGATCCCGGGGTCTCGTTGAAGCTCGAATTGAGGAAATGCCGCGCGGGGCTGGTGGCCAGACGGAAAGGAAACTCTGCCGTCACCTCCTCCAGCACCTCCCAGTGATCGGGCAGGCCGGGAATCGCGTCGATCGGCCCCATCGGGCCGGCATTGGCGGCGGGGACTTTCGGCCAGTCGGGCCGGAAGCGGAACTTGCCGTCGCGATAGCCGAAACCGTTGATGAAATGCGCCCGCTCGAAGGAGGGCTGCGCGTCGATGAACTTGCCGGCTTCGAGCTCGGCGAGGCTCCCCCAGCCGGAATCCTGCAAGGTGCGCTCGATAAGTTCCCGCGGCGTGAGCGTAAAGCCTTCATGCCGGGCGCCGAGACGCTCGGCCAATGCACAGATCACCTCGTGATTGGAGCGGCACTGGCCGGGCGGATCGATCAGCTTCATGCCGAGCTGGATATATTGGTGGCCACCGCCCTGATAGAGATCGTCATGCTCCATAAACATGGTGGCGGGCAGGACGATATCGGCATAGCGCGCCGTCTCGGTCATGAATTGCTCGTGCACGCAGACGAACAGGTCCTCGCGCGCGAAACCCTGCTTCACAAGCTCCTGCTCGGGCGCGACGGAGACCGGATTGGTATTCTGCACGATCATCGCCTTGATCGGCGGGCCGTGGCGCAAGGCCTCGGGATCACCCGTGAGCACGCGCCCGATCTGCGACTGATCGAGCTTGCGCACGTTCATATCGAGCGCGTCGAGCCCCTCGATCACGGATTTGCGCCAATGATAGATCGCGCCGTTATTGTGGAAGGCGCCGCCGCCCTCATGCGGCCAGAGGCCGGCCACTGTCGCAATGCAGCTCGCCGCATGCATCGCGATGGCGCCGTTGCGCTGGCGGGCAAAGCCATAGCCGAGCCGCAGGAATGTGCGCTTGTTCTCGCCGACGAGCTTCGCGAAGGCCTCGATATCCTCGACGGACAATCCTGTGATCGCCGAGGCCCATGCCGGGTCGCGGGTCTCCAGATGGGCTTCGAGCTCATCGGGGCAATCGGCGTAGCGGGTCATGTAGTCGCGATCGGCATAGCCGTCTCGGAACAGCACATGCATCACCGCGCAGGCCAAAGCCGCATCGGTGCCCGGCTTGAGCACGAGCTTGAGATCGGCCTGCTTCATCGTCGCATTGTCGTAGATGTCGACCACGACGATCTTCGCCCCGCGCTCCTTGCGGGCGCGGATGGCGTGGGTCATCACGTTGACCTGGGTGTGCACCGGATTGGTGCCCCAGATCACGACCACGTCGGATTTCGCCATCTCGCGCGGATCGGGCCCTGCGAGAATGCCGGTTCCGGCGATGAAGCCGGTCCAGGCCATGGTGGTGCAGATCGTGTTGTACTGGCCGGAATATTTCTTGACGTTGCGCAGCCGGTTGATGCCGTCGCGCATGACGAAGCCCATCGTGCCGGCATAGTAATACGGCCAGACCGCTTCTGGGCCGTGTGCGGCTTCCGCATCGCGAAACGCCTGCGCGGTGATATCGAGAGCTTCATCCCAGGAGATCGGCGCGAATTCGCCGGAGCCCTTGGGGCCGACGCGGCGCAGGGGCTGTGTCAGCCGCTCGGGATGGTGGATACGCTCGGCATAGCGTGCGACCTTGGCGCAGATCACCCCTGCCGTGTAACTCTGCTCGGCGTCGCCCGTTACCTTGCCGATGGTCTTGCCGTCGATCACCTCGACTTCCAGCGCGCAGGCGGAGGGGCAATCATGCGGGCAGGTGGAGGAGCGGCGCTCGATGCGGGTGGGCGCGTTCATGGCATTCCTTCAGGCTGTCCGTCGGGACGTTGCGGCAAGATCATATCGAGACGACAAAGATCATATCGAGACGACATCTTGCACCCGCGCCGTTTTCCTGTCGAGACGCGTGGATGCAAACCCGGCTGGCGCCGCGCCCTCACCCGGCCTGGATACGCGCCTCGCGCCCGAGCAGTTTGCCCAGTTGCCGCATGCGCCCGTGCAGCCGTTCACCGGCGAGCGGCGCCATGTCGTCGGGCAGGCCGAGCACGATGCGGTCGCCGCGCGCAAACAGGGCCGTCTTGGGCAGGATGCCCTCCATCGCGACCGAGATCGGATAGGCCACGCGGAAAGCTCCCGCGAGGATGCGCGCGAGATCGATCAGGCGCGGCGTGGCGAGGCTCTTCAGCTGGGGGCTGGCATTGTCGATGGACAGGCCCTCGTGCCGGAAGAAGCTCGACAGGGCGAGATAGGCGCGTCCCGGGTGGTCGATCCCCACCAGCGCCGCATTGGCGATGATGTTGAGGCTCTGCTCGCCGCGATAATCGGGATGCGCGCGCCAGCCGATATCCGCCAGAAGACAGGCGGCGTGGCGCAGACGTTGCTCCCCTGGGGTCTCGGCCAGCTTCAGCGTCTCGAACAGGTGGTCCGTCCAGGCGATCAGCTCGACGCCGTGACCGGGGGAGCGGGCGCGCAGGAGGTTGAAATCAGCCGAAGCCGTGATCAGCGGATCGATACCCTTCAACTCGTCGTCGAGCCGCTCGTAGAGCACCCCCTCGCGCACGCCGAGCGCCGAGGCGACGATGGCGGAGGGCTGCCCCGCACGGATGATCTCCTCGAGAATCACCGCGCCGAATTTCATCAGCGGCCGCCGCGCCGATGAAACGCCCTCGATCGCCTTGAGCGCGTCGTCGTCGCTCGCCTGCAATTCGGCCAGGAATGCCAGCGCGTCCTCGGGCGCGATGCGATAATCGTGCATCACCCTCAGCGGATAATTGCGCAGGGTCATATGGGCCTGGGCGAGGGCACGCCAGGTGCCGCCGACGGTGTAGAAAGGACGCCCCGTCAGCGAGGAAAGCGGAGCGGCGCGCTGCAGGGCCGTCCGTGCCAGCCGCCGGGCCTTGCGCAGCGATCCGCCCGACATGTCGAGCAGCGCGAGACCGCCGATCTTGAGGCTCACGCCGGGAGCCGCAGTGGCGCCCCGGATATCGACGAGTTCGAGGGAACCGCCGCCCAGATCGCCGACGACCCCGTCGGGCTCGTGGAAGCCGGAGATCACCCCGAGTGCGGAGAGTTCCGCTTCGCGCGTGCCCGAGAGCAGTTCGATCTCCTGGCCAAGGATCGCCTCGGCCTCGGTGAGGAAGTCGGGGCCGTTCTGCGCATCGCGCGCAGCCGCCGTGGCGAGCACGTGAATCTTGCCGACGCGGATCGTCGCACACAGCGCCTTGAAGCGCGCTAGCGCGCGCAGGGCCCGCGCCACGGCCTCCTCGTCGAGCCGCCCGGTCGAGGCAACGTTGCGCCCGAGCCCGCACAGGACTTTTTCGTTGTAGATCGGCGTCGGTGCCCGGGTGAGCCCTTCATACGCGACGAGGCGGACCGAGTTCGAGCCGATATCGATGATGGCGACCGGACGCCCGACCTTGAGCCGGCCGGGGGCATCATCGCGCATCAGGAATTTTTCAGTTGCGTTGTCCACGTCTGAGCAGCGATCTCGGGCTGGAGGTTTTAAGGGACTTGCCCCGGCCGGAAAGGCTGGGATTGGTCATGAAGAACTTGTGGGCGTTGAAGGGTTCCTCCCCCGCCTCGGGCGTGATGCGCTCGCCCGCACCGGTGGGCAGCAGGCGCCAGCTCTGCTGGTTGTCGAGGAGGTTGGCCAGCATGATCTGTTCCAGAACTTGCTGATGTACCGTCGGATTATGGATCGGCAAGAGCGATTCCACGCGCCGGTCGAGATTGCGCTGCATCAGATCGGCAGAGGAGATGTAGACATGGGCATTGGGCCCGGGCAGCCCCTCGCCGTTGCCGAAGGCGTAGATGCGGCTGTGCTCCAGAAAACGTCCGATGATCGACTTCACCCGGATATTCTCCGACAGCCCCGGAATGCCGGGCCGCAGGCAGCAGATGCCACGGATGACGAGATCGACCTGCACACCGGCGCCGCTCGCTTCATAGAGCGCATCGATGATCTCATGATCGACGAGCGCGTTGCATTTGAGCCAGACCGCCGCCGGGCGCCCCGCCCGGGCATGGACGATCTCTTCCGAGATATGTTTCAGGAGACGCTTCTTGAGCGTGTAGGGCGAGACCGCCATGCGCTCGAGCTCGGCGGGTTCGGCATAGCCGGTAATGAAGTTGAAGATCCGCGCCACGTCGCGCGCGATCACCGGATCGGCGGTGAAATAGGACAGATCCGTGTAGATGCGCGCGGTGATCGGGTGATAGTTGCCTGTGCCGATATGGCAATAAGTGACGAGCTGCCCGCCCTCGCGGCGCACCACCATGGAGAGCTTGGCATGCGTCTTCAGCTCGATGAAGCCGAATACGACCTGCGCATGGGCGCGTTCGAGATCCCGCGCCCAGCGGATATTGGCCTCCTCGTCGAACCGCGCCTTGAGCTCTACCAGGGCCGTGACCGATTTTCCCGCATCGGCGGCTTCCGCCAGCGCGGCGATGATCGGTGACTGGTTCGAGGTGCGATAGAGCGTCTGCTTGATCGCCACCACCTGCGGATCGCGCGCTGCCTGGTTGAGGAACTGCACCACCGAATCAAAGGATTCGTATGGGTGGTGGACGATGATGTCCTTCTCACGGATCGCCGCGAAGCAATCCCCGCCCTGATCGCGGATGCGCTCGGGAAACCGGGGCTTGTAGGGCTTGAACTTCAGATCGGGCCTCTCCAGCGCCACGAGCTGCGACAATTCGCTGAGCGCCAGCATGCCGTCGATGGTGACCCGCTCCTCCGGCGCCACATGCAGCTCCTTGGCGACGAAGGTGCCGAGATCCTCCGGCATGCGCTCCTCGATCTCGAGCCGGATCACCGAGCCGCGCCGGCGCTCCTTCAGCGCCGTCTCGAAGACGCGCACCAGATCCTCGGCCTCTTCCTCGATCTCGATATCGGAATCGCGGATCACCCGGAACGAGCCCTGGCCGATCACCTCGTAGCCAGGGAACAATCGCCCGATATGCAGGACGATGGCCTGTTCCAGCGTGATGAAGCGCATCCCGCCGTGATCACCGTAATCGGGCAGTTTGATGAACCGGTCGATCTTCAAGGGCAGGCGGATCAGCGCATTGAGCAGCTTGCCGTCGGTCTGGCGACGCAGCTTCAGGGCGAGCGACATGCCCAGATTGGGAATGAACGGGAAGGGATGGGCCGGATCGATGGCGAGCGGCGTCAGGATCGGAAAGATGTGGTGCAGGAAGTGATCTTCCAGCCAGACCCGCTCGGATTTCGACAGGTCGTCCTCGCCGACGAGCGCGATCTCCTCGCCGAGCAGTTCATCGCGCAATTCGCGCCAGCGTGTCTGCTGATCGACGGTGAGCGTGGCCACCTCCTGGCCGATCCGCGAAAGCTGCTCGCTCGGCGTCAGTCCGTCCTGCGAGACGGCGGTGAGATCCTCGCGCACCTGGCCCTTGAGACCCGCGACGCGGACCATGAAGAACTCGTCGAGATTGTTGGCCGAGATCGAGAGGAAGCGAAGCTGCTCGAGCAGAGGGTGGTTGCGATTGGAGGCCTCTTCGAGGACGCGCCGGTTGAACTGCAACCAGGAGAGTTCGCGATTGACGAAGCGATGCGGCGTGCCGAGCAGGTCGCGGCCCTGCGGCGGCTCGCCCTTCTGGACGACCGGCGGATCCTCGACATTCGCGATCTCTTCCGCATCTGCTGCGTTGCTGAGGCTGGCACGCACCCCGTTCCTCCCTGTTCGCTGCGCAATAGCACGGATTACGACGCCATTACGATAATTTCGCGACACTGCCATCTTAGCCGATCACGCGCTGCTGTCCTCCCCGGAGGGACCCGCATCCCCATCTTCTTCACCCGGATCGCCCGCCTCATCCTCACCGATCTCGGGCATGGTCGCCAGAATTTCCAGTGCGAGATTGCGCGTCAGCCGGCGCCCGCGCCGCAGTGCTTCCTGGTCCAGCGCGGCGACGACGCGGCCCGCCTGGGCCAGCGAGCGGTCGATGCGCAGCGCCAGCGCATCGACGACCCGGGTATCGACGAGAAGCTGGCGATCGACGAAGAGCTTGACCAGCACCGCCTTCAGCAATGCCTCATCGGGCGGTGCGATACGCGCGCCGGGTGCGAGCCGCAGACGCGAGAGCAGATCCGGCGTGGTGATCCCCCAGGCCGAGGGCGGTGCGCTCGCCGTAATCAGGACGCTGGTGCCGTGCTCGCGGGCGAGATTGAGCAGGTGAAACAAGGCGGCTTCCGCGCGTGGCCCGCGATCGGCATCCTCGACGACGAGTGCCCGGTTGGAGACGAGATAGGGCACCCGCTCCATGGTGACCTGCGCTGCATCCACCGTCCAGGCATGGGCGCGCTCGGCCCAGATCGCGGCGAGATGCGTCTTGCCGCTTCCGGGCGGGCCTTCGATGATGATGACCCGGTCGGGCCAGTCCGGCCAGGATTCGATCAGGGCATGCGCCTGCTCGTTGGAGGGGCCGACGAGAAAATCCTCGCCGCCGTGGCGCGGCGCGAGCGCGAGATCGAGGGCGAGCTGGCCCGCATCGGCATCCTTGTTGCGCGATCGCGCGGGACGCTCAGTCATCACGCGCCTCCCCGACCCGCGCAGCCGACTCGGTATCACCGCGATAATAGCTGCTCGCGAGATAGCGCCGCAGACCGAACCGCATCAGCACGCCGACGGCTGCGGCGAGCGGGACGGCCATCAGCAGGCCGAGGAAGCCGAACAGCGAGCCGAAGGCAAAGAGCGCGAACATCAGCCAGACCGGATGCACGCCGACGGAATCGCCGAGCATCTTCGGCTGCAGGATATTCCCCTCGACGATCTGGCCGCTGACGAAGATCGCGAGCGTGATCAGCACCCAGTAATAATCCGGCCAGAACTGCACGATGGCCACACCCACCGAGAGCAGCAGCCCGGTGAAGGAGCCGACATAGGGGATGATGCTCAGGAATCCGGCAGTGATGCCGATCAGGGCACCGAAATTCAACCCGATCAGGCTCAGGGCAATGGCGTAGTAGGAGCCGAGGATCAGGCACAGCGAGGCCTGGCCGCGCACGAAACCCGCCAGCGCTGTATCGATTTCGCGCGCCAGCCCCCGGATCGTCTCGCGATAGCGCAAAGGCAGCCAGGAATCGACAGTGGCGACCATCTTGTGCCAGTCGATCAGGAGATAGAAGGCGATGATCGGCGTCACGATCACGAGCGAGAAGAGCGAGAGCAGCGTCTGGCCGCCGGCGAGGATCGAGCCGATCAGCCCGAGCAGGTAACCCGTTGTCTGGCCGACCATGTCGCGGATCGAACCCTCCACGTCGCGTCCGGCCTCTTCGCCGCCGAAGAGCTCCAGGAACGGCCCGCCATGCTCATGGGCGAGACGCTGCAGCTGCGTCACGTAGGACGGCAGCGTCTGCAGGAAGGCGGTGATCTCGCGCACCACGAGCGGCGCGGCCAGCACCAGGAAAAGGACGAAGACGATGACGAAGACGCCGAGGATCAGGAGCGTCGCGCCCACCCGCCCGAATCCGAGCCGCTGCAGGCGACCCGCAACCGGGTCGAGGAAATAGGCGAGCGCCAGCCCTGCCACGAAGGGCAGGAGGATGCCGCTGAACAGCCAGAGGAAAAGAACGAAGACGACGAGCGCCGCGATCCAGAATCCGAGTTGCTTCTGTACGGTCATCGAACCCTCGGCAAAAGCGGCGCCGGCGACGTTGCAGCCATGCGCAGGAAGCGGTCAATGCGTCATGTGCCGCAACCAGATGACGAGATAGGCGCCGGCGGTGATCACGGTCAAGGCCGCAACGGCCCACATGGTCAACGTCACGATCAGCGGCGCGGCGATGCCGAAGGCGAGCAGGCCGAGAACCAGCGCCACATAGCCGATCTGCAGCGCCGTATTGACCTTGGAAATCGTCAGCGGCTTGACCTCCATGGGGCGCGTCATCAAGACCGCGATCACGAAGGCCATCAGGATCATCGCGTCGCGGAATACCACGAGGACGGCGATCCAGGCCGGGATCTGGGCAACGATGGCCAGCGTCACGAAAATCGAGATCAGGAGCGCCTTGTCGGCCAACGGATCGATCATCGCGCCGAACTCGCTGCGCTGGTCGAAACGCCGCGCGATATAGCCGTCGAGACCGTCGGAAATGCCCGCGATCACGAACATGGCAAACGCCGCCACCCAGGCCCCCTGCAGGATCGCGACGATGACGAGCGGTACCAGAACCAGGCGAAAAACCGTGATCAGATTGGGAATGGTCATGCAAACGCCTCTCCCCGACGATGGTTAACAGGCGCTGCGTTGCGGTCAAGCGCGCGGCTTCGGCAAGCGTGGCGCGATGTCGCCGGAACTGGAGAATATGGCGGCATTAGCGGTTGACAGGCCAAAGCGTTTTGGGCAACACAACCTCGCGCACCGGATGGGGCGTCATTTTTCCAAAAACCGCGAGAGCCGTGTGGCAACCGCACGACCGGACGTGTTCGTCCGCCGTCGCTGCGTCATGCGCGGCAGGTCCGTGACCGGGCATCCTGACCGATGCCCGTTGCGCCGGCCGGGTCCCCGCGATCGGGTCCGCTCCTTCAATTCACGCGAGAGTTGGATGGCAATCATGAACAGGCGACGAACAAGTATCCGCTGACATGAACGGTGCAAGCGACACCGGATCATGCGTCCTTCACCAATGGAAACCCTGATGGAACCTCCGAGTAGTTTCGCTTCGACGGGCAGACCCGCCTCGAGAAGCCCCGACAAGTCCAGACCCCTACCGGGCCGCAGCGAAGCGGCGCAGCGGGTTCCGTTCGCCTGAAGCCGACATCGTCTCGGCCGCCGGGCGCAACGCCCGGCTCGTCTCCTCCAGCGGTCCGCACAAACCACTTCCGAAGCAACCGGCTTCGGTTCACGCGAGCCCACGCATATCGCCCGGCGCCGTGTGCGACCCGCTTTTCGCCATGCCGATCAAGGAGACGAATCATGGCCAACACAGCAACCCTGAATGCGGGAACGACCCGTTCTTCCACCAATACGCGCTCCGCAGCGACCCGCATGTCGGGCCCGGTATCCGGGATCATGCGCGACAGCTTCCTCTGCGTCACGAAAGGGCAGAGCGTCGAAGCCGCGCTCGATACGGTCAAGCGTTCGCGGCTCGCCGCCGGCTTGTCCTCGATCGTCTTCGTCGTCGGAGAGAAGGGAGCCTACGAGGGTTTCGTGCGGCTCTCCGCGCTGGTGCGCGCCCATGCCACCGATCTCGTCGACGGCATGATCGAAGGCAAGGATTTTGCCGTGCGTCGCGAACTCGATCAGGAGCAGGCCGCCCGGCAGTTGCAGATGAAGGATATCGCCCTGCTGCCCGTCGTCGACGGCAGCAATGTGCTCGTCGGCGTGCTGGCATTCGACGATGCCATGGACGTGCTCGAGGTCGAGACATCCGACGATATCTACTACAAGGCCGGTGTCGGTGACATGTTCAAGACCACCGACCATGTGCGCTCGGAGAAGCTGACCCAGGGGCCGATCTGGTACGCTGTGCGGGTGCGCATCCTGTTCCTGATGGTGACGCTCGCGGGCGGCCTGCTCGTCGGCGGTCTGATCGACACCTTCGAGGATGTGCTCGGCGCCGTGATCGCGCTCGCCATCTTCATCCCGCTGGTGATGGATATGGGCGGCAATGTCGGGACGCAGAGCTCGACGATCTTCGCACGCGGCTTCGCGCTCGGCCACATCACCATGCAGGATTTCGCGCGCAAGCATCTTCTGCGCGAAGCCGGTGTCGGCCTCACCATGGCGGTCGGTATCGCCGTGCTCGCCGGGACGGTCGCCTATTTCTGGCAGGGCGTGCCCAATGACATCCCGCAGCTCGGCATCGTGGTCGGCGTGGCATTGTTCACCTCCATTTTCCTCGCCTCGGTTCTCGGTTTCCTGCTGCCCTGGACCATGGTCAAGATCGGCGTCGACCACGCGCCGGGCGCCGATCCTTTCATCACCACCATCAAGGACTTCACCGGCCTGCTGGTGTACTTCCTGATGGCTTCCTGGCTGATCGGCATCGAAATCTGAGGCGGCGCGGGTGTCAATCTTCTTGACCATCATGGGTCGCGCCGGTAACTGAATGACGCGCGCACTGCGCGTCATTCTCACCAGCAAATCGGAACGAAGATGGACGGTCGACCTCGAAGCGTTGCGCGCCTCATCGGGCAGGCGTCGCGCTCCAGCGTTGCAGACAACCGGCAGACATCGTCCCTCGGCACCTGAGCGTTTTGCGCCTCCGGATGCCGCGGGGATACCCCGCCGGCCTCCTGGAGGTTGTGATGATGATACTAACTGTTTCGGGCCGTATGGCCCCGGCTCCCGCACAGCTCGCGACGACGCCCGCGCTTGTGTCCGCAATGGCCATTCGGGCGCGCGCGCTTCACAGCATGCGCCGAACTTTAGCCCGCCGCTTCCAGCGGCTGCGTCGCCTCTGGCATATCCTCGCAAGTGCCTGGGCTTATCGCCTGCGCCACGGCCCGCTGAACCCGCCATGAGCGGCTGCAGGAAAACTGGAATGCCCTGCGCATCGAACCGAAGGAGGCCCGCCATGGATGAGGGATCTAGTCGGCCCGGGGACGGCGTGACCAGCCGGGCGCCGTCTTTGGGCTGAACCATCCGATCATCGGCTGAATCCGCACGAACCGCATCCGTGCCGCGTGCGCGCCTCGTCCTCTCAGGCGAGCGATGCGCAGGCGTGCCGCCGATGCCACCCCCTGAATGGATGAAAGCCATGCGCCATGCCCGCCTCGACCGCAGCCTGCCCGTCCCGCCGCGACGATGATTTTCTTTGCCTGCACGGAGTTTGAGCAACCGAAAGACAAGCAGACAATGAAAGAGAATCATCATGCGCGTCATCATCTGCGGAGGACGGGAGTTCTCTGACGAAAAACGCCTCAGCGAGTCCCTCGACGCCCTGCACGGGGTGGGTCCGATCACGGTGCTGATCCACGGCAATGTCACCGGAGCCGGAATCATTGCCGAGCGCTGGGCCCGACGCAACGGCATCAACGTGGTGCGTTATCCGCCGAACTGGGAAGCGTTCGGGCGCCGCGCCGAGGGTATTCGCAACAGCTTCATGCTGAGCGATTCGCGACCCGATTGCCTCGTCCTGTTCGCGGGCGGCGACAATACCCGCGACCTGCACACACGTGCACAGGCTGCCGGCATTCCCATCGTGCGCTGTGACGAATCCGCGCCCGATGCGAATGCTGCGCAGGAGCATGAAGACCCGGGAGACAGACCGTCCTCATCCCGCCGACAGAATTGCAGCGAGCGCCGTCACAAGGATGGACCGGCGTATGCGGAGGTTGCCATCGCGTAGTGGCCGCGCCTCGGGACCACCCATCACCCCGCCGCATAGACGATCAGCAGATCCTTCGCATCGATCTGCTCGCCGGCCTGGACGAGCACTTCGGCGATGGTGCCGTCGCGCTCGG
>JAFIEI010000110.1 GCA_020832565.1 Salinarimonas sp. | reverse complement strand
CGCCGATCTGTTCCGGCGCCTGCAGGCGGCGGGTCTGTTCGACGCACTGGACCCTCACGTTATGCCGGGCACATTTCGCGGCGCACAGACCAGTGCGTTCGAGCGCGACCAGATGCGCCGTGTGACCAACGTGGTTCGCGCCGGCTATGTTACCGCCATCACGGCCGAGCGCGTCGAGATGCAGGCAGGGTCCGTCCCGACCGACCGGGAGCATCTTCACATCGACTGCACGGCCAACGCGCTGACCCCGCGTCCGACCCGGCCAGTCTTCGAGGAGGGACGCATTACCGTACAATGCCTCCGTTTCGGTCTGACATGCTTCAACGCCGCCCTTACCGCCTTCGTCGAAGCAACGCGGCAGGACAATGCCGAAAAGAACCGCCTGTGCCCGCCCTGCGCCCTGCCGAGCGACGCTTGCGACTGGGTAGCAGCACGACTGAACGCGATGCAGGCAGAGTCTGCCTGGAATGCGGAACCCGACATCCGAAGCTTCATGCAGGGCAGCCGACTGAATATCCTACGTGGGCTTGAGGCGCAGTCGAATAATCCAGAATTGATAGCGGCGATGGCGATGATCGCACAGCATCGCGAGGCCGCGATCGAGAGCCTGCGGCGACTTTCTTTTTGATCCGAAGTCGAAACTGCGTAGGACGGCAAGGTGTTGATTTCCGTCGAGAAGTGAGCCGGGCAGGCACAAAATTTCCACCGAGATTTGACCCAAGTGATCCTTTCCCGAATGCGGCGCGCGGTGATGGATGTGGATTGGCGTAAGGGTTCGGCGCCGATCGGCGCGGGGTACCGAACTGAATGCGCTGTTCTATAAGGGATCAGGGGACGGATCGGGGATCCTTCGTCGGCGCATTTTCACAATACACCTTCTAGAGCCTGCAGCATTCAAACCCACCATCGAACCGCCCAGAGATTGGCGTCCAGAGCGACGACCATGAACAGAAACGTGAAAACCGCAGACGGAGAAGTACTCAATCTAAAAAAGATGTCGTTAATCGTTTACAGAATGTATCGAAGCGATAGATTTCATATACGGATTATTTCTCACACGGTAAAATCGCCTTTTTTAAGCGCTTGAAAAGCATTTTAATAATGAAAAAACTTTTAGGGCTATAGTTTTAACTGCTCAAGATTGATACGCCTAGCATCAATTAAAATGCGATACATATCATAGTCTTCCTGTATGGCATCGGTCAGGGGGGTATGGGGCACATCTGTAATCAGACTACGAAGGATAGTGTCATCAAGGTCGGCCGGAAATGGAAGAAGATTACTGGAATCATTGGTAACCTCGGCGTGCGGATATAGCTGGGTCAGCAAATCCACAAACGCCTCGACCGTCGTCACGTCGTTGCGCAAGTTGCACACGACAGCGCCCTGATGCCTTGCTCTGGCACTTGTCATGAACATTTTGGCCACGTCGCTCGCGTGCTGCAACGCGAGCGGACCACCATAGCGGATATGGAAGGGCTGACCTGCTGCTGTGGCGAGTATAGCCTTGGCAATATCTGCCGTCACACCCTGATCGCGACCGACACCATAGACATTGTATGGCCGCAGCCCGATGCTTCCTACCTGCCAGTCCTGCCAATAGATGCGTGCAGTTTCCTCGTTCGCCACCTTGTAGACACCGTACAGCGTCGTCGGCGCTGTGGGGGCATCGTTCGGCACTGGCATCCGGGGATACAGGTGCGGCGGACCGAGCGCCGCCAGTGAACTCGCATACGATAGACCCGAAATGCCATTGTGGCGCGCCGCCTCGAGGACGTTGACCGTTCCCTGGACGTTGACGGCAGCTCCCAATGACGGGTTCGCCCTGCAAAACGGTATCTGAAGCCCGGCCAAGTGAACGATGTGGGTGATGCCCTGGTCCTTGACCGCGGCATCGACAGCGCCAGCGTCGGTTATGTCAAGCTTTTGCCAGGTTACTGCGGCAATCTCCGCGTCGGACATTATCAGTCGTGGTCGTGCAGGGTTATCGCTCAGATCCGTTGCGACGAATTTGGTCCCTTCGTCAAGCAGATGACGAACCACCCAAGCGCCAATGCAACCCATGGCCCCTGTAATCAAGAACTTCTCGCTATTGTTCATTTCTTGCTCCTATCAATGCAATTGATGCGATTGACTCAAGTGCTCACTTTGGCTCTGTGCCATATTTCGTTCGGTAAAGCGTGAAGGCCATCTTAATCCCGACCTCTTGCTGGGCGCTTCTTCTCTGCCCAAGCGATCGCCCCTTCGGAGTCGGGGCTCACGATACGACACCTGATGGACGATATGCAGCCGTTTGGACTCTCAGCCTACCACCTCGCCAATCAGCATCTGCGGACGGGAGTCCGTGAAATTGGGAATGTCCGCGAGCACCGGCCCTGCATTGGCAAGAGCTGCTTCGAGCGCCGCTCGGTCTGCGAAGACCATCGTTGCTAACGCATGGAATGGCGGCGGTGTATCCGGCCCACCGGCAATCCCTTTCGTCACCAGTGTGCTTTCGATATGAGCACCCATATGCCTGCCGACCAACGGTAAATGGGTATCGCGATAGTAGCTATGATCGAAACGAGTGTTATCACCGACGGGGTATAGGACTTGTAGGGAGACACGCATGCTTTTTTCCTTTCGAATGCTCAGAAGCCGCTAGACACACGGCGCCAAGCGAAAGCGTTTCACAGGCGTGATGCCGGATCAAGCCGCTTAGCGATCAAGGCAGCATAGGCGATTTGATCGCCAGTTCGTGCATTTGCACCGGGTCACCGGCTATCTTGCGAACTTCGGCAATCGACAAATTGTGCCGGATACCAGACATTCTCCTCCCGGCCCCATCATCACGCTAGGAAAATATTCTCTGTTGCTCCGGTCGCTGCTCGCCTCCGGTCAGATCCAGATGTGCAAAGTTGACAGATTGGAAGCCCCCACTCAAGCAGTCGAGACAATCACGCTTGACCTCGCTGCCTGAGAAGCGGAACCGTTATCCCTTCGGAGCAC
>JAFIEI010000008.1 GCA_020832565.1 Salinarimonas sp. | reverse complement strand
GCCTGAAAACCTTGCGGATCAACACCTTGAGAGGGTGTTGGTGCCCAGGAGAGGACTGGCCCTCCAAGTCAAATTATCCTTACAAATCAATGCCTTCCTGAGGGCACTTGGCGATCTTTGTGTCACCTAACTGTGTTATCGTCAAGCTGCATCGACGAGCTTGTCGAGATTTCTCCACGGACAAAGCCTGATGTAGTCACCGTACAGGCAGACAATGAACTCAGAATACCCACCACCGTCACCACCATGATTATCGTCTTTATTCCGCTCACCCTGTTCTGGCAGGGACACTGCCTGTTCTGCCCTCGGTTGCTCGTTTCAGTGTTATTCATGGCGATCGCACCCGCAGTCGCCGCATGGCTCCTCGGCACCTCGGAAACGTCCAGAGATATTATCGATGTGGACCGCGCGTCGAGAGCCCTAGTGTCGATCACGTTGGGGCATGGTCGCTAGAGGTTCAGCCGTCTACGGTGTTATTATAGGGCTTGAGGAACGGTTTTATCGTCAGCTGCCGCTGGCAGGCGAATCTCAACCGTCTGAGCTGGCGGGGAACGTCGAGATAGTTCGTCACCCTTGGCAAAGATTCGACCACCTCGACAACGCGTTTGACCGATAGTGTTGGAGCCAGTGGCACTCGCAAAGTGCTGGGATGTTGAGTAGAAAAAATCTCAAGAGGGCATCGAGTGGAGGCGAGAAGGACAATCCCCCCATGGACAGAGGTCACGCCGAAAGGCTCAATCAGCTTGCCCGGCTTCGATCCAAGAAGGTAGGAACAGATATCCTGTTGATATCTCCCGGGATGTGCCGCAAAGCATGATGCCTTACCCTCGTTTAGAACCTAAAGTATCGACATGATCAAGATCCCTCATCCCATCCCATACCAAGGCTCAAAGCGTAACCTGGCACCACTGATAGGCTCCCAGATACCGCGTGGCATAGACACTTGGTATGAGCCGTTCGCCGGCTCCGCAGCCATGACCCTTTGGGCGGCTCACAATGGTATCGCCAAGCATTATATCATCGGTGATATCCTTGCCCCGATAAGTGATCTCTGGGTTGCGATAATTGAAAGACCCCAAGAGACTGCCTATCGCTACCGTGAGATTTGGAACGGTCAGTCTAGCTCCGATGACGGATATTATAACCGAGTACGTGACCGGTACAATTGCAACAAGCATCCTGTAGACCTACTTTATCTCATCGCACGATGCGTGAAGAATGCGATCCGGTTTTCAAAGGGAGGCTCATTCAGCCAAAGTCGAGACAAGCGCCGACTAGGGATGCATCCTGACCGCATGGAGCGAGCAATCGTTTGTGCATCTATGTTACTGCGTGATAAAGTAGAGGTCCGACAAGGTGACTGGATGAAAACCATCCATGACGCTGAATCGTCCGATTTTATCTACATGGACCCTCCCTATGCGGGCACCACGCTAGGACGCGATAAGCGATACGCCGAAGGTTTGCCACCGGAAAGACTGCTTGACGGTCTACGGGAACTTCTTAATCGCGGTATACCATTCGCGCTCTCGTACGACGGAATGACGGGCGAGAAGACCTATGGTCCACCGTTGCCTGATAGCCTTGGCCTTACGAGACTACTGCTTCAGGCGGGACGCTCGTCGCAAGCAACACTAAGTGGGCGTTCAGAAAGAACATTGGAGAGCCTATACCTTTCGCCGGGTATTGGTGAAGCTAACGAAGGATTCATGAGCTCAGCTCAGCCTATTCAGGAACGCCTCGCTATCTGACGCCCTGTATTTTTCAGAAACTCCGAGACCGTCTGGCCGTCCCGTTGTGCTAGTTCTTCTAATCGGTCATGCACAGCAACGTCAGAACCCTGCCAGGCGATCTCTGTTCGTCTCATTTCGCTGGTTGCGATATGCCGGTAGTTCTCCGGATAAGCCCAGAAACAGGTAGCGCACGTTCCTGCATCGCGAGCGGTAGGCTGCATATTCGGACAATGTTCGCATGACCAAGATTTTGCACGCTGAGAAGATGCATCAAGGAGCATATAAGCCTCGACATCATGATCAGAAAGGCCCACATCGCCAGATATTCGATACGGAATACGATGATCAATCTGAAGCACCCGCTCGTCTAGTCGGGCCCCAGTTATGCAGTCGATGCTGCCGTATCGCTTGATAAGTGCTTGCTTGAAGGCCTTTGGGAGGGCGCTGCGCCCGCCAACCCTGCCCTCTTGGATATCTGAGGGATCACCGAAGGTATAGACGGCCATCCGCCGACCTGTTTTGGCGGAAGTTTCCGAACCCGTTTTGATGGGGATCCCCGCGTCCCGCACGTCACCGATCGCTCTTGGGGGATGATTATACCCTATTTCCTGTATTTCGTCGGTGGAGATGCGGCCCCGATCGAGCATCACTCGTAGGACTGCTATTGCGCGGCGGTTTGCCCCATCCGCTATGACTTTCTCGGCGAGCGCCTGGATTAGGGGGTCAATGGTTACTGGCATTGGGTCCTCAACGTATCTGCTTGACCCAACCTCTCCGGTAAACGTAAAAATTGAGGTAATTTTCAGTGGTTTGAACTGCGATCCGACATGGGTCGGAATCCGAGTTCCCCCAGAACGGCTTAGGATGATGGGAAGACACAGCGGAAGCACCTTCGTAAATGTTGCGGTCATGATACTCGTAGATCGACAACGACCAATGCGATGCTCAGAGATAATCGCTAGAGCTGTAGCGAGCGGGAAGTTGTACAGCCGAGGAAAGACACCGGAAAAGTCTTTACACGCAGCCATTTCGCGTTCGATTGCGAGGGATCCGTATTCACCATTCAAGAAGGTCGGGAAGGGACTGTTCTCGTACCGGTGGGACACTCCCGACGAGGAACTGCAAGAGCATGAACCCCACTAGACCCGATACTTGGCTCAAGCGTTGGCTTCTCGGTAGCCGCTGGTGCTTACGAAAGGTACACCCATAGGAGACGTTCACGGGGATCGATCCTTGTGTGCATTTTGGGTTGACATTGGATTTAATAGACGGAATAAATGACACCTCTAGACCCATAGTGAACAGCAAGGTGTCGCCATGACCATGATCGGATATGCCCGTGTGTCCTCTCTGTCGCAGGACACGGCGATTCAAGTTGAGCGCCTTCGACAGGCAGGGTGCGATGTCATCCGCGAAGAGAAGGCGTCTGGACGCTCGCGAGACGGACGCACGGAGCTCGAAACGATCCTCGACTTCATTAGGCCGGGCGACACCCTCGTAACGGCGAAGCTCGACCGCCTTGGCCGCTCAACCCGCGACGTGCTCAATCTCGTGCATGAGCTCGACGAGCGCGGAGCCTTCCTTCGTATCCTTGATCCGGACATCTCGACGAAGGGGCCAATGGGAAAGGTGATGCTCACGGTGTTGGGTATGGTCGCAGAGATGGAACTAGGCTTCATCCGGGAAAGACAACGGGCCGGCATTGAGAAGGCGAAGGCTCAAGGGGTCTACAAGGGACGCCCTGTGTCTCTTGATCGGGACCGCATTCGACGCATGAAGGACCAAGGCATAGGCGCAACGGAGATCGCAAAGGCAGTCGGCTGCTCGCGAGGAGCGGTCTACAAGGCGCTCGATGAGCGAGCAAAAGTATAGTGACTATACCGAACGAACCGACATCTACGCGCAATCACCACACCTTATGCATTCAGGCAATTAGTACCACTTATGGGTATATACGTTTCGTGGCGATGTCGATCATTCGAGCGGGGTAGTCCCGCCCTCCACCTTGGCATGAGTTGTTTTTGTGGAGGACGGGCGCGGGATTGAAGGAGCGAAAGGAGGCACTGCAATCACAAGAGCTCTTCCTCCTCTGGTTCTAGCTCAACCCGGGGAAGTGCCAGGACCAATTGCGGAAGCTGTCGGGCAAAATACAGCTCCAATGCCCGGGCGAATATCTCAGGCTGTGACTGCGCTTTGGTTCCGAATGCGGCCCCAAGTCTCTCGCACCACTCCTGAGCAAGTTGCTCCTGCCATTCGTCACCATGGTCGAGAGGTTCGTGCTCTCCTTTGGCAAGGCGACGCGCTTCGGCCCATGTGCGGACATCGATAGGCTTTATTCGCTTATCTTTCAGGGTCTCCGCAACCTGGAACATACTGTTGACCGTTCCGAGTGAGACGCTTGTAGCACGGGTTACTGCCCGCTGGGGCAGGTCAGGCGACGTTGCCACGATCACCCAAGCAGCGTTGATTCGCTCGGAACGCTCAAGGGGCTGCTTTGCCTTGGAGTTTTCGTAAGCCGCGTATTGCAAAGCTTCGCCAAAGGTCCCTTCAAACACCGTAACGGGGATCGGGTCCTTCCACTCAGCCCTGTGATAGGCTTCGAGACGATGATGCCCTTCGATCACAATCGGCCCCGGATGAGAGAACCACACGGTGATGGGGTCGAGCGGATCACCTCGCCGGAGCACTGACATCAGCTCACCAACGTGACGCTCAATCAGTACTACGCTTCGAAACTGGAACAGATGAGGGGCCGCCTTGAGGTCCGCGAGTGGGAGACCTGTAGGGTGCGGCTGGGGTGCGGGGGTTGGCAAGAGCTGCCTAATGTTATCAGGAAGAACATACCCAATCACGTTCATCTCCTACGCTGTTCAATTTGAACACCGAGTGGCGTTGTCGGTCGAGAGCAGGACCTCGAATCTTGGGAAGGCTTCAACAGCCCTACGCATGGCTTTGATTGTCGCGTCGCCGTACTCATCGCTCACCGACCGTGATGCGTGGCCCTGAATAGCGTCGATAATCATCGGGTCTATTCCAAGCTCGCGAGCTACCGTCTTGAAGCGGTGCCGCCAAGCATGGAAGGGCTGCACTCGCTCGTCTGGTACGATTTCACGGACGAACTCGCGAAGACGATTCACGACCCCTCGAAGGGGACCGAGCACGTCTCCAGTCGGGCTAGGGTTCACGAACAAGTGCCCATCGGGAGCGGAGCTGATGAACTCGGGAAAACCAAGCTCGACAAGGTGCGGGTGCAACGGCACCTCGCGTACCTGCTTGGTCTTCACCGTGCCCGCTTCCGGGGTAATGGTGACAATCCATGTGCCGTTCTCTTGCCGAACGTCCCCCTTGCGGAGTTGAGCGAACTCCCCGACGCGAGCCCCAGTGTAGGCACACAGCCACGGCACCCACCGTTTGGCAGCATAGGTCTTACGATCTTCACGCCCCGGCTTCAGGTTCAGAGCGGCACGAAGGACGGCAACGGCTTCGGTATCGGTATAGCCTTTCGAGCGGGTGCGGACGAGTTTCCCAACGCCTTTGATCGTCACCCCCTCAGCGGGGTTCGCGGGCAATAGGCGGTTCGTGACGGCCCAACCGAATACGGACTTGAGCCCAGCAAGGTCACTGTCCTTTACCGTCTTAGGTGAGACAGGTTTGCCGGAGCGGGGATTGATTTCAGCAAGCCTGTGATCCTTGAAGCGCACAACGTCGTCTGGGGTAACCCTGGTGGCGTCGTCGTGGCCGAGAAAGGCAACGAACTTGGATATGGTTGCACTGTAGCTTTGATACGTGCTCGCGCTCCTACCGGTCAATTGCGCCTCCCTCCACCAGCCTGCAAGCAACCCGGTTATCGTTGTAGCCTTGTCCTGTGGCTTTGATGTCTTGTAACCCTTCACAGGCGAGGGTTCGTCCGGTCGCTTCCACTCGGGAAAGCGAGAGGCACGGGGATCGGGACTATAGTCCCCTTCGGCATTCTTCCGTAACTGCTCACTCGCTTGGATCGAAGCAGCATCAACGGCCTCAATTAGACGCGCACGGCTTGTGGCGTCGATATTCAAGCCCTCGCGCCGTAGGATCGCATCGACGGACGGGCCTAGCCATTGCTCCAACTTGCCTGCCTCTCGGGCTTTGGCATGAAGCTCAATCACGTGCGCCCATACATCAGCGGACCCCGGCTCCTCGCTCAACGCCTCGACTTCTTCAGCGTAGATGAGACCAGCCAAGGCGACGATTTCACGCTGTGTGAGAGATCGTGCGGGAGAGCGAAGCGCTTGCCATTCACGCTCTACCATCGCCGCCACTTCGGCATGTTTTCGACGGGCCTCAGCCGGGTCTTTCGTCCTGAGCGAAATCATCACCTCACGCTTGCCAACGGCTTCGCGTAAATCAGCAGGGACAACCCTACGAAAGTAGTAGACGCTGGATTTCCGATGCTTATGCGGACTACTCACGGCCAGTACCATTTGGGCCACCCCATTGTGTCACCGGGATGCCCTCAAACCACTGATCTACAAGGAAACCTTTGAAGCTCAACACCTTGAGAGGGTGTTGGTGCCCAGGAGAGGACTCGAACCTCCACGGCTTGCACCACTGGTACCTGAAACCAGCGCGTCTACCAATTCCGCCACCTGGGCTCGCCTGACGGCGATGGCGCTTCATACGAAGGGGCGGGCGGCGCGTCAACGGGTTTCTTTGGGAAATCGCCGGTGATGCACACGCGCCCGGATCAGCCGTCGCGCATGCGTGGAATCTCGCCTGTCTCGCCGCGGCCGGGATAGAGCAGCGCGAAGGTCGGGCCGGCACTGATCATCACGAAAAGGATGCGGATGATGTGGTGCGCCGCGACGAAGGCGACCTCCGTATGCACCGCGATCGCCACCAGGCTCATCTCCGCCAGACCGCCCGGCGAATAGGCCAGCATCAGCGGCAACACGTCATAATCCGAGACCCGCGCGACGCCGACGGCGAAGGCGAGCGTCATGGCGAGCAGGATCAGCGTCGAGCCGAAGGAGAGCGCGAGGATGCGCAGGATCACACGTGGCGCGGTTCCCAGGAAGCGGCAGCCGATGGTCACCCCGAGTACCACCTGCGCTCCCTGGACGATCTCGGCCGGCGGCTGGAAATCGGTGATGCCGGTGGCATGCACGAAGGAGGAGACCAGCATCGGCCCGAGCAGGTATTTCGCCGGCAGCCGCAGAAGATGCCCCAGAACGGCCCCGCCGAGCCCGCAGCCGATGATCCACAATTCGGCAGTGAGCGGCGCCTCCGTCACCGAAGGGCCCATGCTCGCGCGCCCGCCCAGGGACACGCCCTCGACCATCTCGATCAGGAAGGGCAGCGTCATCACCACCAGCAGGATGCGGGCGGAATGAACGAGCGCAATGGTGCGCCCGTCGCCGCCGCGCTGCTCGCCGACGATGACCATCTCGACCAGCCCGCCCGGCATCCCGGAGAAATAGGCCGTCGTCATGTCCATCCGCCCGACCTTGCGGAAATAGAGCACGCAGGCGAATCCCGATACGGCGACGAAGAGAGCAAGCCCGATGATGGTCGGAAACCAGCCGAGCAGACTGCCGAAAATGGCGGGGGTAAAGGCCGCACCGAGCATCACCCCGATCACCGCCGACATGGGCGGGCGGACCACTGTGGGCGCCGCGATCGGCGCGCCCAGGATGGCGCCGATCGTACAGAAGGTCATCGGCCCCAGCATCCAGGGCAGCGGCAGTTCGAGCGCGTTGAACAGGGCCCCGCCGACAAATCCGAGGATCAGGGCGGCGGCGAATTTGGCGTAGGGAAAGCGCTCCGGATGCATCGCGGCGATCCCGCCGCGCATTTCCTGCCAAAGCGCCTTCATGTCGCTCTTCACCCCCCTGCCGACCCGGTAGCGCCATTCGCGCGAATCCCCCGGATCACCGGTCCGCCCGCGCGAAACGCCAACTTAACGGGGGACGTGCCCCCCCGCCATGGCGAGGGGGCGCATATGCGATTGGCACGGAATCCGCGCCCGCCTCACTCCGGCAGATTGAGGCGGATATGCAGCTCGCGAAGCTGCTTGGCGCTGACCTCGGAAGGCGCGCTCATCAGGAGATCTTCCGCGCGCTGGTTCATCGGGAAGAGCACGACCTCGCGCAGGTTCTGCTCGCCGCATAGCAGCATGACGATGCGGTCGATGCCGGGCGCGATGCCGCCATGCGGGGGTGCGCCCAGCGAGAGCGCGCGCAGCATGCCGCCGAACTTCGCCTCGAGCACATCCTCGCCGTAGCCGGCCAGACCGAAGGCCTTGCGCATGACGTCCGGGCGGTGGTTACGGATGGCGCCCGACGACAGTTCCACGCCGTTGCAGACGATGTCGTACTGGAAGGCGGTGATGCCGAGGATCTCGTCTGCATCCGCCGGGTTGAGGGCGAGGAACTTGTCGAGATCGTAATTGGGCATCGAGAACGGGTTGTGCGAGAACTCGATCTTCTTCTCGTCCTCGTCCCATTCATACATCGGAAAGTCGGTGATCCAGCAGAAGGCGAATTCGCCGTCCGGGATCAGGTCGAGTTCCTCGGCGATGCGCGTGCGCGCCTTGCCCGCAAGCGCCACGGCCTTGGCCTTCTCGCCGGCGGAGAAGAACACCGCGTCGCCTGCAGCGATCCCCGCTTTCGACGCGATCAGCTTCTGCACTTCGGCGGGAATGAACTTGGCGATCGGCCCCTTGCCGACGAGCTCGCCGCCGTCATCCTCGAAGACGATGTAGCCGAGCCCCGCCGCGCCCTCGCCTCGGGCCCAGTCATTGAGCTTGTCGAAGAAGGAGCGCGACTGGCTCGCGGCCCCGGTGGCGGGGATGGCGCGCACGATACCGCCGGCCTTGATCACGTTCTTGAAGGCGTTGAAGGTCACCTCCTCGCGGGAGAATTCCTCGGTCACGTCACAGATGATCAGCGGATTGCGCAGGTCGGGCTTGTCGACGCCGTATTTGAGCATCGCCTCGGCATAGGGAATGCGCGGGAAGACCCCGGTCACCTTCTTGCCATCGGCGAATTCCTCGAAGACGCCGCGCAAAACCGGCTCGACCGCCTGAAAGACGTCTTCCTGGGTGACGAAGCTCATCTCCACGTCGAGCTGGTAGAACTCGCCGGGCGAGCGGTCGGCGCGGGCGTCTTCGTCGCGAAAGCACGGCGCGATCTGGAAATAGCGATCGAAGCCCGACATCATGACGAGCTGCTTGAACTGCTGCGGCGCCTGGGGCAGCGCATAGAACTTGCCCGGATGCAGCCGCGAGGGCACCAGGAAGTCGCGCGCGCCTTCCGGCGAGGAAGCGGTGAGGATCGGGGTCTGGAATTCGAAGAAACCGCCCTCCTTCATGCGCCGGCGGATTGAATCGATGATCTGGCCGCGCTTCATGATATTGGCGTGCAGCTTCTCGCGGCGCAGGTCGAGGAAGCGGTATTTCAGGCGGATATCTTCCGGATAATCATGCTCGCCGAAAACCGGCATCGGCAATTCATCCGAGGCGCCGAGCACTTCGAGATCGGTGATGAAGACTTCGATCATGCCGGTGGGCAGATCGGGGTTCTCGGTGCCCTCCGGACGCCGGCGCACCTTGCCGTCGAGGCGCACGACCCATTCCGAGCGCAGCGCCTCCGCCAGCTTGAAGGCTGACGAATCAGGGTCCACCACGCATTGGGTGATGCCGTAATGGTCGCGCAGATCGATGAACAGCACGCCGCCATGGTCGCGGATGCGGTGGCACCAGCCCGACAGGCGGGCCTCACCATCGATGTCGGATTCGCGAAGTGCGGCGCAGGTATGGGTGCGATAGCGATGCATGGAACCGGTTTTCTTTCTCGAGCGAGCCCGCAGGGGAGTGAGCGCGCCGGGCCGCGCTTGTCAAGAGCCGCTACTGCAGCGCACGCGAATTTGCCCGCCCGCAGCGCGATTTCCCACGGCACGGTTGACATAACATGGCCGTGATTTCTGCTTGTCGGGCGCTTCGTGCTTGCACACGTTCGCCATATTCGGCAAAGGACTTGCATGAAACTGATCACCGACACCGCCGAGCTCTCGGCGACCTGCACACGGCTGGCCGCGCATTCCTTCGTCACCGTCGATACGGAGTTCATGCGCGAGACGACCTATTATTCCAGGCTCTGCCTGATCCAGATTGCATCGCCCGACGAGGCCGTGCTGATCGACCCGCTGGCGGACGGCATCGATCTCGCCCCGTTCTTCGCGCTGATGGCCGATGAGAGCACCGTCAAGGTGTTTCATTCCGCGCGCCAGGATGTCGAGATCATCTGGACGATGGGCAGCGTCATCCCGACGCCGCTCTTCGACACCCAGGTCGCGGCCATGGTCTGCGGCTATGGCGATTCCGTTTCATACGAGCAACTCGCCAATGATCTCGCCAAGGCGAAGATCGACAAGTCCTCGCGCTTTACCGACTGGTCGCGCCGTCCGCTGAGCGAAGCGCAGCGCGCCTATGCCCTGTCGGACGTGACGCATCTGATCACGGTCTACGAGGCACTGGCCGCGCAGCTCGCCGAGACCGGGCGCAGCGCCTGGCTCGACGAGGAGATGGCGGTTCTCACCGATCCCGCCACCTATGAGGGCGACCCCGCGCGCGCCTACCGGCGTCTGGTCGGGCGGGTGCGCAAGGTCAAGGAACTGGCCGTCCTGATCGAGGTCGCTGCCTGGCGCGAACGCGAGGCGCAGAGCCGCGACGTGCCGCGCAACCGCGTCCTCAAGGACGATGCCGTGGTCGAACTCGCAATCTCGCAGCCGCGCGATCCGGAAGCAATGGCGCGGCTGCGCTCGGTGCCCAAGGGCTTCGAGCGTTCACGCAGCGCCGGCGATGCACTGGCTGCGATCGAGGCCGGGCTGGCACGCGATCTCTCGGAGCTCAAGCTGCCCGAGCGGGCGCGCGGACGCGGCAATGCCGGGGCGACGGTCGAACTGTTGAAGGTGCTGCTCAAGGCGATCTGCGAGCAGAACGGCGTGGCCCCCAAGATCGTGGCGACGATCGATGATCTCGAAGCCATTGCCGAAGATGACGAAGCCGATATCGCCGCCCTCAAGGGCTGGCGGCGCAGCCTGTTCGGCGAGCCGGCTCTCGCGCTCAAGCACGGTCGCCTGTCGCTCGCCATCGAAGACGGCACCGTGATGCTCAGCCCGCGTGCGCCTGCCGGCGAGATCTGACGGCGCGCCCTCTCGGGACCTGCTCTCACGACTTGCTCTCAGGAATTGCCTGACGACTTCTCGCCGAGAATGCGTTCGAGCTCCGCGCGCTCCTGCGGCGTGAGATCGGCGGTGACGCTCGGCGCCACGTCGCGGCGGCGGCGCAGGGCGAGGAAGAGACCGAGTGCACCGGCGCCGAAGACCAGGATCGGCGAGCCCCAGAGCAGCACCGTATTGACGTTGAATGGCGGGCGAAACAGCACGAAATCGCCGTAGCGCGCGACCACGAAGGCCTCGATCTCGTCATCCGAGTAGCCCTCGACAAGCCGCTCGCGCACCAGAACGCGCAGATCGCGCGCCAGGGGTGCGTCCGAATCGTCGATCGACTGGTTCTGGCAGACGAGGCAGCGAAGATTGGCCGAGAGCGCCCGGGCGCGCTGCTCGAGTTCGGGATCATCGAGTATCTCGTCGGGCTGCGGCCCGGCCTGGGCGGGAGGCGCGGTAGCAATACCGGCCAGCGCGAGGCCGGCTGCGAAGGTCAGGGCGATGGCGAAAGCTCTCATGCCGACATCCTCCTCATTCCGCCGGGGCGGGCGCGGTGCCGGATGCGGATTCGTCACGCTTTGCGCGCACCGGCGCGCCCACGCGGAAACGCCGGTCGCTCATGGCGATACCCGCACCCAGCCCCATGAACAACGTGCCGATCCAGATCAGCAGGATCAAGGGCTTGTAGTACAGGCGCAGGCCGAGCGACCCGTCCGGCTGCGGCTCGCCGAAGCTGAGATAGACCTGCGAGAATCCGACCGTGTGCAGGCCCGCCTGGGTGGTGGGCATGTTGCGCGCGGGGAAGAAGCGCTTCGAGGTCTCCTCCTGCCCGATGGCACGGTCCCCGCGGAAGACGGTCATGCGCGCGACATCCTCCTGGAAATTGGGCCCGGTACGCGGGAAGACGGAATCGAGCCGCACGGAATAGGCGCCACCCACATGCTGCACGTCGCCGGGGCGCATGGTCACGATCCGCTCCGTCGACCAGGCGGTGGCGGCGATGCCGATCACCATCACGCCGACGCCGGCATGGGCGGTGACGGTCCCCCAGGTCGAGCGGGGCAGGCCGCGCGCCTTGCGCATGGCATCGCGAAAGCCGCTGCCGCTGGTGAAGGAGCGGGTCACGATTTCGTTGAAGGAACCCACGATCAGGAAGATGCCGAGTCCGACGCCGAGCGGCGCCGCGACCGGGCCGCCATAGGTGAAGCCGTAGATGATCACCGTCAGCACCACCGAGATCAGGATCGCCCCGGCCAGGCGCTGTGCCACGCCGTTCATGTCGCCGCGCTTCCAGGCCATCACCTGACCGAACGGCAGGAGCAGGAGCAGCGGCACCATCAGAGGCACGAAGGTGGCGTTGAAGAAGGGCGGGCCGACCGAGATCTTGGCCCCCGTCACGGCTTCCAGCGCCAGCGGATAGAGCGTGCCGATCAGGACCGTGGCGCAGGCGGTGGCGAGAAACAGGTTGTTGACGACGAGCGCACCCTCGCGCGAGACCGGCGCGAATATCCCGCCCTGTCGCAACAGCGGCGCGCGCCAGGCAAACAGCGCCAGCGAACCGCCGATGAAGAAGACGAGGATCGCGAGTATATATACCCCGCGATCGGGATCGACGGCGAAGGCATGGACCGAGGTGAGCACGCCCGAGCGCACCAGGAAGGTGCCCATCAGGGAGAGCGAAAAGGTCAGGATCGCGAGCAGGATTGTCCAGATCTTGAGCGCGTCGCGCTTCTCCATCACCACGGTGGAATGGATCAGCGCCGTGCCGAGGATCCAGGGCAGGAGCGACGCGTTCTCCACCGGATCCCAGAACCACCAGCCGCCCCAGCCGAGCTCGTAATAGGCCCAGTAGGAACCCATCGAGATGCCGAGCGTCAGGAACAGCCAGGCGCCCAGCGTCCAGGGGCGCACCGCGCGCGCCCAGACCGCATCGATCTTGCCCTCGATCAGTGCCGCCATGGCGAAGGCGAAGGTGATCGAGAACCCGACATAGCCGATATAGAGCAGCGGCGGATGGATCGCGAGGCCGATATCCTGCAGGATCGGATTGAGATCGCGGCCCTCGAAGGGGGCCGGGTCGATCCGCTCGAACGGGTTCGATGTCAGCAGCATGAAGAGCAGGAAGGCGATCGTGACCGAGCCCTGCACGGCGATTGTATTGGCGCGCAGCTTGGGCGGCACGGCATTGCGCGCGATCGCGACCAGCGCGCCGAACAGGGCGAGGATCAGGATCCACAAGAGCATCGAGCCCTCGTGATTACCCCACACGCCGGTCACCTTGTAGATCATCGGCTTTTGCGAATGCGAATTCGCATAGACGTTCATCAGCGAGAAATCGGAGGTGACATAAGCGTAGGTGAGCACGCCGAAGGAAAACAGCACCAGCGCGAACACGCCGATTGCCGCCGGGGCACCGACGCCCATCAGCACCGGGTCATTGGTGCGCGCGCCCCAGAAGGGCACGACCATCTGGATCACGGACAGGCCGAGCGCCAGAGCCAGTGCGAAATGTCCCGCTTCGATCAGCAATTGACCACCCCTTCCGATCCCGTCCGCTCGGCCCCGAATCCGCTCATTGCGTGCCGGGCGCCGGATCCCCGTGCTGCCAGAGCCCCTGCGCCTTGAGCGCATCCGCGACCTCGCGCGGCATGTAGTTCTCGTCGTGGCGCGCGAGCACCGTATCGGCCCGGAACAGTCCCGACCCGTCGACGGCGCCCTCGGTCACCACACCCTGCCCTTCCCGGAACAGATCCGGCAAGAGGCCTTGGTAACGCACCTCGATGGAAGCACCACCATCGGTGACGCGGAAATAGTGAATCTGCCCGGTCTCGCGGCGGATCGAGCCGTCCTCGACCAGCCCGCCGAGCCGGAAGCGCACGCCCTCGTCGACACCCTGCGCGGCAATATCGCTCGGCGCACGGAAGAAGACGATGGTGTCGCGCATGGCAAAGAGCACGAGGCCCAGCGAGATGGCCAGAACCGCGCCGGTCACACCGATCAGCGTCAGACGCCGTTGTTTGCGTGTCATGTCTCAATCACTCTCGATCAATACCGGCTTCGCGCGCCACGTCCTCGACATGCGCAATCGCCTCACTGTCACCCGCCAGCGCCCGGCGGGCATCGGCCAGAGCCTCCGCCGCACGGGTTTCCTGCCCGAGCACCGCATAGGAACGCACGAGCCGACCCCATTCATCCGCGCTGCCGCCCTCGCTCGCGAGCCGTTCGGCAAGGCCCGAAACCATGCCGGCGATCGCCCCGGCACCGGCTGCGTCGCCCGCATCGGCAGGCGGGGCATCAGCGCCTTCCAGATTCGCGATGCGCCGGCGCACCACCTCGACCCAGGGCGCATCGGGCGCCGAATCCGCCAGCAGGCTGCGGTAACGATCGAGCGCGACGTCCTCGTCGCCGTCCTGCTGCGCTGCCGTGGCGAGGAAGAAGCGTGCCTTGGGGTGGCGCGAATCATGCTCGAGCGCCCCCTCGAACGCCTCGCGCGCCGAAGACGACACGATGCCCTCGGATGCCATCACCAGCGCCTCGCCGAAATTCGCCAGACGATCGGCATCCTCGCCGAGATAGCGCAACGCGCGCTGATAGGCCGCAGCCGCGTCGTCGAAACGCCCCATCCTGACATAGACCGGCGCGATCACCTCCCAGCCCTGCCCGTCTTCCGGGTTCTGCTGGAGATGCGATTCGATCCGCGCGACGGCCTGGTCCATATCCAGTTCGGAACCGGCGGTCATCGGCTGCATGCGTTCGCTCAGCGGCTGGCCCGGCATTTCCGGCGAGCCCTGAGCGCCGTAGATCGCGAGCGCCACCAGCGGGATCGCCGAGAGCGCCAGGGCGGATGTCGCCCGGCGGCGCCGGAGTGCGGGCTCGTCCAGGGACTTGTCGCCGGCTTCGCGCCGTGCATCGGCGCGGATCAGCCGCCTTGCCGCTTCCGCCTTTGCCGACGCGGCTTCCTCCGGCGAGAACATGCCGCGCGCGAGATCGCGGTCGATCTCCTGCAACTGCTCCTCGTAGAACAGACGCTCCCCCTCCCCGGCCGAGGTCGGGCCGAAGGCGGTTCGCGGGCGCGACAACGGCCACAGGACCGCCATGATCGTCGCCGCGGTCATCAAGATGAAGAGGATCCAGATCGACATGGTACCTATCTACAGCGAAGCACTTCGCCTGACGATGTAATGGGTCGGCGACACGGTGTCACGCAAGGGATGTTACTGAATCGGCGAAAACATGGCCGGCACCCCGGGATTGCGCGGAATCGTGAGCACGAACGCGACTGCAACCAGCTCCGCTTCAGCGCAGGAAATGCCCCTGCAGCCCCAGATATACGTCGCTGCGACCACCTTCCGGCATGACCATCCCGCCGGAGAAGCGCAGATGCAGCGGCCCCAGCCGCATCCCCGTGACATGCGCCCCGATGCGCCACTCGCGGTAATCCGGCTCGAGGTACCCGGCCAGTTCCGGGCCGGCGAAAACGCCGTCGGCAACCGCAACGCCACCGGCGACCCGCGCCCAGACGGATGGCGCAGCGGTGCCGGCCATGACGCTGACGTGAATCAGGCCATCGCGATCGCCGAAGCCTGTACCGTCCGGCAGGGGAGCCTCCCGCCAGAGCTCTCCCAGGAACGCCGCGCCGACCTTCGGCTCTTGCCAGCGCGGCAGGGCATCCGCGCCGAATTCCTGCTTGCGCAGAATCTCGGCCCCGCCGGCGAGGGTTAGAAATCCCAGCGGGGTATTGCCCTGGCGACCGAAATAGACCCGCGTGATCCGCGTCAGACGCGGCAGATAGGCGACGAAATCGTCCGGCCCCTCCCAGCGTTCCCGTGTCGCACCGATATTGGTCATTGCCATCGCGATCGGCCCGGGCGCCTCGACATCCCCCGACAGGCTGTACTTGATACCGCTGCCGGAAAAGATCGAGACCTCGGCGAGCTCGACCGAACCGAACAGCACGCGATCATGCCGGTCCGATACACGCGGCGCTTCGATACCGGGCCCGCTCTGGGCACCATTCTCGCTGGCCTCTTCGGCAATCGCGTTACCGGCAAAGGCGAGGAGACCCGCGATCACGATTGAACTGCAGGCGCGGAGCACAGGCCGAATCCGCGTTCGTTCCGGTGCGGTGTGAAATCGCCGGTGGCTGGGATGGGCCGCGAGGGCGCGAAGGATCGGGCGGGCGAAACGCAAGACGGGCGCCACCTGAGATCGGAAATTGCTTTAACGTTCCATTAACAATCAAAGCGCAACTACGCAATACTAAAACCACCATATGGTTGCATTTACCCACAGCCCTGACCGAGGCGCGCGCATTCATGCGCAAAGCGGCGCGGGTTTCGATCCCGCGCCGCCATTCTCGTAACCATCACTCGTCACCATGCGGCGTCTGTCGTCACGCCGCGCTTGTCGCAGCCGCCGCTGCCCGCGCCTGCTTCTTCTCGCGCTGCATGCGCCAGTCGGTGCGGTAGTTCCAGATGATGATGCTGATCACGCCGACCGCACCGATCGCCTCGGCAATCGGCGTATTGGGCCAGAGCAGTGCCACGCCGAAGCCGAACAGAACGAAACGCAGCGGCCAGTTCAGCGGCGCCTCCATATGCCCCTCGATCGCCGAGCCCAGGGCATAGACGCCGATCACCGCGATGACGAAGATATGCATCACCTCCCAGAATTCGCCGCCGATGAAATTCGTATAGGCGAACAGAACCGGTAGCAGATAGAGGCCCTTGGCGACCTTCCAGGCCTCGAGGCCGGTGCGCATCGGTGGCGTCTTGGCGATCGCCGCCGCCGCGAAGGCGGTGATGCAGACGGGCGGCGTCACATTCGAATCGAGGGACAGCCAGAAGATGATCAGATGCGCCGAGAGCAGCGCCATGGTGATCACATGCGGATCGAGCACCTGCGTATAGGTCTGCGACAGGATTTCCGGCGGTGCGGAATTGACCAGCGCAAGCGCCGCGTCGCGACTTATCGGCTCGGCCAGCATCGTCATCGCACCCGGATCGACCAGCGAGAAGATCACCCGTGTCGCCTCGGGGATCTGGCCGGCCACCATCGCGTCGATCAGCGCGTTGTTCTGGATCAGGAGATGCAGGGCCGGCGCGGATAGCGTCGCCAGAACGATATACGACGCCGTGACCGGCAGGCCCATGCCGAGCACCAGCGAAGCCAGGGCGATCAGGAGCAGGGCGATCAAAAGGTTGTTGCCGGACCATTGCGCGATCATCAGCGAGATCGTGTTGCCGATCCCGGTCATGGCCACGACATTGATGATCAGCCCGACCGCGACGAGCAGCACGGCAGTCATGATCATGTTGGTCGAGCCCATTGCGAGCGCATCGAGGATCGCCTTGGGGCCCATCTTGTTGGGCGTGAACCAGGAGGCCACCACACAGGCGGCGATGGCGAAGCCCGCCGCATAGGTCGGCGTATAGCCGGCGACGAGCAGGCCGATCAGGGTGAAGATCGGGATCAGGAAGGACGGCCCGCCCTTCTTGAGCACCTCGAGCGCGGTCGGCGCATCGTCATCTATGGCCTGGAGATTATATTTCTTGGCGTTGATGCGCACGAAGAAGGCGACCGAGAGGAAGTAGACGATCGCCGGCAGGAAGCTCACCGCAACGATGGTGAGATAGGAGATCTGCGTGAAGGTCGCCATCACGAAGGCGCCCGCGCCCATGATCGGCGGCATGATCATGCCACCCGTCGAGGCCGCCGATTCCACCGCAGCCGCAAAGCGCGGCGGAAAGCCCGCGCGCTTCATCAGCGGAATGGTGATGACGCCGGTCGATACCGTATTGGCCACGGCCGAGCCGCTCGTAGTCCCCGTCAGCGCCGAGGCGAAAACCGAGACGAAGCCCGGGCCGCCAACGAAGCGCCCGGCCATGGCGCGGGCGAGATCGACGATGAACACGCCCGCGCCCGAGCGCACCAGGAAGGCGCCGAAGATGATGAAGAGATAGACATAGGTCGCCGAGATCAGGGCGATCGAGCCGAACATCCCCTCATCCGCCAGGATCGAGCGGAAATAGAGCGTATCGGGCGACAGCCCCCCGAAACGCAGGACGCCGCTGACCATCGGCCCCCACCAGACGACATAGGTCAGCGCGACCAGGATCAGGACGGGAATGATCAGTCCCGTCGCACGGCGCGTGAACTCGATCGCCCCGGCCATGACGATCAGAGCCAGAACGGTCTGATGGCCCTGCATGCGTCCGCGATCGAAGACGTCCTGAACGTCGTAGAGCAGCCAAAGGGTCGCGATGGCGACGATCGCACCGATCATCATGTCGATCGCAAGAACGATCCGCTCGCCGCTTTCAGTCTTGGCTCGGTAGAGCGGATAGCGTAGCGCACAGAGGAAGCCGAACCCGGCGAAGTGGATGCCGGTCAGCCAGAGTGTGTCGAGCCGCCCGAAGGTGCTCATCCAGATGTGATACAGAGCCAGCGCGATACCCACCGCATAGGCGATCTTCCCGACCAGATTGTCGGTATCGAAGGAGCGCACGAAGGCCTCGTATTCGGCCTCGGCTTCGCTTGCTTCCTTGCGAAGCTCCTCCGGCGAGACGGCCAGACTTCCCGGCTGAGGCGCGTCCCCCGCACTCATGGAAAGGCCCTCCTCGCGCGGCGCATCGGCTTGGGTATCGGTATTGCTGTCCTTGCGGGGATCACTCATGCTCTCGTCTCACACCTGCTGTTCGCCCGAGCCGGGTGCGGGCGCCACGATGAGGCAAAGAGGGCGCGACCATGGCCGCGCCCTCCTCGAATGTCATGCGGTTGCGATCATCCGATCACGGACGCAGGTGATCCGGAATGTCGTGACCGACTTCCTCGTAGTAGCGCAGCGCACCCGGGTGCAGCGGCGCGGGCAGACCGTTCGTGGCAACTTCCAGCGACATTTCGTTGGTCGCGGGATGAATGGCCTGCAGGAACGGCAGGTTCTCGAAGATCGCCTTGGTGATCTCGTAGACCACGTCTTCCGGCACCGAATCGTTCACGGCGAGGAAGTTCGGCTGGCCGATCGTGGTGACGTCCTCATCCTGGCCGGGATAGGTGCCGGCGGGGATGTGGAAGGCGGTCCAGAGCGAACCGAAATCGCCATTGGCCTCGACGATCTGCTCATCGGTGAAGCCGAGCAGCGTCAGGTCGCCCGGCATCGCCGCGAAAGCGCGCGTCACGCCGCCGACCGGGACACCGGCGGGCATCGAAGCCGCAGCGATCTGGTTGTTCTGCAGCGCGTCAGCCGAAGGGTTATAGCCCATATAGACGAGATCGAACTCCTCGAGCGGCATGCCGAGGTTGGCCATCAGCACCTCGTTGGAGCCGAGCGTGCCCGAACCCTGGGCGCCCATCGAGACAGCCTGGCCCCGCACATTGGCCATATCGGCGATCGTGCCGGTTTCGGCATCCGACGAACGGATGATGAAATGCTCGGTATTCTGCCAGAGGCTCGTGATCGAGCGTACGTTCTCCTGCGGCCCTTCGTCAGCCACCGGGCCCGTTCCCTGAACGGCGTAGGCGCCGAACAGACCCTGCAGAATGGCGAAATCGACTTCGCCGTCACGCATGAGGCGCACGTTCTCGCCCGAACCGGCGGAGCTGATCGCCGAGAGGTCGATTCCGAGAGTCGGCTGGAGCCGTGTCTTGACGAGCGTCGCGATGGCCACGCCGACCGGATAATAGGTGCCGCCCGTGGAAGCCGTGGAGAGCAGGAAGCTCTGCTCGTCGGCCTGTGCCTCGCTTGCGGGCAGCGTGAATGCCAAGGCACCCACCAGCGCAGTGGCGATCAAGGAACGACGCATGATATCATTGGTTTTCATTGAGAAACCCCTCCCGTTTGTGTTTCGCACGGCGCTTTGCCACGCTTTGGACAAATCTTTACGGATGACCGGTGAAACGGTCAACAGCCGATGCAGAGGTAAGACTGCCCATCTTTTCGGCATTCGTCATGCTGCATTGCAACAATCCCGATTCCGGACTTGCCGATCTGCTTGCGCGAACCAGGCAATTCAGAAAAACACGTTGCACCGCGTCCGCTCGCACAGCACAAGGCGTCAACTATGCTCTGGCGAAGGAGTGGACGCGATGGAAACCATGACGATCAACGGCGGCGGCGGCCTCGCGCTGCAGGTGCGACGCTACGGCACACCGGGCGGTAAACCGATCGTCTTTCTGCACGGCTGGTCCCAACACCATCTCGCCTTCGCGCAGCAATATGCGGGGCCGCTCGCCGGGAAGCATGAACTGATCGGGCTCGACCTGCGCGGCCATGGCGCCTCGGATGCCCCAGAAGGCGCCCAGCATTACGGCGACGGCGATCTCTGGGCGGATGATTTGCATGCGGTTATCACGCAGCTCGGCCTCGTCTCGCCGATCATCGTCGCCTGGTCCTATGGCGGGCTCGTCGTCGCAGATTATCTGCGCAAATACGGCGATGCGGCACTGGGCGGGGTGAATTTCGTCGGCGCCGCGCTGGTGATCGGCAAGGAATATATCGGCTCCCATACCGGCGAGACCTTCGTGGCGCATGCATCGAAGGGCATGTCGAAGGACCCCGTGAAGGCACTCTACGGGATGATCGATTTCGTCCATGCCTGCGCCGTCAAGCCCGTCCCGCAGGAAACGGTCGAGCGCTTCATCGCCTTCAACATGCTAGTGCGCCCGGATGTGCGCCGGGCCGTGAGTGCACGCGACGCCGATTACCGCCCCGTGCTCGCGGATCTGCGCAAGCCCGCACTGTTCACGCACGGCACGGCGGATACGGTGATCATGCCACGCATGAGCGAAGAAACGGCAGCGATTGCCCCCGATTCACGCATCTCCTGGTACGAGGGCGCCGGCCATATGCCCTTCATCGAGGACCAGGCCCGCTTCGACACCGAGCTCGCGGCCTTCGCGGAGACGGCCTGAAATGCGCAACCGATGATCCAGATCAAGGCCGCTACCATCACCGCGTCATAATTGGCCTTCAGCTTGCATCACCAATCACGGTGGAAGCGCAGAGGAGGCCGAACATGCCGAGCGGCAAGAAGACCGAGACCGAATTCGACCCGATGGGAATCGCCCCGGCAATGATGCATTGCTGGCGCGTCGCCATGTTCGACATGCCCATGGCCTATGCGCTGGAGGTGAATGCCTGCATGAACCGCTGGATCGAACACCAGCAGGAATTCATGCGCAACCTCGCCCAGTCGCGTGATCTCGACGACGTTGCCTCGGCCCAGAAGAAGCTGGTCGAGGAAGCCATCGAGGATGCCGAGGCCAACACCGTCGCCTTCCAGCGCGACATGCGCGCGACGCTGGAATCGACCCGGTTGAACTGAGGGCGGAACGGCGGGCGGCACCGGAAGCCGAGATTGGCCGTCGGCTTCGCTGACGGCCAATGTTATCGTGACCGTCGGTCGGGATCCATCGTGCCATGCCGGGCCCGTGGAAGGCGACGCTACGTCGGCTCCGACAGCAAAGCTCGCCCGCCTGATGCAAGCTCCGTCCTAGAGCTCGTGGGTGCGCTGAAGCATCCGGGCGTGGCGGCGGTATCGCTCGATCAAATGGATCAGGCTATCGCAAACGGCGCGTCCAATCAGAGCGAATGATCGCGCGCCCCTACGCCGCCGCAGGCAGATCCAGCACCGCGACCAGCCCCGGTGTGCCGTCCTCGAGCCGCAGCGTCCCACCATGCAGGCGCGCGATCGCCGCAACGAGGGAGAGGCCGAGACCGAAGCCGGGGCGATTGCGGGAATCCTCCAGGCGCACGAAACGGCCGAGAACGCGCTCTCGGTCTTCCTCGGGTATACCGGGCCCGTGATCGGACAGGCTGATGCGTATCCGGTCACCATCCGGATTGCCGATGCGATCGGCGACGAGGCGGATCGGTTCCGCGACATCCGCATCGGCTTCAGGCATCGCGTATTTCAAGGCATTGTCGATGAGATTGCTCAGGGCCTGTGCCAGGAGCTCCGGCGAGCCGCGCAACTGTAGACCGGAGGCAATCCGCGCTTCGAGCTTCATGCCCGCCTCTTCGACCACGGCATCGTAGAGCTCTGCGACATCGGTGACGGTATCCGCCGCATCGAAATCGCGCACGAGATCCTCGGCATTTCCGGCTTCCAGCCGCGCGATCATCAACAGCGCATTGAAGACGCGGATGAGATTGTCGCTCTCCTCGATGGCCGCTTCCAGCGCCGCGCGCAATTCGTCGGGCGTACGCGCCTCGCGCAGGGCGTCATCGGCGTGGTTGCGCAGACGGGTGAGCGGCGTCTTGAGATCATGGGCGATGTTGTCGGAGACCTGGCGCATCCCCGCCATCAGTTCCTCGATGCGCCCGAGCATGGTGTTGAGGCTGTCGGCCAGCCGGTCGAGTTCATCGCCCGAACCGGCTATGGCGAGGCGTCCGCCGAGATCGCCCGCCATGATCGAGCGCGTGGTCAGCGTCATCGCCTCGACGCGCCCCAGCATCCGCTTGGCGACGATCCAGCCTCCGACACCGCCGAAGAGAAAGACCCATAGCAGCGACCAGACGAAGGCGCGGTGCACCACGTCACGCATGCGCTCGTTCTCCTCGATGTCGCGCCCCACCAGCAGCCGGTTGCCACCGGGCAGATGGTAGACCCGCACGAGCGCGCGATGGACCTGGACCCCTTCCTCGCCGGAGACCCGCTCGTAGCTTATGCGATGCTCTCCCGGTTGCCCCAGCAGGCTCGCCGAGACCGATTCGACATTACCGGCTATCGGATTCCCGGCGCGGGTGGTGATCAGATAGAGCGAGGCGGATGGGCTGCGCGAGCGACGATTGATGCTGCGCACGAGCTGGCGCATCCCGCCGCGCTCGAACTGCTCGGCCAACCCGGTGATCTCGGCCTCGATGGTCGAGACCATCTGCTGGTTCACCAGGCGCTGGGCGTTCCATGTGACATAGCCGAGGGTGAGAAAGATCGTCACCGCGAAGATGACGAGGTAGAAGGCCGAGAGCTTGAACGCCGTCGTGCGCAGCAGCTTGCCGAAACTGTCGAGAAAACCGCTCACTCAGGCGTCCCTTGCCGGGTCGCGCAGCATGTAGCCGGCGCCACGCACGGTCTGGATCATGGCACGGTCGAAGCCGCGATCGACCTTGCCGCGCAGCCGCGAGACATGCACGTCGATGACATTGGTCTGCGGGTCGAAATGATAATCCCAGACATTCTCCAGAAGCATGGTGCGCGTCACCACCTGCCCCGCATGGCGCATCAGGTATTCCAGCAGGCGGAACTCGCGTGGCTGCAGATCAATGGCGCGACCGGCGCGCGTCACCGAGCGTGACAGCCTGTCGAGCACGAGCTCGCCGACCTCGTATCGCGTCGTTTCGGCCTCCGGCTTGCCGGCACCGCGCCGCGCGAGCACCTCGATGCGCGCCAGCAATTCGGAAAAGGCATAGGGCTTGGGCAGATAATCGTCGCCGCCCGCGCGCAATCCCTTGACGCGATCATCCACCTGGCCGAGCGCCGAGAGGATCAGAACCGGCACGGAAACGCCCTGTTCGCGCAAGGAGCGGATCAGCGAGAGCCCGTCGAGCTTGGGCAGCATGCGATCGACGATGAGTACGTCATGCCCGCCCGCTTCCGCCAGCGCATAGCCGTCGAGCCCGTCATGGGCGACGTCGACGCCGTGCCCGGCTTCGCGCAGGCCCTTCGCGAGATAGGCCGCAGCCTCGCGATCGTCTTCAATGATCAGAATCTTCATGGCGTGATTGTAACGCAAGCGCGGCCTTTGGCGAGCGCGCGAAATGCGAGGTCGGGCCGCGCACCGGAGCGCGGGGGGCGTTGCCCCGGCTTGCAACCCGACCTCCTCGGATCAGGCGTCGGTGAGACGCCCGATCTCGACACTGATTTCCTGCACCTCGCCACGCCGCACGACTTCCAGAAGGATCGTCGTACCCGGCGGGATATCCGCGATTCGCCGCGACAGCGCCCTGTGATCGGCAATGGACTCGCCATCGACCGAGAGGATGATGTCACCGGATTCCAGACCCGCATCAGCGGCGGGGCTGTCCGGCTGTGGCTGCGCGACGAGGGCACCGCGTGTATTGTCGCGCCCCATCGCTTCCGCAATATCCTCCGATACCGGCTGGATCTGCACACCGAGATAACCCCGGATCACCTCACCCTGTTCCATGAGCGCGGCGACGACATTGCTCGTGACATGGGCCGGGATGGCGAAGGCGATGCCGACATTGCCGCCCGAGGGCGAGAAGATCGCCGTGTTCACGCCGACGACCTCGCCGGAAAGGTTGAAGGTCGGGCCGCCGGAATTGCCCCGGTTGATTGGCGCATCGATCTGCAGGAACTCGTCATAGGGTCCCGCACCGATATCGCGCGCCTCCGCAGAGATGATGCCCGCAGTGACCGTTCCGCCGAGGCCGAACGGATTACCGATCGCCACGACCCAGTCACCGATGCGGCTGCGATCGTCGGCGAGAGCGACATAGGGGAATTCGTGATCGGGCGCGTCGATCTTGAGCAGCGCGAGATCCGTGCGCGGGTCGTTGCCCACCACTTCCGCCTCGAAGGTCTCGCCGTCGCCAAGGCTGACTTCGACGGTGGTGGCATTGCGCACGACGTGATGGTTGGTCACGACATAACCGTCTTCCGAGATGAAGAAACCCGACCCTTGCGAGGCCGCGCGGCGCGGCGGACGTTGCGGAGCCGGCTCCTCGCCGCGCTGGCCCGGGCCGAAGCCGAAGCCGAATTCCTCGAAGCGGCGGAAGAACTCGTAGAGCGGATGATCCGGCTCGATATCGGGCATGCCGAATTGCTGGCCCGGCCCGCCGGGTTGTCCGCCGCGCCGGCCGCGCTGGGTCTCGCTGCGTTCGGCCTCGTCACGCTCTATGGTGACGCGCACCGAGACGACGGCCGGGCTGACGCGCTCGACGACATCGGCGAAGGACGGCATCTGCACGGGCTGTTCGAGGCGCAACGGCTCGGCATCGGCCTGTGAATAGGTGCCCACAATACCGATTCCCGACCCGGCCACGAGGGCGCCGAGCGCGACGGCACCGGCAATGGCGGTGGTCCGGCGCAGGCTCTTGCGGGTGATTGTCCTGATCTGCATACGGTGTGACTCCGTTTCCGTGGATCTGCTGAATTTCGCTTTCCTGCAATCTACGTATGGCGGCTTACGCGGGTTTCACCGGTGCATGAACTTTTGGTAATCTGCGGCGTTCGCCAACGAGCCCGACATGCTGCGGCCAAGCGCGGAATCCGGAGGCCGGCGGATCAGGAGGAAGCACCGTGAACAAGGCAGTTTCGGAAATTCAGGCCGAGGACGAAAAGATGCGCATCACGCGCTGGACCTTCGCGCCCGCAACGGAAACAGGCTGGCACCGCCATCCCTATCCCTACGCCGTGGTGCCCGTTCAGGGCGGTATTTTGACGGTGGTGGACGATGAAGGCGAGCGCGATTATCCGATCCGGACCGGCGAGAGCTACGCGCGAAGTTGCGGTATCGAACACAACATCGTGAACAATTCGAACGCGCCGATCGTCTTCGTCGAGATCGAAATCAAGCGCTGACGGGTCGCTTCGCCACCAGCGACACCGCCACCCGCGGATGTGACCACGACCGCAGCGGACCCATATGAAATGACGGGTCGCGTGCGCGAATGCACGGGAAGTCCGCGAAAAACCCTTTTCCCGAACTCCTTCAGGGGTTATGCAAGGCGCGCAGGTTGTCGCGCCCTACAAGGCGCGCCGCCATCCCCGGAGCCCCTACCGCCAGCATGACCTCCATCCATCTACTCAACGGCCCCAATCTGAACCTGCTCGGTCGCCGCGAGCCGCAGATCTACGGCGGCGACACGCTGGCCGATATCGAGGCGATGCTCCAGGCCCATGCCGGCCAGCGTGGGGTCGCGCTCACCTGCCGCCAATCCAACCATGAGGGAGAGCTCGTGAGCTGGATCCAGGAGGCGGGTCTTGCGGGTGCGGGCGTGCTCCTGAATGCGGGCGCCTATACCCACACATCCGTCGCGCTGCGTGACGCCATCGCCGGCAGCGGTGCGAATGTGGTGGAAATCCATCTGTCCAATGTATATGCCCGGGAGGAATTCCGGCACAAATCGCTGATCGCGCCCGTCTGCCGGGGGGTGATCTGCGGCTTCGGCAAGACCGGCTACATTCTGGGTTTCGATGCCCTCGTCGCCCTCGTCGCCCTTGCCGGCCCGCCATCGGCCTGAACGTCCGGGACGCGGCCGAACGCAATCTGAGACGCGGTCAAAACAGAGGTTTGAATAGTATGGCCACGAAAAACCCCTTCGATCCCGAACTCGTGCGAGAGCTCGCCGGATTGATTTCGGAAACCGATCTGACCGAGATCGAGGTCGAGAAAGGGGATCTGCGCATTCGCGTGGCGCGTCAGATCACGCAGACGGTCCATGTTCCCGCCGCCGCACCGGCGCCCGCGCAGCCCGCCGGAGCCAGGGTCGAGGCGAAGCCGGAACCGGCCCCGGTGGCCGCCCTCAATCCGAAGGACAATCCCGGGATGGTCCCCTCGCCGATGGTCGGCACCGCCTATCGGCGCTCCTCGCCGGATACCAAGCCCTTCATCGAGATCGGCAGCCGCGTGAACGTCGGCGACAAGCTCCTTCTCGTCGAGGCGATGAAGACCTTCAACGACATCGTCGCGCCGCATGCCGGCACGGTCACTGCCATCCTGTTCGAGGACGGGCAGCCGGTCGAATACGGCGAACCCCTGCTCATCATCGAGTGAGGCGACATGTTCGACAAGATCCTGATCGCCAATCGCGGTGAAATCGCACTGCGCATCCTTCGCGCCGCCAAGGAGCTCGGCATCGCCACCGTCGCGGTGCATTCCACGGCGGATGCGGATGCCATGCATGTGCGCCTCGCCGACGAGAGCGTCTGCATCGGCCCGCCTGCCGCGCGCGATTCCTATCTCAACATTCCGGCGCTGATCGCGGCCTGCGAGATCACGGGTGCGGATGCCGTGCATCCGGGCTACGGCTTTCTCTCCGAAAACGCCGCCTTCGCGGAGGTGCTCTCCGATCACAACATCGCCTTCATCGGCCCCAAGGCCGAGCATATCCGCATCATGGGCGACAAGATCGAGGCCAAGCGAACCGCAAAGCGCCTCGGCATTCCCTGCGTTCCGGGCTCCGAGGGCGGCATCGAGACACCGGAAGACGCCCTGCGGATTGCCGCCGATATCGGATACCCGGTCCTGATCAAGGCCGCTTCCGGCGGCGGCGGGCGCGGCATGAAGGTGGCGCGCGACGCCAGCGAGCTGGAGCATGCCTATATCACCGCCCGCACGGAGGCCGGCGCGGCCTTCGGTGACGACGCGGTCTATATGGAAAAATATCTGGAGAAGCCGCGCCATATCGAGATCCAGATCCTCGGCGACGGCAATGGCGACGCGATTCATCTGGGTGAGCGCGATTGCTCGCTGCAGCGCCGCCACCAGAAGGTCTGGGAGGAGAGCCCCTCCCCCGCGCTCAACGACGAGGAGCGCGCGCGCATCGGCGCGATCTGTGCCAAGGCCATGCAGGAACTGCAATATCGCGGCGCGGGTACGATCGAATTTCTCTACGAGAACGGGGAATTCTTCTTCATCGAGATGAACACGCGCATCCAGGTCGAACATCCGGTGACGGAAATGATCACCGGCGTGGATCTCGTTAACGAGCAGATCCGCATCGCCGCCGGCGCACCGCTTTCCGTGGCGCAGGATGATCTGACGCTGTTCGGCCATGCCATCGAATGCCGCGTCAATGCCGAGCATCCCAGCACGTTTCGCCCCTCGCCGGGGACGATCAGCCAGTTCCACACGCCGGGCGGCCTGGGCGTGCGCGTCGATTCGGCGGCCTATCAGGGCTACCGCATTCCGCCGCATTACGATTCGCTCGTCGGCAAGCTGATCGTGCACGGGCGTACGCGCAACGAATGCATGATGCGCCTGCGTCGGGCGCTCGACGAGTTCGTCGTCGAGGGCGTCGACACCACGCTGCCGCTGTTTCGTACGCTGGTGCGCAATCAGGATGTCCAGAACGGCATCTATGATATTCACTGGCTCGAGCAGTTCCTGGAAAAGGGCGGTCTGGAGGATATCTGAGCCGCGCCGGATGCGTCCGGCGTCAAACAGGCCTTGCAATCGGGCTGGGGAGACAGGGCCGAACCATGAGCGGCATCGTCGAGATCACGCCTGAAATCGTTCTGCAGGCCTATGCGGCCGGGATCTTCCCGATGGCCGAAGGCGCGGATGATCCGGGCCTGTTCTGGGTCGAGCCGCATGAGCGCGGCATCATCCCGCTCCATGATTTCAGGATCTCGCGCCGGCTCGCGCGCACCGTGCGCGCGGATGTCTTCACCGTGCGCGTCGATCATGATTTCGATGCGGTGATCGCCGGCTGCGCCGAACCCGCACCCGACCGCGAGAAGACCTGGATCAACCACCGTATCCGCAGCCTGTTCGGCGAATTGTTCGATCTCGGCTATTGCCACACTGTCGAGGTCTATCACGGGGACGACCTCGTCGGCGGGCTCTACGGCGTCGATCTCGGCGGTGCCTTTTTTGGCGAGAGCATGTTCCACCGCATGCGCGACGCCTCGAAAGTCGCGCTCGTCCACCTCGTCGCCCGACTGCTCAAGGGGCGCTACCGCCTGCTCGATACGCAATTCGTCACACCGCATCTGGCGCAATTCGGGGCTCACGAAGTCCCGCGCAGGGCCTACAAAGCCATGCTTGCGGATGCGCTCACGGAAGATGGTCATTGGCATGCGCTGCCTTCGGGACCGATCCCCGGAGCCACGGCGCTGGCCGTCATCGCCGAGAGCATGGCCGGCGGCGACAAAGGGCCGGCGCAGCCGCAGGACTGATCCGCAGGCAGGCTGCGGTGGCGAACTTGCGAGGTGAGATCATGGCACGACATCGTCTGGAAGCAGCACCCGAGACCGTCCACTGGGGCTATTTCGATGCAGGGCTCGCGCCGTGTCATACGGTCAAGAGCGGAGAGAGCATCACCATTTCGACGGTCTCCGGCCCGCCGGAGGTGATGCCGGGCGAGGGGTTCACCATTCCCGACGCCCTGCCCGCGATCCATGCCGCGATGACCCCGCGCCTGCCGGGCCATATCTGCACCGGCCCCGTCGCGGTGGAGGGGTTGCGTGCGGGCCAGGTTCTCGAAGTGCAGATCGATGCGATCGACCTGCATTACGACTGGGGCTACAACACGGTCGGCCCCCTGAAGGGCGCGCTGCCGGATGATTTCACCGAGAATCGCCTGATGCATATCCCGCTCGATCGCGAGCGCATGGTCGGGCGCCTGCCCTGGGGCCTCGATCTTCCGCTCGCACCGTTCTTCGGCGTGATGGCGGTGGCGCCCCCACCGGCCTGGGGCGCGCTTTCGACCCTGCCGCCCCGGCGCAATGGCGGCAATCTCGACAACAAGGAACTGGTGGCGGGCACCACGCTCTACCTCCCCGTCTTCGTCGATGGCGGCAATTTCTCGGTTGGGGACGGCCATGGCGCGCAGGGTGACGGCGAGGTCTGCATCACCGCGATCGAGACCGGCCTGATCGGCAGCTTCACCCTCACCGCCCGCGCCGACATGCAGCTCGACTGGCCGATGGCGGAGACCCCGACACATCTGATCACCATGGCGTTCGATCCCGATCTCGATGATTGCGTCGTGATCGCCCTGCGTCAGATGATCGTCGAGATCACGGCCCGCACGGGCCTGTCGCGCGAGGACGCCTATACCCTGTGCAGCCTCGCGGCGGATCTGCGCATCACGCAGGTGGTCAACGGCAACAAGGGCGTGCACTGCATGCTGGCCAAATCGCTGCTCGACCAGAAGGGCTGAACCGGATCACGCCGGTCCGGCACAGGCGCACGGCCCCCATCAGGGCTTGCGCGCCATGCCCATTCCCTTCCGGCCCGTTTCCCGGCAAAGTCGCGCAAAACACAGCGCAGCCGGCATCGGTCCGGTGCGCAGACGAGGAAGCGTGAGATGACGGGGGCATTGCTGCGGTTGCGCACGGCGCTGGCGACGCCGAGTGCGGCTCTGGGCATCGCGGTGATGCTTTTCGGGATATTCCTTTTCGTCGTCAACGATACCCTCGGCAAATGGCTCGTCGCCACCTATTCCGTCGGACAGGTGCTGCTGATCCGCTCTGCCGCCGCCCTCGTCATTCTCGTCCCGCTGATCTGGCGCACGGGGATCGCCCCGCTTTTCCGCGTCGAGCAGCCGCGCATGCAGGCGACGCGCGTCGCCTTCTCGACATTCGAGGTATTCTGTTTCTACACGGCGGTGATCTATCTGCCGCTGGCGGATGTCATGACCTTCTGGCTTGCCGCGCCGATCTATGTGGCGGCGCTCTCGCCGTTCTTCCTGGGCGAGCATGTCGGCTGGCGGCGCTGGACGGCAATCGTCATCGGCTTCATCGGCGTGATGGTCGCGCTGCAGCCTTCGGCCGCGACCATGACCATGCCCGCCTTCGTCGCGATCGCGGGCAGCTTCGCCTTCGCCTTCATGATGCTGACCGGACGCTCGCTGAGGGCGACGCCCGACATTACCCTCGTCTTCTGGCAGACCATCGGCGCGCTGCTGCTCGGGCTCTTTCTCGCGCCGGTCACCTGGGTGACGCCCGACGGATTCGATTTCATGCTGCTGGCGCTGCTCGGCGTCGTGGCGATGTTTGCGCATATGTGCATCAACCGGGCCTTGAAGCTCGCGGATGCCGCCACGGTCGCGCCGTTCCAGTATACCCTGCTGTTCTGGGCGGTGATCTTCGGCTATTTCGTCTTCGGCGACGTGCCGCGCATCGCCATGCTGGCCGGTGCCGCGATCATTGTTGGCGCGGGGCTGTTCATCTTCTTCCGCGGCCAGAAATTGGCCCATCGCACGCCGGAGCCGTAATGACCGGCGCGAAAAACCGGACGGTGATCCTTACCGACCCGGCCTTGCGAGGCTAAGTCTGTTCAGCAAGGGACAATGTCTGCAAGAGACAATGTCAGAAAGAGACAAGGGAGCAACCCGTGCCGGTCACGCCCGACGACATCCGCGAAGCCCTCACCGCAATCCGCCTGCCCGCCGGAGGCCAGAGCCTGCCGGATTCCGGGCGGCTGTCGCAGATCGTGATCGAGGGCGAGCGCGTCGCCTTCGCCATCGCCATTGATCCGACCGAAGCGCAAGCCATGGCCTCCGTGCGCGAGGCGGCGCAGCAATGCGTCGAGGCGATGCCCGGTATCAGCCGGGCGCTGGTCAGCCTCACGGCGGACCGCCCGTCAGGCGAGGCGGGTGGCGGCAGCCCCGGAGCTGCGCCGGCGCAGCCCCTGCGCGAACCCGGCACCCGCAAGACGCCTTCGCCCAATGCGCGCGCCCAGAAGATCGAAGGCGTGAAACACGTCGTCGCCGTCGCCTCGGGCAAGGGCGGCGTCGGCAAATCCACCACGGCCTGCAACATCGCGCTCGGTCTCGCCGCGCTCGGGCTGAAGGTCGGCGTCATGGATGCCGATATCTACGGCCCCTCCATGCCCAAGCTCTTCGGCCTCTCGGGCAAGCCGAAGGCGGGGCCGGACCGCAAGATCATTCCGCTGGAGAATTACGGCGTCAAGGTCATGTCGATCGGCTTCATGGTCGACGAGGAAACGCCGATGATCTGGCGCGGGCCGATGGTGATGTCGGCGATCACGCAGATGCTGCGGGAGGTGAACTGGGGCGAGCTCGACGTGATGATCGTCGACATGCCGCCCGGCACCGGCGATGCGCAGCTCACCATGGCGCAGGCGACCCCGCTTTCCGGCGCCGTCATCGTCTCGACGCCCCAGGACCTCGCCCTCCTCGACGCGCGGCGCGGCGTCGCCATGTTCCAGCGCACCGAGATCCCGGTGCTCGGGATCGTGGAGAACATGGCCACCTACATCTGCCCCAATTGCGGGCATGTGGAGCATATTTTCGGCCATGGCGGCGCCCGCGACGAGGCGGTGAAGCTGGGTGTCCCCTTCCTCGGCGAAGTGCCGCTCAACATGGCCATCCGCGAAACCTCGGATGCGGGGCGGCCCGTCACGGCGACCGAACCCGATAGCCCATTCGCTATCGTCTATCGTGGCATTGCACGTGCCCTATGGGAGAATCTCGAAACCGGCGGCTTCCGCCGTGAAGCGCCGGCAATCGTCTTCGAATAGACGAACACGGGAAATTACCCTCGGGAAAAATACTCCAAGGGTTTTAGCTCAACGCCACTTACGAAAGGAAAGCCGGCGCACGCGTCAGTCGGCATCTGACGAAAATAACCTTCGGCACAATCATCGATACGCCCGTTGATAGTGATTCGCGCAAACGACACTCAACTCCCCGATGTGACTGAGTCTGCGGGCGCCCTTGACCATGCGAAAAAACGCACATGCAAAAGCGGAATTCGCCTTACCTTTGGTTTCAATTTATTGACGATTCGGCTGTATGCAATCTCCGCAATGTCACATATCCGACTGAAGTTGCAGGCAAAATCATCCATTCAAGTCGAGTCACGTGATTGCCCGAAGGCACTGGTGTACTGGTCTACCAATCCAGCGTTTCCGTGCATTGCATCAAAATGTATGCATAGAGCATTTACATTCGTGAGTTTCAGGCTTATGTATACAATACCACTCTCAACCAGAAGATGATGCAAACATGACAACGCGTTGCCCCACAGATATCGACCGCTTCGTCGGACAACGGGTGCGTCTCGCTCGCCGTATCGCCAAGATGAGCCAACAGAAGCTCGGCGAGATGATTGGCGTGACGTACCAGCAGATCCAGAAGTATGAGAACGGCACGGATCGCATCGGCGCCGGCCGACTGCATCAGGTTTCGCTCTCGACCGATCAGCCGATCGAGTTCTTCTTCAGCTTCTCAGAAGATGTCGAGCCGCGCGAAACCGGTCGCCAGGACATCCTCGCCGATGACGGCGTCCAACGCCTCATCGTCTCGGCCTCCAAGATCAAGTCACGCAAGCTGCTCGATAATCTCGCGCAGATCGCCGAGACCTTCGCGAGCACCGAATCGGCCGAGAGCATGTCGAAGCGGGCCGACTGACAGGTGTCGCGCACCGCAGCCTTCGGGTTCGGGCGCCGCCTGACGGCAGAGCCTCGACAATCTTGCATAAATTCCGATTGATCGCCGGGTCCTGCCCGGCGATCTTTTTTGTCGTTGCTCATTCTTCCGCCACGCGGAGGCGAGGGGCCGGCACCTTTCGCCGGTCGGCTCGGCCTCTGCCGAACCACGGTGCCGACAAACCATGCGCGTCTTCCACAGCCCCGCCTCCGCCCTTCATGACCCCGCCCTGTATTTCCGGCGCGGCACCATGGTCACCCATCCCGAGCAGGCTGATCGCTACGCCATCCTGCATCAAGCCGTGAGCGGCGCGCATGCGGTCACGCAGGCCGGCGATCATGGGATCGAACCGATCCTCGCCGTGCATGATGCGGGTTATGTCGCCTTTCTGCGCGATACTTGGGAGCGGCGCCACGAATTGCCGGGCGTCGACGACGAAGTCCTGTCGGGCCATTTCTCGCGCCCGCACATGTCGAAGCGCCCCGAGGGTCTGCTCGGCCTGATCGGCTATTACACCGCAGATACGTCGACGCCGATCCGTGCCGGCACCTGGGCTGCAATCCATGCCGGCGCCCAGATTGCCGTCGATACTGCCGATACCGCGCTCGGCGAGGGCGTCGCTTACGCCTTGTGCCGCCCGCCGGGCCATCATGCCTATGCCGATTCCGCCGGTGGCTTCTGTTTCCTCAACAATTCCGGCATCGCCGCGCGCCGGATGCAGGCGAACGTCGCTGCGCGCGAGGGGCGCCCGGCAAGGGTCGCGATCCTCGATATCGACGTGCATCACGGCAACGGAACGCAGGGCATCTTCTACGAGGCCGACGACATTCTCACCATTTCCGTGCATGCGGATCCGGCCGATTATTTCCCCTATTATGCAGGTTACGCAGAGGAAACCGGAGCCGGCGCGGGGGTTGGATACAATCTGAATCTCCCCCTCCCCCATGGCGAGGGCGACAGCGCTTTTCACCGCGCGATCGAAAAAGGCCTGGAGCGGATCGCGGCCTATGCGCCGGACGCGCTGGTGGTTGCGCTCGGGCTCGACGCTTCGGAGCACGACCCGATCGGGGCGCTCAGGGTGACGACGCGGGGTTTCGAGCAGGCAGCGGGGCTCATCGGCTCGACCGGCTTGCCGACGGCGCTGATCCAGGAGGGCGGCTATCTCTGCGACGCCCTGCCCGACAATCTCTCGGCCTTCCTCGCCGGTTTCGAGGGCGGGCGCTGATGTCACGGGGCACCGGCGCCGGGCGCCGGGCCTCAACCCGCCCCGGTCTCGGTCATGAGCCAGGCGCGCGTCGCCGCATCGGTAGCGGCGATGTCGATATGGAAGAATACGGGCGTATTGTAGGGATGCTCGGCCCGGATTCGTGCCTCGACCGCATCGGCGAGTCCTGTCCGCGTTTTGACGATGGCGGCGACCTCGCCGTCCTCGGCGACAGCGCCCTCATACCGGTAGATCGCACGCATGCCGGGCAGCAGGTTGACGCAGGCGCACAGGCTCTCCTGCACGAGAATCCCCGCGATACGGCGCGCGGTCTCCTCATCGGGAAAGGTGGTGTAGACGAAGCGCGGCTGATCCATATGATGCCTCTGGCGAATCGCAGCCCGGCTCGGCTGCGCGAAAATGAAAACAGGCCTCCCGGCCACGAGCAACCCCCGTTGCGGGTGGTCCGGTTGCGGGCACGCACTGCGAGCGGGAGGACCCGTCGCAGGGCTGGTGACTTCGCCGTGCCGCAATGGCGCGTTCGGGTGGGGGATGGGGAAACACAATGCAACGCGACGCCACCATCGCCTTCGTGGCAAGCTCCTCCAAGGAGGCGGCACAGGCGCTGGCGCGGCTGAGCGATCGCTATCCCCATGTCTCGCCCGAGGAGGCGGATATCATCGTCGCGCTCGGCGGTGACGGCCTGATGCTGCAGACGCTGCACCGCTTCATGGGAACCGCCAAGCCGATCTACGGCATGAACCGCGGTTCGGTGGGTTTCCTGATGAACGATTTCAGCGAAACCGACCTGATGGAGCGTCTCGCCGCAGCCGAGCGTTCCGTCGTGCATCCGCTCCTGCTCAATGTCCGCGACATCCACGGCGAAACCCATACGGCACGGGCCATCAACGAGGTCTCGATGCTGCGCGAGACCCACCAGGCGGCGAAGCTCGCCATCACCATCGATGGCAAGGAGCGCCTCGGGGAACTTGTCGCCGACGGGCTTCTCGTGGCCACACCGGCGGGCTCGACCGCGTATAATCTCTCCGTCGGCGGGCCGATCCTGCCGCTGAACGCGCCCCTGCTCACCCTGATGCCGATCTCGGCCTTTCGGCCCCGGCGCTGGCGTGGCGCGCTCCTGCCCAACTACGCCGATGTCGCGGTGGAAATCATCGAGCCGCGTCACCGTGCTGTCGCGGCGGTGGCCGACCATACCGAGTTTCGCGACGTTACCCATGTGGAAATCTCGATGGATCGCTCGCTCGATCTGGTCATGCTGCACGATCCCGGCCACTCCCTGGACGAGCGCATCCTGCGCGAGCAGTTCGGGGTCTGAGGGGAGGCTGCCATGCGCCTCGAATTCGAACGCCTCTGCTTTCTGGTCGCCGAGGACAACGCCTATATGCGCGCGGCCCTGGTGGCGATGCTCGAAGCCTTCGGCGCGCAGGTCATCCACCAGGCGCAGGACGGAGAATCCGCGCTCGCGCTGTTTGCCGAGGAGCGCCCGGATGTCGTCCTGCTCGACTGGGAAATGCCGCAGCGCGACGGGCTTTCCGTCGCACGCAGGATGCGGGATCGCGAGACCAGCCCGGACCCCTTCGTGCCGATCCTCATGATCTCCGCCCATGCCGAACGCGCGCGGGTCCTGGAGGCGCGCGATGCCGGAATAAACGATTACCTCGTCAAGCCGGTCACGCCACGCGTGCTTTACGACAAGCTTCTCGGGCTCGCCGTCGATCAGCGCCCCTTCGTCGCCGCGCCGGGTTATTTCGGCCCCCAGCGCCCGGGCGTACCGGTGCCACGAGCGACGACACCGGATACCGGTGCGGACGGATCCTCGGAGGAGCGCTCATGAAGATCATCCCGCCTCCGGGGAAGCGCCAAGGCAATCATCAAGGCAAGTAGGACGGCAAGCAGGACCGCCCGCGTGACGAAGCGGAGATCGTGGCCAATCCCAACCGCCTCGCGCGCAAGGCGCTCGTCATGGACAGCGACTATGACGGCGCGGCCGATCCCGCCGTGAGCCGCGCCGAGCGCGCACTCGAACAGTTTCGCCGTCAGCATCGCGCGCAATTGCCGGAAGCGATCTCCTGGCTCACGGAATATCACGCGGCCTGGCGCGCGCACCCTTCAGCCGAGGCAGCGCAGGCACGGCTGCACCGCGCCGCGCATGATCTGCGGGGCTCAGCCACCGATCTCGGCGCTCCGCTGGTCGGGCGTATCGCCGGCTCGCTCTCGCGCCTGCTCGGTTTCGTCGCAAAGCCGCCCGCCGCCCTGGTCGAGGCCCATATCGCGGCCCTGCGCGCCGCAAGCCGACCCGATGCGGATCCGCAGGACCCGGTTGCGCTGGCCGTCGCGCAGGAGCTGGAGGACAAGGTCGCGCAAGCGATCGCGCGCGAGGCGGGCTGAGTCATAACCATCGCGCCGCGCGTCAGAACACGTCGTTCTCCTGGCCCGCCTTGGCCTGGAACAGCGCGCGCAGCACATGCGCATTCGCCTCCGAGCGCTGGGTGAAGCGCAGGCCCTCGCCGCCTATTTCGAGCCCGTCATCGCCCTGTGCCAGCGGCCATTCCACGCCCCACATGCCCCGCTCGGCCGCTCCGGGCGAGGCGTAGCGCATGTCGCCGATGCGCAGGACGAGCCCCCCGTCATGGCCTTCGACGATATGCGGGTGAATGATGCCGCGCGCGAACCGGCGATAGATCTCCCCCTCCGGCGTGGCGAACGCGGCATCCGCAAGCGCCTCGGCCTGCGGCTCGCGATCGATGCGCATCCAGTTGATTTCACGCGGGCGCAGCGTCGAGACGAAGCCGATATGCAGGCTGTCAGATTCCTGCGTCACGATCCGCCGCAGCCAGGGCGAGAACATCGTCGTCGTCACCTCGTAATCGGTAACGATGCGCTCCTGCGCGCCCGGATCGGCAAAGACGAGATCACGGGCGCGCTCGTTCTGGGCAAGCGCGAGCAGGAGATAGCCGGTGGAGAGCACGAGCGCGCCGAGGGTCATGCCGCGCGCCCGTGGCCGCGCCCAGCCGCTGCGCCAGGCGAGAATGAGCCCGCCGATCAGGATCAGCGTATAGGCCGGATCGATCACCGGCACCGCCGGCAGGCCGAATTGACGATTGCTGAAGGGAGCAAAGAGCTGGGTGCCGTAGACGGTGAAGGCGTCGTTGAGCACATGCGTGACCATGGCGAGGATGACGATCGCGATCCAGGTCCGCGTCACCGCTTGCGCGTCCGTTTCTCCGAACGGCTGTCCACGCCGGCTGCGCACCGCGCGATGGATCCGCGCCGCCCCATAGCCGATCACGCCGCCGACGACCGGCCCGAAGAACAGCGAATGCGTGATGCCGCGATGCACGTTGTAATAATCGACGGACCGCTCCGGCAGCGGCCAGAAGATGTCGAGATCGGGCACGAGCGCGGCAGCCGCCCCCGCCACCGGCGCGATCCAGCCGAGCCGGCGCCCGCCGACGAAATGCCCGACGGCGGCGCCGAGCGCCATATGGGTGACAGGATCCATCGTGTTGCTTTCTGGCGCGTCGCCGCGCTGGTTCAGGGAACCGGCACGAGGCGCAGGATACGCCCGTTCTCGGCATCGGAGAGTAGATAGAGCGCGCCGTCGGGGCCGTTGCGCACGTCGCGGATACGCTCACCGAGCGCACCGAGGATACGCTCTTCCGCGACCACGGAATCACCCGAGAGCGTCAGGCGCGAGACGACGCGGCTGACCAGCCCCCCGATGAACAGATCACCCTGCCATTGCGGGAAGGCGTCACCGTCATAGAAGGCCATGCCGGATGGTGCGAGCGCCGGATCCCAGTAATAGACCGGCTGCTCCATGCCTTCCTTGTGGGTGCCGACGCCGATCTCTCCGCCGGTATAATGCGTGCCATAGGCGATGACCGGCCAGCCGTAGTTCAGGCCCGGCTCGATCAGATTGACCTCGTCGCCGCCGCGTGCGCCGTGCTCATGCGTCCAGAACTGCTCCGTGCCCGGGCGCATGGTCGCCCCCTGCACGTTGCGATGACCGATCGACCAGACCTCGGGCGCCCAGCCTTCCATGGTCTCGTGCGGATTGCCCGCCGGGATCGAGCCGTCGGGATTGATGCGCATGATCGCGCCGATATGGTTGCCCGCTTCCTGCGATTCGTCCGAATAGCCGCCGCGATCGCCGGCAGTGACGAAGAGCGTGCCGTCGGGATGGAAGGCGAGCCGCGCGCCGAGATGACGCCCGCCGGATACGGCGGGAAGCTGGCGGAAGATGACGTCCGGCTCAGCGAAAGCCCCGGCCTCGCGGTCGAAAGCGGCCCGCGCCACGCTCAGCGCGATACCGCCGTCGCGCTCTTCGGCATAGGCCATGTAGACGAGGCCGTTCTCGTCGAAATCGGGATCGAGGGCGATGTCGAGCATGCCGGCCTGATTCACGGCGGCCACCGGCGGCGTACCCGCCAGCGGATCGGAGACGCGGCCGTCGCGGGTGACGAGCCGGATCGCGCCGGGGCGCTCGGTGACGAGCATGGCGCCGTCCGGCAGGAAGGCAAGGCTCCAGGGATGGCGGAGCCCCGAGGCGACGGTCTCGACGAGGAGTTCGTAATCCTGCGTGGCGATGCGCTCATGGGTGGGCGCCGTCTGGGCCTGGGCTGGCCAGTGGGCCACCCCGCCTACGATCAGCGCAAGCGCTCCGCCGAGCATGACGGTCAAGCGACGGCTCCCGCGCGACGATGAAAGGCGGGGTCGATTCATCCGGGCCACCATCCTGAGAACCTCCTGCATCTGCGCCCTGCCGGGCATGTCCCTGCGCGCAAGCGCCCTTTATCCCTACGCGCGACGCACACGTTTCCATATGCACGACGCGCCCTTGCGACGTACCGCCTCGGGGCGGGCTGTCAAGATCCGCTCTCGCCGCGTGGTCACCAGATTCGATTTCACATTTCTTGTTCGGATTTAATTTTTCAAAACAGGCGCAATTGACAAATTAAGAAGCATCGTTCTACAAACCGAACGCAATGACCATATCTGGCGGAGACGGCCTGCGCCGCCGATCAGCTTCGCTGCGGATCCGAAACCGGGTTTTGATTTCTGATATATGATGGAAGGGAAAGATATGCGCCAATTCACGCGATTCAGGAAGGTCCTCGCAGGCTTCGTCGCCCTCGCAGCGTTCGGCTTGACGAACGTATCGGCCCAGACGCCCAGCGAAATCCGCCTCGATTATGCCACCTACAACCCGGTGAGCCTGCTCCTGAAGGAGCGCGGCTATCTCGAGGAAGCGCTGGCCGAAGACGGGATCGATGTCCGCTGGGTGCAGTCGCACGGCTCCAACCGGGCGCTCGAATTCCTCAATGCCGGTTCGCTCGATTTCGGCTCGACCGCCGGTGCCGCCGCCCTGATCGGGCGCATCAACGGCAATCCGATCAACGCGATCTATGTCTATTCCCAACCCGAATGGACCGCGCTCGTCACCCAGGCCGACAGCGATATCGAAAGCGTCGAGGATCTCGCCGGCAAGGCCGTCGCGGTCACGCGCGGCACTGACCCGCATATCTTCCTGGTGCGTGCCCTCGCCTCCGCCGGCCTGACCGAGCGTGACGTGCGCCTCGTGCTGCTCCAGCATGCCGATGGCCGTCTGGCGCTGGAGCGTGGCGACGTGCAGGCCTGGGCCGGGCTCGACCCGATGATGGCGGCATCCGGGCTCGAGAGCGATGCGCGGCTGTTCTACCGCGACGCGGATGCCAATAGCTGGGGCATTCTCAACGTGCGCACCGCCTTTGCGGAAGAGCATCCCGAACTGGTCGAGCGCGTCATCGCCGCTTACGAGCGCGCCCGTGAAGAGGCCCTGGCCGATCCCGAGACAATCCAGGCCCTGTTCCAGGAATTCACCCGCCTGCCCGCAAACGTGGTCGAACGCCAGTTCGAGCGCACGGATCTCACGCATTCCGCCATTGGCGATGCCCAGCGCGAGACCATCCTGCAGGCCGGTCTGGCGCTCCAGGAAGCCGGGGTGATCCGAGGCAATGTCGAGGTCGAGACGCATCTCGATGCGCTGATCGATACGCGCTTCAACCCGGCCTCAACGCAATAAGCGAGGCGCACAACGCGCGAAGTACCGCGAGGAGACGAGCATGGCACTGCCGAATTCTCTGCCGAGAGCCGCAGACACCCATGACGACACCGCGACTGCGGCAGGCTCACACGAGCCTGCCGCAACGGGCGTGGAGCCCACACCGGTGACAGCTTCCCCAGCTTCCGGCAAGGGCTGGTTCGGCGAGCATCTCGCGCTCGCACTGATCCTGCCGCTCGGGCTCGCCATCGGCTGGGAGGCAGCCGTCAGCTTCGGCTATGCCGAGGGACGGCTGATGCCGCCGCCGAGCCGTATCGCAAGCACCTTCCAGGACCTCGCGCTCTATGGAGATCTCTGGCTGCATGTCTGGGCGACGCTGTGGAGGGTTCTGGTCGGATTCGCGCTGGGTGCCGTTGCCGGCATTGCGCTCGGCGCGATCTCCGGCGCCAGCGGGCTGATCCGCAACTTGCTCGATCCGACCCTGCAGGCGCTGCGCTCGGTGCCCTCGATCGCGTGGATTCCGCTGTTCATTCTGTGGTTCGGCATCTTCGAGACCTCCAAGGTCATGCTGATCGCGGTCGGCGTGTTCTTTCCGGTCTATCTCGGCGTGGCGCAGGGCATTCTCTCGATCGACCGCAAGCTCGTCGAGGTCGGGCGCGCCTTCCGGCTGTCGCGTCTGGCGATGGCGCGGCGCATCCTGCTTCCGGCGATTCTTCCGGAGACGCTGACTGCCCTGCGCTCGGGGCTCGGGCTCGGCTTCATGTTCGTCGTCGCGGCCGAATTCATGGGCGCCTCGGAGGGCCTCGGCTATCTCCTCGTCGATGGCCAGCAGATGGGGCTCACGGATCAGATCGTCGCCGCCATCATCGCCTTCGCCCTGCTCGGCAAGGCCGCCGACTGGCTGCTCGTCACCCTCACCAGCCCGCTGATACGCTGGCAGGATACCGTCAGGGAGCGCCTGTAATGCTGACCCTTTCCCATCTCGGCAAGACCTATGCGGACGGCACGCAGGCCCTGTCCAACATCAATCTCGAGGCCCGCGCCGGCGAGATCGCTGCGCTGATCGGCGGGTCGGGTTGCGGCAAGACCACGCTGTTGCGCCTCGCCGCCGGTCTCGACCACGCCACCGGCGGCACGATCAGCCTGGATGGCGAGCGGATCACCGGCCCGCATCCCGCCGTCGCGGTCGTCTTCCAGGAACCGCGCCTGCTGCCCTGGCTCACCGTCGCCGACAATGTCGGCTTCGGCATCGACCACCTGCCGCGCAACGAGCGCGAATCGCGCATCGAGCACGCGCTGGCGCGCATCGGCCTCGCCGAGCATGCCGGGCGCTGGCCGCGCGATCTCTCCGGCGGCCAGCAGCAGCGCGTCGCCATCGCCCGTGCGCTTGTAACGCGTCCCAAGCTGCTCCTGCTCGACGAGCCCTTCTCGGCGCTCGACGCCTTCACCCGCGCCAGCCTGCACGGTGCCCTGCTCGACCTGTGGGAGGATGTGCGCCCGATCGTGCTGATGGTCACCCACGACGTCTCCGAAGCGGTGACGCTGGCCGATCGCGCCTTCGTGATGCGCGCCCGCCCCGGGCGCATCCACGACGAACTGCCGATCACACTGGCCCGCCCGCGCGTGCAGACGAGCACGGGTTTCGAACAGGATGTCCGGCGCCTGCTGGAAGCTCTCGACGAAGCCCGCCAACCGCCCCAGACAGAGCGCGCCGCACAGGCCGCCGGCCACTGGTGGTGACGCGCGCGGCGAATCCGCCTATTCCCAAGAAAGCACAAGAAAGGAACGCACCATGGACGGACAGGCCCTGCGCGCGCTGCAAGCGCCGCTCAAGCAGCAATATCGCGACGATTCCGATGCCGCGCTGATCACGCTCTCCGCGAAAGGCTCGATCGATGCCGAGGGCATCGCCTGCAAGGTCGATACGGGCCGCGCCCTGGCCGTCGCCGGCCTGCACCCGGCAACCGGCGGCAGCGGCGCGGAACTGTGTTCGGGCGACATGCTGCTCGAAGCCCTCGTCGCCTGTGCCGGCGTGACGCTGAAAGCGGTCGCCACCGCGCTCGGCATCGAACTCCGACGCGGTGACGTGCATGCCGAAGGCGTGCTCGATTTTCGCGGCACGCTCGGCGTCGACAAGGAAGCCCCGGTCGGTTTTCGCGAAATCAACCTGACCTTCGACGTCGATACCGATGCCGAACAGGAACAGCTCGACCAGTTGCTCAAACTGACCGAGCGCTACTGCGTCGTGTTCCAGACGATCAACACCAAGCCCGCGCTCAACGTCACCATGAAGCGCGGCTGAGGCGGGCCAGCGTGGCGGCCCGGACCGTCGGTCGGGCCGTCATGTTGGTGGGATGCAAACGTCACGGCATGGCTGCCTTGCGTGGCCTGCCACCCTTCGCGCCATTGGCACGGGCCGCAGAAGCCTTGGCGGCGGAGGTTCTGCGTCCGGCCTCGCGGGCGAGAGCCTTCGTCATCCAGTCACGGGTGCCGAAAATACCCGCGACGAGGGCCGGAACATAAAGATCCACGTCGACCCTCGGCCAATTGAGGTTGAAGCCCATTCCGTCGACCTCGATCACGGCGAGTTCATCGGCGGTCGCCCGTGCAAGATCCTGAACGAGTTTAACCGGAAAGACATAAGCGCAGCCATTCATCAGTTCGACGGTGACCCGTGAACTCGCGTGATCGTAGCGTGCGGATACCGCGCGCGGCTCGCTCTCCAGCATGGCACGGCCTTGAGCTTCGGCAGCCTCGAGCCGGGCGTCAGTCGGCTTTGCCATGGATCCGCTCCCATTCTGCCAGAAATTCATCGCGCCGCGCTTCGACCTCGCTCATCAGCCGACGCATCTGCGCATGCTTGATGCCCGCAAACCAGACCAGTTCGGGTTTGGCGCTGGCACCGACCAAATTGATCTTTGCCTGCCCGGGCCCGTAATATGGATATGCGCCGGCTCATGATTTGCCGTGTAGATCACGAACCTGAAGCCGTGGGCACGGTGGATGACGACCATGCGCTCATGTTAACCTAACAGATCGGTTTTCTCAAGGCTTGGCGTCCCGCATTGCCTCCAAGACAGCGCGCGACCGCGCCCGGTATAACTCAGGAGCCGAACACTTCGGCGCAGCGCGACAGCGAGAAGCCGCGGCCCTCGGTGTCGCGGCTGATGCGCACCTGCTCGATGATACCCTGCGCATCCACGGAGAGCTGCGCCTCGCACAACAGCTCGACCCGCTCGGCGGGCCGCACCACGACGTCCTGCGTGATGGCCGGCAGGCCGAAAGAGGCGGAGGTCGTCGTCGAGCGCGTCACCGTCGTTCCCGCCGAGGGGTGGGTCGTGCGCGAGCGGGTGGTCGAGGAACCGATCCGCTGCCCGCCCATTGTCGTGCTGCGGATCTGGGCGGGGCGCGTGTAGCTGTCTTCGCCGCCGCGCCAGGTATAGATCTTTCCGCCGCCCGCAAGCGCGTATTCCGAGACCGGCGGGCCGTGCATCACGAAAAATGAATCGACCGGCTGGCCGATCCATACCCCGCGCATTTCCTGCGCGACTTCCTGCGTCGTCTGACAGGCGGACAGACCGATCGCGACGATTGCGAGCAACAACACGTTTTTCATGATTTCCAGGCTCCCCCAACGGAGCCGCGACATTACCCATGGTGAACCACATGGCAAGCAAGGAAGGTCGGCAGACTTAATGAATTGCGTGTCGCCCTGATGCCCCGATCGAGCGGATCGCCTAAGCCTTATCCGGATGGCAGGCCCCTCCGGATTTGATACATGTCATCTATGTGCACTGCAAAAAGGACGGCTCATGAGCGACAGCGCCTCGCGTGACGCGACAAGTGGCGAACTCGCCGGAAAAGTCGGGCTCGTCGTCGGTATCGCCAACGACAAGTCCATTGCCGCCGGCTGTGCACGGGCATTCTCGGAGGCCGGGGCCGAACTCGCGATCACCTATCTCGACCCGAAGGCGAAGCCCCATGTGGCACCCGTCGCCGAAGCGCTGGGTGCAAAGCTCCTGCTGCCGCTCGATCTCGCCGATGATGCCCGGCTCGAAGCCGTGTTCGATGCGATCAACAATCGCTGGGGCCGGCTCGATTTTCTGCTGCATTCCGTTGCCTTCTGCCCGCGCGAGGACCTGCATGGGCGCGTCGTCGATTGCTCGCGCGACGGCTTTGCCCAGGCCATGGACATTTCCTGCCATTCCTTCATCCGCATGGCCCGCGCCGCCGAGCCGCTGATGCGTGCGGGTGGCAGCATCATGACGGTGAGCTATTACGGCGCGGAGAAGGTTGTCGACCACTACAACATCATGGGCCCGGTCAAGGCCGCGCTCGAAGCCGCGACCCGCTACATGGCCGCCGAACTCGGCGGGGCGAACATCCGCGTCAACGCCCTCTCCCCCGGGCCCATCGCCACGCGCGCCGCCTCGGGGATTTCGCATTTCGATGCGCTGATCGACGATGCCCGCGCCCGCTCGGCCAAGGGGCGCCTCGTCACCATCGAGGAAGTCGGCGCCGCTGCCCGCTTCCTCGCGAGCGACGGCGCGGCGGGGATGACGGGCAACGTCGTCTATGTCGATGCCGGTCGCAATATACGCATGTAGAGCCGATTGCGCCCACGCGCATCCCGTCCCGAACGAGGCAACAGGCATGGAATATATCGAAAACCGCACCTTCGACGAGATCAATGTCGGCGACAGCGCCGAGATCACGCGCACGCTGACCCGGCAGGATATCGACCTCTTCGCGGTAATGTCGGGCGACGTGAATCCGGCCCATCTCGATGATGATTACGCGCAAAGCGGCCATTTCCACCGCGTCATCGCCCATGGCATGTGGGGCGGCGCGCTGATTTCCGCCGTGCTAGGCACGCGGCTTCCCGGGCCGGGGACGATCTATCTCGACCAGTCCCTGCATTTCGACGGACCGGTCGGTGTCGGCGATACTATCACGAGCAGCGTCACGGTCACCGCCAAGGAGGCCGGAAAGGGCCATGTCACGCTCTCGTGCCGCTGCGTCAACCAGAAGGGCGAACAGGTGATATCCGGCGAGGCGAAAGTGCTCGCGCCGCGCGAGAAGGTGCGCCGCCCGCGCGCCATCCTGCCGGAAGTGACGCTGCATGCACCGAGCGCGCGCTTCAAGGCTCTGATCGAACAGACCCGCACGCACGATCCGCTGGTCACCGCCGTGGTGCATCCCTGCGACGCGGTCAGCCTCGACGGGGCCGTGCGGGCGGCGCGCGAGAAGATCATCACGCCGATACTGGTAGGACCGTCGGCGAAGATCCGCGCGGCGGCGCAGGAGGCGGATCTCGATATCGGCGCGTTCGAGATCATCGACACGCCCCATTCCCACGCCGCAGCCGAACGGGCTGCCGAACTCGTGCGCGAGGGCCGGGCCGAGGCGTTGATGAAGGGCAAGCTGCATACGGACGAATTGCTCGGCGCCGTGGTCAGCCGCACGAAGGGCCTGCGCACGGACAGGCGTCTCAGCCACATCTTCGCCCTGGACGTGCCGAGCTATCCGCGCACGCTCTTCGTCACCGATGCCGCGATCAACATCGCCCCGGATCTCGAGGCACTGCGCGACATCGTCCAGAACGCCATCGATCTGTGCCGGGCGCTGGGCACCGACATGCCACGCGCCGCCCTGCTCTCGGCGGTCGAGACCGTCACGGGCCGCCTGCCCTCGACGCTCGTCGCGGCGGCGCTCTGCAAGATGCATGATCGCGGCCAGATCACCGGCGGGCTGATCGACGGGCCGCTCGCCTTCGACAACGCCATCTCGCCCGCCGCCGTGAAGGCCAAAGGGATCGTATCGGCGGTTGCCGGCCAGGCGGATATCCTCGTCGCGCCCAATCTGGAGAGCGGCAACATGATCGCCAAGCAGCTGATCTATCTCGCTGGCGCCGAATCGGCGGGGATCGTGATCGGCGCACGGGTGCCGATCATGCTGACCTCGCGCGCCGACAATGCGGATTCACGGCTGGCTTCCGCAGCCCTGGCCCAGCTTTATGCGCGCCGCAACGCGGGGCTGAAGGAAGCGGCGCAATGAGCGCGGCTTTGCTCGTCCTGAATATCGGCTCCTCGACCATCAAGTTCGCCCTCTACCCGCAGGAGGGGCGCGGCGTGATCGCGCGCGGGCGCATCGAGGATGTCGGGCATGAGCCGGCGCTGATCATCAGCGAGGGGGGCGATGCCCTCGAGGGCGCCAGGCCGCCACATGACAAGCCGCAAATCCGTGATCTGACGATCTGGCTTCTGGAAACCCTCGCCGCGCGCTTCAAAGACCGGCAGATCACCGGGATCGGCCATCGCGTTGTGCATGGCGGGCCGGATTTCGCCGAGCCCTTGCTGGTAACGTCCGAGATTCTCGATGCACTCGACCGCCTGACACCGCTCGCACCGCAGCACCAGCCGCATAATCTCGCCGGGATTCGCGCCGCACAGGAACTCTGGCCCGGCATCCCGCAGGTCGCCTGTTTCGACACCGCCTTCCATCATGCCCGCCCGCGCCTGTCGAAGCTCTTCGCCCTGCCCCGCGCGCTCAGCGACGAGGGCATCCTGCGCTACGGCTTCCACGGCCTGTCCTATGCCCATATCGCGCGGCTTCTGCCTGCGGCCTTCGACGCGGAGACGGCTGCGGGCAAAGTCATTGTCGCGCATCTGGGCAGCGGTGTGAGCCTGTGCGGCATGGAGGGGGGCCGAAGTGTCTCCACCACGATGGGCTTTACGGCGCTTGACGGGGTGATGATGGGCACGCGCTGCGGACAGATCGATCCCGGCGTGCTGATCCATCTGATGCGCGAGAAAGGCCTTGATGCGGACGGGCTGGAGACGCTGCTCGGCAAGCAATCGGGGCTGCTCGGCGTGTCCGGCATCAGCAACGACATGCGCGCCCTTTCCGCCAGCGATGCACCGCAGGCCGGGGAGGCGATCGCGCTGTTTGCCGCCTCGATCGTGCATCACATCGGTGCGCTCGCGGCCGATCTCGGCGGCCTCGACGCCCTCGTCTTCACCGCCGGAATCGGCGAGCACGATGCACCCTTGCGGCTGCGCGTGATGCAAGGCCTCGCCTGGCTCGGCCTCGCTCCCGACGAGGCCGCCAATGCCGCAAACGGCCCGATCATCTCGCGAACCGGGAGCCGTATCGCCGCAGCGGTGATCCCCACCGACGAGGAAGCCGAGATCCGCGATTCACTGCGTGCGCTGATCTGAGCGCCTCAGGGCGCCGGTACGGCCCTGCGGACGCGCATCACTGCCGCCGGGCGGCGGGTATCGGGCAGGAGCCCGAGCCTGTCGCGCCGCCGCCAGCGCCACATCAGCATGACAGCGACGACGGTGAGCCCGCCGGCCAGCCCCATCCAGACGCCGACACCGGCGAGCGGCGAATAGAGCCCGAATCCGACGGCGATCGGCATGCCGATCAGCCAGTAGCCGAACCCGGCATAGAGCATCGGGATGCGCGTATCCTGTAAGCCGCGCAGCATCCCCGCGCCTACGGCCTGCGCGCCATCGACGATCTGGAAAATCGCGGCCATGGCCAGAAACGAGACGGCAAGCGCAATGACGCGTGCGTTTTCCGGATCGTCGAGGGTGAGAAACGCGCTGATCAAAAGATGCGGCACGCTGATCATCACGAGCGCGGCGATACTCATGAAGACCATTGCGATGCCGAAGGCGCTCCATCCCGCCCGGGTGATCGCCGCGTGATCGCGCGCGCCATAGGCCACGCCGACGCGCACCGTCACCGCCTGGCCGAGCCCAAGCGGCACCATAAAGGCGAGCGAGGCGATCTGGATGGCGATGGTGTGGGCCGCCAGCGCCTGAGTCGAAATCATCCCCATCAGGAAGAGCGCTGCGGAGAAGATCATCACTTCGAACAGGATCATCGCCGAGATCGGCACGCCGAGCCGCCAGAGTTCCAGGAAACGCGGCCAGTCGGCGCGCCAGAAGCGCCCGAACAGCGCATAGCGCCGGAAACGCCGGTCGCGCCGGGCGATGAGCGTGAGCATCACGAACATGAAGCTCGCCGTCAGCGTCGTGGCGATTCCCGCACCGTTCAGCCCCATTTCAGGCGCGCCGAAATTGCCGAAGATCAGCGCGTAATTCGCCAGCGCGTTGACAGCGAGCCCGCACAGCGAAACGACCAGCGCGAGGAAGGGCCGCTCCATCCCCGCCAGAAAAAAACGCAGGGCGACGAAGCCCAGCATCGGCAACAGCGCCCATTGCTTGTAACGCAGATACTCCGCCGCCTGCGCCGCGAGAGCCGGTTCCTGTCCGAGCCCGATCAGGATCGCCTCGGCATTCCACAGGGCGATCCAGATCGGCACCGAAAGCGCCACCGCGCTCCACAGGCCCTGGCGGAAGGAGCGGCGCACTTCGCGTACGGCATGACGGTTACGCCCGCGCTCGGCGGCGATCATCGCCGAGATGGCACTGATCAGCCCGAGACCGCCGATGAAGGAGACGAAATACAGGTTGAAGCCGAGCGAGCCGGCGGCGAGCACCTCCGGTCCGAGCCAGGCCAGCATCACCACGTCGGTGGCGCCCAGCCCCGTCTGCGAGAGGTTGATGGCGATCATCGGCCAGGCGAGCGCGAGCGTTGCGAGGATCTCGCGCCGCCAGAGCATCCACGCGCTTGGGGCCGTCGGCTGATTATCCGGACTTGAATCATCCGGACTTGCCGGCGCATGCGTAATCATCGCTCTCCCCTCGGCGCGCCAACCTACACGCTCTCAACCGCGCCGGAACGCGCATTCTTGCGATTCCCGCGCATGTATCACCGCGCGGGCGAAACCCATCCGGCGCGCTTGCCCATTGATTCCGCCCGTAGAGGCCTTAACCCTCATCGCGAACAAACCCCGCCCCGAGGGGCGCATCGACGGAGGATCCGATGTCCCGCGACAAGGCCGTTGCCCGCGCCGAGGCGCATTTCGATACCGGTGCCTTCAAGGCCGATCTCGCCCGCCGCGTGGCGATCCCCACGGAGAGCCAGAACCCGGAACGCGCCGCCGATCTCGCCCGCTATGTCGAGGAGGAGATGCGCCCGACGCTGGAAGATATGGGCTTTACCTGCGAAATCCTGCATCAGCCACCCGGAAAGGGACCTTTCCTCTATGCCGAGCGCATCGAGGACCCCGCCCTCGTCACCGTGCTGGGCTATGGCCATGGCGACGCCATTCGCGGCCTGGACGATTCCTGGAAGGAGGGGCTCTCGCCCTGGGAACTGGTGGAGCGCGACGGACTCTGGTACGGGCGCGGCACCGTCGACAACAAGGGGCAGCATTCCATCAACATCGCCGGCCTGCGCGCCGTTCTGGAGGAGCGCGGCAAGCTCGGCTTCAACGCCAAATACATCATCGAGATGGGCGAGGAGGTCGGCTCGCCGGGACTGCGCGAACTCTGCGCCGCGCATCGCGAGAAATTCCGCGCCGACGTGCTGATCGCCTCCGACGGGCCGCGCCTGTCGCTATCGCGTCCGACCATCTTCCTCGGCGCGCGCGGGGCCTATCCCATGGATATCTGGATCGATGCGCGCGAAGGCGGGCATCATTCCGGCAATTTCGGCGGGCTTCTATCGAATCCCGGCATCGAGCTCGCCCATGCCATCGCCTGCATTACCGGCCCGAAAGGCGATATCCGCATCCCCGAATGGACGCCCGGGACGATCCCCGATTCGGTAAAACGCGTCCTGGCCGAGATCGAGGTGAAGGCCGATCCGGGCGGGCCCGAGCTCGATCCGTGGTGGGGCGAGCAGGATCTGACCATGGCCGAGAAAGTTTATGGCTGGTCGTCCTTCCAGATCCTTGCCTTCAAATGCGGCAATCCGGAAGGGCCCGTGAATGCGGTGCCGCCCAGCGCCTGGGCGCGCGGTCAGTTGCGCTTCGTGGTGGGTGTCGATCCTGACGAGGTGCTCCCGGCCCTTCGCCGTCACCTCGATGCGCATGGCTTCGAGCGGGTGCAGATCGCCAAGGCGCGTGACGAGGTCTTCGCCGCAACACGGCTCGATCCGGACCACCCCTGGGTGCATTGGGCTGTGGATTCGATCACGCGGACGACCGGCGGCAAGCCTGCGATCCTGCCCAATCTCGGCGGCTCGCTGCCCAATGACATCTTCGCCGATATCCTTGAACTGCCGACGATCTGGGTGCCGCATTCCTATCCGGGCTGCTCTCAACATGCGCCCAACGAGCACATGCCCGCAGCGATCGCCCGCGAGGGGCTCGCGATCATGGCAGGGTTGTACTGGGATCTCGGCGAGAACGGCATACCCGGACCGCAGGCCGCCTGAGGCGTCGCGAAGGAGATGAAAAACGGGTCCGGGCGCGGCGATCGGTCACGCCCGGACAAGCGCCGGGCGCAATCCCGAATACCATAAAATCGTTGATACGCACCTTAAGGCTGCGCCTTTGCCACCCCCATATGTCGGCGGACCGAGCCGTTTCATTGCGCAGCATTTGCCGATAATAAGAGCAAAAATACGCAAACAAGGTCTTGCACATTGCCCACGAACTGGGCATAGCGACTGCGTGAAAATACGTTCGCCTTTTTGCCAATTCGGACATGCGCTGATACCGGCGTAGTGGCGAGCGGTGGATGAAACGGGTTTCGATAGGCCGCGACAGTGCGGTCGCCTTGTGCGGGGCGGAAAGATCCCGGCACGGTCGTCACTTCCAGATGACGGGGGGAACATGGCGTTTCTCAGAGGTTCGGTGCGCATCATTGATGCCATCAACGAGTATGTGGGGCGCGCAACGGCGTGGCTGATGGTGCTTATGGTGCTGATCGCCTTCGTCGTCGTGCTCCTGCGTTACGTCTACGGGCTGGGCTGGGTCGCCCTGCAGGAATCGTTCGTCTGGCTGCACGGCACCGTCTTCATGATGGGCGCGGCCTATACGCTTCTGCACGACGGCCATGTGCGCGTCGACGTGTTCTACCGGCCCGCCTCGGCGCGTACCAAGGCGATGATCAATCTCTTTGGCACGATCTTCCTGCTGATCCCGACGGTCCTGGTGGTGCTGTTCTACAGCCAGGGCTTCGTGAGCCGTTCATGGGCCCGTTTCGAGGGCTCGAGCGAGGCCGGCGGTCTGCCGGGCCTGTTCCTGCTCAAGACGGTCATTCCGATCTTCTGCATCCTGATGCTGCTGCAAGGCATCTCGCTCATCGCCCGTAGTCTCCTCGTCCTCAAGGGCGACATGCGCTACGCGTCATCCCAAGAAGAATCTCACGAAGTGGTCTGACGAACATGGATCCTGTACTTCTCGGGGAGATCCTCAGTCTCCTGATGTTCGCGACTGCCTGTGTTGTTCTGCTGATGGGTTTTCCCGTCGCCTTCACGCTCGCCGGCGTCGCCTTGTTCTTCTTCGCCATCGGCTACAGCTTCGACATCGTCCGTCTGAGTGACCTCGGCGCCCTGCCGAACCGCTATTTCGGAACGATGACGAATTATATCCTCGTCGCCGTGCCGCTCTTCGTCTTCATGGGCGTCATGCTCGAGCGCTCGCGCATCGCCGAGAGCCTTCTGGAGACGATGGGGCAGCTGTTCGGGACGCTGCGCGGCGGCCTCGGCGTGGCCGTGGTATTGGTGGGCATGCTGCTCGCCGCCTCTACCGGCATCGTCGGCGCGACCGTCATCACCATGGGGCTGCTCAGCCTGCCGGTGATGATCAACAACGGCTACGACAAGAAGCTCGCCACCGGCGTGATCTGCGCTTCGGGCACGCTCGGGCAGATCATCCCGCCCTCTATCGTGCTGGTTCTACTCGGCGACATTCTCCAGGGCGCCGCCTCACAGGCCCGCAATACGCTGATGGCGCAGGGCCAGTGGGACGTGGTGGTGCGGCCCGTGAACGTGCTCGATCTCTTCGCCGGCGCCTTGATGCCCGGTCTGATGCTGGTGGGCATGTACATGGCCTATGTCATGCTCATCGCCGCCATCCGGCCCAATGCCTGCCCGCCGATCCCGGTCAATATCGACAAGCGGGAACTGCGCAAGAAAGTGCTGAAGGTCCTGGTGCCACCCGCCGTGCTTATCCTGGCCGTGCTCGGCTCGATCCTCGTCGGCGCCGCCCCGCCCACCGAAGCCGCGGCCGTCGGTGCCGTCGGTGCCGTGCTGTTGGCGGGCCTCGCCATCGCCAACAAGGACAATTCACCCTGGCCGATCTACGCGGCGGGTTTCGCCGTCGTCTTCATCGTGATCGCGCGTTTGTTCTTCAATCTCAACTTCCAGCGCAGCGTGGTCGCCTTTTCGACCTGGCTGGCAGTGGCCGCCATCACGGTTGCCGTCGCAATCCTGGTCTACGGCATCGTGGTAGCGTTCTGGCGCACGTACCGGACGGGCATTCTCGTCGAGGTGATGCGCTCGTCGATGCAGATCACCGTGATGGTCTTCGTCATCCTGCTCGGCGCCTCGGTCTTCGCGCTGGTCTTCCGCTCGCTGGGCGGCGAGGAGATCGTCACGGAGGTGCTCAACAACCTGCCCGGCGGAACCGTCGGCGCCGTGCTCGCGGTGATGGCGCTGATGTTCTTCCTGGGCTTCTTCCTGGATTACATCGAGATCATCTTCGTGGTCGTGCCGATCGTCGCGCCGATCCTGTTGATGATGGGCGTCGATCCGGTCTGGCTCGGCGTGATGATGTCGATCAACCTGCAGATGAGCTTCCTGACACCGCCATTCGGCTTTGCGCTGTTCTATCTGCGCGGCGTGGCTCCGGCGAGCGTCACCACGATGGATATCTACAAGGGCATCATCCCCTTCGTGCTGATCCAGCTCCTGGCATTGGCATTGATCTGGTACTTCCCCCAGATCGCATTGTGGCTGCCAGATCTCGTCGGGTAGCGGAGATTCTTGAGAATGGGCCCTGAACACAGGACCCCGATCGATACGCCGATGGCGGCGCGGTGTTTCAACCCGCGCCGCCATTTTTTCTGATGGTTGTGGGAGAACGGACCCGGCTCAGGCGTTGCGGTTCAGGAGCGCGATGAAGAACCCGTCAGTACCGGTGCGCAACGGCGTCAGCTGACGACCGAAACGCGTGGCGCGCGTCACCTCCGACAGCGCGTCCATCCCGGCATCGCCCAGCCATTGCGCATCGGGAACCGGTGTGAAACGCGGATCGCGGGCCAGCAGCCCCGCGATTGCTTCGTCATTCTCCGCCGGCAGGATCGAGCAGGTCACGTAAACGAGCCGCCCGCCCGGCTTGACAAGGGCGGCGGCGCGATCGAGCACCTTTTCCTGCTCGCTGATACGCCCGGAGAGGCTGCCGGGGCGCAGGCGCCACTTCGCATCCGGGTTACGCCGCCATGTCCCCGTTCCGGTGCAGGGCGCATCGACCAGCACGCAATCCGCGCTCCCGGCGAGATCGGCCAGCGGATCCTCGGTTCCACGCGGCGTGCGCACTTGTACGTTGCGGATCCCGGCCCGGGCGAGGCGGTCATGGATCGGCGCGAGGCGGCGCTTGTCGGAATCGGTAGCGAAGATCTGACCGCGATTGTCCATCATAGCGGCCATGGCCAGCGTCTTGCCGCCGCCACCCGCGCAGAGATCGACCACCTGCTCGCCGGGCGCAACCGCACTCGCCAGAGCGGCAAGCTGGGAACCCTCGTCCTGAATCTCGAACAATCCCTTGATGAATTCCGGCTCGCTCTGCAGCGCCGGCCCGCGCCCGTCCGGCCCCGGCAGGATCCGCAAGCCGTACGGCGCATGCGGCGTCTCCACCGGTGCGAGATGCACCAGCATGTCCTGAAGCGCGGCGCGCTCGATCTTGAGCGTATTGGCGCGGATATCCACCGGCGCGCGCGTCGCCAGCGCCTGCATTTCCGCCGCGCGATCGGCCCCGAACGCCTCAGCGAGGGCATCGTCGAGCCAATCGGGATAATCGCCGGCCACTGCCGCGGGGGCATCGGCGAGGATGCCGGGCTTCGCCAGCCGCTCCCGCTCCGCGTCGCTGAGCGGCGCAGGCGCGAAGCGGCCACCGTCGCACAGCGCGGCGATCGCATCGACATCCTGCCCGCGCATCAGGGCGAGCATGCCCAGCACCATGCTGCGCGGCGCGTCGTCCCCCATCAGCCAGGCCGCGCTCGCACGCCGGCGCAGGGTATCGTGCACGAGCGATGCGATGGCCGCCCGATCCTTCGATCCGGCAAAACGATGCGACAGCCCCCAATCCTTGAGAGCCTCGGAGGCGGGGCGGCGGCGCGTGGCGAGATCGGCGAGGATCTCCATGGCGGCGGAAAGCCGTGCGGCGGGGGTCATGGGGACTTACCTGCGTCAGGGAATTTCAGGCGGCTGCGGGCGCCGTCACCAGCCCATACGCCAGAATCACCCACATGGCCATCAGGATGAAGATACCGACGATGTAAGCCGGGCCGCGCAGCTTCACGTCGTTGGAGGTGACATGCACCGCCGCATGGCCGATGCGGCTGATCACGAAGGCCCAGGCGAGGGCGACGAAGACGGGCCCTGCCGCCTCGGTGACCAGCGCAAGCACGCTCACGAGATAGAACAACGGCGGCATTTCGAGCTGGTTATGGAAGGAGGCCGCGACCTGACGCGTCTTCTTCGGCCATTTGCCGTCGCCATAAACGACATCCTCGACATCCACCTCCTTGCGGAAGACGGCGGCGTAACGCTCGCGCCCCATCCAGAAGAGCAGGAAGAAGGTCAGGACGACCTGGGCGAAGACGGGGGCGAGGAGCGTGGCATGCGACATGGTTCGAAACTGGCGCGCAGCAGTGATTCTGACAAGGCCGGCGTGCTTTCTTTCTGATTTCGAAAAAATCAAAGTCAATCTTTGAAATTGCGGCAGGTGTACGACGCGCTATCCTCTCGGAAATTCAGCCGTGACCCGGTCACGGCGGCAATTCCACGGGGAGATCGCCATGAGCGCGCAGACCAGCACCGGCAACAGGATCGACCGCAACGGCCTCGCCGTCGACACGACCCTCGACGCCTTCATCGAGAACGAGGCCCTGCCCGGCACCGGCGTGACGCCGGACGCGTTCTGGACCGGCCTCTCGGCCCTGATCCACGATTTTGCCCCGCGCAACCGCACGCTTCTGGAAAAGCGCGCGGCGCTGCAAAAGCAGATCGACGACTGGCACCGCGAGCGGCGCGGCAAGCCCTTCGATCTGGCCGCCTACAAGGCTTTTCTCGCAGAGATCGGCTATCTCGTGCCGGAAGGGCCAGATTTCGCGGTCGAGACGGGCAATGTCGATCCGGAAATCGCCGATATTCCCGGCCCCCAGCTCGTGGTTCCGGTGATGAATGCGCGCTATGCACTCAACGCCGCCAATGCGCGCTGGGGCTCGCTTTATGATGCGCTCTACGGCACCGATGCGATGGGCGACCTGCCGCAGGGTTCGGGCTACGATCCGGCGCGCGGCGCCCGCGTCATCGCCTGGGCGCGCAAATTCCTCGATGACAGCTTCCCGCTGGCCGCCGGCTCGCATGCGGATGCCAAGGCCTATCGCATCGAGAGCGGCGCGCTCGCCGTCGCGCTCGCCGACGGCGCGACCACCGGGTTGAAGGATCCCGCCCAATTTGCGGGTCATGCGGGTGATGCCGGCGCACCGACAGGCGTGCTCCTGCGCCATAACGGCCTGCATGCGGAAATCGTCATCGATCGCGGCCATGCCATCGGCAAGACCGACGCGGCCGGCATCGCGGATGTGATGATGGAGGCCGCCGTCTCGACGATCATGGATTGCGAGGATTCCATCGCCGCCGTCGATGCGCAGGACAAGGTCGTGGCCTATCGTAACTGGCTCGGCCTGATGAAGGGCGATCTCACCGAGGAGGTGGCGAAGGGCGGCAAGAGCTTCACCCGCCGCCTCAATCCGGATCGCAGCTACACCGCGCCGGACGGCTCGGCCCTGACCCTGCATGGCCGCTCGCTGATGCTGGTGCGCAATGTCGGGCATCTGATGACCAATCCGGCCATCCTCGACCGCGACGGCAACGAGGCCCCCGAAGGCCTGCTCGACGCCATGATCACGGGGATGATCGCGATTCACGATCTGAAGCGCGATGCGGGCCGGCCCGGCAATTCGCGCGCGGGCTCGGTCTATATCGTCAAGCCGAAGATGCACGGCCCCGAGGAGGTCGCCTTCACCGACGCCATTTTCAGCCATGTCGAGAGCGTGCTCGGGCTGCCGGCGAACACGCTCAAGGTCGGCATCATGGACGAGGAGCGGCGCACCACCGTCAATCTCAAGGAGTGCATCCGGGCCGCGAAGGCGCGCGTGTGCTTCATCAATACCGGCTTCCTCGACCGCACCGGCGACGAGATCCACACCTCCATGGAAGCCGGGCCGATGGTGCGCAAGGCGGATATGAAGGGCCAGGCCTGGATCAAGGCTTATGAGGACTGGAACGTCGATATCGGGCTGGCCTGCGGCCTGCGCGGGCGCGCGCAGATCGGCAAGGGCATGTGGGCGATGCCGGATCTGATGGCGGCGATGCTCGAGCAGAAGATCGGCCATCCGAAAGCCGGCGCTAATTGCGCCTGGGTCCCCTCCCCCACCGCCGCGGTGCTGCATGCCACGCATTACCATCAGATCGACGTCAAGGCGCGCCAGGGCGAGCTCGCGACCCGCGAACGCGCGAGCCTCGACGACATCCTCACCATTCCGCTGGCGGACCGCCCCAACTGGTCCGATGAAGAGGTGCGCGCCGAGATCGAGAACAACGCGCAGGGGATTCTGGGCTATGTCGTGCGCTGGGTCGATCAGGGCGTGGGCTGCTCCAAGGTGCCCGATATCAACGATGTCGGCCTGATGGAGGACCGCGCCACCTGCCGCATCTCCTCCCAGCACCTCGCCAACTGGCTGCATCACGGCGTGGTCAGCCGCGACCAGGTGATGGAGGTGATGGAGCGCATGGCGAAGGTGGTCGATCAGCAGAATGCCGGCGATCCGGCCTATACGCCCATGGCACCCGGCTTCGACGGCCCCGCCTTCAAGGCCGCCTGCGACCTCGTCTTCGAGGGCCGCGTGCAGCCCTCCGGCTATACCGAGCCCGTCTTGCATGCGCGCCGGCTGGAAGCGAAGGGCGCGTGAAGAGGGCACGCGGATAATGCAGTTTATGCTCCCCTCTCCCTCCGAGGAGAGGGGCCGGGGGTGAGGGGCGCTGATGGCGCGCCCTGTACCACGGACGACAGCAGCGAAAAGGAATCTCGGCGCTGAAGCGCTCGAGCCGCAAGGCGATCACTCATCCGCGACCACGAGCTCGACGCGCTCGCCGGCGAACCATGTCCGCCCGTATTCCACGGGCCGGGCCTGCGCATCGACATTCACTGCGACCGTGCGCAGGAGCGGCGCACCAGGCGGCAGCAGCAGATGCCGCGCCTTGATGGCGTCGGCAACGGTGACCGAGAACCGGGTCTCGCGGCGGGTATAATCGTCGAGGCCGCATCGCGCGAGCGCGGCAGTCACGGAATGCGTCTCCTCCAGCGCCTCCTTCAGGGCAGGAAAGCGGGTCGCGCAGAAGACCGAGCGAAACAGCGCGATCGGCGTTCCGTCCGCGACGCTCACCCCCTCCCAGACATGAACCGCTGCACCGGGTGTCAGCTCCAGCGCCCCGGCCTCGCGCGCATCCGCCGCCCGCGTCTCCAGCCTGACATGCCGCTTCTCCGGATGCAGGCCCGCCTCATGCAGGTTCTGGTGGAAACGGGTCCGGCGCCCGATCCGGTAGGTCGTCGGACGTGCCGTGACGAAGACGCCTGCACCCCGGCGCGCATGGACGATCCCGGCCTCCGCCAGAGCCGCGAGCGCCCGGCGCACCGTGTGCCGGTTCACGCAGAAGCGTGCGGCGAGCTGCGCCTCGCTGGGAAGCTTGTCGCCGGGCGCATAGAGCCCGCCCGCGAGATCCGCCTCGAGCGCATCGCGAATGGTGGCCCACAGGGCGCTCCGATTCTCCGTCTCATCCATGTCGTGAAAGTTTCATATCTGGGCACTTGCGGGAAGAGCATAGAGAGTGATACTTGTCGAGTTGTCTAGTTATCGAGTTGTCGAGCACCCCGAACGACAAGAGGATCCGCGCATGGCGCGGTATGCGGGTTCAGCATGAGCAATCAGGGCGATCCGAATCAGCGCCGGAACTGGATGGGCCTGCTGGCGCGTAGCCGGCCCGAGACCCTCGCCGCGCTCTGGCGGGATTTTACGTGCAACCGCGCGGGGCTGGAGGAAGCGGCCATCACCTGGCTGCGCAAGCCCGAAACCGGCACCGTCATGGTGCGCGGTCGCGCCGGGGCGGTGGGCGAGGCTTTCAATCTCGGCGAGATGACCGTGACCCGCGCCTCCCTGCGCCTGCCCTGCGGCGCGGTCGGCCATGCCTATGTGCAGGGCCGCGACCGGGAGAAGGCGCGCATCGCCGCGCTCGTCGATGCCCTGATGGCCGGCCCGCACGCCGACCATGCCCGCAAGGCGATATTGGCGCCGCTTGCTACGATTGAAACCGAAGCGCGCACGGCGCGCGCATCGCGAGCCGCGGCCACGCAGGTCGATTTCTTCACCATGGTCCGGGGGGAGTGAACATGGATGCCGCAGCGCTCTCAGGCGGCTTTGCCAATCCCGCCATCGATTCGGCCCGCGTGTTTCGCGAGGTGCTGCAGGCCATGGCACGACCGGGCCGGATTGCCCGGATTTCCGGAGTCGGGCCGCCGCCCGGCCTTTCCCCGGCCGCAGCCGCCGTGTTGCTGACGCTGGCCGACGACACCACGCCGGTCCATCTCGCCGGGCCCTGCGACACCGCAATCATCCGCGACTACCTGCGCTTCCACACGGGTGCGCCGGTCGCGGCACGCGGCCGGGCCGCCTTCGCGATCGGCCCCTGGGAAGCGCTTGTCCCGATCATCGATTATCCCTTCGGCAGCGACGAATATCCGGACCACGCCGCCACGCTGATCGTCGAAATGCCGGCGCTTGCCGCCACCGGCGCGCGGCTCACCGGCCCCGGAATTCGTGACGAGGCCTACCTCTCCCTCCCCGAGATCGCACCGTTCCGGGAGAACAGGCGTCTGTTTCCGCGCGGGCTCGATTTCATCTTCACCAGCGGTGATGCGATTGCGGCTCTGCCGCGCACGACGATTGTGGGGGCGCGCTGATGTATGTGGCGGTCAAGGGCGGCGAGCGGGCCATCGCGGCGGCGCATGGCTGGCTCGACGAGGAGCGGCGCGGCGATCCGGCGATACCGGAACTCGGCACCGACCAGATCCGCACGCAGATGACGCTCGCCGTCGATCGCGTCATGGCGGAGGGCTCGCTCTACGATCCCGACCTCGCCGCGCTGGCCCTGAAGCAGGCGCGCGGTGACGCGATCGAGGCGATCTTCCTGATCCGGGCCTATCGCACGACCCTGCCCCGCTTCGGCGCCTCGATTCCGATTGCGACCGGGGCGATGGCCTGCGAGCGGCGCATCAGCGCAATCTTCAAGGATGCACCGGGCGGGCAGGTGCTCGGCCCCACCTTCGACTATACGCATCGGCTGCTGGACTTCGCGCTGATGGCCGGGGGCGAGGCGCCCTCATCCGCGCCGCAGAGCGAGCCCCGCGACGCCGCGAAGCCGCATGTCACCGAGATTCTCGCCCGCGAGGATCTCATCCAGGCCGAATCCGAACACGACGAAGTCGATACCCCGCCGGACCTCACGCGCGCACCGCTATCGCTTCCCGCGAGCCGCGCCCTGCGCCTGCAGGCGCTGGCCCGCGGCGATGAGGGTTTCCTATTGTCGCTGGCTTATTCGACCCAGCGCGGCTACGGGCGCAACCACCCCTTCGTGGGCGAATTGCGCGTCGGCACGGTCGCGGTCGAGATGGAGATTCCGGAACTCGGCTTTGCCGTCGAGATCGGCGAGATTGTCGTCAGCGAATGCGAGAGCGTGAACCAGTTCACCGGCTCGAAGACGCAGCCCGCCCAGTTCACGCGCGGCTACGGGCTCGTCTTCGGGCGCGGCGAGCGCAAGGCGATCTCCATGGCGCTCGTCGATCGTGCTCTGCGCTGGAAGGAGCTGGGCGAGGAGAATACCGGCGCGCCGGCCCAGGACGAGGAATTCGTCCTCGCCCATGCCGACAACATCCAGGCGAGCGGCTTTCTCGAGCATATCAAGCTGCCGCATTACGTGGATTTCCAGGCCGAGCTCGAACTGATCCGCAAGCTGCGCTCCGAGGCGCTCGCACATCTGGGAGCGGACGCATGAGCGGCTATAACTTCGCCTATCTCGACGAACAGACCAAGCGCATGATCCGCCGCGCCCTGCTCAAGGCGGTGGCGATCCCCGGCTACCAGGTGCCGTTCGCCTCGCGCGAGATGCCGATGCCCTATGGCTGGGGCACCGGCGGCGTGCAGGTGACAGCCGCCTGCCTCGTCCCCGAAGACACGCTCAAGGTGATCGATCAGGGCGCGGATGATACGACGAATGCCGTGTCGATCCGCGCCTTCTTCGCCCGCGTCGCCGATATCGCCACCACGGAACACACCCGCGATGCCAGCGTCATCCAGACCCGCCACCGCATCCCGGAAGCGCCCCTGCGCGAGGACCAGATCCTGGTCTTCCAGGTCCCGATTCCCGAGCCCCTGCGTTTTCTGGAGCCGCGCGAGACCGAGACCCGCAAGATGCATGCGCTGGAGGAATACGGCCTGATGCATGTGCGCCTCTACGAGGATATCGCCCGCCATGGCGAGATCGCCAAATCCTACGCCTATCCGGTCAGGGTGGAGGGGCGCTACGTGATGGATCCCTCGCCGATCCCGAAATTCGACAATCCCAAGCTCGACGACTGTCCCGCCCTGCAGCTCTTCGGGGCCGGGCGCGAACAGCGCATCTATGCCCTGCCGCCCTATACGCGGGTGGAGAGCCTCGATTTCGAGGACTATCCCTTCAAGGCGTCCCGGCCGGATCACCCCTGCGCCCTGTGCGGGGCGCGCGACAGCTATCTCGACGAGGTGGTCATCGACGATGCGGGCGGGCGCATGTTCGTCTGCTCCGATACCGATTATTGCAACGACCGTCGCGCCGCCGGCCATCGCGGGGAGATGGCGGCACCTTTCGAGGAGATGCCCGAATGAGCGCGCCGCTTCTCGAAGTCGATGGTCTGCGCAAGCATTATGGCCGGCGCATCGGCTGCGCCGAGGTCTCCTTCACGCTTTGGCCGGGGGAGGTGATGGGGATCGTCGGCGAAAGCGGTTCGGGTAAATCGACGCTGCTCTCCTGCCTCGCCGGGCATCTCGCGAGCGATGGCGGGCAGATCCTCTACCGGGATCGCAGCGGCCATGCCCATGCGGTGGCAAACCTCTCGGAGGCCGGACGCAGACGGCTCGCGCGCGAGGAATGGGCCTATGTGCATCAGAATCCGCGCGACGGCCTGCGCATGGGCGTCAGCGCCGGCGGCAATGTGGGCGAACCGCTGATGGCGCGCGGGCAGCGCCATTTCGGCGATATCCGTGCAGCAGCCCTCGACTGGCTGGAGCGGGTCGAGATCGCGCAAGACCGCATCGACGACGTCCCGCGCGACTTTTCCGGCGGTATGCAGCAGCGCCTGCAGATCGCGCGCAGCCTCGTCAACGGCCCCCGCCTCGTCTTCATGGACGAGCCGACGGGCGGGCTCGATGTCAGCGTCCAGGCGCGGCTGCTCGATCTGCTGCGCGGGCTGGTGCGCGATCTCGGCCTCTCCGCTGTGATCGTGACGCATGATCTCGCGGTGGTGCGGCTTCTCGCCGACAGACTGATGGTGATGCAGGGCGGATACGTGGTGGAGAGCGGATTGACCGACCAGGTTCTCGACGATCCGCAACACGCCTACACACAATTGCTCGTCAGTTCGGTTCTGCAGGTTTAGGAGACAGTGCATGATCAGCGTCGAGAACGTCTCCAAAGCCTTCACCCTGCACAATCAGGGCGGCACCCGTATCGGCGTGATGCGCGGCGTGAGCATGCGCGTGGAGCCGGGCGAATGCGTCGCGTTGACGGGCGCCTCGGGGGCCGGGAAATCTACCCTGATGCGGATGATCTACGGCAATTACCGCATCGAATCGGGCGCGATCCGCATCGGCGACGAAGTGCTCGATTCCGATCGCCCCCGCGCCATCCTCGCGCTGCGCCGGAACACCCTCGGCCATGTCAGCCAGTTTCTGCGCGCCGTGCCGCGCGTACCCACCATCGAGGTGGCGGCAGAGCCCTTGCGAATGCTGGGCGTGGATGCCGCGACGGCGCAGGCACGCGCCGGGGCGCTGCTTGCGCGCCTGCGTATCCCGCAGACCCTGTGGAGGCTTGCTCCCGCCACGTTCTCCGGCGGCGAACAGCAGCGCGTCAATATCGCACGCGGCTTCGTGCATCCCTGGCCCGCGCTCCTGCTCGACGAGCCGACGGCCAGCCTCGACCCGACCAATCGCGAGACCGTGCTCGAACTGATCAGCGAGGCGAAGGCCCGCGGCGCGGCGATCCTCGGGATCTTCCACGATGCGGATGCCCGCGCGCGGGTCTGCGACCGGGAGATCGATGTGGGAGCCTTTACGCCATGATTGCATCGAAGCATGATCGTGATCCGGGCAATGGATGCCTCGTCGCCGTGGTCGGACCTTCCGGGGCCGGCAAGGATGCGCTGATCAGTGCTGCTCTCGCAGCGCGCCCCGATCTGGCCCGGGTCCGCCGTGTCATCACGCGTCCTGCCGATGCGGGCGGCGAGGATCACGAGGCTGTCGACGCAGCCGAATTCGAGCGGCGGCTGACGGGTGGCGAATTCGCCTTCCACTGGCACGCGCATGGCCTGTCCTATGCGATACCGCATGCGGCTCTCGCCGCCCGCGAGGCGGGCCGGACGGTCATCTTCAACGGCTCGCGTGCGGCCCTGGCGGCGGCACAGGCGCATGATCGGGAACTCGCGGTGGTGATGATCATCGCGCGCGACGACACCCGCGCCGCGCGCCTCTCCGCCCGTGGACGCGAGACACCCGTCGAGATCGCCGCGCGCCTCGCGCGCGGACGGCTCACGGCGCCTCCGGGCGCCCATATCGTGGAAAATGACGGTGATCTCGATACCGGTGTGGCGCAATTCCTCGCCGTATTGGACGCGATCACCACGAACGCGACCCGCACCAGCGCCGAAAAGAGCGCGACCAGGAGATCCCCCGTGCAAAAACCCACGCAAGAAACCGTTCTCGGCAATGCCCGCCTGATCCTGCCCGAGGAGGTCGTCACCGGCAGCCTCGTCATCCGCGACGGAAAGATCGCGGCGATCGATCCCGGCACCACGGCGGTCGCCGGCATGATCGATTGCGAGGGCGATCACGTCGCGCCCGGGCTGATCGAGCTGCATACCGACAATCTCGAGCGCCACATGACCCCGCGCCCGGGTGTCGACTGGCCGCATATGAACGCGATCATCGCCCATGATGCAGAACTCGCCGGCGTGGGCATCACCACCGTCTTCGACGCGCTTCGCATCGGCTCCGAGCACAAGGCGCCGCGGGTGCGTGCCGGCTACAAACCCTATGCACGCGGCATGGCCAACGAGATCCTCGACATGGCCGCGAACGACGCGCTGCGCATCAGCCACTACCTGCATCTGCGCGCAGAGATCTGCTCGGACACGCTCGTCGCCGAACTCGCGGAATTTACCCCCGATGACCGCGTCGGCATCGTCAGCATGATGGATCACACGCCCGGCCAGCGGCAATTCGCCGATCTCGATCGCCTGCGCACCTACATGGTCGGCAAGCACGGCATCGCGCCGACGGATTTCGAGACCTATATCGCGGATCGTCAGGCGCTGGGGAATCGTGTCCGCGATGCCCATGAAACCGCAGCCGTCGCGGGTGCACGGCGCCTCGGCGCCGTCCTCGCCAGCCATGACGATACGACCGAAGCCCATGTCGCGGCATCTGCCGCCCATGGCGCGGGCCTCGCGGAATTCCCCACCACGCTGGAAGCCGCCCGTGCCTGCCGCAACCACGCAATCGCAATCATGATGGGCGGACCCAACCTGATTCGGGGCGGCTCGCATTCCGGCAACGTCTCGGCTGCGGAGGCCGCACAGGCCGGGCTGCTCGACATCATCTCCTCCGATTACATCCCTGCATCGCTGCTGATGGGTGCCATGGCGCTGGCTCGCCAGAGCGACGACCTGCCCGCGGGCATCGCCACGGTGACGCGCAACGCCGCCCGCGCCACGGGCCTGACCGATCGCGGCGCGCTCGAACCGGGCCTGCGCGCCGACGTGATCCGCTTTCGCGAGGTGAACGGCACCCCCGTCGTACGCGGGACATGGGTGAAGGGAAAGCGGGTGGCGTGAGGCGCTCTACGCCGCCTCCGGCCCCTCGCTGATGATCGCCATCACCCGCGCATCCGGCCCGCAAGCGAGCCCCGCCAGAAGCGCGGCGATGCCGGCTCCACCCGACGGCGTCGTGGCGAGGCCTGCCTCCGTGAGCAATGCCACGGCCGGCGCGGCTTCCTCTTCGCTGATGGTGACGAACCGATCGGCATCGCGCGAAAGCCCCTCGAGCGCGATCAACGAGGGTGTCTTACAATCAAGGCGCCCCATTGCGGAGACCGGCCCCTGCGTCGTGACGAGGCGCCCGGCGCGGATACTTTCGATCAGCGCAGGCGCAGCGGCGGGCTCGACCACGACGATCTGCGGCGCATCCCCCCAGACGGCCCGGGCATGGGCGGCCACGGCGGCTGCCAGCCCGCCGACACCAGCCTGCAGCAGGATATGCGTCGGCGGCGCGTCGATCTGCCCGGCAGCCTCGGCGGCGAGTTGCAGATAGCCCTCCATGACCCGCAGCGGCAATTCGCTATAGCCCGGCCAGGAACTGTCCGACAGAAGCGTGCGGCCCGGCGCGCGCGCCGCCTCTTCGGCAGCCGCCATGCTCTCCTCGTATGTCGCGCCCACGCGCACCACCTGCGCTCCCTTCGCCTCAAGCCGGGCGGCGAAGGCCTCGGGCACCGTTTCGGCCAGATAGATCACCGCCTGCGCCCCGAACAGCCGCGCCCCGGCGGCAACGGAGAGACCGTGATTGCCGGCACTCGCGGTGACATAGATCCGCCCTTGCAGCGCGCGCGCCCAATCATTCCCGACGACCTGCTGCGCCGCCTCGCGCGCGATCGCGTAAGCCGCACCCAGCGCCTTGAAACTGCCGAGCCCCATCCGCGCGCGCTCGTCCTTGACGAAAACCCGCGCGACCCCGGCGCGCTCTGCCAGTTCGGTTACTTCGCGCAACGGGGTGACCGCATGGGCCGGGCACAGGGCGAGCAATTCAGCGACCGCGCGAGCATCGCTCGCGGGATCAGGCGCATCGAGGGCGAGCCCCGCGCCGCGCCATGGATTTTGCAGGATGTCTTGCATGGCCTGAGCGCTCCCCTGCCGCGTTTCGTTCTCGGATAGATCCCGCCGCTCTCGGATAGATCCCGCAAAGCATAGCCCTCGGAAGCAGCCGCTGGCGATCCGCCCCGTCGCACTTCCGGGATCGCTCAACACGCACATGCGCGAAACGCCCCATTGATCGGCCCCTCTGACGCAACGATAGTCGGTACCCACACGCCCCGCACGGGCACGATGAGCCGGGATTCGACCGGGATCGGCAAAACCATTCCGAGAAGAAAACGCCATGACCGCGACGCCCCAGACCAACCGCACCTTCACAGGCGATCTCTTCGCCGGGCAGCATGTGCTCGTCTCCGGCGGGACCAGCGGGATCGGGCTTGCATGTGCACGCGCCTTTCGCGACCACGGCGCGCAGGTCGTCGCTGGCGGTGTCGGTGATCCCGCGCCGGAGATGGCGTCGCGCGATCCGGCCAATGCCGGCATCCGGTTCATCGATCTCGACGTGCGCGACCCCGCCGCGATCGCCGCCTGCATGGCGATGTTGCCGGAACGGCTCGCCGTCCTGGTCAACGCCGCCGGAATCATCCGGCGCGATGCAGAGCACGACCCGGAGGTGTTCGCGCAGGTGATCGACATCAATCTCAACGGCAGCATGCGCGTCAGCACGGCCGCGCTCGACCGGCTGACGGCGGGTGGCGGCTGCATCATCAATCTGGCTTCGATGCTGAGCTTCTTCGGCGGGCCGCGCGTGCCCGGTTATTCCGCCTCGAAGGGCGGCATCGCGCAGCTCACCCGCAGCCTCGCCGCCGCCTGGGCCCCGCAGGGCGTGCGCGTCAATGCGCTCGCGCCCGGCTGGATCGCCACGCCGCTGACGCAGGCCCTGCAGGATGATCCCGCCCGCGCCGGTCCGATCCTCGCGCGCACGCCGATGGCGCGTTTCGGCACGCCCGAGGAGATCGCCGCCGCCGCCCTGTTTCTGGCATCCCCCGCAGCCGGCTTCGTCACGGGCGCGATCCTGCCCGTCGATGGCGGCTATTCCGGCGTCTGATGATTGGAGGAAACGCAATGAACGACAAATGGACCCCCTATCGCCATCCCCAGCCCGCCGAATCACCGCCGGAGCTGATCGTGCCCGATGCCATCCCCACGGATGAGCGCGTCTGGGTGCCGGTGGAGGAGAATGTCTGGTTCCGCCCGCTCTGCCTGAGCGTCACCCGCGGCTACTGGATGAACCTGTTGCGCGTGCGCAAATCCGGCGTGCTCTCGCGCCACCGCCATCCCCAGCCGGTACATGGTTTCGTGCTGCGCGGCGAATGGCGCTATCTCGAGCATGACTGGGTGGCCAAAGAGAGCGGCTATGTCTATGAGGCGCCCGGCGAGACCCATACGCTCGTGGTCGATCCGCATGTCGAGGAGATGATCACGCTGTTCCAAGTGAACGGCGCGATGATCTATGTCGATCCCGACGGCAATGTCACGGGCTATGACGACGTCTTCACCCGGCTCGACAAGTGCCGCGCCTATTATGCGCAGAACGGCCTCGGCGCCGAGTATATCGACCAGTTCATCCGCTGATCGTCGCGAAACGCCGCCGATCCCGAAAGGAGACCCGTCATGAGCACATTGCCCCGCACTCCCTCCTTCGCACTCGACGGCAGACGTGCCCTGGTGACGGGCGCCGGGCGCGGCATCGGCCTTGCGGCCGCCTGCGCCCTCGCCCAGGCCGGCGCGGCGGTTGATCTCGTCGCGCGCAGCACCGACGAGATCACGGCGCTTGCCGAAGCGCTCGGCAAGGATGGCCACACGGCGCGCGCCCATGCCCTCGACGTCACCGATATCGATGCGAGCGCCGCTTTCGTGGCGGAGAACGGCCCCTATGACATCCTCGTCAACAATGCCGGCATGAACCGCCCCGCCCCGCTGACGGATATGACGCCCGCCGATTACGACGCGGTGACGGATCTCAACGTGCGCGCCGCCTATTTCCTGATGCAGGCGGTGGTGAAGGGCATGATCGCGGCCGGCAAGGGCGGCTCGGTCATCAACATGTCCTCGCAGATGGGACATGTCGGCGGCGCCAACCGCACCGTCTATTGCGCCACCAAACACGCGATGGAGGGCTTTACCAAGGCGCTCGCCTGGGAAGTCGGCACGCACGGTATCCGCGTCAACACCCTGTGCCCGACCTTCATCCGCACGCCGATGACCGCCGGCATGCTGGCCGATCCCGAATTCGAGCGCAGTGTCGTCTCCAGGATCGCACTGGGACGCGTCGGCGAAGCCGAGGATCTGATGGGCGCCGTGGTCTTCCTCGCCGGCGATGCCTCGCGCCTCGTCACCGGCACGTCGCTGCTCGTCGATGGTGGCTGGACGGCACAATAATTCCCGCCCCGATAGCCGCATTTCGATACGTCAAAGGACTGGACAAGCCGGCTCACCCTCGCTAAACACGCGCCATCGAACGGCGCCTCGCGCCGGCTCGCCCCTCGCGGATGGTTCACCGCGATTGCTGGGGGATAGTTTAACGGTAGAACCGCGGACTCTGACTCCGCTAGTCCTGGTTCGAATCCAGGTCCCCCAGCCAGTTTTTCCTTCATGAGACATGACCAAGGGAAGCGCTTTGCGCGACCGGCCCCGATCTGCGCGCGACGCCCGCCCGATCCACGAGCCGGACCGACAAGCGCGATCGATCCCGGTTAACGGAGCCGTTCGGCGATAGCCTCGGCAGCTTCCGCGACCCGTTTCCCCGCATCGTGACAGCAAGTCCCCGCAAGGGGCGGCACAATGTCATGCCAATTTAAAATTGCATTATCTCAGAAATAAATTTCAAGAATTATGAGCCCCGCGATGTATTTGGTCGCGATATCCGACTTGGTTGCAATTACATTCGCGCCATCAAAAATCTATTTTGATCGAAAGCAAGAATGAAACTACTGACATTGGAAACTGTCAAACCAAACTACTGTGCATCTGGAAATACTCTTCATTAACTTTACGCAGAGGAAGCGGTCTGCGTTCAGTTCAATTTGAGCTATTTTCGTTATGTAAGAATCCAACGCCGTGGTTTTGCGTTGGTGAATTCAGGAGGTGCAATGCTCGACTTTTGCCAAGACAGGCGCGGAGGCGTCGCGATGATCTTTGCATTGTCAGCGATCCCGATCGTCGGTGTCGCCGGCATCGCACTCGACTATAGCCGCGCGACAGACGCCCGTTCGCAGCTCCAGGCGATTTCCGACAGCCTGGCCCTGCATGTCGCGAATTCGGAAAACCGCGACAATCCCCAACAGGTCATCGATGCATACCTCGCGCAGATGTCCGAGCAGGATCGCGGAGCCGATCACCTTCACGGGATCGATTCCAATGGCGACTGGATCAACGAGAACACCTTCTCGCTTGAGCTTTCGGGCGATTTGCGCACGGTCATGGCGCATGTCGTTCCCGGAATCGCCGAATCGATGCATGTCAGCGTCAGGACGGACGTGCATATCGATGCCGAGACGACGCAGTACGAACCGCCGGAAATGACCTATCTCAACCCTGATGCGGGGGATTACAATCAGCTCTTCGCCTATTGCTACGATTACAAATCAGCCAATCCGGAAGATCCGCATGGGCGCGACAAGTTCCGCAGCCAGATGACCCTGATCGCCGACAACGAGGGCACCGAATACGATTTCGAATGGCCGCGTTGCGCGGAAGGGGAATCGCTGAGCTTCAAGATGCGCAATCAGAGGCATGTGCGGTCGCACCCCGAGCTACTGCGCAATCCCAACCGACCGCCCTTCGCGCCGGTCTTCGAATATTTCACCGATACGCGGATCGTGAACGGGCGCGAGATCTTCGATATCATCCGGGTTGCCGAGGACATTCCCGGCGCGTGGAACCAATGGTTCCGCCCCGGTCAGATCGACCAGGGTTTCGAGATGCTCGAAACCGTGCGCTGCGAAAGTCTTGCGGAATGCGTCGGCGAGAGCGACGGCGGCATAATTCCCGAGGGCACGAACCGTACGCCCCAGGTCGAGGATCGCGGCTGCACACCGGGTTCATACATGTATTACGGCTGGGAAGACCGCCCGCCCGATCAACCGGGCCCCGACCATAACTGGCTGCAGCCCGGCTGGACCGACCGCAGCTATGACGATATCCGCATCGTCATGAAATGCCCGGATACCGGCGAAATCGGCTCGCGTAACGTCAGGATCGTCCGATAAGCGCTCCATCCAGGAACCGCGCCACATGCGTCGCCTCGCGCGATACGCCGTCGCCGATCTGGTGGCGGCAGGATGTGCCGTCGGCGAGGATGACGGCGTCCGGCTCGGCTGCGCGGAGCGCGGGGAACAGCGTCAGCTCCCCCATGGCGAGCGAGGTATCGATGGTGCGCGCGTCGTAGCCGAAGGCGCCGGCCATGCCGCAGCAACTCGATTCGATGGTCTCGAGCGTGAGCCCCGGCACGGCGCCGAGCAGGGTCTCGACCGGGCCGAGCGCCTCGAAGCTCTTCTGATGACAATGCCCGTGCAGATAGGCCTTGCGCCCGCCCTGATCGGCGAAGGCGAGGCCGACCACCCCTGCATCGAGATCGGCGGCGAGCGCCTCTTCGAAGAGGAAGGCGGCGTCCGACAAGGCCTGCGTCGCCTCGTCGGGAAGGAGCGCGTGGAACTCGTCGCGCAGCGTCAGCAGGCATGAGGGTTCGAGCCCGATGACGCGCGCACCCCGTTCGACGAACGGGATCAGCGCATCACGTGTGCGCTGCGCTTCCAAACGCGCCTCGTCGACCTGCCCGGCGGAGAGGAACGTGCGCCCGCAACAGAGCGGGCGTCCCGTATCCACCGGCGCGACCCGGTGCAGGCGATAGCCCGCGCGCTCCAGCACCCGCGCTGCGGCGGCAAGGTTCTCCGGCTCGAAATAGCGGTTGAAGGTATCACCGAAGAGCACCACGTCCCGCCCATCCCCGATCACCGCCTCAGGCGTCGCCGGCGCGCCCGCCTCGGCCCAGGGCTTGCGCCAGACGGGTAGCGAGCGCCGCGCCGAGAACCCTGCCAGCTTCTCCGAGAGAGCCGCGAGCCCCGGCACCCGGTCACGCAGATTGACGAGCCCGCGCAGGCGCGCCGCATAAGGCGCATAACGCGGCAGCCATGCAACGAGGCGCTCCTTCAGCGGCAGGCCGTGGCGGGCGTGAAAATGGCTGAGGAATTCGATCTTCATCCGCGCCATGTCGACGCCGGTCGGGCATTCGTGGCGACAAGCCTTGCAGGAAACGCACAGATCCATGGTCGCCTTCATGGCGGGATCGGTGAAGGCGTCCTCGCCGAGCTGGCCGGTCATGGCGAGGCGCAAGGTATTGGCGCGCCCGCGCGTGACATGCATTTCCGATCCGGTGACGCGAAAGCTCGGGCACATGGCGCCGCCGGCGCGTTTGCGGCAGGTGCCGTTATTGTTGCACATCTCCACCGCGCCGAGCATGCCGCCGTGGTCGCTCCAGTCCAGCGCCGTCTCCCGTGGCGCGGCCTGCGCGTAATCGGGGGCGTAGCGCATCAGCGTGCGATCATCGAAGTGGAGCGGGCGCACGATCTTGCCGGGATTGAGGCGCCCCTGCGGATCGAAGGCGCTCTTCACCGCCTCGAAGGCGCGCACCATCCGCGTGCCGAACATCGTCTCGTGAAATTCCGAGCGCGAGATTCCGTCCCCATGCTCGCCCGAATGCGAGCCCTTGAACCGGCGCACCTCCTCGAAGGTTTCCTCGGCGATGGCGCGCATGGCGCGTACACCGTCCTCGGTCTTCATGTTGAGGATCGGGCGCACATGCAGGCAGCCGACCGAGGCATGCGCGTACCAGGTGCCGCGCGTGCCATGCTTTTCGAAGATAGCCGTGACGCGGTCGGTATATTCCGCCAGATGCTCCAGCGGCACCGCGCAATCCTCGATGAAGGAGACCGGTTTGCCGTCGCCCTTCATCGACATCATGATATTCAGGCAGGCCTCGCGCACGCCCCAGACCTGTTTCTGGGCCGCCGGCGCGATCACCTCCACCACCGCATCCGGATAGCCGTGATCGGCCATGCACTGGTCGAGACGTTTGAGATCATCGCGGAGGGCATCTGCGCTCTCGCCGGCGAATTCCACCAGCAGCAGGCAATCGGGCTGCCCCTTGGTGATCTGCGCCAGAGTGCGGCGGAAGATGTCGATATCGGCGCCGAGTTCGAGCACGTTGCGATCGACGAGCTCGACCGCCACCGGCCCGAGATCAACGAGATGGCGCGTCGTCTCCATCGCCGCGCGAAAGCTCGGGAAATGGCACACCCCCATGACGCGGTGCTGCGGCAGGGGTGAGAGCGCGAGCGTTACCGCGCGCGAAATCGCGAGCGTGCCCTCGGAACCGACGAGCAGGTGGGCGAGATTGGGCACGGGTTCGACCAGCGCATCGAGATTATAGCCGCCCACGCGGCGCTGCACCTGCGGAAAACGCGCCTCGATCTCGGCACGCTCGGCATGGGCGAGCCCGACCAGCGAGGTGGCGAGCTTGCGCGCATCCGGCGAACCGGTCACGCCGCCATCATCGCCTGCCATCGAGGCGTAGCGGAAGGTCTCACCATGGTGGAACCAGCCGTCGACGGCGAGCACGTTGTCGACCATCTTGCCGTAGTGGATCGAGCGCGCGCCGCAGGAATTGTTGCCGGTCATGCCGCCGATGGTGCAGCGCGAGGCGGTGGAGGGTTCGACGGGAAAGAACAGGCCATCCGCCTTCAGCCGCGCATTCAACCGCTCCAGCACCATGCCCGGCTCGACGCGGATCGTGCGCGCCTGCGGGTCATATTCGAGCACCCGGTCGAGATAGCGCGCGCAATCGATGACGAGCCCCTCCCCGATCGGCTGCCCGTTCTGCGATGTGCCGCCGCCGCGCGCGATCACCGGTATACCGGCATCGCGGGCGATGATCAGCGCGGCTTCGAGATCATCGGCGGTTTTCGGCATGACCACGCCCATCGGTATGATCTGGTAGATCGAGGCATCGGTGGCGTAGCGCCCGCGCGTGAAGGCGTCGAAGCGCACCTCGCCCTCGACCGCGTTTCTCAGCTTGCGTTCCAGTCCGATATCCCGGCTCGTCCCCTTCGCCGCTGCCACCGCCATGACCAATTCCTCATCTGTCGCGCATCGCCGATTTCCCTGCATACCCGCCGAGCGGGTCGGAGGCGAGCGCGGCGACGCGCATGCCGGTTTTGGGGCGGCTGGTATCGTCGTGTCGCGGGACGATCCGCCGCGAGGCCCGAAGTGAGGGACCAGGAGCGGATCCTACGCTCACATGGCGAGGGGTTCGGGCGGAGGCGTCACCCCGCGAATTCGGGCTCCTCGCGCATCAGCACCCGCTTCACGCTCTCCAGGTGCAGCCGCGCGCTCTCGGAATCGCCCTCGCGCATCTGGTCATAGGTCTTCTGGGCGATATCGGGCTCGACGGGGGTGAGCTTGCGACCGGTGCTCATGGCGAGAACCTGCACCTCGCAGGCTCGTTCCAGATAATACAGGTCGTCCCAGGCTTCGCCGATGGTGGGGCCGATGACCATGACGCCGTGATTCTTCATGAAGACGATATCGGCATCCCCCATGGCGCCGGCGATGCGGTCGCCTTCGGCTTCGTCGAGGGCGAGGCCGTTATAATCGCGGTCGATCGCCGTGCGGCCATAGAATTTGAGCGCCGTCTGCCCGGCCCAGACCAGCGGATCCCCCTCGACCATGGAAAGCGCGGTCGCATACGGCATATGCGTGTGGAAGGCCACGCGCGCCCGCGGCAGGCGCATATGCAGGCGCCCGTGGATGTAGAAGGCCGTGGCTTCCGGCTGGCCCTCGCCGGAGATGACGTTGCCGTCATAATCGCAGACGAGCAGGCTCGATGCCGTCACCTGCGAGAAGGAGAGGCCGTAGGGATTGACGATGAAGAGATCGTCGCGCCCCGGCACGATCGCTGAGAAATGGTTGCAGATGCCCTCGCTCATTCCGAGCCGCGCGGCCATGCGGAAACACGCGGCGAGATCGACGCGCGCAGCCTGCAAGGCCTCCTCGTCGATGGCGCTGTTGCGCAGGATGGCGGGACTGTTGCCCTTTGCCTTGAATTCATGAGCCATGATCGTTCTCCCAGCGGTGCCCTCGCGCCGATAGCGCGGATATTGCCGGCATGATCGCGAGGCACCGGCCCCGCTTCAAGCCGCTTTTCCACACAGGCTCATGCGCAAGCACGGGCGACGCCCCTGTGCGAAGTGGCTTCACCGAACAAATTACACCGGAGATTTCATAATAAGAGAATCGTATAAAACACAATCATTCTCGTTTCCGGCATGTACGATGTAATATAATGCGCCTGATGGAGCGTTTGAGGCATTTTTCAGACAATCTTTAGACACGCCATTGCCAATATCGGTTTGAGTGACTATCTGCAAAAATCATTGAGGCTGCAGCACCGACCCGAGCATGACTTGCCGGGATCGGACTTTATCTGTTGCAGCAAAACAAGGGATCCAATGACCGATACGCCAAAACGCGACAAGATCGTCGTGCGCAACCTCTACAAGGTCTTCGGCGATCGCCCCCAGGAAGGGATGAGGCTGGTCCGCGAAGGGCGCGACAAGGATGAGATCTTCGCGCAGACCGGCCAGACCGTCGGCGTCGTCGATGCGAATTTCAACATCCGCGAGGGCGAGATCTTCGTGATCATGGGGCTGTCGGGTTCCGGCAAGTCCACCATGGTGCGCATGTTCAACCGCCTCTATGAGCCGACCTCCGGCTCCATCGAGATCGATGGCGAGGACATCACCCGGCTCAATGACGAGGGCCTGCGCAAGCTGCGGCGCGATACCGTCAGCATGGTCTTCCAGTCCTTCGCGCTGATGCCCCACATGAAGGTGATCGACAACGTCGCTTTCGGCCTCGAGCTCGGCGGCATCTCCCGCGAGGAACGCCACCAGCGCGCCCTGCACGCCCTCGAACAGGTCGGTCTCGCCGCCAATGCCGAGAGCTACCCGGATGAGCTCTCCGGCGGCATGCAGCAGCGAGTCGGGCTCGCCCGTGCCTTATGCGCCGACCCGCCCATCCTCCTGATGGACGAGGCCTTTTCCGCCCTCGACCCGCTGATCCGCTCGGAGATGCAGGATGAGCTGCTGATGCTCCAGGAGGAGAAGCAGCGCACCATCATCTTCATCAGCCATGATCTCGACGAGGCCATGCGCATCGGCGACCGCATCGCCATCATGCAGGGCGGCGTCGTGGTGCAGGTGGGCACGCCGGACGAGATTCTGAAAAACCCGGCCAATGATTATGTGCGCTCCTTCTTCCGCGGCGTCGACGTCTCCAAGGTGCTCACTGCCCGCGACATCGCGCGGCGCACGCAGGTGACGCTGATCGACAAGCCCGAACAGGGCCCGCGCGCGGCGATCCGGATGCTGGAGACCCATGATCGCGAATACGGCTACGTGATCGGGCGCAACCGCCGCTTCCTCGGCGTGGCAAGTCTCGCCAGCCTCGACGAGGCTCGCAAGGCCGATGCAGCCCTCGAAAAGGCGCTCCTGCCCGATTGCCCGACCATCACCCCGGAAACGCATCTGGGCGAACTCATGAACGTGGTCGCAACCACCCCCTATGCCGTTCCGGTCGTCGACGAGGACGGCCGCTATGCCGGTGCCGTATCGCGCTCGGCCCTGCTTCAGGCCCTCGACAACGTGATCGGCGACGAAAAGCCTTCGGGCGCCTCGACCGATGCGGCACCAACCGAAGCCCGGGAGGGCGTGTGACATGAACGCCCGTTTCAACCCGCTCCAGCCCTTTGATACGCTGCAACTGCCCTTCAACGAGTGGGTGCGCGACTTCTTCAACTGGATTTCCGGAGCCCGCAGCTTCTTCCGCGCCATCCGCCAGCCGGTGGACTGGGTCCTCGACAGCGTCGAGGGCATCCTCCAGGCGCTGCCGCCGGGGCTGATGATCGTCGTCATCGCGCTGATCGCCTGGCAGCTGGTCGGGCCGCGACTGGCGATCGGATCATTCCTGAGCCTGCTCTTCGTGGGCATGATCGGCGCCTATCCGCAGACCATGACCACGCTGGCGCTGGTGCTCACCGCCGTCGCCTTCTGCGCTGCAATCGGGATACCACTGGGCATTCTCGCCTCGCGCAGCGATCGCTTCGAGCAGGGGCTGCGACCGGTGCTCGACACGATGCAGACCACGCCCGCCTTCGTCTATCTCGTGCCGATCGTGGTGCTGTTCGGCATCGGCAACGTACCGGGCGTGATCGTCACGATCATCTTCGCCGTGGCGCCGCTGATCCGCCTGACCAATCTGGGTATCCGACAGGTCCCCAAGGACGTGATCGAAGCCGCACTCGCCTTCGGCGCCTCGCCACGCCAGCTCCTGTGGCGCGTGCAGATGCCGCTGGCGACGAAGACCATCATGGCGGGCGTGAACCAATCGCTGATGCTCGCATTGTCCATGGTGGTGATCGCCTCGATGATTTCCGTCGGCGGTCTCGGCCAGATGGTGCTGCGCGGCATCGGTCGCCTCGATATGGGGCTCGCCGTGATCGGCGGCATCGGGATCGTCGTGCTTGCGATCATCCTCGACCGCATGACCCAGGCGCTGGCCCAGAGCGAGCGCGAACGCGGCGGTCAGCGGATGCTGGATCGCGGGCCGATCGGGCTCATGCGCCGGCTCGCCGCACGCGGCAAGGGCGCGGAGCAGGCCTCCGCGGCACAGCCGAACACGGCCCCCGCCCGCAGCGACGCAGCCGCCTGAGTCCTTTGGCGCGCATCGCCTGCGCGTGATGCGTGCCCCGGATGCCGGTTTTGCCGCAGCCAAGGCCGCGGCGGGCATCCGCCATAACCGAAACCAATCAGAAACCAGGGAGTCATCAATGACCAAGCATTTCCGCACAGCCAGCGCGATGGCCATTGCCGCGGCAATCGGCTTTTCCACCCCCGGCCTCGCCGATGAGCACATGCCCGGCGAAGGCGTGAGCGTCCAGCCGATCACCTCCGGCATCGCCGAAGAGATCTTCCAGCACGAGATCCTGTTCGAGGGTCTTCGTCGCCTCGGCTATGACGTGCAGGACCCGCTCGAATCCGAGTATGCCGTGATGCATGTCGCTCTCGGCCAGGGTGACGCGGACTTTACCGGCGTGCACTGGAACCTGCTGCACGAGGAATTCTACCAGAATGCCGGTGGCGATGCGTCGCTGGTGAAGATGGGCAACCTCATCGCCGATGTGCTGCAGGGCTACCTGATCGACAAGGCGACCGCCGAAGAGCACGGCATCACCAACCTCGAGCAGCTGCAGGATCCGGAAATCGCCGCGATCTTCGATGCCAGCGGCGACGGCATGGCCGATCTGACAGGCTGCAATCCCGGCTGGGGTTGCGAACTCGTGATCGAGCATCATCTGCCGGAATACGGCCTCACCGATACGGTCCGCCACAACCAGGGCAGCTATTTCGCGCTGATGGCCGATACGATCGCACGCTACGAGCAGGGCGAGCCGATCCTCTACTACACCTGGACGCCGCTCTGGGTCTCGGGCGTGCTCGTCCCGGGTGAGGATGTCGAGTGGCTCGAAGTGCCGTATACCTCGCTTCCGGGCGGTGAAGACGCCACCGAGGAGGAAACCTCCGCCGATGGCCGCAACCTCGGCTTCGCCGTGGATGATATCCGCGTGCTCGCCAACCGCGACTGGGCCGAAGCCAATCCGGCTGCCGCGCGCTTCCTCGAACTGGCCGAGATCGACATCAACGACGTCTCGGCGCAGAACCTGCTGATGCGTGACGGTGAGGATTCCATGTCCGACATCCAGGGTCACGTGGATGAATGGATCGAGGAAAATGCCGATGCGTTCGAGAGCTGGGTCGCGGAAGCGCGCCAGGTCGAGTAAACGCGCTCATCGGCTGAAAGCCATACACGCCTAGCGTGGAAAATAGCGGGCGGTGCCATCGGGGCGCCGCCCGTTTTCTATCGCGCCGCCGCCTCGCGCGGATCGCCGTAGCGCCCGGTCCAGTATTTCTTGAGGCCATCGCCGATCGCACCGAACAGCATCAGCAGCGAGCCGGTAATGAACAGCCAGACCCCGAAGGTCATCCAGGCACCGAAGGCGGGCAGGAAGAAGATCGAGCCGATGAAGAAGGTGGCGTTGCCGACGACCCCGATGCTGATATGCACCCACTCGTATTCCACGAGAAACCGATGTACCGCTCGCCGTTTGTTCATACCCGTCCCCTACATCCGTATATGCATCGCCGTGAGCCGTCGTCGCAGGCAATTCGCCCGCCTCGCCTCGGCGATTCAAGCGCTCATACCAGCATGGGTTTGCTGTAGGTGGGGTAAAGACGCTGTGCATCCGCGGCCTGCAGGCGTCGGTGACCTTATTCTTCACCGCTCTTCATGCAGGGACCTCCCTAACCGGCGGGGAGGGGACGAGGATGGGGGAGAGCGCTGCGTGACATGCTCCGGCTTGATGAATCTGCACGCGGGTTCACCCCACCCTTAATCCCACCCCTTAGGGGAGGGAGAGCGGTCACAGCCCTTCATTATGCGCGGGCGCTGTCGAAAACCCGGTTGATCAGACCAGCCCCGGATCGATATTGTTCTCGCGCTCCAGCCATTCCGGCACCGGCAACCCCTTCTCGCGCAGGAAGGCGGGATTGTAGAGCTTGGACTGGTAGCGGGTGCCGTAGTCGCACAGAATGGTGACGATGGTCTTGCCCGGCCCGAGTTCGCGGGCGAGCCGGATCGCACCGGCGATGTTGATACCGGTCGAGCCGCCCATGCACAGGCCCTCCTCGCGCAGGAGGTCGAAGACGATCGGCAAGGCCTCCTCGTCGGAGATCTGATAGGCGTGGTCCACCGGCGCGCCCTCGAGATTGGCGGTGATGCGGCCCTGGCCGATCCCCTCGCTGATCGAGGTGCCCGAAGATTTCAGCTCGCCCGTAGTATAGAACGAATAGAGCGCCGCCCCCATCGGATCGGCGAGCCCGATGCGGATATTCGCGTTGCGCTCCTTGAGCGCCATGCCGACACCGGCGAGCGTGCCGCCGCTGCCCACCGCGCAGATGAAGCCGTCGACCTTGCCCTCGGTCTGGTCGAACACCTCCGGCCCAGTGGTTTCGTAATGACCCTGGCGGTTGGCGACATTGTCGAACTGGTTGGCCCAGATGGCGCCGTTGGGCTCGCTCGCGGCCAGTCGCTCGGCCAGGCGCCCGGAGACCTTCACGTAATTGTTGGGATTGGCATAGGCGACGGCGGGAACCTCGACGAGCTCGGCGCCGGCGAGCCGCAGCATGTCCTTCTTCTCCTGGCTCTGCGTTTCCGGGATCACGATCACCGTGCGATAGCCCAGCGCGTTGCCGACGAGGGAGAGCCCGATCCCGGTATTGCCGGCAGTGCCCTCCACGATCACACCGCCGGGGCGCAATGTGCCACGCCGCTCCGCGTCGCGGATGATGGCGAGCGCCGCGCGATCCTTCACGGATTGGCCCGGGTTCATGAACTCGGCCTTGCCGAGAATGGTGCAGCCGGTGATCTCGGAGGCTTTCTTCAGACGGATGAGCGGCGTGTTGCCGATCGCTTCGATGATGCCGTTCTTGATATGCGCGGCCATGGGGGTGTCCTTTACGTCAAACACATGTTTGAGCGTGTTTTATCGCAATTCACGCAAAATGCGAGAGAAAAAGAGTATCCCCCGGATTCGCCCCGGCTCAGCCGCCGGTCACGCTCATGTGGCGCCCCACTGCCGGGTTCTGCCTGTCGCCGTGTTTCGCGCGTTCGATGACGAAATCATGCCCCTTGGGCTTGCGCGCGATCGCGTTGCGGATCGCTGCTGCAACGGGCTCGTCGCTCTCCGAGGCGCGCAAGGGCTCGCGCAAATCGGACGCATCCTCCTGGCCGAGACACATATAGAGCGTGCCCGTGCAGGTGAGGCGCACCCGGTTGCAGCTCTCGCAGAAATTATGCGTCAGCGGCGTGATGAAGCCGAGCCGCCCGCCCGTCTCCTCGATGCGGACATAGCGCGCCGGCCCGCCGGTGCGATCGGGCAGGTCGGTCAGGGTGTAGCGGTCGAGCAGCGAGGCGCGCACCTGCCTGAGCGAGAGGAACTGGTCGGCGCGGTCGGTCTCGATCTCGCCCAGCGGCATCACCTCGATCAGGGTGAGATCCATACCGCGCCCGTGCGCCCATTCGATCATCGGGACGATCTCGTCCTCGTTGAAATCCTTGAGCGCCACGGCATTGATCTTGACCTTGAGCCCCGCCGCCTGCGCCGCGTCGATCCCCGCCAGCACCTTGCCGAGATCGCCCCAGCGGGTGATGTGGCGGAACTTGTCGGGATCGAGCGTATCCATCGACACGTTGATGCGCTTGACGCCGCAATCAGCGAGGTGCTGCGCGTGGCGCGCGAGCTGGGAGCCGTTGGTGGTCACCGTCAGCTCTTCCAGCGCGCCGCTCTCGAGATGGCGGGTCATGCCCTCGAAAAAGCTCATGATGTTGCGCCGCACGAGCGGCTCGCCGCCGGTGATGCGCAGCTTCTTCACGCCCTGATTGACGAAGACGGTGCAGAGCCGGTCGAGCTCTTCCAGCGTCAAAAGATCGCGCTTGGGCAGGAAGGTCATGTCCTCGGACATGCAATAGACGCAGCGGAAATCGCAACGATCCGTCACCGAGACTCGCAGATAGCTGATGGCGCGCCCGAACGGGTCGATCAGCGGAGCGGTGGCGTCACGGTCCTGGCCGCGAGTGAAATCGATGTCCGACGACAACATGCTCGCCCTCTCCCTCCATTTGCGCCGCATTCTGCGGTCTTGTCTGCGAACGGCAGTTGATTGCGTTTCGCTACTACCCGAAACATAAGCCGCGAAATGAGCGCTGCCAACCCGGACCGTTCGCAGAAAGAGTGTGTCGGCTCGGGCGGTGACTTGCAAGCGGATACGGTCGAGGTGTCATCTGCGGGTCAGTGAATGAACGCAGCGTTGTCATCGGATTGCCGGGCAATGTCCGGGTTGGCAAAACGACAAAAAAGCAAGAAGAAGAGGACAGCACTTGCGGTGCGCGAAACGGTCACGCTCCCGATTGCCGAATACGAGCGGCTTTGCGCGGCAGCCGAAGGTATGGAAGTGCTTCAGGCCAATGATCGCAGCAAGGCGAACCTGGCCGCCGGCGCTGACGAACTGATCCCCGCAGCGTATCTCGACCGCCTGCTCGATGGCGAAAGCCCCAGGGGAAACCCGTTCCGGGTTTATCGCAATCTGCGCGGCCCGACCCAGGCTGCGCTGGCCGAAAAGGCCGCCGTGAACCGCGTCAACATCGCCGAGATCGAAACCGGACGCAAACAGGACTCCGTCGCCACCCTCCGTGCCCTGGCCGATGCGCTCGGTATCACGCTGCACGATCTGGCGTATTGAGACTGGGTGGGCTGAACCCGTCCCTTCTGCTTCAACGACCCTCGTAAATGCCCCCGCTCAACGCCCCTCCTGGATGATGCGCGAGAGCACGCGTGCGGTATAGTCGACCATGGGGACGATCTTGGCGTAGTTCAGCCGCGTCGGGCCGATCACGCCGAGCACGCCGACGATCTTCTGCTGGGGATCGTGAAAGGGCGCGGCGATCAGTGAGGAGCCCGAGAGCGAGAACAGCTTGTTTTCCGAGCCGATGAAAATGCGCACCCCCTCGCCGTGTTCGGCACGGGTGAGCAATTCGACGACATCGGTCTGGGTCTCGAGATCGTCGAAGAGCAGCCGGATGCGTTCGAGATCCTCCAGCGCCTTGAGATCCTCCAGAAGATTGGCCTGGCCGCGCACGATCAGATGCCGTGCCTCGCCGCTTTGCGCCGGCATGGCCACGCCCGCCTCGATCAGTCGTGCGGTAAGGGTGTCGAGTTCCTGCTCCATCGACTCGCGCATGACCTGCGCCTCGCGCTTGATATCGGCGAGAGTCTTGCCGCGAATGCGGGCATTGAGGAAATTCCCGGCCTCGACCAGCGCCGAGGCGGGCAGGCCCGGCGGTAGGTCGAGCAGGCGGTTTTCCACCGAGCCGTCCTCGGAGACGAGGACGACGAGGGCGCGCGCCGGGTCGAGGCGTACGAATTCGATATGTTTGAGCGGCACGTCCTGCTTCGTCGTCGCCACCACGCCGGCCCCGCGCGACAGGCCCGAAAGCATGGCCGAGGCCTGAGCCAGCGCGCCTTCGAAATTCTGCTCCATGGCCGCGGCCCGCATCTCCACCTCGATGCGTTCACGCTCCGAACGATCGAGATCGCCGATCTCCAGCATGGCATCGACGAAGAAGCGCAAGCCGCTCTCCGTCGGCAGGCGCCCGGCGCTGGTATGGGGCGCGTAGATCAGGCCGGCCTGCTCGAGATCCGCCATCACGTTGCGCACGCTCGCCGGGGAGAGCGAGACGGAGAGCAGGCGCGAAATGTTGCGCGAACCGAGCGGTTCGCCCGAGGCGAGATAATTCTCGACGATCTGCCGGAAGATCTCGCGGGAGCGCTCGTTGAGATCACTCAGCGTCTGGGCACGCGCGAGACCGATACGTGAATCGTTGTTGTCATAGACCATGGCCCGGGCTGTTACCTTGCATGCGAAAAAGCGAAAAGCGCCCGCAGCTTACACCGCACCACCGACAGCGCCAACAATTCCGCATCCTGCCCGCGCATGCGGACCGATCAGCTGCGGCCCGCCGCGCGCGCGCCGCGGATCAGCTTCCACAGCACCTGCGGCGTGGCCGGCATGTTGACGTGGTTGATGCCGAGCGGGCGCAGGGCATCGACGATGGCGTTCATGATCGACGGCAGCGAACCCGCACAGCCCGCCTCGCCGCAACCCTTGGCGCCGAGCAGGTTAGTGGTGGCGGGCACGGAATGGCTGTCGAAATCGAAGAACGGCACATCTTCGGCGCGCGGCAGGGCGTAATCCATGAAGGAGCCGGTGACGAACTGGCCGCTCTCGTCATAGACGACGCGCTCCATCACCGCCTGGCCGAAGCCCTGCACGATGCCGCCATGCAGCTGGCCCGTGACCAGCATCGGATTGACGATGGTGCCGAAATCATTGACCGCGACATAGCGGTCGATGCGCACCATCCCGGTCTCCGGATCGATCTCGACCTCGGCCACATGGCAGCCGTTGGGATAAGCCGAGGGCGCACTTTCATGGATATGGCTGACATCGAGGCTGTCGGGAACGCCTTCGGGCAGCGCCATCCCCTCGCGCAGCTTCGCAGCGAGTTCCATGATGCCGATTGTACGGTCGGTGCCGACAATGGCGAAGCCGCCATCGCTGAATTCGATATCGGCGGCGGCGGCTTCTAGCACATGGGCGGCAATGGCACGCCCCTTCTCGATCACCTTGTCGCTCGCTTCCAGGATGGCCGCGCCGCTCGCCATGATCGATTTCGACCCGCCCGTCCCGCCACCGGCGACCAGCTCGTCGCTGTCGCCCTGGAGCAGGTTGATCTTGTCGAAGGGCACGCCGAGCCGGCTGGTGAGCACCTGGGCGAAGGCCGAGGCATGGCCCTGGCCATAATCGAGCGTGCCGGTGATGATCGTCACCGTGCCGTCCTTCTCGAAGCGGATACCGCCCATCTCGTTGACCGGCGGGGCGGTGACCTCGAGATACTGGCCGATGCCGATGCCGCGCAGCATTCCCTTCTTCTCGCTCTCGCGGCGGCGTTTGCGAAAGCCCTTCCAGTCGGAAGCTTCCAGAGCCTTGTCGAGCAGGGCCGTGAATTCGCCACTGTCATAGAGCGTCTCGGCCGGGGTCGCATAGGGCATCTGCGAGGGTTTGATATGGTTGCGCCGGCGCATGACCGCCCGGTCGATTCCCATCTCGACCGCCGCCGTATCGATCAGCCGTTCCATGACGTAATTGGCATCCGGCCGCCCCGCCCCGCGATAGGGGCCCATCGGCGAGGTATTGGTGAGCACCGCCGCGACATCAACCTCGACGAGCTTGGTGCGATAGACGCTGACCACGTTCTTGGCGAGGTTGAGCGTCGAGAACATCGGCGAGACGTGGCACAGATAGGCGCCCATATCGGCAAAGCCTTCGAGCCTCACCGCGAGAAAACGTCCCTTCTCGTCGAGGGCCAGCGCGGCTTCGAGTTCGATGGCGCGGCCATGCGTATCGGAGACGAAGCTCTCCGAACGCGTATCGGTCCATTTCACCGGGCGTCCGAGCAGCCGCGCAGCATGCAACAGCCCGACATATTCCGGATAGACCGCCGATTTCATGCCGAACGAACCACCGACATGGCGGGTGCGGATGCGCAGCTTGTCGGTCTCGACGCCGAGCACCTGCTTGGCGAGGAGCGCGCGCATGCCGAACACGCCCTGGCTGCCCATATGCATGGTCCAGCGCCCGCCCTCGGCGTCATATTCCGCAATCGCCGAACGCGGCTCCATCGCCGCGACGATGACGCGGTTGGAGACGATCGGAAGGCGCGTCACATGGGCGGCGTAGGTGAAGGCCTGCGCAACCGCATCCGCGTCACCGTAATGGAAATCGACCACCCGGTTTTGCGGAATGTCGTCATAGATCTGCGGCGCATCAGGGCTCATCGCCTGCGAGGGCTCGACCACGGCGTCGAGCGGATCGACATCCACCTCCACCGCCTCGACCGCATCGCGGGCCTGTTCGGGCGTATGTGCCACGACCATGGCGATCGGGTCGCCGATATAGCGCACCTTGTCGGTGGCGAAGGCGGCGCGCGCGACATTGCCCATCGGCGAGCCGTCGCGATTCTTGAAGCCGAGCGTGGAAACAATCGGGCCATAGCCGGCTTCGGCGAGATCCTGCCCGGTGATCACCGCGACGACGCCCTCCATGGCGAGCGCTGCGCTGGTATCGACGCTGCGGATTTTGCCGTGCGGATACTGGCTGCGCACGAGCGCCGCGTAGAGCTGGCCGTCGAGATTGACATCGTCGGAATACTGTCCCTCGCCTCTGACGAGGACGGGATCCTCCTTGCGCGGGACGCTTTGGCCCACACCGAATTTCATCGTGGCGATGGCATCGAGATCGAGCGGCTTGTTCATAATGCGTCAGCTCCGGATGGTTTCGGCTATAAATTGGACAAGCGACACCGTTGAGACAACCGCAAGGAATGCCCGATCCCGCTTGCAGCGATGAACAGCCCGCCGTCGCCGGTACTGTCGCTTGCCCGCCACCGCGCTATAAAGCAAGCCATGACGCCACGCGCCGAGGAACTGATCACGCTGACACCGCAGGGGCTGTATTGCCCGCCGGGCGATTTTCATATCGACCCGTTGCGCCCGGTATCGCGGGCGGTCGTGACGCACGGCCATGCCGATCACGCCCGCCCGGGCCACACCCATGTGCTCGCCACCGCCGAGACCCTCGACATCATGGCCCTGCGCTATGGCGAGAATTTCGCGCAGACGACGCAGCGCGCTTCCTATGGCGAGGTGCTTCGCATCGGCGATGTCGATCTGCGCTTCGTCCCCGCCGGCCATGTGCTGGGTTCCGCCCAGATCGTCATCGAGCGCGGCGGGCTGCGGCTCGTCATTACCGGTGATTACAAGCGCGGCGAGGATCCGACCTGCGCTGCCTTCGAATGCGTGCCCTGCGATGTCTTCGTCAGCGAAGCCACTTTCGGCCTGCCCGTCTTCCGTCATCCCCCGATCCGCGAGGAAATCGGCAAGCTGATCGCCTCGACCCGGCTGTTTCCCGATCGCGCCCATCTCGTGGGCGCCTATGCGCTCGGCAAGGCGCAGCGCATGATCGCGCTGTTGCGTGCGCAGGGCTATGACCGCCCGATCTGGCTGCACGGGGCGCTGGAAAAGCTCAGCGATTATTACATAGCGCAAGGCATCGATCTCGGCCCCCTGTGCAAGGTCGCCGCAGAAGATCGTGCAAAGCTCGCCGGCGAGATCGTGATCTGCCCGCCATCGGCCATGCAGGATCGCTGGTCGCGCAAGTTTCCCGATCCGATCGCATGCTTTGCCAGCGGCTGGATGCGGGTGCGCGCCCGCGCCCGCCAGAAAGGCGTCGAACTGCCGCTGGTCGTCTCCGATCACGCCGATTGGGACGATCTGATCGCCACCATCCGCGAGACCGGGGCCGGCGAGGTCTGGCTCACCCATGGCGAGGCGGATGCGCTGGCGCATTGGTGTGCGGGCGAGGGAATCGCGGCCCGCCCGCTCAACCTGCTCGGCTATGGCGAGGAGGAGGCGCAGTCATGATGCCGCGCCGCTCGCATCGCCTCGGGGAGCCCCGCTGATGCAGGATTTCGCCGCCCTGCTCGACCGGCTCGCCTTCGAATCCGGGCGCAACGCCAAGATCCGCCTGCTCGCCGATCATTTCACCCGCCGCCCGGACCCCGAACGCGGCTATGCGCTGGCGGCACTGACGGGAGGCCTGGCTTTCCGCGAGGCCAAGGCGGGGCTCATCCGCGCATTGATCACCGAGCGGGTCGATCCGGTCCTGTTCGAGATGTCCTATAATTATGTCGGCGATCTGGCCGAGACGGTGGCGCTGCTCTGGCCGCAGCCTGAACCCGGCGCCGACGACGAGCCGCAACCGACCCTGTCGGAAGTGGTGACTGGCCTGTCGCAGACCGGCAAGGCCGGATTGCCCGCACTGCTTGCGAGTTGGCTCGACCGGCTCGACGAGAATGGCCGCTGGGCATTGCTCAAGCTGATCACCGGGGGGTTGCGCGTCGGCGTTTCGGCGCGGCTCGCCAAGGTCGCGCTTGCGGAACTCGGTCCGCTGGAGCCGGATGATATCGAGGAAGTCTGGCACGGGCTGGAGCCGCCCTATGAAGCGCTCTTCGCCTGGGCGCAAGGCACGGCGCCGCGGCCTGAAAGCCGCGACCCGGTCCCTTTCCGCCCGCCCATGCTGGCCCATCCCCTCGACGCGGATGGCGTTGATGCCCTCGATCCTGCGGATTTCGTCGCAGAATGGAAGTGGGACGGGATTCGCGTGCAGGCGGCCTGTGCCCGCGATGCCGAGGGGCGCCTGGTGCGGCGGATCTATTCACGCACCGGCGAGGATATCTCGCTCGCCTTCCCCGATCTGCTCGAGGCGCTGCCGGAGGACTGCGTCATCGACGGGGAATTGCTGATCCTGCGCGATGGGCGCGTGCAGAGCTTCAACGTCCTCCAGCAGCGGCTCAACCGCAAGAGCGTCTCGCGCAAGCTGATGACGGAATATCCCGCCCATATCCGCGCTTATGATCTGCTCGCGCGCGCCGGCGAGGATCTGCGCCCCCTGCCCTTCCGGGAACGCCGCGCCGCACTGGAAGAAACTGCAGCGGGTTGGCGCGACACGCGTATCGACCTGTCGCCGCCCGTCCCCTTCACCGATTGGCAGGCGCTGGCATCAGCTCGCGCCGATCCGGAAACAGCGGGTGCCGGGGCGGATGCGGCGGCGGTGGAGGGGCTGATGCTCAAGCGCGCGGAAAGCCCCTATCTTCCGGGCCGGCCGAAGGGGCAGTGGTTCAAGTGGAAGCGCGACCCGCATCTCGTCGATGCCGTTTTGATGTACGCCCAGCGCGGCCATGGCAAGCGCTCGTCCTTCTATTCGGATTTCACCTTCGGGATCTGGCGCGAAGAAGACGAGGGATGGCGGCTGGTACCCGTCGGCAAGGCCTATTTCGGTTTCACCGATTCCGAACTCGGCCAGCTCGACCGGCATGTGCGCGCCAATACCCGCGCGCGCTACGGCCCGGTGCGCGAAGTCGCCCATGGCACGGATGAGGGACTCGTGCTGGAGATTGCCTTTGAGGGGCTGCAGCGCTCCCCGCGCCACAAATCGGGCATCGCCATGCGCTTTCCGCGCATCCACCGCATCCGCTGGGACAAGCCCGCAGCCGAGGCGGATGTGATCGACACCCTGCTGGCGCTCCTCGACAAGGGCGGGCGAGAGTGAGAGCGCGTGCAGCTTCCACACGCGTCAGGCGCAGGCTGCTTCCGCTGCGAAGACCGGATCGGGCAATGCCTCG
>JAFIEI010000050.1 GCA_020832565.1 Salinarimonas sp. | reverse complement strand
CCCCGCCGATTACCTCCACCGCCGCATCGAATGCCTCGGCGAAGGCTTGCGTCGTGAAGTGCGCCTGAAAGCGCGCATGGCCGCGCGCGGCGAGGTCTTCGCGCAGGGCGGGGTCTGCGATCAGCGTTTCCAATGCTTGCGCGACGGGAGCCGGATCAGGCGCGGGGAGCGCCAATGCGCAATCGCCGATCACCTCGTCGAGCCCACCGGCGCGGGTGGCGATCAGCGCGAGGCGGGCGGCGAAGGCTTCGACGGCGACGCGCCCGAATCCCTCGCCATGCGAAGCCAGCACCGCGATGCGCGCGGCGCGGCACTGGTCGCGGACCGCATCGAAGGGCAGGGCCCCCGTCAGGGTGATTGCAGGGCAGGGGGCAATGGTGCGCGCGAAGGCCTCGCGAAAGGCCTTGTTGCCGGCCATCGGCCCGATGAAACGGGCCTGCCAGCCGGGATGGCGCGGCAGTACCTGTGCGAGCGCCTGCGCCACGGCGAGCGATCCCTTCTGCGGCTCGATACGGCCCACCATGATGATCGTGTCGGATCGGCGCGCGTCGTCGGTGCCCCAAAGCTGTTGATCGATGCCGTTGGGCACGATCATGCGCGGGCGCTCGTCCGGCGGGTAGAGCGCGTCGAAGGCCCTGCGCGCGGCGTCGCTGACGAAAATCAGTCCGGCGAGATCGCGGTAGTCGCGCGCGCGCCACCAGCGCCGCAGACCCCTCAGCGGTCTGGGCATGCCGTGCAGATACAGCGCGACACGCCGCCCGGGCATCAGCCGCGGCAGCCGTGCGGCGCTCGGCGCATGCTGATGCACGATGACCAGATCCGGATCATGCGCCTCGGCATGGCGCGCCGCGGCGCGCATGCGGGCATCGACGCTGCGCCCGGAGAAGGTCGCGACCGGCATGTCGTCATAGAGACCCGGTGCGGCTTCGCAGATGATGCGCATCTGCGCGCCATGGCGGCTGTGCAGCACGGCATCGCGGGCGCACAGATCGATCGACGTGGCGCCGGCAGGGCCGAAATGCATGTTGCGGGGCAATATGACGGCGATGCGCATCGTGGTCAGATCCGCCTGCCGGGCGGGCCCGAGACCCGCTCCCATTTCCGCTTGACCGCTCTCGCGCACTGCATGTTCGAACCGCCCCCCGTTCCCGCGACCGGGACGTTGTTGCGCGCCGTTCGCGATCTGGCAAGAGCGATCGGGCCGATGAATATGATAGCGTTTCGAAACTGGATTGACGCCTGCGCATGGAGCATTTAGTTTCGTATCGAAATCAGTGAGGCGCGCGATGAACATCCACGTACCCTTTGATCCCGCCCATAGCCGTCCGCTCGACCGCTACGAGCAGCTCGATCAGCCGACGGAGATCGCCCTCGCCAAGGCATGGCGCGAGCGTGGGGATGCACGGGCCCGTGACCGGCTGATCCTCGCGCATCGCCGTCTCGCCCAGGGTGCGGTGGCGCGCATGGCGGGACGCAACGGCGAGAGCCATGACGACCTGATGCAGCAGGCCTATCTCGGCCTGATGAAGGCGGCGGATCGTTTCGATCCGGAGAAGGGCGTGCGCTTTTCCACCTATGCGCGCTGGTGGATCCGGGCCGAGATCCAGGAATTTCGCGTGCGCAACTGGGCCATGGTGCAGATCGGCTCGTCGGCGGCGCAGAAGATGATCTACCTGCATCTGCGGCGGCTGGAGAAGAAACACGGCCTCGCCCATGGCGAGCAGCCGCGGGATTCCGTGATCAATGCCGAATTGTCGCGCATCATGCAGCTCCCCGAGAAGCGGATCGCCACCCTGCGCGAGCGCATGAATGTGCGCGACGTCTCCCTCGATCATCGTCCCGAGGACGATTCGGACGAGGGTGGTGGGTTCGATCTGGTGGATGAGAATGCCCCCGATCCGGAAGAGTTGGCGCTCGACACGCTCAGCACGGAAAAGCTGCGCGGGCGTCTCACCGGTTATCTCGACCGGCTGCCGCCGCGCGAGCGTGCCATATTGACCGACTACTACGTAGCCGATCCGCCGCGCACGCTGAGCGAACTCGCCGAAATCCATGCGGTGTCGCGCGAGCGCATCCGCCAGATCCGTGAACAGGGCATGCGCAAGCTGCGCCGCTGGTTCACCGAGGACGGCTTCATGCCGCAAGCCGAGCCAATCGCCGAGCCAATCGCCGAGCCAAACGCCGAGCCCGAGCTCGAACTCGCGTCCGCGACGACGGGCGCCTGAGCCGGGCGGTTACCCGCGCCTGTGGCGCGCAGCGGTGAGGGTGTTCTGCAGCAGGCAGGCGATGGTCATCGGGCCGACGCCGCCCGGGACCGGGGTGATCGCGCCCGCCCGCTCGCGCGCTTCCGCGAAGGCGACATCGCCGACGAGCCGCGTCTTGCCTTCCCCCGCTTCCGGATTGGGCACGCGGTTGATGCCGACATCGATGACGATGGCGCCGGGCCTGATCCAGTCACCGCGTATTATCTCCGGGCGCCCGACCGCCGCGACGAGGAGATCGGCGCGCCGGCAGATCGCGGGGAGGTCGCGGCTGCGCGAATGGGCGATGGTCACCGTGCAGTTCTCGCCCAGAAGCAATTGCGCCACCGGCTTGCCCACGATGTTGGAGCGGCCCACCACCACGGCTTCCATCCCGGAGAGATCCGCCTGCACGCTTTTCGCGAGGATCACGCAGCCCAGCGGCGTGCAGGGCACGAGCCCGGGCAATCCGGTGGCGAGGCGCCCGGCATTGACCGGGTGAAACCCGTCCACATCCTTGTCGGGATCGATCGCGGCGATCACCTTCTGCGCGTCGATGTGATCGGGCAGGGGCAATTGCACGAGAATGCCGTCGACCGCGTCATCGGCATTGAGCTGCGCCACCAGCGCCAGCAGATCCGCTTCCGGCGTCTCGACGGGCAGGCGGTGCTCGAAGGAGGCCATGCCGATCTCGCGGGTCTGCTTCGCCTTGTTGCGCACATAGACCTGGCTGGCGGCATCCTCGCCGACCAGCACCACGGCGAGGCCGGGCGTGATCCCGGTGCCTGCGAGCGTCGCGACTTCGCCAGCAAGACGGCTGCGCAGATCGGCGGCGACGGCCTTGCCGTCGATGATGGTGGCGCTCATCGCGATGATCCTTCGGCAGGTCTATCCTGCTCGGTCAGCAGGGCGGTCAGGGTTCTGGAAAGGCGTGTGGGGTCGCCCGTCACATACAGGCTCTTGAGGCGCGAAGCCATGCCTGATTGCAGGCTGACGCTGGAACGGCTGACGCAAAGCGCCTCGGCGAGAAGTGCGATCACGGCCTCGTTGGCCTTGCCGTCCCGCGCCGGCGCCCGGACGCTGACGGCGAGCGCCGCCTGATCATTGCCGATATCGCGGATGCCCGTGATCGCGGCGCGCTTCGCGCCCGGCGTGACGCGCAGGTTCACGCCGATCCCGTCAGCGCGCTCCCTCCAGGCGGGGCGCGCAGATGCGGGCGCCCCGTTCATGATCAGAAGGCGATCGGATAGAGGTAGCGGATGATCACCTGCTGCAGGAAGAAGATACCGAGCAGCAGGATGATCGGGGAGAGATCGATACCGCCGAGATCGGGCATGATCCGCCTGATCCGCGAGAGGGCCGGCTCCGTCACCCGGTGGAGGAAATCGTAGATCATGCGCACGAAATCGTTGCGCGTGTTGATCACGCCGAAAGCCACGAGCCAGCTCATGATCACCATGGCGATGATCAGCCAGGTGTAGATCCGCAGGGCCAGCATGATGACGTCGAGAACAGCGAGCATGAGGCGCGTCCAGGTTGGAGAATGGCGATTCGTTCGAGACCGGGCGTTGATGACCCGAAAACGGGTTTAGCGTCCCGCGCCGCCGCCGACAACCTCGGCAGCGACACCGAGGCGCTCAGGAACGACGCACGAAGCCGAGAATGTCGCGCACGTCGTTCATGGTTTTCGATGCAATCGCCTCGGCCCGGTCGGCACCATCGGCAAGGATCGCATCGATATGGCCGGGATCGGCAGTCAGCCGGCGCATTTCGCTGGCGATCGGGGCGAGCTTGTCCACAGCGAGATCCACGAGCGCGCCCTTGAAAGTCGAGAATTGCGCGCCGCCGAATTCATCGAGCACGCTCTGGCGCGGGATATCACGCAGGGCCGAGAAGATGCCCACGAGATTATCCGCTTCCGGGCGTCCGGCGAGCCCTTCCAGCGCGCTCGGCAGCGGCTCGGGATCGGTCTTGGCCTTGCGCACCTTCTGGGCGATCACGTCGGCATTGTCGGTGAGGTTGATGCGCGAATAATCCGAAGGGTCCGATTTCGACATTTTCTTCGTACCGTCGCGCAGGCTCATGATGCGTGTTGCCGGGCCCTGGATCAGCGGCTCCGGCTGCGGGAAATACTCCTCGCCATGGCCGAGATCGGCGATCATCTCTGCCCAGTCATTGTTGAATTTCTGGGCGATGTCGCGCGAGAGCTCCAGATGCTGCTTCTGGTCGTCGCCGACCGGGACATGGGTTGCGCGGTAGACGAGAATGTCGGCGGCCATCAGGGTCGGATAGGCGAACAGGCCGACCGAGGCGTTCTCGCGGTCCTTGCCGGCCTTTTCCTTGAACTGGGTCATGCGGCTGAGCCAGCCCATCCGCGCCACGCAGTTGAACACCCAGGCGAGCTCTGCGTGCTGGGGCACCTGCGACTGGTTGAAGACGATGTTCTTCTTCGGATCGATCCCGGCGGCGATGAAGGCGGCTGTGACTTCGCGGATCTGGTCCTTGAGGGCGCGCGGATCCTGCGGAACGGTGATCGCGTGCAGATCGACCACGCAATAGATGCAGGAATAATTCTCCTGCATGGTGACGAAGCGGCTGATCGCACCGAGATAATTGCCCAGATGCAGATTGCCCGTCGGCTGCACACCGGAAAATACCAATTCGTCGAAACCGGCCATCGAAACACCCCTTCCGCGCCGATCCATTCGCGCGCATAGCGGGATTATGGCAAGCCGGCCCCGGATGCAAGGCCCGGCGGGCCACACCTCATGAGACAGGTTCAGCCATCTCCCGGCTCACCCGGAAGCAGCGCGCCGCCAGCGCAGACGGCGATGCAGGCTGCGCAGGGGATCGTGGCGCCGCGCGATGCCGGCGATCATCGCGATCAGGGCGTAGACGATGATCGCCATGAGACAGAACAGGATCAGGACGGGCAGGCTGGCAAGGGAAAGCCCGGCGAGAGCGAATAGCAGCTGCGCGCCATAGACGATGAGCGCGAAGACGGCATTTGCGGCGAACAGGCGCATCAGGGCGTGGCGCCGCAGGCGCGCATGGCGGCGCCGGCTCGGGCGGGTATCCGCGCGGGGATCGTTTCGCACAAGCAGATGCAAGGCGAGCCATTGCCCGGCGAGGGCGATGGAGACGCCGAGCCCGATCCCGACCGGCCCCGCGATCCGGGCGCCGAGGAGGCAGGCGGGCAGGGCGAGGGCGAAGGCGGCGAGGGCAATGACGGCGGCGGCGCGCATGCGTTGCTGCGCGAAGAGAACATGCTCGGTGATCTTGGTCATCACCGCAAAGGGCAGACCGCAGGCGAGCCCCGCGAGCAGGCCGGCCGTGGCGCGCGCATCCGTCGCATCGAAAGCGCCCCGTTCGAACAATGCTGTCGTGATCGGCTGAGCCAGCAGGATCAGGCCGATGGCGGCGGGCAGGGCGAGGAGCAGCGCGTCGAAGCGGGCGCGGCGGGCGAGCGCGCGAAAGAGGCTGCGGGTTCCATCGGCGGCCTGATGCGCCAGCCGGGGCAGGAGCACGACTCCCGCCGTTGCCGCGATCAGGCCGAGCGGCAGAAGCAGCAGTCGCTCCGCATAATGCAGATAAGCGAGTGCGCCCGGTATGGTCGAGGCGGCTGGCATGGCGGCAAGGAGAATGAGCTGTGACCCCGCTGCCGCTACGAGGGCGGGCAAGGCAAGCCGCGCGAGCCGGCGCTGATCGGCATCGAAGGCCGGGCGGCGCAGGCGGACCGCGCCCGGCAGCCGGCGCAGGGCGAGCACCAGCAGCGCGAGCTGCGCCAGTGCGCCGAAGCTCATCGTCGCGGCGAGCGCCAGCGCCATGGTCCGGGGCGCGAGGGTCATTCCGGCAAGCGGCGCGGCCAAAAGCGCGATCATGGCGAGATTGATGAGGAGCGGGCTCCAGGCCACGGCGAGAAAGCGGCCATTGGCGGCCAGGGTCGCACCGATCAGCGCCGCGAGCGTCATCGCCGCGATTGCCGGCAGCGCCAGCCGCGTGGCAGTGACGGCGAGGTCGCGGGCGGGATCATCGGGCGCGAAGCCGCCCGCGAGCAAGCCTGTCAGCATGCCCGCAGCGAGGGTAGCCAGCGCACACAGGACGAGCACGGTGAGCCCGACCGTGGTCAGGGCCCGCCCCGCGAAACCGGCCGCCGCATCCGATCCATGCGCGGCCCGGATCTGCGCATGACGTGGCACGAAACCGGCATTGACCGCGCCTTCCGAGACCATGCGTCGGGCCAGGTTGGGCAGGCGCAGGGCGATTGCGAGCGCTTCTGCTGCCGGTCCCGCGCCGAGGACGGCGGCGATCATCACGTCACGCACGAAACCGAGTATGCGCGAGAGGCCCGCAGCAGCCGCAACGGCGATGCCGGTGAAGCGTGAGCGCCGCGCCTGCGCGTCCACGGCCTCAGGCGACCGCCGTGTCGCCGGGATCGTCTTCGCCGCCGGAGGCGGGGCGCCCGTTCCCGTCAGGAAGGGTCAGGATGGGTTCGCCGCAATGGCGGCCCTGGAGGTAATCGACGCCCCATCCCGCGAGCAGCGCTGCCGTCTCCTCGTCCTCGACCCATTCGGCGACGACGTGCATGTCGAGATTGCGCGCGAGGTCGACGAGGGTGCGCACGAAGAAGCGATCATCGGGCGAACGGGGCAGGTTCTGCACGAAGGCGCCGTCGATCTTGAGAATGTCGACGGGAAAGCTGCGCAGATGGCGAAACGAGCTGTGCCCGGCGCCGAAATCATCGATGGCGATGCGCACGCCCTTCTGCTTCATCGTCTCGAGTTGCCCGCGCGTGCGATCGGGGTCGCGCACGGCGCTCGTCTCCGTGATCTCGATGATCAGCCGTTCGGCCACCCCCGGATGCAGGGCGAGATGGCCGTCGAGCGCGCTGATCCAGTCCGGGCGCTCCAGCGTCGAGGGGGAGAGATTGACCGAGAGCTGCGCTGCCGGATTCTGTGCCAGCCAGCCGGTCGCGAGTTCGAGCATGCGCGCGTCGAGGAGATCCATCAGCCCCGCGCGTTCGACCGTCGGCATGATGTCGCCGCCGGCGAGCAGCGGCATGTCCGGGCGGGTGAGGCGTGCAAGCGCCTCGCAGAAGACCGTCTCGCGGCTACGTGCATCGACCACCGGCTGGCGGGCGAAGACGAGGCGGCGCTCGTTGAGCGCGTCGATCACCGCATTGGCCGAGAGCTGGGCTTCGCGACGCAGGCGTGCCTCGCAGCGCAGGTCATGCACGACGAGCGTCTCGTGCGGCTGTGCGCGGGCGCGCGCCAGCGCATCCTCCGCGCGCCGCATCAGGGATGCGGCATCGCGGGCATGTTCGGGGGCGCAGGCCGCGCCGATGCGCAGGCTGACCGGGAAGGCTCCGTCTTGTGTCGCAACCGGGGTCTTTTCCACGGCCTCGCGCAGCCGCCGCGCCGCGATCGGTGCTTCGGCGAGGGGGCACGACATCATCGCGACGGCGAAACGGTTGCTGGCATAGCGGGTGATCTTGTCGCGGCTGCGCAGGACGCGGCGAATGCGGCGCGCCACCTCGTCGATCACCGCATCGCCGCCGTCGAAGCCGAGTTCGTCGTTGATCCGGTCGAGATTGTCGATCGCGGCGATCATGATCGTGACGCGCTTCTGCGAGCTTGCGGTCGCGAGGATGTCGGCGGCGATGAAATCGATGAAGGCGCCACGATCACCAAGCCGCATCTGGGTGGCATCGCCCGCCTCGACCCGCAGGACGCCGTGAACGCGTACGGGCAGGCCCGCTGGCCCGGCATACCAACGCCCCGAATCCTCAACCGCGAGACGTCGACCGTCGGGCAGGCGCAGATTGTAGCGGGTCCTGAAGGCGATGCCGGCGCCGGTATCGGTGCCGCTCGCGAGGTTGATGGTTTCGTTGCGGGTGATGCCGCTGCCGGATTCCGTCATCAGGGCGAAGGCGGCGCCGTTCGCAATCATCGCGGGATCGGCGATCCCCAGCACGTCGCAGGCATTCGCGCTCCAGGCGAGCGCGTCGGTCTCGACGTTCCAATCATAGATGACTTCACCGATGGACGTGAGGACGGCACGCGGATCGAGGACCGATTCCGGCGGTCTGGCATCCGACATCGAGTCCCGTCCTTTCCCAACCCGTTTCGCCATCCGCCAGCGCGGTCGCGACTCACCGGCAATCGCTTGCGCGTCAAAGCGACACATTCGTGCGGCGCTGGTGTTCCGGCTTTCGTCCGCTCACGACGCCACCTGCTGCGCGCAGGTCACAATTCGTCCCGAAATGATGCATAAACCAAGGTTAACAGCCGGTTAAAACTGGTCGCAAAATTGCAGGGAGTGGTGATCATGCGTCCAGGAGATTCTTTGCATGCATAATGAAACATTGATGCAGGCCGGCGCGGGCACCGCAGCGAATCGCAAGCGGCAGAGCCGCGCACTGGTTCCGGTCAGCGATATGGCCGGCGCGCAGGATAACTGTGATGAAGACCGGGGCCGGGGAGGCGGTCGCTTCGCCGGGACGCACCGCCAGGCGGGGGCTTCGGCCGGCTTCGTCACCCAGCTCATCGCCTGTGCGGGAAACCTGCCGGCCTATCGCGCCCGCCGCCGGGCCGAGCCTGACGAAGCCGCGCGCCGATATGCCGGCGGCCCGGCAGTGCCGCCTCCGCGCCGGGGTATCGCGGTCTAGAAGGGGCTTTTTTCGGCGTCGCTGCAGGCGGGACGCATGCGACAGCTTCCCGATGCCGCAAGCCGGCAACGCAAAAATCGGTCTTGCGCCCAAAAATCCGCTTCGCCCCCTTGCGGTGGGGGCGCAATTCGGGGAGTAAGGACGGCGCGCCGTCAATGCGAGCCGGAGAACTGCCATGACCATGCCCTACCGACGCATCCTCGTGAAACTGTCGGGAGAGGCGTTGCAGGCACCGGACGGTTTCTGGCTCGACGCACAGGTCCTCACCCGTCTCTCGCAGGATATCGCCCGCGCCACGGCGGCAGGCTTCGAGATCGCCCTCGTCATCGGCGGCGGCAACATCATTCGCGGTGCGCGCATGAGCGCTGCCGGCTGGATCGACCGTCCCACGGCGGATTCCATGGGCATGCTCGCCACGGTGATGAATTCGCTCGCGCTCGAAACCGCGCTGAATGCCAACGGAGTTTCGGCGCGCACCATGTCGGCGGTGTCGATGCCCACGATCTGCGAGACCTATGCCCGCCAGCCCGCCCTGCATTATCTCGAGAAGGGACAGGTCGTGGTGCTCGCCGGCGGTACCGGCAACCCGTTCTTCACGACCGACACCTCCGCCGTGTTGCGCGCAGCCGAGCTGCGCTGCGACGCGGTGCTGAAGGCGACGCAGGTGGATGGCGTCTACTCGTCCGATCCCAAGGCGAATGCCGATGCGCAGCGCTATGACCGGCTCACCCATGACGAGGCGATTGCCCGCGACCTGAAGGTGATGGATACCGCCGCTTTCGCGCTTGCGCGCGACGGCAAGCTGCCCATCATCGTCGGCTCGCTGCACGCGCCGTCCTCGATCGCGGCTATTCTCGCGCGCGAAGCACCCTCGACGGTGGTCGCCCCCTGATATAAACAGCTTCAGGCCGTATCCCGACAATTGCACGACAGGACAACGACAATGGCTGCGGAATTCGATCTCGACGACATCAAGCGCCGTATGAACGGTGCCGTTAACGCCTTGAAGAATGATCTTGCAGGTTTGCGGACCGGACGCGCCTCGACCCATCTGCTCGATCCGATCACGGTCGATGCCTATGGTGCCGCCATGCCGATCAACCAGGTGGCGACGGTCAGCGTGCCCGAGCCGCGCCTGCTCTCGGTCCAGGTCTGGGATCGCGGCATGGTCGCCTCCGTCGAGAAGGCGATTCGCGAAAGCGATCTCGGGCTGAACCCGCAGACCGAGGGGCAGGTCATCCGGCTGCGTATCCCCGAGATGAACGAGCAGCGCCGCAAGGAGATGGTCAAGGTCGCCCACAAATATGCCGAGGAGGCGCGCATCGCCATCCGGCACGTTCGCCGCGACGGGCTCGACACCTTGAAGAAGCTGGAAAAGGACGGTGACATCAGCCAGGACGACGAGAAGCGTCAGGCCGATCAGGTCCAGAAGGCGACGGATGAGCACGTATCCGAGGTCGATACGGTTCTCGCCGCCAAGGAAAAGGAAATCATGCAGGTCTGATCAGGGATCGGACCCGCATCGCAGCGCGCGCCGGGCGATCCGGCGCCAAGCGGAGACTGGGCTTCATGCCGGGCGACCACAGCGCCTCAACCGCCGGACATGAAGGCGGCTGGCAGGAATCGAAGGATGGGGGCGGCTGTCCGCAGGCCCGCCTGCCGCGCCATGTCGCCGTGATCATGGATGGCAACGGGCGCTGGGCGTCGCGTCGCGGCCTGCCGCGTGTGGAGGGGCACCGGCAGGGGGTCGAAGCCGTACGCCGTTGCGTGCGCGCTGCCGCCGAGGCCGGGATCGGCTATCTCACGCTCTATGCCTTCTCCGCGGAGAACTGGCGCAGGCCTTCCACGGAGGTCTCGGTGCTGATGAGCCTCCTGAAGCGCTATGTCCGCAGCGATCTCGAGAAGCTGCACGAGGCGGGCATACGCATCCGCATCATCGGTGACCGGGACGGTCTTTCCGCGGATATTCTCGGCCTGCTGCAGGAATGCGAGACGCGCACGCGCGACAATAACGGCATGACCCTCGTCGTCGCCTTCAATTACGGCGGGCGCCAGGAGATCGCACGCGCCGCGCGGCGCCTCGCCGAGCGGGTCGCTGCCGGGACGCTCGAACCCGGCGCTATCGACGAGGCGTGTTTCGCCGCTGCCCTCGATACGGCGGGCATGCCCGATCCGGATCTGGTGATCCGTACGTCCGGCGAGCAGCGGGTTTCCAATTTCCTGCCATGGCAATCGGCTTATGCCGAATACGTCTTCCTGCCGGATCTGTGGCCCGATTTCAACGAGGCGGTTCTCGCGCGGGCACTGGCCGAGTATGCGCGCCGTGAACGCCGTTTCGGCGGCCTCGGTTCGGGCGTACCGGAGGGGTCGAGTGTCGTAGATACCCCCCGTTATCGTGAGGCGGGCGGATGAGCGATACCGGCGAAAACGGAGGCGTGAGCGGGTTCCTGCGTTCGGAGACCGGCATCCGTGTGCTCTCGGCCGTCGTGATGATAACGCTGGCGCTGGGCACGACCTGGCTCGGCGGCGTCTTCTTCGCCTTGCTTTGGCTCGCAGCCGGATCGGCGGTGCTGTTCGAGTGGATCGCCATGGTCTGGATCGCACGCCGAATTCCCAGCGTCGTGGCCGGTGCGCTCGCCTATACCGCCTTCGTGCTGGCGCATCTGACCGGCTGGCCCGCAATCGTGCTGGCGGCGATTGCGCTCACGGGCGGGGCGCTCGTCGTGATGATCAGCATGACCTGGCGTGACCGGATCTGGGCCGGGGCCGGTTATGCGGTCGGTTTCGTCGTCGTGGCCGTGCCGATCATCGTGCGGGCGGAACCGGCACTCGGTGCGCTGGCCATCCTCTGGATCTTCGCGGTGGTCTGGGGCACGGATATCGCGGCCTATTTTACCGGGCGCGCGCTCGGCGGTCCCAAGCTCTGGCCTCGTCTCAGTCCCAAGAAGACCTGGTCGGGCTTTTTCGGCGGGCTCGCCTGCGCGATGCTGGCCGGGTTCCTGCTCGGACTCGTCGCCCGCATCTTCGGCCAGTGGCCACCGCTCGACCTGTGGGCGCTGACGCTGCTTTCGGGGCTCGCATCGATTATCGGTCAGGGCGGAGATCTGGCCGAATCGGCCCTCAAGCGCCATTTCGACGTCAAGGATTCCGGTAAACTGATCCCCGGCCATGGCGGTGTGATGGACCGGCTCGACGCTTTCTTCGCGGTATGCCTGCTCGTGGGCCTGATGCTCCTCGGCCTCGCGCCATTCGGGATCGGCGCCGGATGAGATCGACCGGTGCCGGAGCCGCCGACGGAGAAGCATGACGCGATGACACGCAAACTCATCCTGCTCGGCGCGACCGGTTCGATCGGCCGCTCGGCCCGTGACGTGATCGCCCGTCATCGCGACGCTTTCCGTGTCACCGCCGTTGTCGGCGGATCGGATGCATCGGCGCTCGCCGAGGCTGCACGCGAGACCGGGGCGGCCTTTGCCGCGCTCGCCGATCCGACGGCGCTGCCTGCATTGCGCGAGGCGCTGGCCGGCAGCGGCATCGCCTGTGGCGCTGGTGATCAGGCAGTGATGGAGGCGGTCGCACACGAGGCCGATCTCGTCCTCGCCGCCATCGCCGGAACGGCGGGCCTGCGCCCGACCGCCGCCGCGATCAGGCCCGGGCGGGCCATTGCGCTCGCCAACAAGGAAAGCCTCGTCAGTGCCGGGGCGGCTTTCATGCGGGCCGCGACCGAGGCCGGCGTGCCGGTTCTGCCGGTCGATTCGGAGCACAATGCGCTGGCACAGGCGCTCGGCGGTGGAGCGCTGGACGACGTCACTGCGATGACGCTGACCGCATCGGGCGGGCCGTTCCGGACCTGGACGCGCGAGGCCATCGCCGCAGCAGGGCCGCAGGAGGCCTTGAAGCATCCCAACTGGTCGATGGGGGCGAAGGTCACCATCGATTCGGCGACCTTGATGAACAAGGGGCTGGAACTGATCGAGGCCCATCACATTTTCGGGCTGGATGCATCCCGGCTGGACGTATTGGTGCATCCGCAATCGATCGTGCACGGGCTGGTGAGCTGGCGCGACGGTGCGGTCACGGCGGGGCTGGCGGCGCCGGACATGCGGGTTCCCATCGCGCATGCCCTCGCCCCGGCGGGGATGCGGCTCGATACCGCGCTGCCGCGCCTTGATCTCGCCGCGATTGCGGCGCTGAGCTTCGAAAAGCCGGATCTGACGCGCTTTCCCTGTCTCGGGCTCGCCACGGCGGCTCTTGCGGAAGGTGGCGCCCATCCGACCATCCTCAACGCGGCCAACGAAATCGCCGTCGCCGCCTTCATTGCCGGCAGGCTCGATTTTTATGGTATTGCGGTAAGTGTCGAGAAGGTTTGTGCGCGTATGGTCGCATCGGAAGGTGGGGCGCCTGCAAGTGTCGAGGCGGCTCTGGCGATCGACGAACGCGCCCGCGCGCTGACGCGGGAACTTTTGGGAATGTGAGCACGGGCATGGGCCGGCGGCAGTTCGGCTCGGGCGAAACGGAGACGTTTGATGGAAATTTTCGGTTTGGTGGTCGGTTCGGTCTGGGAGCTCGTCTTCGGCTACCTGATCCCGTTCATCTTCGTGCTCGCCATCGTGATCTTCGTGCACGAGATGGGGCATTTTCTCGTGGGGCGCTGGTGCGGCGTGGGCGTCGATGCCTTCTCGATCGGGTTCGGCCCGGAGATTTTCGGCTGGACCGATCGTCAGGGAACGCGCTGGAAGGTGTCGGTGATCCCACTCGGTGGATACGTCAAATTTACCGGAGATCTCAATGTCTCGAGTACGCCCGATGCCGATGAACTGGCGCATATGGATCAGGAGACCCGAGCCCGTAGTTTCCATCACAAGCCTGTCGGACAACGCGCGCTGATCGTCGCAGCCGGTCCGGCAGCCAACTTCATACTCGCGATCCTGATCTTCGCCGGGATCGCTTATTTCAACGGCAAGCAGGTGCTCGAGCCGCGTGTTCAAGCCGTGGTGGAAGGCAGCGCAGCCGAGGCGGCGGGCTTTGCCCCGAACGACCTGATCCTGTCGATCAACGGGCGCGATGTGGTCGGTTTCTCCGATCTGCAGCGCATCGTCAGTTCCTCCGCCGGTGACGACCTCGTCTTCGAAGTGGAGCGGGACGGGCGCGTGGAAACGCTCACGGCCGTGCCGATTCGTACCGAACAGGAGACGGCATTCGGTCGTCACCGCATCGGCATGCTCGGATTGCAGGCCGTCAACGACCCCGATGCCATACGCCGCATCGAGTTCGGTCCGATCGCCTCCCTCGGTCACGGCGTTTCCGAGACCTATTTCGTCATCGACCGCACGGTCGACTATCTCGGGAAGCTGGTGACGGGACGCGAATCGGCCGATCAGCTCTCCGGGCCGATCCGCATCGCCAAGGTGTCGGGTGATGTCGCCACGCTGGGCGGCATCCTCGGGCTGATCAGTCTGACGGCGCTGCTCTCGGTTTCGATCGGTTTCATCAACCTGTTCCCCGTGCCGATGCTCGATGGCGGACATCTGATGTTCTATGCGATCGAGGCGGCGCGCGGACGGCCCTTGAGCGATCAGGCGCAGGAAATCGGCTTCCGGATCGGGTTGGCGCTGGTGCTGATGCTGATGCTGTTCGTCACGTGGAACGATATCGTTAACCTCACTGCGTGAATTTTACCGATCAGATCGTGACACGAAGGCCACGCCGGGGGAAAATTCTGCCCGGTGGGACATTCGGCGTTTGCAATGGCGCCGAGTTTCGGTAGAAGCGGATGAGTTACCAAAGTAGATCGGGCATGCTCGCGTATGTCCGGTTACGGGGCAAAACCCGCGACAAACCAGAACGAGACGGGCCATTATATGTCGAGCAAGAACGCGCGCCGCAGCGTGACGGCGAAACGGACGACGGTAGCACTTGCAATGGCGATGGCGGCCTTCGGCGTCTCCGAGGCCTTTGCGCAGCAGGTGATCGTCGAGGGTAATCAACGCGTCGATACGGATACCATCCGTTCCTATGTCGTGGGATCCAGCCCGGATGAAGCGCGACGCAATCTCGTTGCGACAGGGCTGTTCAGTGACGTGCGTGTGTCCCGACAGGGCGGATCGGTCGTCGTTCGCGTCGCCGAGAACCAGGTCATCAACCGTGTCGCCTTCGAGGGGAACCGCCGCTTGCGCAGCGAGGCGCTGCTCCCGGAGATGCAGACGCGCGCCAACCGGCCCTACAATCCCGCTACCGTCGATGAGGACGTGCGCCGTATCCGCGAGCTGTATCGCCGCTCCGGTCGCGCGCTCGCCGAGGTCACGCCGCGTACCGTCGAACTTGAGAACGGGCGTATCGACGTGGTCTTCACCGTCGACGAGGGTGCGCGCACGAATATCCGCGCGATCAATTTCGTCGGCAACGATGCGATCTCGAGCCGGCGCCTTCGCGACGCCATGAGTTCGGAGGTCAGCAGCATCTTCACGCTGCTGCGCACGACGGATGTCTATGATCCCGATCGCCTGGCGGCCGATCTCGAGGCCGTGCGCCGCTATTACATGCGGCGTGGCTATGCTGACGCCCAGGTCATTGGCAGCGACGTGACCTTCGACGCCGATCGTCGTGGCTACGTGATCACGATCACGGTCGAAGAGGGGCCGCGTTACCGTGTCGGCAACGTCACGGTCGATTCGCGTATCCCGGATGTAGCGGAAGAAGAGCTGCGCCGGCGCGTAGCCACCCGCGCCGGTGGCATCTACGATTCTACAGAGGTGGAGCGTACGCTCGTCGACATGACGACGTCCGTTTCGCAGCGCGGCTATGCTTTCGCCCAGGTGCGCCCCGTCGGCGTGCGCAACGAGGCCGAGGGTACGATCGATCTGACCTACGTGGTCGAGGAAGGGCCGCGCGTCTACATTGAGCGGATCAACATCCGCGGCAATACGCGCACTCGTGATTATGTCATTCGCCGCGAGCTCGATCTCGGTGAAGGCGATCCCTATAACCGGGTTCTGCTCGATCGGGCCGAGCGTCGCCTGCGCAATCTCGGTTTCTTCGAGAACGTTCGGATCACTCAGGAACCGAGCATGTCGCCGGATCGTGTGGTGCTCAATATCGAGGTCGAGGATAAGCCGACCGGCTCGTTCAGTGTCGGTGGCGGTTATTCGACTGCCGATGGTTTCCTTGGTGAGGTTTCACTCTCCGAGGACAACTTCCTCGGTCGCGGTCAGGCGGTGCGAATCTCGGGTGGCTTCGGCCAGCGTTCGCAGAGTTACGATTTCTCCTTCACCGAGCCTTATTTCCTCGGTTACCGCCTCTCGGCCGGCTTTGATCTGTTCTCGCGCTATAATGAGGAGCGGACATTCGCGCGCTACGAGAGCCGCACGGAAGGCGGGACCGTGCGCTTCGGGATCCCGATCACGGAAGAGTTCTCGATCTCGCCACGCTACACCCTGCTCCAGCAGAGGATCACGATCCCCGACGGGTTCCGTCGCAACGCCTCTCCGGCGCTGCTCGAATCCGAGGGGCGGCGCACGACCTCTCTGGTCGGCTTGTCCTTCACCTACAATTCGTTGGACAACGTGCAGGATCCAACCAGCGGCTTCCTTGTCGAAGTCGCGCCGGAGGTTGCAGGACTCGGCGGGGATGCGAATTTCTTCCGGATTACCGGTGACGCACGCTACTACCATGAACTCACCGAAGGTGTCGTTGGTATCGCCCGTGCCCAGGCCGGGCACATCAGCGGCTTCGGTAATCGCCGGCTGCGTATGAACGACCACTTCTTCAAGGGGCCCAATCTTGTGCGCGGCTTCGAATCGGGCGGTATCGGTCCGCGCGATGCCGATCCTTCGCGCAATACGGCTCTCGGCGGCACGACCTATTTTGGTGGTTCGCTGGAAGTACAGTTCGAGATCCCGTTGTTGCCGCGCGCAATCGGCATCAAGGGCGCAGTCTTTGCCGATGCGGGTACGCTGTTCAACTATGACGGGATGCGTAGTTTCGATGGGCGTGACTTTGACGTCCGTGATTCCCGCAGCATCCGGTCTTCGGTTGGTGCCGGTCTGATCTGGCGCTCGCCGCTCGGGCCGATCCGCTTCGACTACGCCATCGCCACATCTAAGGCATCGGGCGATCGTGTGCAGGCGTTCCGCTTCTCCGGCGGCACCAGCTTCTGACGTATTTCCCATGCGGCGGGCTTGCCCCGCCGCTACGGAATGCGCATAAACAGGCATGGTCGATCCTGCATTCTTTCCAAATCCTGCGGCGATCTCGCTCGGCGAGATCGCCGAAATTGCGGCATGTCCCCTTCCGCCGGGCATAGATCCCGACCATCTGATAAGCGCCGCGGCGCCGCTTGATCAGGCAGGGCCCGACGCGGTGGCCTATATGGATAACCCGCGCTATGTGGATGCTCTGGCGTCCAGCCGGGCCGGATGCCTTCTCGTAGCCCGCAAGTTTGCCGCATCGGTTCCCGATGGCGTTCCGGCGCTGATTCTCGACAAACCCTATCCTGCCTTCGCCGCAATTCTGTCGCGCCTCTACCCTGATGCCCTGCGCCCCGGTAGTCACTTCGGCTCTCTCGGGGTCAGCCCCGGGAGCGTGGTGCACCCTGATGCCCGGCTCGAATCGGGTGTGCGCGTCGATCCCGGTGCGGTTATCGGCCCGCATGCAGAAATCGGCTCTGGCACCGTGGTCGCCGCCAATGCGGTCATCGGCCCCCATGTCAAGATCGGGCGTGATTGCAGTATCGGGGCGAATTCCAGCGTCTTACATGCGTTGATCGGCAATGGCGTGATCGTCCATGCGGGCGTGCGCATCGGGCAGGACGGATTCGGTTTTGCCATGGGCGGCGGCGGGCATACGAAGGTGCCTCAGATCGGGCGTGTGATCATTCAGGACGCGGTCGAGATCGGTGCCAACAGCACGATCGACCGTGGCGCCAGCCGTGACACCGTGATCGGTGAGGGTAGCAAGATCGATAACCTCGTGCAGATTGCACATAACGTGGTGATCGGACGCCATTGCGTGATTGTCGCGCAGACGGGGATTTCCGGCTCGACGACACTCGAGGATTTCGTCGTGCTCGGCGGACAGGTCGGCGTGATCGGTCATGTAACGATTGGCATGGGCGCCCAGATCGCCGCGTCGAGCAATGTCAATTCGGATGTCCCTGCCGGCGCGCGCTGGGGCGGTACACCGGCCAAGCCGGTACGTGACTGGTTCCGCGAGATGACGACACTGAAGACACTGGCGATGCGCAAGGTGCATACTGACGAAAACGCGCATTCCGTGCGCAAAACACTTGCATCCGGCGACGATTCGGCCAAAGACGACACGCCGCCCGGGAGTGGTGCGGCGTCCTGAAGAGGCGGGGGTCGCCGTGGATCGAGGAGCGTTGGGCATGTCGGATGCACCGAAGACTTTGATGACAGCCGATATCATGCAGATCATGGCGTATCTGCCGCATCGCTATCCGTTTCTTCTCGTCGACAAGATCATCGACATTGACGATGACAATTCCTGTATCGGCATCAAGAACGTCACCGCGAACGAGCCGCAATTCACCGGCCACTTCCCGACGCGCCCAATCTTCCCCGGAGTGCTCCTGATCGAGGGTATGGCCCAGACGGCGGGAGCAATCTGTGTGGCCAGCAAGACAGTCGCCGGGAGCGCCCCGAAGGAGGTCTATTTCATGACGATCGACAAGGCGAAGTTCCGCAAGCCGGTTCAGCCGGGCGACGTGGTCGAGTATCACATGACCAAGACCGCCTATCGCCGGAACATGTGGTGGTATCACGGTGAGGCTCGCGTCAACGGCCAGGTCGTGGCCCATGCCGATATCAGTGCCATGCTGATCTTGTCATGAGTGAAACCTTCATCCATCCCACGGCGATCGTCGAGGACGGCGCAGAGATCGGCCCGGGCTGCCGCATCGGCCCGTTCTGCCTGATCGGGCCGCAGGTCAAGCTCGGTGCGGGCTGCGAGCTCATCAGCCATGTCGTTATCGCGGGCGATACCACGATTGGCGCGCGCACGCGCATCTTTCCCTTCGCCGCGATCGGCCATCCGCCGCAGGATCTGAAATATAGCGGCGAACCAACGCGCGTGGTGATCGGCGAGGAATGCATCATCCGCGAGAGCGTGACGGTGCATCCGGGCACCAAGGCGGGTGATTTCCTCACCACCGTGGGCGATCGCTGCTTCATCCTCGCCTATGCCCATGTCGCGCATGATTGTCGTATCGGCAACAACGTCGTCCTGTCGAATACGGTCATGCTCGCCGGCCATTGCATCATCGGCGATTACGCCATTCTCGGCGGCGGCGTCGGCGTGCACCAGTTCGTGCGCATCGGCCATCATGCCTTCATCGGCGGTATGTCGGCGATCGAGAAGGACGTGATTCCCTACGGCATGGCGCTGGGCAACCGCGCCTTCCTCGCCGGCCTCAATGTCATCGGCCTGCGCCGGCGCGGATTTTCTCGCGACAGCATTCACGAACTGCGCCGCGCCTATCGCCTGCTCTTTGCCAATGAGGGAACGCTGAAGGAGCGTATGGAAGACGTCGCGGCGGACCACCCGGATCACGTCACCGTCGGCGAAATCCTCGCCTTCATCCGCGCGGGCGGGGATCGCTCCGTGCTGACACCACGCGAGGCCGGCATCTGAGATGAGCGAAGCGCCCGCAGCTACGGGGCCGGTCGTCGTTATCGCAGGTGGTGGCGCATTGCCGGATATCCTGCTCACCGCACTCGCACGGGAATCGCGGACACATCGCATCCTGGCCTTGCGCGGATTTGCCGATCGCGCCTTGAAGCGCCGTGCGGATGCGGTGGTCAATATCCTCGACATCGCGGGTGCGCTCGAATGCCTCGCGCGCTGGGAGCCTGCCGCGGTCTGTCTTGCCGGCGCAGTGACGCGGCCACAGCCGGCGGCCTTCTTCGGAGCGCTTGCCGCCTTTCGCAACAGCGCGGAACTCAAGCAATTGATGGCACGCGGGGACGATCACCTGTTGCGGGCCGTCGTCTCCATGCTGGAAGAGCACGGGCACCACGTCGTCGGCGCGCATGACATCGCACCGGACCTGCTCGCCGCACCCGGCCTTCTCGGCAGCGTTGCTGTTCCCGATACGGTAACGGCGTCCATCCGCACCGGATTTCGCTGTCTGGCGGATCTCTCCCCCTATGATATCGGCCAAGGCCTCGTGGTGCATGGCGAGCGTGTCACGGCCATTGAGGGTGCGGAAGGCACGGATCGCATGCTGATGCGCGCGGCTTCGCTCTCGCGCGGTTTTCTGTTGCGCCCGGCAAAGACCGGAGGCGTTCTGGTCAAATCCGCCAAGCGGGGCCAGGAGAGACGCGTCGATCTGCCGGCTGTCGGGCCGCGCACCGTGACGCGGGCCGTCTCGGCGGGGCTGGCCGGTATCGCCATCGGCGCCGGGCAGGTGCTCGTGGTCGAGCGCGAGAAGATGATCGCCGAGGCGAACCGCTGCGGCCTGTTCCTCGCTGCCTTCGACCCGGAAGAGCAAGTGGCTGCGTCATGAAGGCTCTCCCATGAAGAATGCGGCGGATCCCCTGAAGATCTATCTCGTCGCCGGCGAGGAATCGGGCGATCAGCTCGGGGCAGAATTGATGCGGGCGCTGCGACGGGCGCAACCGGATCGCGAGATTGCCTTTGTCGGGCTCGGTGGGGCCCGCATGCAGCGCGAGGGGCTCGAATCGCTCTTCCCGATGGAAGAGATCTCGGTCATGGGCATCCTGCCGGTGATCGCCAAACTGCCTGGCATCATCGCGCGCGCCTATCGCGTCATCGCCGATATCGTCGCGCGTGATCCCGATTGCCTCGTGATCATCGACAGCCCGGATTTTACCCAGCCGATCGCGAAACGCGTGCACAAGCGCGCGCCGCACATCCCCATCGTCAACTATGTCTCGCCGTCCGTCTGGGCCTGGCGACCGGGGCGCGCGCGCAAGATGCGCGGCTATATCGACCACGTGCTCGCGCTCAAGCCTTTCGAGCCGGCGGCGCATCAGCGTCTCGGCGGGCCGCCCTGCAGCTATGTCGGGCATCCGCTCGTCGAGCGCCGTGACGCGCTGCAGCCCGCCGAAGGAGAGCGGCGTCCGATCGGGGAGGGGCCGCTGGAATTGCTGGTGCTTCCGGGCAGCCGGCGCTCCGAACTGAGCCGCCTGGCCGAACCCTTCGCCGGTGCGCTGGCCCGGTTTCGCGAAGACTGGCCCGGCGCGATCAATCTGACCCTGCCGGCGGTGGCGCATCTCGCGCCGGAAATCGTCGAAATCACCCGCGACTGGCCTATCGTGCCGCAGATCGTGGAGGGCGAGGACGCCAAATTCGCGGCCTTCCGCAGGGGGCAGGCCGCGCTCGCGGCATCGGGTACGGTCACCCTGGAACTCGCCCTGTCGGGCGTGCCGATGGTGGTCGCCTACAAGGTCTCGCGGCTCGAGGAGCAGCTGAAGTACCTGATCAAGGTGGACAGCATCGTCCTCGTCAATCTGATCCTCGGCGAGAAGCTCATCGGCGAGTTCATTCAGGACGAATGCGCGCCCGAACCGCTCGCGGCCGCCCTGCGCGACATCGCGATGCCGGGCCCGGCCCGCGATGCGCAGATCGCCGGCTTCGCGCGGCTCGATGCGGCGATGGATATCGGCGACGAGGTGCCCAGCGCCCGCGCGGCCCGGCTGGTGCTGGAGACGATGGTCGCACGGGGCGCGATCCCCGCCCGATGATCGCGGCTGCGGCCCTTGCATACGCAAGGGAGTTCTGCCATAAGCTGCGGCTCTCACTGATCCGTCCGGCTGATCAAGGGCTGCCGTGTCGGATCGTCTGCTCGAACAGCAAACATGTCGGCGAGCGGAAGCGGGGGGTACGCCCGCAGCTTCCACACGCCTCAGGAGAATGAGCGAAATGCCCAAGTTGAAGACCAAATCCAGCGCGAAGAAGCGCTTCAAGATCTCCGGTACCGGCAAGGTGATCCGCACCCAGGCCGGCAAGCAGCACGGTATGATCAAACGGACGAACAAGCAGATCCGCAACCAGCGTGGTACCGCCGTCATGTTCGAGGGCGAAGCCCACAACGTGCGCAAGTACTTCCTGCCCAATTCCCGCTGATCATCACGACACGCTACACGGAGATCCATCATGGCTCGCGTCAAGAGGGGCGTTACCGCCCACGCCAAGCACAAAAAGGTCCTGAAGCTCGCCAAGGGCTATTATGGCCGCCGCAAGAATACGATCCGCACGGCCAAGGCCGCCGTCGATCGCGCCATGCAATACGCTTATCGCGATCGCAAGGCGAAGAAGCGTACGTTCCGCGCGCTCTGGATCCAGCGCCTGAACGCCGCCGTGCGCGAGCACGGGCTGACCTATTCCCGATTTATCGACGGCCTCAACAAGGCTGGTATCACGGTCGATCGCAAGGTCCTGTCCGACCTCGCCATTCACGAGCCGGCGGCTTTCACCGCCCTCGTCGAGCAGGCGAAGGCGGCGCTGCCCGCACAGCAGCAGGCCGCTTAAGGCGTATCACCGCTTTCGACCCATGCGGCGGCTATGTCGCATGGGTCCGCCCAGCCCTGTGAGGCCATTTCCGGCGGCGGCGTCGATTTTTTCGGCGCTTTTGCGCGTCGTGGCGTGGTTTCGGGCTTGACGGTCCCCGCGCCGCGCGCTTGATCTCCCGGCGCATCATCAGAGGGACCGATGACCGATCTCAATCAGCTCGAGGGTGATCTTCTCGCCCGTATCGCCGGCGCCGAAGACGAAGCGGCGCTAGAACAGCTGCGCGTTGCCGCGCTGGGCAAAAAGGGCACGATCTCCGATCTGCTCAAATCGCTCGGCGGCATGACGCCGGAGGAGCGCAAGACGCAAGGCCCCGTCATCAACGGGCTGCGCGACACGGTCCAGCAGGCGATCAACGCCCGCCGCGAGGCGCTCGGCGCCGCCGCACTCGAAGCCCGCCTTGCGGCCGAGCGTGTCGACGTCACCCTCCCGGTGCGTGACGGGCCCGAGACGCGCGGGCGCATCCATCCGATCAGCCAGGTCATCGACGAACTGACCGCGATCTTCGCCGATATGGGGTTCTCGGTCGCGGAAGGCCCGGATATCGAGACGGATTACCTGAATTTCACCGCGCTGAACTTCCCCGAGGGCCATCCCGCCCGCGAAATGCATGACACCTTCTTCATGCAGCCCGACGAAACCGGCGCGCGCAAGGTGCTGCGCACCCATACCAGTCCGGTCCAGATCCGCACCATGACGGCGCAGAAGCCGCCGATCCGCGTGATCATTCCCGGGCGCACCTATCGCCACGATTCCGACCAGACCCACACCCCGATGTTCCATCAGGTCGAGGGGCTGGTGATCGACAAAAAAGCCCATATCGGCCACATGAAATGGGTGCTGCAGGAATTCTGCAAGGCGTTCTTCGAGGTGGACGAGGTCAAGATGCGCTTCCGTCCCTCGTTCTTCCCCTTCACAGAGCCCTCCGCCGAGGTCGATATCCAGTGCTCGCGCAAGGGTGGCGAGATCCGCTTCGGGGAGGGTGAGGACTGGCTCGAGATCCTCGGCTGCGGCATGGTGCATCCCAACGTGCTGCGCAATTGCGGGCTCGATCCGGATGAATATCAGGGTTTCGCCTGGGGGCTCGGCATCGACCGCATCGCCATGCTGAAATACGGCATGCCGGACCTGCGCCCGTTCTTCGAAGCCGATATCCGCTGGCTGCAGCATTACGGCTTCCGCCCCCTCGACCTCCCGACGCTGGCCGGTGGATTGTCGTCGTGACCGGGCTTGTGCGTCATCACCGAACCCCACCCCTGCCCTCCCCTCAGGGGAGGGAGTTATGTCCGCACACTTCATGAAGGCGCGCCTTTCATCCGATAATCCGGGAACAAGAACATGAAATTCACCCTGTCCTGGCTGAAGGATCATCTCGAGACCGAGGCCACGCTGAGCGAGATCGTCGCGACGCTCGATGCCATCGGGCTCGAAGTCGAGGGCGTCACCGACAAGGCGCAGGAACTTGCAGCCTATCGCATCGCCTATGTGATCGAGGCAACGCAGCATCCCGATGCCGACCGGCTGCGGGTGTGCAAGGTGGATACCGGCGAGGGCGATCCCGTCCAGGTGGTCTGCGGCGCCCCGAATGCGCGCACGGGCATGAAGAGCGTCTTTGCGCCGCCGGGCACCTATATTCCCGGCAAGAACCTGACGCTCGGCGTCGGGGTCATTCGCGGGGTCGAGAGCGCCGGCATGCTCTGCTCGGAGGCCGAGCTCGAGCTCTCCGAAGATCATGACGGCATCATCGATCTGCCGCAGGACGCGCCCGTGGGGGCGCTCTTTGCCACTTACGCGAAGCTCGACGACCCGGTGATCGAGATCGGCCTGACGCCCAACCGCCCCGATTGCACCGCGATCCGCGGCATTGCCCGCGATCTCGCGGCGGCGGGGCTCGGCACCCTGCGCCAGGAGCAGGCCACCCCGCCGGCGAGCGAGGGCGATTGCCCCGTCGCCGTGCGGCTCGATCTGCCAGGCGAGGAGCATCTGTGCCCGGCTTTCGCCCTGCGCCTCGTGCGCGGCGTGAAGAACGGCCCGAGCCCGGACTGGATGCAGCGGCGCCTGCGCGCCATCGGCTTGCGCCCGATCAACGCGCTCGTCGATATCACCAATTACGTCACCCATGATCGCGGACGCCCGCTGCACGTCTTCGATGCGGCGAAGGTCAAGGGCGATCTCGTCGTGCGCAGGGCGCGTGCGGGCGAGGAACTGCTCGCGCTCGACGGCAAGACCTATACGCTCGATGCCGAGATGGTGGTGATCGCCGACGAGAACGGCGCGGAATCGCTGGCCGGCATCATGGGCGGCGAACATTCGGGCTGTGACGAGACGACGACCGACGTCCTTATCGAATCGGCCCTGTGGGACCCGCTCAACGTCGCCCAGACCGGGCGCCGACTCGGCATCGTCACCGATGCGCGCTATCGTTTCGAGCGTGGCGTCGATCCCAATTACACCCTGCCGGGGCTCGATCTGGCCGCGCAGCTTGTGGTGGACCTGTGCGGGGGTAGCGTTTCGAAGACACGTCTCGCCGGCACGATTCCCGATCCCAGCCGCATCATCAGCTTCCCCTTCGCAGAGACGAAACGCCTCTCCGGGCTCGATCTGCCCAAGGCGGAAGCACACGCGATCCTGGAACAGCTCGGCTTCCACATTTCAGGTTCGGGCGACGAGGTGAAGGTGCTGCCGCCCTCCTGGCGCCCCGATATCGAGGGCAAGGCCGATCTCGTCGAGGAGATCGTGCGAATTGCCGGGCTCGACCGGATCGAACCGGTACCGCTCGGGAGGATTGAGGCGAGCGTGGTCAAGCCGCTCTTGACGCTGCTGCAAAAGCGCACCAGCCAGGCTCGAAGGGCACTCGCCACGCGCGGGCTGTCGGAAGCGGTAACCTGGTCCTTCATCTCCCGCGAGGATGCCATCGCCTTCGGCGGCGGCCATCCGCTGCTGGCGCTCGCCAATCCGATCGCCTCCGAACTCTCCGACATGCGCCCGAGCCTGCTGCCGGGGCTGCTGCGCGCGGCTCAGCGCAACGCTGATCGCGGCTTCGGGGACGTCGCCCTGTTCGAGGTCGGGCAATGTTTCGAGGATGATACGTCTGACGGCCAGAAGATGCGCGCTGCGGGTGTTCGCCGGGGTACGGCGCGGCCCGAGGGGTCCGGGCGGCATTGGGACGGCGGTGCGCGCGCCGTCGACGTGTTCGACGCCAAGGCCGATGCCTTGTCGCTGCTCGCCACCCTCGGGGTCGCCGCAGATCGGCTCCAGATCGTGCCCGGCGGTCCGGATTACTTCCATCCCGGCCGTTGCGGGCGCATGCAGTTCGGCCCCAAGAACGTGATCGGCCATTTCGGCGAGTTGCATCCGGCCGCGCTCAAGGCTCTCGACGTCAAGGGTCCGCTCGTCGCCTTCGAGATCGATCTCGACGCGCTGCCCGCGCCGAAGGCGAAGCCGACCAAGGCGCGTGCGAAGCTTGCGCTGTCCGAGTTCCAGCCCCTGACCCGCGATTTCGCCTTCGTGGTCGATCGTGATGTGGCCGCCGCCGACATCCTGCGCGCCGCGCAGGGCGCCGAACGCAATCTCGTCACCGCCGTCGAGGTATTCGACGTCTATGAAGGCGAGCATGTCGACGAGGGGCGCAAATCGGTGGCGATCGCGGTAACGCTGCAGCCGGCGCAGAAGACGCTGACCGATGCCGAAATCGAGGCAGTGTCCCAGAAAATCGTCGCGGAAGTCGGTCGCAAGACCGGCGGGACGCTGCGCGGCTGAGCGGGTGTTGTGGCGGTCCGAGGGAAAGCGTGCGCGCGGGCGAAAATCCGCGCGCAATCGCGATTGACAGACGCCGCGTGCCCGCTTATCACCGCGAAACCAACCGGCGGCCAGGGCCGCGCCGGTCAGGGGCTGTAGCTCAGTTGGGAGAGCGCTGCAATCGCACTGCAGAGGTCAGGGGTTCAAATCCCCTCAGCTCCACCAAAAAACTCTTGTGAATCAGGGGTTTAGCTAGATCGCCATCCGAACGAAGAAGCCTCTCAGATCAACCTGTCACACTGGTGTCACACCTGGGCAGGGATTTTGGTATGGTGACGATACGCAAACGGGGCAGCTCCTGGCAGGTGCAGGTTCGGCGCGACGGCTACCTACCAATCAGTGAGACTGAGGTGGCCCCCGGATTTCGGACAGGGAGATAAGCTGGTATCGATCTGACGAGAGGACGATATCGATGGCGAACACGAGGAAGCGTTATTCGGCGGATTTCAAGGCGAAGGTGGCCCTTGAAGCGCTGAAGGGGGAGCTGACGCTGGCGCAGCTGGCGGCCAAGCACGGGGTGCATCAGACGATGA
>JAFIEI010000049.1 GCA_020832565.1 Salinarimonas sp. | reverse complement strand
GATACCAGCTTATCCAGGCCGCAAACCTGTCCGACGAATGGGGTCCACCTCAGTCACCGGAAACGACGTAGGAAGAATTAAAAGTAACTGTAGTACTAGACGGCAGGCTGCAGCCCGCTTGTGATATGCTTGATGAAATTGCGATCGATATTTAGCCTTGAGTAAGATTGCTGTTCTGTAATCAAATAATAAATAAACTTATAATATTAATTTTTGTAATCGCACTCTTCTGTTTCAATTAAAAAACGTAAACGATTGGTTTTCCGTCATAGAGGCCTTTTCCTGGTTTCTGAGCGTGCCGGTTCCCTCAAAACAGGTTCCTTTGCATGGTCCGTCATCTCGCGCCGCCGCCGTCCGTTGGCGGAGGCGGCGCGTTCGGCGGCGCAGCCTCCTCAGCCGATCCGCTCGAGCAGGCTCGCGATCAGCTTGGCGCGTGGGGCGATCGAGGAGACCAGGGCGTATTCCTGGAGGGTGTGGGCGCCGTCACCGTCGATGCCGAGGCCGTCGAGGGTGGGGACGCCGAAGATGGCGGTGAAATTGCCGTCGGAACCGCCGCCGGTGCGCGGGCATTCCTGCACCTCGAGGCCGATCTCGTTGCCGATCTCTTGCGCGAGGGCGAAGATCTGCGCGACCTCGTCCGTGCGCTCGAAGGGCGGGCGGTTTATGCCGCCTGAGACGCTGATCTTGAAATCGGGAGCGAGCGGCTGGAGGCCGACGATCTTCTCGGCGAATTCCTCGCCATCGGCGACCGTTGCGATGCGCAAATCGATGGAGAAGCGGCAATGCTGCGGCACAGTGTTCATCGCCGTGCCGCCATTGATCAGTCCCACCGTCGTGGTGACGCCGCGTTCGTAATCGGTCATCGCCTCGATCACCGAGATCTGGCGCGCCGCCTCGTGGATGGCATTGCGGCCTTCCGCGTGTTTCGATCCCGAATGCGCCGGGCGGCCCTCGACATGCACGTCGAAACGGCCGACACCCTTGCGCGAGGTGACGATCTTGCCGCCCTCGCGGGCCGGCTCGGTGACGAGCACGGCTTCAGCATGGCGGCCGAGATCCTCGATCAGGCCGCGCGTCGTCAGTGAGCCGATTTCCTCATCCGGCGTGAAGAGAAAAACCAGCGGGCGCTTCGCCGTGCCGCGCCGCGCCACTTCCATGAAGGCTTCGAGCGCGAGATAGGCGCCGCCCTTCATGTCGTAGATGCCGGGCCCGTAGAGCCGGTCGCCCTCGCGGCGCACGGGATTGTCCTTCTCCGCTGTGCCGACCGGATGCACCGTGTCGAGATGCGACAGGACGAGGATCGGCTTCTCGTTGGTCTGCGGCCCCGCGCGCAGGATGACGCTGTCGCCGAGCCCGTCGCGCCCCGGCACCCGCTCGACCGAGGCGATGCTCTCGTCGATCCCGGAGACGAGCACATCCATCATCGCATTGACGGCATTGGCATTGCGCGTCGGGCTCTCCACCCGCACCCATTCGCTCATACGCTCGACCATACGGGCGATGCGGGCTTCGTCATCGAAAGCATTGACGGCTGATTTGGGATCGACGGGCATGGGAGACCTTCAGGGCTGGAATGGCTGATGCTGGTGCGTGTGTCATAAACCCACGCGCCACCCCTGCGAAGTGGCCGATCCGCGCACGCCCTTGCGGCTTTCGCGCACATAATTCACCGCCCCGCGCCTGCCTGCGCTCATTCCAGCCGCTCGATCTGCCCCCGCACCCGCAACACGGGAGCCTCCAGCAACGGGATATGCGCTGCTGCCGCCGTGATGGCTGCTTCGGGGGAGAAGGCAGGAGCCAGCGATTCCGGCGTGCGACCGGTCTCTGCAGTCAGCGCATCGATGAGAGCTATATCCTCCGCCCGCACCCGGTCGGCGGCGCGGGTCACCACCGCTTGCGCCTCGCTCGCGCCGAGATCGGCCGCAAGCAGCGCGCTTGCGGCATCAGCGAAGAGCAGGCCCCGTGTCGCGTCGAGATTGGCGCGCATGCGCACGACGTCGATCTCCATTCCCTGCGCCAGCACCCGCGCCTCGCGCAGGGCGCCGGAGACGAGGCCGAGAAGCGTGGGCAGCACGTGCCATTCCCCGTGCCAGGCGCCGGCAGGGCGCTCGTGGCCGCCGATCATCGCCTCGTCGAGGGAGGCGGCAAGGCCGCGCGCCTGGGTCAGGGCGGCGAGGATCACCGTGCAGGAGACGGGGTTGCGTTTATGCGGCATGGCCGATGAGCCACCGCGGCCGAGCTGATGCGGCTCGGCAATCTCGCCCACTTCCGTCGAAGCCAGATGCGCGAGATCGCCCGCCATATGCGCGAGCGCGACGAGAAGCTGGCGCAACGCGTCGGCAAGCCGCGTCAACCCGCCCCGGCGCATGTGCCAGGGAAGGGGCGAATCCGAAAGGCCGAGGATCTCTGCCATGCGCGCGCGTATCGCGAATGCGGTATCGGGCGCGCCTATCCCGGCAAGCGTGCCCACCGGCCCGCCCAGCGAAACCCTGAGCGCCCCGGCGCGGGCATCGTCGAGCGCATCGAGCGCATCGCAGATGCCGGCAAGCCAGATCGCGAGCTTGAAGCCGAAGGTCACCGGCGCCGCGTGCTGGCCGTAGGTTCGCCCGGCACAGACACTGTGCGCATGCTCCTGCGCGCGCAGATGCAGTGCCTCAATGAGCGCCCGCAGATCCGGCGCAAGCGCTTTGAGCGCGTCGCGGATCTGCAGGACGAGGGCGGTGTCGAGCACATCCTGCGTGGTCGCCCCCTTGTGCAGATCGCTTGCGAGCGGCGGCGGGAGCATTTCGCGCAATTGCCTGACGAAGGGGATGACCGGCACGCCGGCAAGCGCAGTGGCCTCGCCGAGGGCGACCATGTCGAAATCGCCCGGCGCGATCGCGGTGAGCGCTTCGGGCAAGGCCGGGTCGACAAGGCCGGACTCGGCCTGGGCGCGCGCGAGAGCCGTTTCGAAGGCGAGCATGGCGGCAAGGCGGGCTTCGTCGGTAAAGACCGCGCGCATGGCGGGCGTGACGAAGAGCGGGCCGGTCAGGGCGCTGTCGAGAGGCGAAAAGCTCATGATCCGATCATGGCCCATCTCCCCAATCCATGGGAAGCCCGACATAATTCTCCGCCAGCGTCGTCGCGGCGGCGCGCGAATGCGCCACGTAATCGAGATCGGCCAGTTGCCGGCGCCGGTCGAAGGGGCTGTCATCGTCGAAACGGTGCAGCATCTGCGTCATCCACCAGGAGAAGCGCTGAACCCGCCAGATCCGCCGCAGGCAGGCCGGACCGTAGGCAGCGATGGCATCCCCGTCATGGCGCGCATAATAGCGCTCCAGCGCCCGAGCCATCACCCGCACATCGCCGACCGCAAGGTTCATGCCCTTGGCGCCGGTCGGCGGAACGATATGGGCGGCATCGCCGGCAAGCAGGAGCCGGCCAAAGCGCATCGGCTCGCAGACGAAGCTGCGCATCGCCGTGACGCTCTTCTGCAGGATCGGGCCGGGCGTCAGCCTGAAACCATCCGAGCGGGAGAGTCGGGCATCGAGTTCCTCCCATATCCGCTCGTCCGGCCAGAGCGCGAGATCGGCATCGGGCGGGCATTGCAGGTAGAGCCGGCTGATCTCCGGCGAGCGCATGGAGAGCAGCGCGAAGCCGTTATCGTGACCCGCATAGATCAACTCGTGCGAGGCCGGCGGCGTGCGCGCGAGCACGCCGAGCCAGCCGAAAGGATAGACGCGCTCGTAGAGCGTCAGCGCCTCGGGCGGGATCGACGTGCGGCAGATGCCGTGGAATCCGTCGCAGCCGGCGATGAAATCGCAGGCGATCTCGTGGTTCACGCCGCCATGCTCGTAGTGGATGGACGGGGCCTGCGTGTCGATGCCGCGCACCGAGACGTTCTCGCATTCGAAGCGAATCACCTCGCCCTCGTTCAGCCGCGCGGCGATCAGATCCTTCACCACCTCATGCTGGCCGTAGACCATGACGCCCTTGCCGGTCAGCGCCTTGAGATCGATGCGATGCGCAGCGCCGAGAAATTGCAGGAACAGCCCGTCATGCACGAGCCCCTCGCGATCCATGCGATCCCCGAGGCCGGTCTCGCGCAGGACGGCGGCGGTCTCGTGTTCGAGCACGCCCGCGCGAATCCGCTCCTCGAGATGGATGCGTGATCTCGCCTCGACCACGATCGATTCGATCCCCGCCTGTGCCAGGAGATGTGACAGCAGCAGCCCGGCCGGGCCGGCGCCGACGATTCCCACCTGCACGCGCTCGCGATGCACCTGAACGGCCATCGTCCCCTCCCTCGCCGCATGATTCTGCGGATCGTTCCCTCAACTGCCTGTTGCGGCTTGTCGTTTTCGTTTCATGAGCATCTGCCGGGGTGCGGAAGCTGTCAATCACGGCCAGGCAGGCGGTCGTTCCTTCGCAGGTGCAGCATGTGAAGCGCGTCGGCTTCGATTGACGGCGCGATCCGGGCTGCTTACCTCTTAATGTCCAGACCCGGCGCGGCGGCCCGTCGCGCGCAAGAACAGGGGGAGACGATGACGCTTCGTATTTCCGGCAAGAACATGGATATCGGCGACGCTCTGCGCGGCCATGTCGAGGCACGTGTGGAGGCGGCACTGGCCAAATATTTCGACGGTGCCGTGACCGGCCACGTCACCATCGAGCCGGAAGGAAGCGGCTATCGCACCGACTGCGTGCTGCATCTCGCCACGGGCGTCACCCTCGAATCCTCCGGCACAGCCATGGACGCCCATGCCGCCTTCGACCAGACGGCGCAGCGGATCGAGAAGCGCCTGCGCCGCCACAAGCGCCGCCTGCGCGATTATTCGCAAAACGGCAAGGCCGCCGAGATGATGAAGGCGAGCTATTCGGTGATCGAGGCGCCCTTCGATGATTCGGAGGAGGTCGAGGAAATCGAGGGAGAATTTCATCCGGTCGTCATCCACGAGGAAACCAAGTCGTTGAAAAAACTCTCGGTGAGCGAGGCCGTGATCGAACTTGATTTGACAGGAGCCCCCTGTTTGGTGTTTCAGCATGCGGGAAGCGCGCGGGTGAATATCGTCTACCGCCGCACCGACGGGGCGATCGGCTGGATCGATCCTCCGTCAGACAATTCATGAGACCCGAATTGGTCTCGCCGAAACATCCGGGGGCGACACATGACGCAAGGCGTGATCAAACGCGGTCCTGCGCTCGCCCCCATCGTGATCGAGCCTGATGACCGTCATGCTTCTTGATATCCTGTCTTCCGAAGCCGTTCTTCCCGCGGTGAAAGCCAACGGGAAGAAACAGGCCCTCCAGGAAATCAGCGCCCATGCGGCCCGTCTTACGGGCCTTGATGCGCATGAGATCTTCGAGACGCTGCTGCAGCGTGAACGCCTCGGCTCGACCGGGATCGGCGAGGGTATCGCCATTCCGCACGGCAAGCTCGCCACGGTGGACAAGCTCTTCGGTCTCGTCGCGCGGCTGGAAAAGCCCATCGACTTCGACGCGATCGACGGGATGCCCGTCGATTTCATGTTCCTGCTGCTCGCCCCCGAGGCTGCCGGCGCCGACCATCTCAAGGCGCTGGCGCGCATCGCGCGTGTCCTGCGCCATCCGGGCGTCCTCGAACGCCTGCGCGCCGCCGAGGATGCGGATGCGATCTATGCGGTGCTGCTGGAGAATTCCGCCCCCCAGGCGGCCTGACGGGCGGGCGCGGATCGCAGATCTTTGCCAGGCCCCCAGCCACCGGCTTTCATCGCCGCCGGGCATCGCCTTCCGGATCGCCCGAATCCGCGCTCGAGGCGTCCCTTGACCCGTCTCGCGATGCGTCGATCGCCGCATCTTGCGCTTGCGTACGCGCATCCTCCAGCGTGCCGAGACGATCGATCGCACCTTGCAGGATGTAGCTGGCTGCCAGCTTATCGACGAGCTGGCCGCGCCGGGCGCGCGAGGTATCCGCTTCGAGCAGCGTGCGCGTCACCGCCATTGTGGAGAGCCGTTCGTCCCAGCCGACAATGGGAATTGCGATCACGCCTGCCAGATTGCGCATGAAGCTCTGCGTCGATTGCGCCCGCGGGCCCGCGCTGCCGTCCATGTTGAGCGGCAGCCCGACGACGATTGCCGCGACCTCGAAACGCTTCACGATCTTTTCGATCTCTGCCGCGTCCTTCGTGAACTTGCCGCGCTTGAGCGTCTCCAGCGGGGAGGCGATCCGACGCTCGACATCCGAGAGGGCGAGGCCGATCGTCCTGGTGCCGAGATCGATGCCGATCAGGCGACCGTATCGGGGAAGCTTGCCGAGAAGCTTTTCGAGCGCCACTGTCATGGTGTCCGCTCCGCGCGTGCCGAATCGGCGTGCGGGTCGCGGCGTGAAACACAAGCCGCGTCGCGGCGTTGCACGACACGGTGCTGCACGACATGTGGCGTGATCTGGCGATGTGCTCTCGGCATGACGTCGGATCCGGGCAAAACGGGGCGCTGCGACGCTTCTACGTCAGAAACGGAGGATAAGCGAGCCATGAAGATCACCTGGTACGGCCATTCGGCCTTTCGCCTCGAATTCGGCGAAAGCAACGTCCTGATCGATCCCTTCTTCACCGGCAATCCCGCTTTCGAGGGCGATGTCGAAAAAGCGGGCGAGGGCGCCACCCATATCCTGATCACCCACGGCCACGGCGATCATGTGGGTGATGCGCCGGCGATCGCGAAACGCAACGGCGCGAAGATCGTCACCAGTTTCGAATTGTGCATGTATCTCGCCAAGCAAGGAATCGAGAATGTCGATCCGATGAATCTGGGCGGCACCACGGACCAGGGCGGTTTCAGCGTCACCATGGTGCGCGCCGATCATTCCGCCGGCATGGTGGAGACGGATGTGAACTTCCCTCTCGGCCCCGCCGCCGGCATCATCGTCAAGGCGCCGGGCGAGCCGAGCGTCTATCACATGGGCGATACCGACATATTCGGCGACATGGCGCTGATCGCGGAGTTGCACCAGCCCGACATCGTCATCGTCCCGGTCGGCGACCGCTTCACCATGGGTGCGCAGACGGCGGCGCTCGCGATGAAGCGCTATTTCTCGCGAGCCAAGGCGGCGATTCCCTGCCATTACGGCTCGTTCCCGATCATCGCGCAGGATGCCGACGCATTCGTTGCGGCGATGGAGGGTAGCGGGATCCAGGTTGTGATTCCGCAAAAAAACATGCCTGTGCGGATAGACAATTAACGCGCGTTAACCATAATCGGCAATCGCGACTGGCGCAGATGTGACAATCTGCGCATAGTCCGCGTTAACACTTGGTTAACCTTAAGGGTGCGCGGGTGATTGCCGATTCGACGCCGGATTCCGGCCCACAAGTCAAAAGACACAGCATCGCGATCGACGAGAGCGCCATCTCGCCGAACGGATGGATGACGCTCGATCTGAGCGTGACACGCGGTGTTCCCGTGCCGGTGCAGGAGCAGGTCGGGATCTCGTCATCAGAGCCGGCGCAGGGCCGATCCCCCGCCGCTGACGAGAGCGATGCGATCCTGTCGCTCGGCCCGCGCGAAATGGCGGCGGCGGCCATGCTGCGTGCCGTGCAGGCGCAACCCGGTGAGCAGACCCGCGCCGATGCCGGTCAGAGCGACGCCGACGCCAATGCTGATGCGACGCGGCGGGCCTGGCGCCTGGCCCGGGAGGCGCGCGCGCTGGCGCGGGCACGGGGACAGCTTCCACAGCGCCGCTCATGCGCTTCGCCGACGGCACGGCAACCAGCCGTGATTCCCGCCGATGCGATCATTCCCGTCGGCGGTTCGGATCTGCGGGCCTATACCCCGGCCCAGCCGTTTCCGCGTGACGACAAGGCCGCCAACGACAATCGCGGGCGCATGCTGCTGATGACAGCTCTGCTGGTGGGGATCAGCGCCGGCTATGCCATGACGGCCAAGAACCCGCCGACACGCGAAGGCTACGAGGTTCCGGCCCCGTTGACGCGGGATATCCGGGTTTCGCAGATGCCGGAAACACCGAATGCGCTGCCGCCCGGCACGGAAGTTTTCGACCCCTTGTGATCCGGGGCGGGCAGGTGATCGTAAGCGGAATTGAAGGCCGTTGAACCGGCGGGCTTCTCTTCCCCGAGTGGCGATCTCCTCCCCCCCATCGTGATCGCCGCCACATTGAGGCCGCTCCTCCCCCGGGAGCGGCCTTTTTTCGTTCAGATTGCGGGGAGCCGCTTTTCGAGGCGGGCGAAGAGCGGGTTGCGGGCGCGAAACACGTAATCGAGGCTGCGCACGCTGATGTCGCGGGCGCCCGCGGCGGCCAGCGCCTCGGTAATCGCGAAGACGTGCCCCGTTTCGCAATGCATGACGAGTTCCGGGGCATCGGGCGCCGAGAGCAGATGCACCTCGAAGGCGTTCGCCGCCGCCGCCACGCCCGCGCGCAGATCCGGTGGTACATGCGTGCGGATTTCCCGCACGCGCCGCGCCTCTTCCTCCGCCGCGATACGCGTGAGAATGGCGCGCGCCGCCATGCGCGCCGCGTCGGTCCAGGATGCGCGCAGGGAGGCGGCGAGATTGGCCTGCGAGCGCAGGATGACGCCGTCGTCGAGCACCTTGAGCGCATTAGCGGCCAGGGTGGCGCCGGTCGTGGTGATGTCGACGATGATCTCCGCGGCTCCCGAGGCCGGGGTGCCCTCCGTGGCACCCAGCGATTCCACGATCCGGTAATCGGCGATGCCGTGGCGGGCGAAGAAGCTGCGGGTCAGATTCACGTATTTCGTCGCCACGCGCATCTTGCGCCCCTGCCGGCTGCGCAGATCGACGGCCACGTCGTCGAGATCGGCCATGCCGGCAACATCGATCCAGGCCTGAGGGGCGGCGACCACGACATTGGCGTGGCCGAAACCGAGCGGCGTGATCAGCGCGATGTCGCTGTCGGCGTCGGGGGCCTGCTCGCGGATAAGATCCTCGCCGGTCACACCGAAATGGACCTCTCCGCGCACCAGATGGCCGACGATCTCGGAGGCGGAAAGGAAGGCGATCTCCACCTCCGGCATGCCCTTGACCATCCCGCGATAGCCACGCGAGCCGCGCGCCTTGGTGAATTCCAGCCCGGCGCGCGCGAAGAAGGAGGTGGCGTTCTCCTGCAGCCGCCCCTTGGAGGGTACGGCGATGACGAGTGATGCGGCGCTCATGGCGTCTCTCCTCGGCGGGAATCTTCGGGGCCGGCCGCATGGCAGGCGGCGATGCGATCGAGCCAGAAGGAGCAGCCGATGGCCGGCAAAGGCCGTTCCGGATCGAGATGGCGCGCCAGCCGGTCGTAGCGCCCGCCACCGACCAGCACCTTCTCCGCCGGATCAGGGCCGGCTGCGATATCGAAGATGAAGCCGGTATAATAGTCGAGATTGCGGGCGAAATCGGCGCGAAAACCCAGCCGCGTCAGATCGATGCCGCGTGCGGCAAGGAAGCCGTTGCGCTCCTCGAACAGGTCGAGTGCGCCGTCCATCGCGAGCCCGGCATCGGCAGCCAGCGCGCGCATGGCGGTGGCGGCGCCATCGGGATCGCCGGCGATCGACAGGTAGCGCCGCAGCATGGCCCGGACCTCCGGGGCGATATCCCCGCCATTGCGGCCCGCACGCGCGAGAAAGCGCCGGGCGATATCACCGGCGCTGCGCCCGCCCACCGAGGTGATCCCCGCAATCGACAGCACATCTTCGACGAAGGCGCGCGCGGCCTTCGGATCCTGGCCCTCGAGCGCGGCGAGGAGGCCGGCATGGGGGATGGTCGGCGAATCGCCGTCCTCGGATTGCACCGGCTCGGCAAGCGCGGTGAGACCGTTGCCGGCGACGATCGCGCGCATCAGGCGGGCGCGTGCGGCTGCGGGGATGTCCAGCGCCGTGAGCAGCGCTTCCAGCAATCCGACATCGCCGAGCGCGATGCGTTGCGGCACGATACCCAGATGGTCGAGGCCTTCCATGGCGAGGCCGAGCATCTCGGCATCGGTGGCAGCGATATCCTCCCGCCCGATCGATTCGACGCCGGCTTGCTGGAATTCTCCGGTTTCGCCCGCGCGCAGTCGAAAGACCGGGCCGCGATAGCAGTAATGCGCCGCGCCGGCATCGCTGGTAGCAGCCGCGAGATGGGCGCGGCAGACCGGGATGGTGTATTCGGGCCGCAGGCAGAGCTCGGTGCCGTTGGCGTCGAGCGTGACGAACATGCGCCGGCGCATCTCTTCGCCGGACAGGTCGAGAAAGAGCTCCGCAGGCTGGAGGATCGGCGGTTCGATCACCGTATAGCCGGCGCCGGTGAACAACGTCAGCAGCGCATCGCCGGCTCGTGTCTGTTCGGACATCACAGTTTCCGTCTTCTTCGCGTGGCCTCTGTGCGGTCGCGGCGGATACCGCATGCCGATTGCCCGCACCGGCACAGCCTGGAGGAGCGGCGCAGCCTATAGCACGAAACCGTAAACGCTGTGCAATCATCCGCTTCATCGGTCCGTGCGGGTTTCGCGGAAGGACTTACTCAGGGGTATGATCCGGGCAATTGCATTATTCGAAATTGTTGGCGTTTTTCAATTATTTACCATTCCAGCATTGTTGCGGAGAGACGCGCGCTTCATGGCAGAATCATGGCTGCGCGATGACGCGGCAGTGAAGAAAATCGAATTCGGGGGTTGCGGGAAAGATAAGGATCGTGAAGGATATGGGTCAAGAAACGCGCAGCACGGTCTTCGATTGACCGGGCAACAAGGGGAGCGTGTCCACAGTGCTGAAAACTGCTGACGGAGTGACTGAAGCAGGTCACGTCTGCTTTGACAACGTGCAGAAAAGCTATGACGGCGAGACTCTCGTCGTCAAAAATCTCAACCTCGACATTGCGCGTGGCGAGTTCCTCACGATGCTCGGCCCGTCCGGCTCGGGAAAGACCACCTGCCTGATGATGCTCGCCGGGTTCGAATCCGCGACTTTCGGCGAAATCCGCCTCGACGGGCAGCGCATCGACAATGTCGCGCCGCACAAGCGCGGGATCGGCATGGTCTTCCAGAATTACGCGCTCTTCCCGCATATGACGGTGGCGGAGAATCTCGCCTTCCCGTTGCGGGTGCGCAAGATGGGTCAGGCCGATGTCGAGAAGCGGGTCCAGCGCGCCCTCGACATGGTCGAGTTGTCGGAATTCGGCTCACGCATGCCCGCCCAGCTCTCCGGCGGGCAGCAGCAGCGCGTCGCCGTGGCGCGCGCTCTCGTCTTCGAGCCGCAACTCGTGCTGATGGACGAGCCGCTCGGCGCGCTCGACAAGAATCTGCGTGAGCAGATGCAGTACGAGATCAAACACATTCACGAGCAGCTCGGCGTGACCGTGGTCTACGTGACCCACGACCAGACCGAGGCGCTGACCATGTCGAACCGCATCGCGGTCTTCAATGACGGAAAAGTGCAGCAGCTGGCCTCGCCGCCCGATCTCTACGAGCGCCCGGAAAACGCCTTCGTGGCAGCCTTCATCGGCGAGAACAACAAGCTGATGGGCAAGGTCGAGGCGATCGACGGCGATACTTGCAAGGTCGTGCTCGACAACGGCGACAAGGTCACCGCGCTCAAGGTCAATGTCGATGCCGTCGGCGACCGCACGACCCTGTCCCTGCGCCCCGAGCGCGTGGTGATCGCCCCGGAGGGAAGCGCCGATCTCGACAACGTGTTCGAGGCCGAGGTGCGCGAGCTGATCTATCTCGGCGACCATATCCGCACCCGGGTGAAGGTCTGCGGCAATGACGAATTCATCGTCAAGGTGCCCAATTCCTCACACAGCCCCGATCTCGCCCGTGGCGCGAAGGTCAGGATCGGCTGGATTACACAGGATTGCCGTGCGCTGGACGCTTGATGCGCGCGCGGCTGATCGGGCGGGTCGAAGGGCCCGCCGCAGCTGGTGGCCGGCGCTTTCGCGTGGCCCCGCAATAGGAGGCCGGATGGCGGATATCTGCCGTGCCGGCAACGGGCACCGAAGCTGTGCCCCACAACTCAGAACTGGGAGAATTTGTATGTCAATCAGGAAGCTTTCGATCCTCGCCGCCAGCGGTGTCGCCGCTGCTGCCATCACGGCAGGGGCCTCCGCGCAGGAGCCGGTCAGCCTCACCATCGTCTCCTGGGGCGGCGCCTATACACAGAGCCAGGTCCGTGCCTATCACGAGCCCTATATGGAGTTGAATCCGCACGTCACCATCAACAACGATGACGGTTCGGCCAACGCGCTTGCGGGCCTGCGTGCGCAGTCCCAGGCCGGCAACGTGACCTGGGATCTCGTCGACATGCTGCCTTCCGACGCACAGCTCGCCTGTGACGAGGGCATCATCATGCCGATCGATCACGACGAGATGCTCGCTGCGGCGCCCGACGGAACGCCGGCCAGCGAGGATTTCCTCCCCGGTTCGCTGGGTGAGTGCTTCATCCCGCAGATCGTGTATTCGACGGTTCTCACCTTCAATACCGAGCTCTTCCCCGAGGATGCACAGCCCGATTCGATCGAGGCTCTGTTCGATGTCGAGAACTATCCGGGCCGCCGCGCGCTGCAGGATCGTCCCGGCACGAACCTCGAATGGGCGCTCTATGCCGACGGCGTCGCGCCGGAGGACATCTACGACGTGCTCGCCACGCCGGAAGGCCAGGACCGCGCCTTCGCCAAGCTCGACACCATCAAGGAGCACATCGTCTTCTGGACGGAAGGCGCGCAGGCTCCGCAGCTGCTCGCCGACGGCGAAGTCGTGATGGCGACCGGCTATAACGGCCGTATGTTCGATGCCGCCGAGGTCGAAGGCCAGCCCTTCGCGATCATCTGGGACGGCCAGGTCGTGGAATGGGACGGCTGGGTCGTTCCCGCTGACGGCCCGAACCTCGATGTCGTGATGGACTACCTGTATTTCGCCACCGACACGCAGCGTCTGGCGGATCAGGCCAAGTTCATCTCCTACGGTCCGGCCCGTGCCTCCTCCGCCGATCTCGTCGGGGAGCATGCGGATCTGGGTATCGACATGAACGAGCACATGCCGACCAACCCGGACAACTACTTCTCGCCGATCATTCTGGATAACGACTTCTGGACCGATTACGGCGACGAGCTGCGCGAGCGTTTCGCCAACTGGATGCTCCAGTAAGGCTTGACGGTCCATCCGACCTTCAGGTGGGGGCGTTCGCGCCCCCACCCATCAAGAACAAGCGTGACATGCGCATGAGCACGACCGGTGGAGAAGAAATGCATGGCACAGGCTGATGCAGGAACAGAGGACCTGACGCGGGACGCATCCGGCCAGATGGTCACGGCCGACGGCGTCCCTCTGAAGCAGAGCCTCAAGCGCGCGGAGCGCCGGCGCAAGCTGGTGGCGTTCGGTCTGGTGACGCCTCTGCTGCTCTTCCTCCTCGTCGTCTTCATCTTCCCCATCGGACAGATGATGTGGCGCAGTGTCGACAACCCGCAGGTCGTCAACGCGTTGCCGCTGACCCTGGAAGCGCTGGAGGACTGGGACGGGCAGGGCCTGCCCGACGAAGAGGTCTATGCCGCGCTCGCCTCCGATTTCCGCACCGATATGGAGCGCGCCCGCCGGGATCAGTTCTCCGGGCCCCTCGGCGTGCGTCTGAACTACGAACTGTCCGGTGCCCGCGGCGCGGTTGCGCGCACGGTGCGCAACGTCCCGGATTTCGAAGCGCCCTACAAGGAAGCCTTTCTCGACTCGCACCGCCTGTGGGGCGATGTCGCGCTCTGGAAGGTGATCGAGCGCGAGGGGCGTCCGCTGACGACCGCCTATTACGTCGCCGCGATGGATCGCGAGTTCGACGCGGACGGCAACATCGTCATGCGCGACGAGAACAGGCAGATCTACATCAATCTCTACATGCGCACCCTGGCGCTCTCTGTCGCCATCACGGTGCTGACGATCCTGCTCGGCTTTCCGATCGCCTATTACATGTCGATCCTGCCGATGCGCTATTCCAACCTGCTGATGATCTTCGTGCTGCTGCCGTTCTGGACCTCGCTCCTGGTGCGGACCACGGCCTGGATCGTTCTCCTGCAGCAGCAGGGGGTCATCAACGAAAGCCTCGTGGCATTGGGGATCATCGGCGATGACGGCCGCTTCTCGCTGATGTACAACATGTGGGGCACCATCATCGCGATGACGCATATCCTGCTGCCCTTCATGGTGCTGCCGCTCTATTCGGTCATGCGAACCATCCCGCCATCCTACGTGCGCGCGGCCAAGAGCCTCGGGGCGACGCCTTTCACGGCTTTCCGCAAGGTCTACCTGCCCCAGACGCTGCCGGGAATCGGCGCGGGTGCCGTGCTCGTCTTCATCATCTCGATCGGCTACTACATCACCCCGGCGCTGGTCGGCGGGCAATCGGGCCGGATGATCTCGAACGAGATCGCGCGTCACATGCAGCAATCACTGAACTGGGGCCTTGCCGCTGCGCTCGGGACGATCCTCCTGATCGGCGTCCTCGTGCTCTACTGGGTCTATAACCGCCTCGTCGGCGCCCAGAACCTGAAACTCGGCTAAGGAGGAGACGAGACCATGGCATTGCCCTCCTACGCCACGCGCGGCGAACGCATCTGGTACTATACCTTCCGTGTGATCTGCGGGCTGATCTTCTTCTTCCTTATCGCCCCGATCATCATCATGGTGCCGCTGAGCTTCAATGCGCAGCCCTATTTCACGTTCTCGCGCGAAATGCTCACCTTCAATCCGGACGGCTATTCGCTGCGCTGGTATGAGGATCTGTTCACGTCGCAGAGCTGGCTGCGATCGATCCAGAACTCCTTCATCATCGGCATCGCCTCGACGCTCCTGGCCACGACGCTCGGCACCCTCGCCGCGCTCGGCCTGAGCCGCCCGCATATGCCCTACCGAGGGCTGATCATGGGCATTCTGATCTCGCCGATGATCGTGCCGCTGATCATCTCGGCCGCGGGCATGTTCTTCTTCTTCTCCTCGGTCGGCCTGGCCCAGACCTTCCCCGGCGTGATCCTCGCCCATACCGCGCTCGGCACACCCTTCGTGGTGATCACCGTGACGGCGACGCTGGTCGGCTTCGACCATTCGCTGACGCGCGCCGCATCGAATCTGGGTGCCTCGCCGACCTATGCCTTCTTCAAGATCACCATGCCGCTGATCCTGCCCGGTGTGATCTCGGGGGCGCTGTTTGCCTTCATCACATCCTTCGACGAGATCGTGATCGTGCTCTTCGTCGCCGGCGTCGAGCAGCGCACCATCCCGCGTGAGATGTGGTCGGGTATCCGCGAGCAGATCAGCCCGACGATCCTTGCCGTGGCCACGATCCTCGTCGCCCTCTCGATCGCATTGCTGACGACGATCGAATTGCTGCGCCGGCGCTCTGAACGCATTCGCGGGATGACGGCGCAGTAGCCACGGTTCGCGGCGCCGGGCGATAACCGCCCGGCTCCCGGCGGAGTTGCTGCCGATGTGAGCCGGTGATCGGTCGGCCGATCGCGTCGACGTTCAGATCTCGTCCGCGTTTACATGCACCAGCAGCCGGTCGATCACCAGCTGTGCTTCCTCGATCTCGCCGGAATCCGGGATGTCACGCCCGCCGGAATTGAGGAAGGCGCCGGCCTGGGCGATCAGGGCGCGCAGGGCAGGCGCCGTCACTTCCGCAACCAGTGCCGCATCTTCGGGCTCGCAGGGCGGGCGCAGCGCGCGGATCGCCGTCATGGCGAGGCGGTCCATGGCATGGACGAGTGCATCGAATGCCGCGCGGCGGTCGTCATCGAGCCGGTCATAGGCCGCGCGCGCTTCCGGGGCATGGCGCAGATGCGAGGCGGCGAAGTAGTCCGGATACGAGACGGGCCGCCAATCCTGCAGATCCGCGACGATCTCCGGCGCATCGGCCGCGATCTCGACCAGCATCAGCACTTCGTTGAAATGGTTGAGATAGTCGTTCGACAACCCGTCAGCCGCACGCCTTCCAACCGGCACCGGGGCCTGGCAGATTTCTTCTCGGGTGATTGGCGGGGCTGATGACATTGTGACCACTTCGATTCGACCCTCCCAAACTGCCGCAGAATGGCTGATAAAGTATTGACGGCGCGCAATGCCGGTCTGCGCGCGCCATGTGATTGCATGCCGGATGCGGGTCAAGGCTGCGGCGTTGACCGCAACGTCGCATCAGGCTTTCCTCCGTTTCGACGCATGGGGCGCAAGGCCCGGGCGCGCCGATCCGAGATATGCAGACCTGCCGGGAGACGACCATGTGCGGACGCTTCGCCGTCACCTTGCCACCGGAAACCTTTCGCGAGGCCTATGGCTATGCGCAAACGCCGAATTTTCCGCCGCGCTACAATATCCCGCCGACCCAGCCCGTCGCGGTGGTGGTGCAGGAGGGGGAGGCCCGTGATTTCCGGCTGATGCGCTGGGGCTTTCTGCCCGGCTGGGTGAAGGATGCAAAGGACTTTCCCCTCGTCATCAATGCGCGCCGCGAGAGCATCAGGGAAAAACCCGCCTTCCGCGCCGCAATCCGCCGCCGCCGCTGCGTCTTCCTCGCCGATGCGTTTTATGAATGGCAGCGCGCCGGCAAGGAGAAAACGCCCTTCGCCGTGCGCATGCAGAGCCTCGGGCCGATGCCCATGGCCGGAATCTGGGAAACCTGGAGCGATCCGCAGGGTGGCGAGATCGACACGGCGGCCATCGTCACCACCGATGCCAACGGGCTCGTCAGCGCCATCCACCACCGCATGCCGGTGATCCTGGGCAAGGCCGGCCTCGCCGCCTGGCTCGATCCGCAGACGCCGCTCGAAATGATCGGGCCGCTCACGGATCCCTGCCCGGACGAATGGCTGCGTGTCGACCGTGTCTCGGCGCGCGTCAACAAGGTCGCCAACGACGATGCCGGGCTGCTCGAGCCGGTCGCGGACGAGGCTTCAACGGGAGCGGATGGCAATGCGGGCGCGAAGCCGTCCGGCGAGGAGGGCGGGCCCGCAGGGAAATCGCGACAGGGGCGGCTGTTCTGAGCGCGCGCGGCGCGATCGCTTCAGAACAAGGTGCGCACGATCACCAGCAGCGTCACGCCGAGAACGAAGGCCAGCCCGAAGCGCTGCCACGTCTCCAGACGACCCCAAAAGCGCCAGAACTGATTCATTTAACCTGTCTCCCCCCGGATTTTCCTCGGTTTTGATGGTGAGGCAGCCGAGAGGCTGCGTCAACTATGGCAGAAGGCTTTCAGCCATGCGGCAGGCGCAGCCCACGGCTGCCGCGACCTTGTAGGGGCTTTGAATGCGCCGGGGGGCATGATAGTACCGCAACGGTTTTCACGGGCGGCCACAACGCCCGCCTCACTCACATGCGCGCAGTGCGCGCCGGACGGCCTGCATGGCCGGCAACCGAGAGGACGATATGAGCGCAAGCCAAGCCAAAGCCGACCTCAAGCCCAACCATCTGTCGAATGCCTTCTTTTCCGCGTCACTGCGGGACGTTGATCCGGAAATCACCGCGGCGATCGATCAGGAACTGGGCCGGCAGCGCGAGGAAATCGAGCTGATCGCCTCCGAGAACATCGTCTCCCAGGCGGTGCTCGAGGCCCAGGGCTCGGTGATGACCAACAAATATGCCGAAGGTTATCCCGGGCGCCGCTATTATGCCGGCTGCCAGTTCGTCGATATCGCGGAAAAACTCGCCATCGAGCGGGCCTGCAAGCTGTTCGGCTGCAACTTCGCCAATGTCCAGCCCAATTCCGGCAGCCAGGCCAACCAGGGCGTCTTCCTCGCGCTGATGCAGCCCGGCGACACCTTCATGGGCCTCGACCTCGCCGCCGGCGGCCATCTCACCCATGGCGCCCCGGTCAATGTCTCGGGCAAGTGGTTCAATGTCGTGGGCTACAATGTCCGCCCCGAGGACCAGCGCATCGACATGGACGAGGTCGCCCGCCTGGCGCATGAGCACAAGCCGAAGATCATCATCGCCGGCGGCTCGGCCTATCCGCGCTATTGGGATTTCGCCCGTTTCCGCGAGATCGCCGACGAGGTCGGTGCCTATTTCATGGTCGACATGGCGCATTTCGCCGGCCTCGTCGCCGGTGGCGTGCATCCCTCGCCCTTCCCGCATGCCCATGTGGCGACCACCACCACGCACAAGACCCTGCGCGGTCCGCGCGGCGGCATGATCCTCACCAATGACGAGGCGCTCGCCAAGAAGTTCAACTCGGCGATCTTCCCCGGCATCCAGGGCGGGCCGCTGATGCATGTGATCGCGGCAAAGGCCGTGGCCTTCGGCGAGGCGCTGCAGCCCGAGTTCAAGCTCTATGCCAAGGCCGTGGTCGACAATGCCCGCGCGCTTGCGGCCACCATCGCCGATGGCGGCTACGCCATCACCACCGGCGGCACCGACAACCACCTGATGCTGGTGGATCTGCGCCCGAAGAAGCTTACCGGCAAGGCGGCGGAAGCCTGCCTGACGCGCGCGCATATCACCTGCAACAAGAACGGCGTGCCCTTCGATCCGGAAAAGCCGATGGTGACCTCCGGCATTCGTCTGGGCACCCCGGCGGCGACGACGCGTGGTTTCGGCGTGGCCGAGTTCCAGGAAGTCGGGCGGCTGATCGTCGAGGTGCTCGACGGGCTCGCCGCCAATGGCGAGGAGGGCAATGCCGCGCTCGAGGAATCGGTCAAGGAGCGGGCGCATGCGCTGACCCGCCGCTTCCCGATCTACGGCTGAGCCGTCTCCGGCCATGCGCTGCCCGTATTGTGGAAGCCTCGACACGCAGGTGAAGGATTCGCGGCCGACCGAAGATTCGGCCGCGATCCGGCGCAGGCGTGTCTGCTCCGATTGCGGGGGGCGCTTCACCACCTTCGAACGCGTGCAATTGCGCGAACTCTTCGTGACCAAGCGCTCGGGCAAGCGTGCCGCGTTCGATCGTGACAAGCTCAAGCGTTCGATCGATGTGGCCCTGCGCAAGCGGAGCGTCGATCCCGAGCGCGTCGAACGCATGCTCAACGGCATCGTGCGCCAGCTCGAAGCCACCAGCGAGGGCGACATCCCCAGCGAGCGCCTGGGCGAACTCGTCATGGAGGGGCTCAAGGGCATCGACGATGTCGCCTATGTGCGCTTCGCCTCCGTCTACAAGAATTTCCGCGAGGCGCGCGATTTCGAGGAATTGCTCGGCGGGCTCGGCCGGCGCGAGCCGGAACCGGGTGAGGCGCCCGCCGGCAACGATCCGGCCGGCGAGGAGCCATGAGTCCCAGCCTGCACGATCTGGCGCAGGCCCATGACGGGCATTTCATGCGTGCCGCCCTCGCGCTCGGTGAACGCCATCTCGGCGCGACCTGGCCCAATCCATCCGTCGGCGCGATCATCGTCGATTACGCCTCCGGCGCGCCCGTCGTGGTGGCGCGCGGTATCACCCAGGCGGGCGGACGCCCCCATGCGGAACGGGTCGCGATCGATCTCGCGGGATCCGCGGCGCGCGGCTGCACCATCTACGTCACCCTCGAGCCCTGCTCGCATCACGGCAAGACGCCGCCCTGCGCCGAGGCGATCATCGCTTCCGGCATCGCGCGGGTGGTCACGGCGCTCTCCGATCCCGATCCGCGCGTCGCAGGGCGCGGACATGGGCTGCTGCGCCAGGCGGGGCTTCTGGTCACGACGGGAATCGCGGCACAGGCCGCCGCGCGCAGCCATCGCGGGCATGTCCTGCGGGTTACCAAGGGGCGCCCCGCCGTCACCGTCAAGCTCGCCCGCACCGCCGACGGCTATGCGGCGGCAGCCGGTGCCGAACGGCTGATGATCACCGGCTCCATCGCCAATGACCGGGTACATCTGATGCGCATGCACGCCGATGCGATCATGGTCGGTGCAGGCACCGTCGCTGCCGATGATCCGCGCCTCGATGTGCGCCTGCCCGGCCTCGCGAACCATTCGCCGGTGCGTGTCGTCGTCGACAGCCGGCTCTCCCTCGCGCTCGAATCGCGCCTCGTGAGCAGCGCCGGCGATCCGCCGAGCTGGGTGATCACCACGGTCGATGCGCCGGTGGAGGCCGAGCGGCGGCTGGTCGCGGCGGGTCTCGAAGTCATGCGCGTGGGTGCCGACGACAAGGGCCGAGTTCGCCTCGACGAGGCGCTCCGGTTGCTCGGCGCGCGCGGCATCACCCGCGTCTTCTGCGAGGGCGGGCCAACCCTGGCCGAGGGGCTCGCACAGGCACGCCTGATCGACGAGGCGGTTCTCGTCACCGGCACGCAAAGGCTCGACCAGCCGGGCCTGCGTGCTGTCGGGCCGGCGCTCGCGCACTATATCGAGGCCGACATGCAGCCCTTCGCCGAGGAGCGCGCAGGGGCGGATGTGTTTTCATTCTTCGAAAGGAGCGCGTGAATGTTCACGGGCCTCGTCACCGACAAGGGCGAAATCGCCGCGATCAGCGACCAGCCGGACCTGCGCCGCCTGCGCATTCATTCCTCTTACGAGGCCGAGGGCATCGCACTCGGCGCCTCGATCGCCTGCAACGGCCCCTGCCTGACGGTGGTCGACAAGGGCACGCGCGAGGGCGGTTCCTGGTTCGACGTGGATGTCGCCGCCGAGACGCTGGCGCGTACCACGGCGGGATCCTGGCAGGTGGGCGATGCACTCAATCTCGAACGCTCCCTGAAGATCGGCGACGAACTCGGCGGGCATATCGTCACCGGCCATGTTGACGGTGTCGCCACCATCACCGCGCGCGAGGAAGTGACCGGCGAGGGCCAATGGGGGCCGACGGCGCGTTTCGAGATCGAGGTACCGGCGCAGCTCGCCCGCTTCATCGCCGAGAAAGGCTCGATCTGCCTCGACGGCACCTCGCTGACCGTGAACAGCGTCTCCGGCAACCGTTTCAGCGTGCTCCTGATCCCCCATACGCTGGCCGTTACCACCTGGGGCGCGCGCAAGGCGGGGGACGGGCTCAATATCGAGATCGACCTGATGGCGCGCTATGCCGCGCGGCTGGTCGAGGCTGGAAACTGATCCCGGATCAACCGCGCCACAGCCGCTCGCCATAGGCCAGCGCGAAACGCTGCGGCCCGGCGCCGATTCCGGCCATGGCGCGCAGGATCACCGCATCTTCCAGCATCAGTGCGAGCGGCATGGCCCGGGCGAAGGCGTCCACGGGCTGCTTGCCGGTGAAATGCCGGCGGAACTCCTCCGGCTCGATCAGCCGCGACAGGGCATGCAGCACCCCTCCGCGCAGGAAGACACCGCCGGTGGCGCCGAAGACGAGGGCGAGATCACCTGCTGTGCGCGCCAGAAGCTTCAGGAAGATGCGCGCCGTCGCCTCCGCATGCGGGTCAGCGCCCGCCACGGCAGCTTCCGCGATTTGCGGCGGTGGCACCTGCAGGGCGTCCGCCGGCACGACGTCGAACGCGGGGGCGAGCGCCGCATGCAGGCGTTGCAGGCCTGGACCGCACAGGAGCGTCTCTGCGGTAACCCGCCCGTGCTGGCGCGCGATATGCGGCCAGTAGCCGTCATCCTCCGCATCCTGGGGCCCGATCCCGATATGTCCGCCTTCACCCGGCAATGGCAGGAAGGTCTCGCCGCAGCGTGCCAGCGCCGCAACGCCGAGCCCGGTTCCGGGGCCGAGCACGAGCTTGGGGCCGCGACCGGGCACGATGGCGGTGCCGACCGGCGAGACGTCGCTTTCCTCGACGAAGGCAAGGGAGAGGGCTGCCGCCTCGAAATCATTGAGCAGGAGGCCTTGCGCGAAGCCGCAGGCCTGGGCGATGGCGGGTCCGTCGAAATGCCAGGGCGCATTGGTCAGCCGCGCCTCTCGGCCGGTCACGGGGCCGGCGGCGCAGAAGATCGCGGATCGCGGGCGCGCATCCCCGCACGCAGCGATCGCCACATCGATCGCCTCCTCGGGTCTTGCATGCGCAGCGGTGGCGAGCTTGGTAACGAGGCGCGGCGGCTCGCCCGGCGCCCGGGTGAGCGCAAAGCGCGCATTGGTCCCACCGATATCGGCGACCAGCAGCGGATGTGGGAAGGCAGCGGATGTGTCCATCGCCTCAGGATACGGCAGGTGCAAGGGTACTGTGAAGGGGCAGCCTCGCGTCGCCGGGCAATCACGCGCGGCGGTCGGCCCTAGCGCGCCTTCTGCCGGCGGCGTTCGATGGAAGAGGGAATGCGCAGGGATTCGCGGTATTTCGCGACGGTGCGCCGGGCAATGTCCACGCCCTGTTCGCGCAGGGCCTTGACGATGGCGTCGTCGGAGAGGACCCGCACGGGATTCTCCTGGTCGATCATCTGCTTGATGCGGTGGCGCACTGCTTCCGCCGAATGCGAATCCTCGCCGGCCGAGCCCGGGATCGCGGCGGTGAAGAAATACTTCATCTCGAATACGCCGCGACTGGTGCCGATCGACTTGTTCGAGGTGACCCGCGACACCGTCGATTCGTGCATGCCGATGGCATCCGCAACGGTCTTGAGATTGAGCGGGCGCAGGCCCGCGACGCCATGGGCGAAGAAGGCGTCCTGCTGGCGCACGATCTCCGAGGCGACCTTGACGATGGTGCGCGCGCGCTGATCGAGGGAGCGGGTCAGCCAATGCGCGTTCTGCAGGCATTCGCCGACATAGGCCTTTTCGGCCTCGGTGCGTGCCGCCGCCGAGACGCGGGCATAGTAGCTCTGATTCATCAGGACCCGCGGCAGCGTCTGCGGATTGAGATCGACGAGCCAGGTCCCGTCGGGCGCCGCGCGCACGAACACGTCCGGGATCAGGATTTCCGTCGGTGCGCCGCCGAAGGCCCGGCCGGGTTTGGGATCGAGAGCGCGCAGCTCCGCGATCATCTCCGCGAGATCCGCGTCATCGACCCCGCAGATACGCCTGAGCGTGGCCAGATCGCGCCTTGCCAGCAGATCGAGATGAGCCAGCAGCGCCTCCATGCAGGGGTCGTAGCGGTTGCGCTCGCGCAATTGCAGCATCAGGCATTCGGCGAGATCACGCGCGCCGATCCCGGTCGGCTCGAACCCCTGGATCACGTCGAGCACCGCAGCGACCTGCGAGGGCGCCACGGAGAGCCGGTCGGCTATGGCCTCGATGCTCTCGGCCAGGTAACCGGCCTCGTCGATCGCATCGATGATGAACTGACCGATCAGGCGCCCGCGCGGATCGCTGACGGCGAGATCGAGCTGGGCGATGAGATGGTCGCGCAGGCTGATCTCGCGGGTGAGGTTGCGCTCGAGTCCCTCGTCATCCTCGAATGAGCCGCCGGCCCCGACGCCGCTCCACATGCCCTGCGAGAGCGCAAGCTCGTCCCCGCCGGAGATCGGCGCCTCGCCGGGATTTTCGTTCTGGAAGACGTTTTCGAGGGAGGTATCGAGCGCCGTCTCGATGGTGCTGCGTTCCGGCGCCATGTCGGAGGCGAGCCAGGGGTCGGGGGCGCTCTCCCCGTCGGCACCGTCACCGTCGAAACCGTCGGCCTCGCCGGCCTCCCCCGCGCCGCCCGAATCCCCGCGCTCGGGAGACGCGTCCTCGCGCGCGCCGTCCTCGGCGCTGTCATTGCGTTCATCGCGTTCCAGCAGCGGGTTGCGTTCGAGTTCGGATTCGACATAGGCCACGAGGTCGAGATGCGACAATTGCAGCAGCTTGATCGCCTGCAGCAATTGGGGCGTCATCACCAGTGACTGCCCCTGGCGCAGCTCCATGCGTGGCGCGAGACTCATCGATACCCCGTCAACTCCGGCTTTACCGCGCGAGCGGCGATGCCGGCATGGTTCTTGCATAGTTTTGTTGACGATTCGTATCGCGTCTGATTGCCCACGTCAAAGGCGTATCGCGCGGATCTGCTGATGAAGAAGAATCACGGGGGCTGAAATTCAGCCGGCGACGACGCGCGCCGGCGGAAACACGACTTCCGCCAGCGTCCCCTCATCCTTGCGCGAGGTGATGCGCAGGCTGCCCTGATTGGCTTCGACCAGTGCCTTCGTCAGCGGCAGGCCGAGACCGGTCCCGCCGGCCTTGCGGGAGGTGGCGAGCTGGCGGAACGGTTCGAGCGCCGCTTCCACCTCACCTTCATTCATGCCGATCCCGGTATCGCGCACCCGGAACACGACATCCCCCTGGGTGCCGCGCGCCGTCGAGACGATGACCTGGCCGCCGGCATCGGTGAACTTCACCGCGTTGGAGAGCAGGTTGATGATGATCTGGCGCATGGCGCGCTCGTCGACGAGGACCGGCGGCAGGCGGTCGGCGAAGGAGGTGCGCAGCACGATCCGCTCACGCGCCGCCTCCGGCTGCATCATCGCCACGCCTGCATTGACCAGGTCATTGAGCGCGACCGGGGTAAAATTCAGCTCCATGCGCCCGGCCTCGATCTTGGCGAGATCGAGCAGATCGTTGACGAGGCTGATCACGTGCTCGCCCGAGGCATGGATATCGGTGAGATAGTCGCGGTAGCGCTCGTTGCCGACGGGCCCGAAACGCTCCTGCAGCATCACCTCGGCGAAGCCGATAATCGCATTGAGCGGCGTGCGCACCTCGTGACTGATGCGTGCGAGAAATTCCGATTTCTGGGCGCTGGCGGCCTCCGCCGCGCGCCGTGCGGCGATCAATTCGTTCTCGGTTTGCTTGAAGGCGGTCATATCGCGCAGGACGGCGCAAAATTTGCGCTCGAGGCCCTCGCCCACGGCGCCGAGCGTCATGAAGAGCGGGATGGCGCCGCCCTGGCGCACGCGACCGAGCACCTCGCAGCCGTCATTGAGAACACTGCGCATGCCGTCCTCGCGCATCGCGGCGAGATATTCCAGCGCGCTGACATGGCTCTCGGTCTCGAGCAACTGCGTCAGGCTCTCGCCGGCGATCTCGCGCTGGTCGTAGCCGAACAGCGCCTCGGCGGCCCGGTTGAGCGACAGAATGCGCCCGCCCTGATCGAGGACGATGACGCCGTCCATGGCGGTATCGAGGATCGCCGTCTGCTCGCGCAGGCGTTCTTCGCGCGCGGCGAGATCGGATTCCACGGCGCGCAGGCGCTCGACCGGATCGGTCTCCGCGATCTTGCGCAGCATCAGCATGCTGGCAGGGTAGCCGAGCCAGTCGACCGTGGTCAGGCGCACTTCGACGGCGACCGATTCGCCGTTGCGGTTGGCGATGATCAACGGTGCGGTCGCCTCCTGCGCCGCTTCCGTCAGCGCCGCCGGGCGCGCCTGGAACAGCCGTGCGAGGCCGCCTGCCTCCATGAATGCCGTGAGATCGCTGTATCCGAGCAGGTCGAGCAGGTAGCGGTTGACGAAGAGTGCCTGCTCGCCGCGATGAACGACGACGCCGGCGGGCATGCGATCGAGCACGGCGCGGATATCGGGAGCGCGGTCATTCGCCGCCGTGATGATGACCGGTGCCTGCGTGCCGCCGCGCCGGCCGTCGCTCTCCTGCGCCGGAGAACCGCTTTCGTCATGGGCCGGAGCGAAATCCCCGGCATCGGTCTCGGACGCATCGGCAGGCTCGTCACCGGCGAAGCGCGCGCCGAGCGCCTTGGCGATCTCGCGAAAGGCGTTGCGCTCTTCGACGGAGAGCGGGGCAGGGCGCGGGCTTTCCTCTGGCTCGCGCTGCGAGGTTTGCGGTGCGGGCGCGGCGCTCACGGACTGATCGGGTTCGCCGGCGCTCGCTTCGGTTTCCGCGTGCCGCGGCTCCTCGTGATCCGCGAAATCGGCGCCGACCATGTCGTCATCGTGCAGGGCGGTGAGCGGCTCTGCGATTGCCGGCATGGAATCGTCAGGTGTTGCAGCAGCGTCGGTTTCCGTGGCGATGCGCAGCGGCGTGGGGCTATCGCCGAGACGTCCGCCGATTCGTGTGGCGAATCCCGCCAGCAGCGTCACCGTGCCGACCGGCATGTATTCGCCGGTGCTCAGCGCTGCGGAAACCGTGAGGGGTTCGGGCGAGGCTGCTTCCACCGGTCCGCCGGCCTGTCCGGCAAGATCATCGCAGATCGATTCGGTGGCATCCGCGCTCGCAGGCGACCCGTCCGCCCGGGGGACGAGCGTCGCGGCAGGGCTCGGAGGGTCCGGCTCCCGGATTTGCGCGACGGGCTCTTCCCGCGTGAGCAACGACTCCGGCGCGGCGGGCGCGGCTTCAGGGGGAGGCGCCAGCGCGGCCCAGTCGCAGCTGATTTCCGGGCGGGCAATGCCGAAGCCGCGATAGGCGCCCTGGCGGCCCGCCGCGCCGGGAGCCGGGAATCCGGCGAAATCGACGGCGATGGCCGCCCCGTCGCGGGCCTTCCAGAACAGGCGCCGCCCCGAGAAGGTCTCGCGGCGGGCGATCAGGTCGAGCACGATCTGCTTGGGGTCCCGGGCCAGCGCATCCGGATCGGACGGGTCGAAAATGGCGCTCAGGCTGCGCCCGACGAGATCGGCATTCTGCGCGCCGACGGCAGAGGCGAGATCGCCGCTGACCCGGGTGATACAGCCGCTGGTATCGCATTCCCACAGGAACCGGACCGGTCCGCTGACGGGTTCGGGCTCCGGGACCGGATCAGACGCGGGGGGCGTGCCGGGAGAATGCGCACCGTCTTGCGACGGAGGTTCGGTCGTGCCCTGCATCGCGGCTTCGCCATCCGCCGGCACAGCCGGCTGTGATGCGCTCGCGGCGCGGCGGATATGCGGGATGCGATCGACGAAGCTCACGACGAGGGCGGCACTGCCGTCGGGCATGGCGATGCGCCGGCAGGCACAGGTGGTGAGCGGGGCGAGCGTGCTGGTCTCGAAGCGGATCTTCTCGAAACGCTTGCCTGTCATCGGCGCTTCGCTGCGCGCCAACGCCTCGATGCGACGCGCTGCGGGGAATGCCGGGTCGATCCGACCATCCGGTGTGGCGACGATGGCGCAGGCCAGGGCATTGGTTTGCGGGCTCGACCAGAGCAGTCGCAGCGGATCGGGCGCGAAGACGAGCGCGGGAATCCCGGGCGCGAGCAGCGGGGCGAGATCCGCCTCGGATCTCATTGCTTCGATGGCTTGGTCGATCTCGTCGAAGGTCACGCCGGCACACCTTACAATTGCGCTACTTCTGTTCACCAATGATTAACCGATCCCGAGTCGGAACGCATCCCTGTTAGCGTGCGTAACCTTACATCAACCTTAATGCGTCGCCGACGCAAAGGTTGATTTTGCAGTGCACAATGTGTATATTGCGTCGCAATAACACGGTGCGGTGCGGTGACCGGCCCAGGCTATCCGCACGATCCATCGAGGATTTAGCGTTTCTTGCCCGGCGCCGTGTTCGACAAGGAGGATTATGATGACCGACAAGAACCCGAAGCTCGAAGTCCCCGCCGAAATGCGTGAGTTCGCCGAGCGCAGCATCGACCAGGCTCGCAAGGCCATGGACGGTTTCGTTTCCGCCGCGATGAAGGCCATGGATACGTTCGACGGCTCCAGCTCGACGGCCGGCTCCAGCATGAAGGACATGCGTCACAAGACCTTCAGCTATGCCGAGCAGAACCTGAAGGCCGCGTTCGACCATGCCCAGAAGCTGGTCAAGGCCAAGGATCCGTCCGAGGCGATGAAGCTGCAGGCCGAGTTCATGCAGAGCCAGTTCACCGCCATGCAGAAGCAGATGGAAGATTTCGGTGAAGTCGCCAAAACCGGCATGACCGAAGCGCAGAAGACGATGGCCGAGGCGTCCAAGACCATGACGCAGAACGTCAGCGCTGCGACCAAGGCCGCGACCGACGCGGCGCAGCCGAAGAAGTAATGCTTCGAGCGCGGTTCGCGCGCTCCGCTATCGGGCGCGCCGGCGATTGAATTCGCCGGCGCGCCCGCCGCTCATCCGCCACATGCGCACCGCTCTCGGGGGAAAAGGGGGCGGCCCCATTGACCCCGCCGGGGGGTGGCCCGCCGGTCGCGGGGGGGGGGGGCGGG
>JAFIEI010000048.1 GCA_020832565.1 Salinarimonas sp. | reverse complement strand
CGCCCTCGATGCGCTCGACCGTCATGTCGCCGAAGCTGCCGGAGGGATAAAGCAGTGCCGTCAGGAAGGCGGCCGCGCTGGTCGCGCCGAGCGCGGCTCCGCGCAGGACGTTTGCGCCATAGCGCGCCCCGATCTCCGCAAGCTGCTGCGGACAGATCGCAGCCGCCTCCGCATGGGCGCGCGAGAAGATCAGATCATGCAGGTTGAACCCGCGACGGCCCGGCGCAATGCAGGCGTTGAGTTGTGCGGCGACTTCCGGATCGCTAGCCGCTTCAAGGAGGAGCTCGCCTACCAGTGCCGCGATGGCATCTCGGTCTTCCTCGGAGAGCCCATTCTCCTCAACGAGATCGTCGGCAATCTTCTCGCCATGGGATTTGGCATCAGCCTCCGGATCGAGATTTTCCGCGATCTCCTCGGCGCGGGCACGATCCTCCGGCGAGAGCGCTTCGAGCGCCTGTGAGAGGATTTCCGCTGCGGCGGCGATGTTTTGCCGCGTCTGAGCAAACCCCGAGGCGAGCTCGCGCACCGACGAATCACTCGCATAGAACCGCACCCCTGCCCGCTCATCGCGCAGGGTCTCGCGGGCGGCGTCGAGGTCGCGATTCAGCGCCGCTACCTCGCGGGTTTCGCCCGCCTCTTCGCGTGCACGTTGTGCGTCTTCGTCGCGGATGGTGATGGCGCCCTCGCCGATCGTGGCGCGGGTCACCGCGTCGGTGGCGGTGTGGGCGAGTTCGCCCTCGACGCCGAGGCTGGGGGAGCCGCCGCCGCCGCCGAGGCCGAGATTCACCGTGGCGCGGCGCATGTCGGAGCGGGCGCGCTCGTCGATATCCGAGAAGCCAAATGTGCCCGTATCGAGCGACAGATCGCCGTTGAGCGAGGCGATCAGGCCGCCATCGAGCTGGGTGTGGCCTTCGACGTAAGCATCAAAGCGCTCATCGGCGATGATGCTCGTCTGCTGGTTGATCAGCGACGAATCAGCCCGCTCGCGCCCGCCGCCGAGGCTCAGATCGAGGCTCGAACCGGCGCCCGGCATGAGGCCGATCGTCAGGCCGATCCCGGCATTGAGGGAGGAGCCGCGCAACCGTGACGTGTCCGCCCGCGAGGCGACATGCAGGTCACCGCCGATATCAAGCAGGATCTCGCGCCCGCGCAGCTGCGCACCGGCGATCAGCGCGTCGTTGCCGGTGAGGAGCGAGAGCCGCTCGCCCGCCCGCAGATCCGAATCGACCTGGCTTGCCGCCGTGCCGGACTGGTTGCCCCGGGCGTGATTCGCGCTGAGCGAGAGCCCCGTGCTGCCGCCGCCCGCAACCGACCAGCCGAGATCAAGCCCGAGCGCGGCCGAGGTGGCGGAATGGCGCATGCTCTGCGATTGCGTCGCAAGCGCCGATTCGATGGCGAGATCACGGCCCGCATAAAGCGCGAGATCGCCCCCGGCGCGGGCCTGCAGCGCCGCCACGGCGAGGTCGCGCCCGGCCGCCATGAGGAGATCCCCGCCCGCATCGATGCGCGCGGGAATGACCCCGTCAAAGCGCGATTGCTGTTCGAATCGCGAGGAGGATGCGCCGATCGACAGGCTCGCCGAGATGCCCGGATTGGACAGATCCCGCACCGCATCGACGCCCTGGAGCACGCCCGAGACCATGCCGAGCGCCTCGTAACGCGCATCGCCATGGCCGGAGCCGAAGACCGCGACCGCATCACCCAGACGCTGCGCAGCCCCCACCACATTGGTGCCCACGCTCGCCGTGATCCCGGCAAAACTCTGGCTCTCCACCCGCCGATGCCGCTCGACGATCGAACCGGGCAGAATATCGAGATCACGCCCCGCAATCAGTGCGATATCGGCGGGCGAGGTGATCTCGGCGGCGATGACGGCGAGATCGCGCCCGGCCTCCAGCAGAACGCCCTCCCCGCCCCCGACGAGCGAGCCGACATCGCTGTCGCGGCGGCGATCATCGAGCAGACGCTCGCGGGCGAGGCCGAGGGAGACGGAGGCGCCGCCGCCACCGGAGGAGAAGCCGAAGCCGAAGCCGCTGGTGCGCTGTTCGAAACGCCGCGCCTGCGCTTCGCTCCCCGGAAGCAGCGCGAGATCGCGACCGGCGAGGATCTCGGCGACACCGCCGGCCCCGACCACGGAGCCCTGGAGGGCGATATCACCCGGCGCGGTGACGAGAATATCCCCGCCCGCGATCAGGCTGGAGGGCGCGTTGTCGCCGCGCAGATTGTCTTCACGGGTGAAGGAGGAGCGGTAGAAATCGAGGCGGCCGCCGCCGGTGAACAGGCCGAAGCCGCTGCTGCGATGCTCGAAGAAGCTGGTGGAGAGGTCCCGCCCGGCAGTGATGGCGATGCCGGCATCGGCGCGCGCGCCCTCGCCGACACCAGCGGCCAGACGCAGACGCTCTCCGGCAGCGAGATCGCTGGCATGGACGGTGATGTCGCCGCCGGTGGCGAGGGTGACGTCGCCGCCGGCGCCGATCAGCGAGGCGCGGTTGGTGATCTGGCGGCTGCCGGTGGTGGTACGCGACGAGCGCAGGAAACCGCGCGAGGAGCGCATGGTGACGGTGTCGACGTCATCGACCACGGAGGCGATGGTGATGCCGTCGCGCGCCTGCACGCCGATATCGCCCCGGGCTGTCAGCTCGGAACCGCGCAGCAGGAAGCCGCCATCGGCGATGATGGTCATTTCGCCGCCGCTGCCCGCCGAGGCGGCGGTGTGGATCACGGAACGGGTGCGGGTGATGTTGCGGCGGTTGACGGCGGTGATGATGTCGTTGGCGACGCGCTGGGCCTCGAAGCGGATATCGCCGCCGGCCATCAGCGTGACGCCGTCATCGCCCCAGAAGGTGCCGCCGCGATTGATCAGATCGCCCTCGGTGAGGATCGTGAGATTGCCGGCGATGACATTGCCGCCGGCCTGGACGGCATAGCGGCGCTGGGTGCCATACATCGTGTATCCGGCAACGCGGCGCTCGTTGATGAATTCGTCGGCGACGATGCTGAGCCCGGCGCTCGCGACCAGCGAACCGGCATTGTAGACGCGGTCGCCGTGGATCATCAGGCTCTCGCGCGCCTCGATGGAGCCGCCCGGACGGTAGGCATAGGCGCGGAGCTGGTCCTGCGGGAGGATGAGCTCGGGCGCGAGCACGCGCACGCCGTCGACAGTGCGGGTGGTGTACCACAGCATCGGCGCCTCGACGGCGGCGCGCTGGGCGGCGGTGAGCTGGTCGCCGAGGCGGATATCGGGATTGGCGAGGAGGAAATCGACGGTGCCCTGGTAGAGCGCCTCCTGCTGGGCTTCAGCGCTATCGAATTCCGGGGCGAGCATGGTGCGCCCGGTCTGCTCGACCAGGGCACGCTGGATCAGCATGCGCTCGGTCAGCGGATCGGCGAGGAAGGTGATGCCCGAGCCGTCATTGCCGCGCGCATCGCCGACCTGGCGCATGATCCAGGAGGGCTCACGCTCGGAGATAGGCAGGCCCTCGGCATCATAGCGAGGACGCCCGGCCAGCGGCGCGGTGATGAGATAACGCGGCCCGTCCGGGCTGATCGCGGTCGGCTCGGGGCGGGCGGCGGAGCCGGGCAGCGAGATCGCGTAGCGGGCAAGGTCGATCACCGGATCGGGAACCGAGGGCGGCGCGGTATAGACATTCGCATCCGTCACGCCGACGCTGATGCTCGGCCCGATGACGCTGACCTGGTTGCCGATGATGGTGCCGGAATTGCTGGTCGAGCCGGAGGCATTCAGCGCGAGGTTGCCACCGGCGCGGATCAGCGAGGGGGTGGAAGACCAGGTGCCTTGGTGCACGCGGCCACGATAGCCCGTACCGACACCCGTAAGTTTCCAATAGTCGTAGTACTGACGCAGCTGGCGCGCATTGTTGCTCAGCGTACCCGTGGTGATGCTCAGATCGCCGCCAGCGGCCAGCGTCGAGGCGGTGACGGAGACGGCGCCGGAGGTGATCGCAAGGTCGCCGCCGACATTGAAGATCGCCGGATCGGCGCGCTCGTGTTCGCGGTAGTATCGGTGCAGCCAGAGCCGGCTTTGCTGGATGTATTGCTCATGGCTGAAGCTGTATGTCGGGCCGCGCGAGCGGTTGAGCAGGAGCGTGCCGCCGAGCGATACGCTGGCGCTGCCCAGCACCTCGACGGCGGAGGAATAGACGCGCATATGGCCGCTAGCGGAGAAATGCGCGTCTCCCAGCGTGAACAGCCAGGCGTTCTGCGGATGACTCGTACCGGTGGCCCCGACGGTGATGGATCCGCCCGGCGCCGCGAGCATCAGATCGCCGCCGGCGGCGATGCCGCCATGGACGGTGATCCCCTGGTGGAAATTCAGGCTGAGATCGCCATAGGCCATGATCTGCGCGCCATCTGCGAGATGCAGCGCCTGCCCGGTCATCTCCAGCGCAAGATGCTCGCCGAAGCTGAAGCGGCCCTGGGCGATGCTGTTCGCATTGGTGAGATCGAGATTACTGCTGGTCGCCGCGATATCGGTCTGTGTGCGCGCCTCCATCACGGCATGCGCGCCGAGGCTGATCGCCCCGCCGATGCGCAGGAGCAGATCCTCGCCGCTCATCCAGGCCTGCGCGTCGGAGCTCGAGCCGCTGTTGATCAGCGCGCCGGCTTCGATGGCCAGCAGGCTGTCGCTGCGGATGAGGCCGTGATTGGCAAGCGTTCCGGTGACGGAAAGGTTGACCTGTGATCCGATGAGGCGCCCGGCGCTCGTACCGGTCAGCGCGCCGGCTGCGACGTGTAGCGCGCGGTCGGCACGGATTTCGCCGCTATTGGTCAGCGTGCCGCCGACGGACAGAGCGAGGTCGGCGGGCGGGGAAGCGCCCTCCACCGCCATGGCGTGCAGCGTGCCGCTCTGGTTCAGCGCGCCGCCGATCTCACCGATGAAGAGCTCCGTCGCCGCAATCGCACCCGCCGTGCCCGCATCGCCGGCGACCGTAAGGTCGATTACGGGTGCAAGCATCTCGCCCCCCGCCCCGAAGGAGAGGCTGCCGAGATCGAGAAGGATGCCGCCCCCTGCCCGCAGGCTCCCCGCGCCGCTTGCGTGCCCCCCGGCAGTCAGGCTCATCAAACCATCAGCGAGGATCGTGCCATCGATGCCCAGATGACGGTTGGCGGTTAGGGTCAGACCGGGACCGTAGAGCACGGCATCGGCAGCATTGACGATATCGCGCCCGCTGATCGTGAGACCGGCATCACCGATCAGCACGCCGGCATTGACGGCATCGCCCGACAGCGTGAAGCCCGCGGCACCGGCAGCATAGATCACACCATTCGCACTGCTGGCCATGCTGGCGGCCGAGACGCCGAGATCGCCGTCGACGAAGATTGTGCCGCTGTTGTCGAAGGCATGCGACAGCGACAGGCTGAGCCCGGGCGCATCGACGATGCCGTCGGCAGCGTTGGTCAAGGCGCGCGCAGAGATGGTGGCGCCGGCGCGACTCTGGATCAGCCCGTGATTGACGATGTCGCCCGGCACGATCAACGCGAGCGCGTCATGCAGATAGGCGCCGCTGGCGGCATTGGTGAAGGAGCCGCCGATCGACAGCGAGAGATTGTCGTGGTCGAGGATGGTCGCGTTGGTGAAATTCCGCCGCGCCGTCACCAGAAAACGCTCACCCGCCGCATAGCCGGTATTCGCGCCGAGGGTCACGTCCTCGCCGGTGATCGACAGCCCGTGAAGGGAGGCAAGCGCGGCATCGCGGATGACGAGATCGCGTTCGGCGACGACGTCGACCCGCTCGCCGCCGATTTCGATCTCCTCGGCGAGCAGCGCGTCACCCTCGAGGGCGACGCGGCCGCCGGCGAGGAGGCGACCCCGGGCCGTGAGCACGGCATCCGCGACGAGGCTGATTTCGGAGCCCGCCAGAATCGCTCCATCCGCGCCGAGGTCGCCGCGTGCCTCCAGCACGACGGCATCGACGGCAGCGAGATCACCATCATCGACGATGATCGTCGCGGCGCGCCCGCTGAGGCGTCCGGCGATATCGTGGATTCCGCTGAGGGCGAGATCGCCCTGCGCCGTGAGCCGCAAATCTGCAGCGCTCGTCGCGCCATCGAGAGAGACGTCGCCCATCGAGGCGATGACGATTGAATCGCGGGTGCTGGTCAGCTGCCCTTCGAGTACGATTCCGAGATCGACATCCCGCGATAGAGCCGAGATTGCACCCGCAGCGATCACGCCGTTCGGGGTGGAGACGATCGCGTCGCCGCTCAGGGACGCGCCACCGGCAATATCAAACGCGCTATCCGTGCTCTGCTCATAGCGCATCGCACCCGCACGCAGGCGTACCCGGTCCTCGGCGACGACCGGCGCATCAATGGCGATCTGCCGGCCGATCAGATCGATCTGGTCGATGGTGCTGTGACCGGGAACCGCCGAAACGCCGCTTCCGGATATGGCGATGCCGCCGTCGCGCACGTCGAACGCGACGGTACCGGCGCGGTAGTCGGGGATCGGCACACCGGTCGACAGCGTCACTCGCCCGGCATTGATGAAGCTGCAGCCGACACAGCCGATCCCGTTGGGATTGGCGACGATCACGTCGGCCCGGCGACCGAAGACCTCGGTCGGCCCCGCGAGCGTACTCCCGCTGCTGCCGGTTACCTCGTTGAGGATGGTGCGCGCGGGCTGGCGCCCGACGAGATTCGGATTGGCGGGAAGCGCGCCGCCGAGGATCGAATTTCCACCCAGGCCGGAATTGTTGAGGATCAGGCCGTCGGTATCGACATTGTAGCTCTCGAAACGATTGTGGGAGATGCCGCCGAATGACGGTGCCGTGATATCGACCACCGGGACGCCGTTCGGTGCACTGCCGATCCCGGGCCGGAATTCGATCGGGGCCGTCGGATCGGAGATCACCTGGGCATGCGCCAGATTCGCTGCTATCGGCTGCAGGCCGAGCCAGACGGCTGCGATGACCGCCGCAGCACGCGCAATCCGCGAGCCTGCCATGCGGGTGACGCCCGCCTGCTTCGACATCTCACAATTTGAAACTGCTTTCTGATTTATGATCATTATCAAAAATTGCTTCTCGTTATGCGCGAAATTGCGAATCCGGTGACCTTGATCGACTTGCCCACGAACAGCTACCCTTGATTTTTATCAATCTGCTTGATGCAATCAATAGGCGCTTTTAACGGATTTGTCGTTTTCTTGACGATCCCCGATGGATAAGTGTTCAATTTTCAATCAATCATCGGCATTTCGTCCGGCGCGATCGATGTGGAACCGGCAGTCGCGCTCTCCGGTGTCCAGTCGCGCGCTGCGCGTTGCGCCATGCGCAACTGCTCCGAGGAAAGCTGATCCGTTATGCGTGCCAGGGCTTCTCCCGCATCAGGGTGCCGGCGGGCCGCAGCCAGGTTGTAATGCATGTGCGCTGCCACGAGATCGCCCTCACCGAGGAGGCCGGCCTCATGCAGGCGCCCGAGCTCATACAGGGCGACGGGATTGCCGAGATTGGCCGCCTGCTCGAAATAGGCGCTCGCCGCATCGAACGAGGCTTCGGGAATGGTGCCCTCCAGATGGGCGAAGGCGAGCGCGTTCATGGCACCGATATGGCCTGCTTCGGCGGCCGTGCCGTAATGCGCGAAGGCGAGGCTCGCCGCTTCGGCGGGGTCTTCGTCATCCGCAAGGCCGAGCCCTTCGGCCAGCATGCCCGCACAATTGAACAGCGCATCGCGGTCACCCGCCTCGGCGGCCTCGCAGATCAGGGCGCGGGCGGTCTCGAAATCCTGCAACACCCCTTCCCCGCGAAAATGCATCAGACCCACACGGTTGAGCGCGCGGGCGCTGCCGGCATCGGCGGCGGCGAGGAAGAGCACCCGTGCGGCTTCGGGATCGGGCGACACGCCGAGACCGAGTTCCGCCATCCGGGCCAGATAGAAGCCGGCATCGGCCTCACCGCTTTCGAAACCATTGTTGAAATGGCTGAGCGCGTCTTCGAAGCGCTCCTCCTCCAGCGCGGCGAGACCATCATCGACGGCATTCGCATAAGCCGCCCCTGCAGTGGCGAGCCCGAGCGCCAGAGTCGCCGTCAGAGCCAGCCCGCGGCACGGGGAAATTTGTCGGACGGCTTTGGAAGCATCATTGAGCAAAGTGGCGTAACACATTGTCTTTCCCTTAGAAAATCTTGAACGTGAAGCTTAGGCCGAGATCAGGTATTCCGCCGGCGGGGCGACGATTGACCCCGTCGGGCGTGCGCACTTCATCGAGCAGCGGATAGGCGAGGCTGGCATCCACGCGCGAGCGCCCGAGCGCGAAGCGCATGCCGATCCCGGCGCCGATCCGCGATATCGTGCGGCGTTCCGCGAGATTTTCGCCGCGCCCGAGATCGAGAAATGCATAGGGTCGCGTGGCGTCGATCACGTCAGCGGCGAAGGTCCATGATTCGGCGCGCTCGCCGAGCAAACGCTTCGACGGCAGGGCAAGCGTGAATTCGTTGCGCATGAAGCCGCCACGATCGACACGTTCCGTACGCGCAGCAAAACCGCGCACGCTGGCCGCCGAACCGAGGACGAGCTGGTCGTCGGCATAGAGCGGGCTCGCCGCGAATTGTCCGGAAAGCGTCGTCTGCCAGATGCCGAGATTCTCGAAGCCGCGCACATATTGTGCCGAGCCGTCGATCTTCCAGAACTGGGCGCGCGGCATATCGGGGAGCAGCACCTCCGGATCGCGGGTGGCATTGAACAGGGTCAGCCCCCGGCTCACGCCGAATCCGAGATTGAACTGCTGGCGCTCTCCCGGCGTCGCATTACGTGTCAGCCCGACCCGCGCGATGGTGAATTGCTGCGGCGTGAGTTGCAGGTCGTTGATGAAGCGGTCGCCCCTGCGAATGTCGAGGCGTGTATCGAGCGTCAGACTGCGCCGGGCGTCGCGCAGGACCTGTCGGTCGTAACGCAGGGAAAGCGCGCTGTTTTGGGTGAACAATCCGGCGAACGGGGTGATCGACTGATAAGCCTCGGTATAACTGCCGTCGATGCTGAAGCGCGACGCGCGCCAGGGCAGGACGATCCCCGCTGCGACCTCGTTCGAATTCTCGCCGCCAGCGAGGGTAAAGCGCCATGAATCGTTGACGCCGATCAGATTGTCCTTGGCCAGATCGAAGCGCAGCCGCTGACTGACCGTGCGCCCCGGTCCGGCCAGGGTCGTGGCATTGCGCTCATAGCCGAAATCGAGCCGGAACGCGTCTTCCGGTGTATTCTCGATCACCACGACGGATGTTGCCGGCTCCTCGCCCGGCTCCAGTCGCGCCCGGGCACGCCCCGAGGCGACCGCGTTGATGCGCTCGACCCCCTGCTGGATATCCTCGATATCGAGCACGTCCCCCGGGGTCGCCGAGAAACTCGAGCGGGTCTTTGCCTGGGGACGCCGCGCGCCGTCGATGATCTGGAAGCGATCGAGCGGGTCGTCGAGGATTGCAAACAGCGCCGAGAGATTGCCCAGAAGATCCCACGGCCCTTCGGATTCAGCGACCGCATCCCGGGCATGCGTGAAACGCTCGCGCAATCCGCGCCCGGCGATCCCGTGATCCTCGCGATAATCAATCGCGGCGATGCGCCCGGGGATCACGTCGATGCGCAGGCTGCGCGCAGCCCGGATATCCTGCTCCGGCAGGTAGCCCTGCGTGGTGATCAGCCCCGCCTCGGCATGGGCCTCGTTGATTGCGCCGACAACCGCGCGCGCCACCTCCATACCCACACAATCCGCCGCATGGGGCGTGACCGCTTCGCGGATGGTCGCGCGCGGGATCAGGAATTCACCGTCGACGATGATCGTTTCGACGGGAAAGCATTGCCCGGCATCGGGGCTCTCGACGGGCTTGGTGGCGATGATGATGGGCTCGTCGGCGCCCTCCAACGCTGCGTCCGCCCATGCCGGCCCTGCGCTCAGAGATGCGAGGGAGAGCGCGAGAACGCAATGCCACGCTGCGCGAGCTGGATGACCAAGCGCGCTCATGGCAGCCAATCCGCAAACAGGCCGATGCGCTGCGCCATCACACCGCCGACAGGAAGACGGTCTCCGCTGCGTGCGAAACCGGCAGTGGCAGTAACGCCGACCGAGCCTTCAATCTCGCCTGAGATCACCCGAACCGGCTGGGTGCTCGTCAACAAGATCGAGCCGCCGGAACTGGTGATCGTGCCGCCGAATGCCTCCTGCGCGACGAAGGCGCGGCGCCCGGCGAAGAGGTTGCGCAGGCCGCCGGGCGGATTGATGACGGTCGGAAGAAAACGCGCCCGGGTCGAGATGAACGGTGCATCGAGCTCCATATTGCCCAGCGCTAGGAACGCGCCCGCATCATTGCCGATCGATTCACCGGCAGTGATCGCGAGGCCGGCTGCGGCGCTGATCTGTCCGCCCAGTATGTTCGCGGTGGAGTAACCGCGCGACCAGCAGACGATGCGACAGCGCTTGATCGTGGAGAACTGCCCCACCGCGGTGCCCTGGTTATGCACCCGCGTGGCATTGATTACGGCCGGGCCGTCGAGGGCGAAGATGTTGCCGCTGTTGAACAGGTGCGGCGTATCGATGACGATGCGTTCGCCGGCAATGCTCGCAATCTCACCCGCCACGGCGGCGCGACCGTAATGATAAGTTGTCCGAGTTGTGCGCGGGCGTCCGAACAGGAACGAGAACAGGCCGCGCGGCGAATGCACGATCTCGACGCGCGGCGGACGCGGTTGCGAGAACCGGGTGATATTATCGATGCGCGTGCCGGCTTCGAGATCAACCATCGCATTGGCGAGAAGCCGGGCATTGTCGTTGCGGATCGCTGCGCTTGCGCGCGCGACGAGATCGCCGTCCGAGGCGAAGACGATGGTAAGTCTGTCCGCGCTCTCGCCCAGAAGATTGATCGAGTCCGATGCTCGCAGGGTCACCGCTCCCAGCGAATCGGGGTCGGTTCCGGACCGGCTGACCCCGGTCACGCGACCGGTAATATCGATATTCCCCAGATCGGCACGCAGCGTCACCGCGCCCGACAGCGATTCGACCCTTGCTTCGCGCTCGGGTGCGTTCAGCACGGTAATCTCGTGCGCGCGGATCGCGAGATCGCGCTCGGCGCGGACCGTCCCGCCGTCGACACGAACCTGACCCTGGCCGTCGATGCTGAATTCACCGATGGAGGCGAGGCCGGTCCCGGCAAAGGACACCCCGGCCCCCTCGGCGGAAACGGCCACGGAAACCCGGCTCGCCGTGAGTGAACCGCGCGGCGTGACATCGACCAGTACCGAACCATCGGAACCGGGCAGATCGGTGCGGGTGGCGAAGGGCGATGTGGTCGTGCCCGGAACCACGCTCGAATCGTGCGTGAGTTCGGCATTGCCGGCAACGAGGGCGATATCGGCGAAGGGGCTCGTATTTTCGTTGAGTACAGGCCCGTCGATGCGCAGGCGCCCCGCGGCAAGCTGCAGGCTCGACATCGCCCCCGAAAGCCCCTCGGGGCCGATGAGGATATCGGCATCGGGATCGGTCGTCGTCACCACATCGGTCTGACCGCCCGAGACTTCGAGGCGCGCGGGGCCGGCATTGAGCGTGACGCCGCCGGTATTGATGAAACGCCCGCCATCCACGGTGATGCCGTTGGGATTGGCGAGGATGAAATGCGCGCGCGGACCCAGCACCTCCAGCGGACCGCCGATCACGGAACGGTTGGCCGAGGTCACCTCCGAGAGGATCGTGCGCGCCCCGATGAGCCGGTTGTCGAGGTCGACGCCGACGGCTCCCACCGAGAAATCCGTGAAGGTGTTGCGGCTGATATCGCCCGCCCCGGCGGGAGCGATTCCGACAACAGGGCGACCGCTGCCGTCGATGGTCACCGTCGTCGCGGTGCCACCATCCGGAACAACCTGTGCCTGCGCCGCCGACACTGACAGCGCGGCGACGATGACAATACCGTGGAAGCCGGCGAGGCGCGCAAATCCGCTCATGTGGCGCGCTCCCGCAATGCTTCGAAGGCGGCCGTGAAGCCGATCAGCGAGATATCGAGATCCACCGGCTCGTCGCGCGCCGTCCAGATTCGGAATTGTGCGGTCAACCCGGCACGAAAGGCCTGCAGCACCTCGCCTTCGAGCGGGAAGCCAGCATGGCAGCCGGAGGGATCGCAGGTTTCATAGAGGATACGTACGGGCTCGCGCGAATCGACGCGCAGTTCGATTCCCGGGGCCAGATAGCCGCGCAGCGGAACCGATACGATCGCGACGAAGCTGCCGGCCTCGTCACCCGGTAGGCCGGTCAGGAGAAAGACCGTCTGGCCGCTCTCGGCTATGGCAAGGCGTTGACTGATCCGGCAATCCCGGGATGCGTCGTACGGCGCCGCGTCTTCACTCTCCGCATCCGGGGACCGGCATACCAGCTCCCAATCGTCGAAGCGCTGGGTCTCGATGGATGCCTGCGCGGTGCCAGCAGTGGAAACGAGGCCATATGCGAGGACGAGGGCGGGCAGAACGGCCACTGCCAGGACGCCTGCTGGCGTTCGGCGATTACGCGCAGCAAGCGCGGTGCAGCCCTCAGCAGCAGCCTGGCACAGGCGCAGCCATGGCCCGCCGATGCGAAAAAACAGCGAATATGGCTTCATCTGGAAAACCGACCCACGGCGATAGCACAATCAAAACTGGCATTTCGGGGATCGGAATAGACCAAGCAATCTGCTTTCTCAACCCTTTATCAATAAAAATCAAATGAACATTTCTTATAGTTGCAAAAAGGTGCGCCCATTTTTTTTGCATGGCCGCATTTTCCTCCGTCGCCGCCCCGACTAGCGGAGCGGCGAGAATTCCGGGTGCCGGCACTGGCTCGGCGGCTGCGGCTTGCTCACCCGGTTACGGCATCGGGATTTCGCCGACGGCCTTGGGCACGTGGTAACCCTTCTGCACAGCCGGACGGTTGGCGATCTCGGTGTACCAGCGCTTCACATTGGGGAAGGCCGAGAGGTCGATCTGCTGCCACTCGTAGCGCGAAATCCATGGCCAGGTGGCCATGTCGGCGATCGAATATTCGCCGGCGACAAAGGCATTGTCGGCGAGGCGCTTGTCGAGAACGCCGTAGAGGCGCGCTGCTTCCTTGGCGTAGCGCTCCTCGGCATAGGGGGCCTTGCCGGGATTGAACTTAAGGAAGTGGTGGGCCTGGCCGAGCATCGGGCCGGCTCCGCCCATCTGCCACATCAGCCATTCGATCGCGCGATAACGGGCCTCCCCCTCGCGCGCCAGGAACTTCCCGGTCTTGTCGGCGAGGTAGATCATGATGGCACCCGATTCCATCAGCGACAATCCGTTGTCGTGATCGACGATCGCGGGAATCTTGTTGTTGGGGCTGATCTTCAGAAAATCCGGCGCGAACTGGTCGTCGTTGCCGATATTGATGGCATGCGCCGTATAGGGCAGCCCGAGTTCCTCGAGCAGAATCGAGACCTTGCGCCCGTTCGGCGTCGTCCAGGTGTACAGATCGATCATGCGTGGCTTCCTTCCCGTTCCTGAAATTTCCCGGCAAGGATAACACGCCGGGCATGATGCCGCAGACGCTCACACGCAAGATCCGATTTGCCGGAATGCGGATTCGGCAAAGGGGCGCAAGGGGCCGCTATCAGGCGATACGGCTGAGACCGCGCTTCTCGAATACGGCGTTGATCCCCTCCACCAGCAATTCCTGGACGGTGGTCTCCTCGTCGAAGCCGATGCGCTTGAGCTGCTTGAGCGCCTCGGGCTCGAGATAGACGGTGGCGACGCGCTTTCCCTCGCGGGTCTTGGCGACCGGATATTTGCGTCGGGGTTCGGACTCCGGCGCCGCGGTATTCTGCGGCGTGGCGGGCTGGGATGCGGCGGCGCTCGCCGCTTCCGCGGCTTCGCTCTCGGTTTCGACGAGTTTCGGCCCGCGGGCACCGAACAGGCTGGCACGCTTGCTCATGGTTCAAACTCCCTCGTTTCCCGGCTCAGGCGCTCTTGCGCATCTTGCCGCCGGGCAGGCGCGAATCCAGATCGATTTCGTTGCAGGCCCACGCATAGATATCGCGCAACTCCCCGGCGGCCTTGCCGAAGGGCTCGAACTCCATCGCGGTACGCCCGTCGATGACGCTGTGGGAGAAAGCCACGCGCTGGTGCAGGACGAAGGGCGCGACATTGCGACCGTCGGCCTCCAGCCCGAGCCGCGATTCCTCGACCAGTGGCGACCGGACGGGCGCAGAGGACAGCAGCACCCAGGCCGGGCGACGCGCCAGATCGGCGAGATCGCAGGTCGCGGCAATGGCGTCGAGATCGAAGGCGGCCGGGCGGCACGGTATCAGGATCAGATCGGCGGCACGCGCCGCAATCAGCGATGCCCTGTCGGCATTGGGCGCGGTATCGATCACGAGCAGATCCGCGCCGTTGTTCTTCGCCGCTTCGGTGAGAAACGGCAGCCGCTCGGCATGGTCGCCGACAACTTCCGGCTCGGCCCGGCGCTTGTCTGCCCATTTGCGCGCCGTCGCCTGCGGATCCAGATCGATCACCGCTGAACGGTGACCTGCGAGATGGGCGCAGACCGCGAGATGAACAGCGAGCGTCGTCTTACCGGCGCCCCCTTTCTGGGAAATGATCGCAATTGTCTTCATGTCGTCACGCTGGCTGGAGGACCTGCCCACATGCCCTCGTGCAGGCAACGATGCGAATCGAATCGTCGGACCGCGCGAGTGCTGTGAGTTGCCCGGAGTGTTCCCGGTTCGTTGATTCGGAGCAAGGCCGTTCTTGCCCGGTGCGGGGAATTCACGGAAATCGGTGTGGATGGTCGCAGAAGGGCTACGGTCATACGGTTTCAGAACAATATTCGAACATGCAATTCCGGCCATGTCGTGAAGACGACATGGCTGCGGAAAACAGCAAAAATGAGCTTAGTTGTTTCAAATTGTCTGCAAATATACACAAAATAATCTGGATTTTAATGCTAAGCTTGTTAACATACGAATGAATCAAGTGTTTTTCAATTGATAAAAATTGTCGCCTTGTTATCTAGCACATCCAATAATTTCATTCGAGAAACAGGCAATCATTGATTTTGCGAACAAAGAAAAAACACTTCGGTAGATTTTCGTCGTTTTTCGACAAAACCAGCGCGTGCCGAACCGTCTGCCGTTCTTGCCCTGGTGCGCCATCCGTAGAACCGATCAACTCGAAGTCCGCCGGATCGCTGACTGCGGTAAGCTCTCGCTAATCGTTCAGATGATGGATTTCGGCAGGCGCGCTCTCCCGAAGGCGCCTCCCTCCCGCAAGGTGAGTGCAACGAGCGCCATCCAGATTATCCCGAAGCAGACATAAGTCGTCATGGTCGCGACCTGGCCGTAATAGGTATAGGATACCAGTAATTGCGTCGTCGGAAGGACGAACTGCAATGCGCCCATGTTGAAGGCGCCGAGCTTGCGCGCCGCGAACGAAAACATGACCAGCGGCGCTACCGAGACGAGCCCCGCTGCCGCAAGCCAGGGATAATTCACCACCTGCGATGCGGCCGGAGCGTGAGAGCCGAAGTCGATCCACACCGAGGCGAGAACGAGCAGTATCGACAAAACCGTGGTTTCAACGAAGAGGCCTTCTATGGGTGACAAGGATGTGCGCTTCTTCAATAGCGTGTAGCCACCCCAGGTCGCCCCGATGGTCCAGTAGACCCAGTGTTCCAGCCTCCCGGCCGCCATCACGAGCGTGGCGAGGGCGAGCACAATGACGACGATGCAGGCGAAACGGGGTCGCGTTCGCGGTTCGGCGAGGAAGAGCAGCCCCACGATCATCACGAAGACGGGGGCAAGGAGATAGCCGAGGCCGCTCTCGAGCACGGAACCTTGCATTGACGCCCAGATGAAGGCACCCCAGTTGATCGCCACGAGGACCGCCGCAGCCACGTGAAGGACGACGACGCGTCCCGTCAACCGGCGCAGCGAATCGTTCCCGCGCAACACGAAATGACCGACGAGCAGGCCGAGCAGGATCAGCGAGAAAGCGATGCGCCAGATCACGAGAACGACCGGAGATAGCCCCACGAACAGGTGCCAGTAGATCGATGAGGCGCCGAGAATGAAGTTGGCGAGGAATGCCATCGCGAAGGGCAAGAGAATATGCGCCGGCATGTTAGATCCGCCAGTTCGGTCAGCGGACGGCGCGAATGCCGGCTGTCATCCTGCGGCGTCGCGCGAGCATCACTACGCCGAGTGAACGCGGCGCTGCCCCGTCACCAATGTTCAGGATATGTGCTGATGAGAAGAATGGCTCCCCGAGTAGGACTCGAACCTACGACCGAGCGGTTAACAGCCGCTTGCTCTACCAACTGAGCTATCGGGGATCGCTGGGGAGCGTATAGCGGGGCATGATTTCCGATGCAACCCGATTCTTGTCGTGGCGGACGGATTTTTTCGCCGCCGGGCCGCTCCCCCCTCTCCGCCTTTGTCCCCCTTGACCTTCGCCAGCCAGGGCTTCCGGCGCGATCCGATCGACCGGTTCCGTTGTCCACGCCGGAGCGTACGCGACGCCTCGACTCCCGGTGAGGGACAGGGCATCGTCGCTGCGATCACAGTGGATTCGGCATGCGTTTCATCCATACGGCAGATTGGCAGATAGGGAAGGTGTTTCGCCGTTTCGGCGAGCGCGAGGCACTGTTTCGGCAGGCACGGCTCGACGCAATCGATGCGCTCGGCGCGCTCGCCAGGCGCGAAGAGGCCGCGCATGTGCTGGTTGCGGGCGATGTCTACGACATGGAGACCCCCCTCCCCGCCACGCGCCGCGCGCCGCTGGAGCGCATGCGCCGCTTCCCGCATGTCACCTGGCATCTCCTGCCCGGCAACCACGATCCGCATCGCCCAAACGGTTTGTGGGACCAGATCGCCGGTGATGACCTGCCGCCCAATGTGCGGCTGCATCTGACGCCAGAGCCGGTCGCGATCGCGGAGGGGGTCTACATCCTCCCTGCCCCGTTGACGCGCAAGAGCGCGGTGGATGACCTCACCACCTGGATGGATCAGGCGGCGACGCCCCCCGGCGCCATCCGCATCGGTCTCGCCCATGGTTCGGTCCAGGGTTTCGACAGCGCGGGCGAGGCCTCGAACCTGATCGATCCGGGCCGGCCTGAGCGCGCGGGCCTCGCCTATCTCGCCCTCGGTGACTGGCACCGCACGCTGAGGATCGGCCCGCGCGTGCATTATGCCGGCACGCCGGAACCCGACCGGTTCGACAGCCAGAGCGAGGGCAAGGCGCTCGTCGTGACCCTGCGCGGCGAGGCCGAGCCGGAGGTGCGCGAGGCCGTGACCGGGCGCTATCGCTGGCAGCGGCTACGCGCCGATCTGCAGGCAGACGAGGCCGTAGCGGACGAGGCCGCGCGCTGGCGCGCTATCGAGGATCTGCCGCAGGCCGTCTTGCGGCTCGATCTCACCGGCACGCTCTCCCTCGCCGCGCGGCAATCGCTGGAGGATGTGCTGGGCCGCCTCGAAGCAGCCTGTGCGCATCTCGAGCACGATCTCTCCGGCCTGCATCTGCGTCCCAGCCGGGCCGATATCGAGGCGATCGATTTCGACGGCGCGCTGCGGCAGGTGGCCGAGGAACTCGGCCGGCGCATCGATGATGCGGGCGCCGATCCGCAGGCGCGGGTCGTAGCCGAGGCGGCGCTGACGCGGCTCTATACCCTCGTCACGGCGGGGGAGAAGGCATGATCATTACCGGGATCAGCGTCAACGGCGTCGGGCGCTTTACCCGCGAGACCCGGCTGACGGGATTTTCGCCGGGGCTCAACATTCTCAGCGCACCCAATGAAGCGGGGAAATCGACGCTGTTTCGGGCTTTGCGGGTCGCGCTGTTCCAGAGACACAATAGCAAACGGGAACCGATAAAGAAAATCGCAACAGAAAATGCAGCCTTGCCGGTAGAGATCATTATAGATTTCCGAATTGATGACCATGACTACCGCCTCACAAAGAAATTTATGCGTGGCGATAAGGCAGAACTCACCCGTGACGGCGCCGTCGTCGCGCGGGGCGCGCAGGCCGATGAAGCGGTGTGGGATCTGCTCGGGATCACGCCGGGCAGCGGTCGCGCGGATCCGGATATCGGAGCACTGGGACTGATATGGGTGGAACAGGGTCGATCCTTCGATCCGCACGAAGCCTCGCCCACCGCGCGCAGCACGCTCGCGGACCTCGTGACGGCGGAGGTGGGCGCGCTGGTCGGTGGCGACCGGGCGCGGCATGTGCTCGATCGCGTAGAGGCCGATCTCGCTGAACGCGTCACCACACGCGGCCCGAGGGCCGGCGGGCCGCTGAAAGCGGCCATCGACGCCGCGCAGGCGGCGCGCGAGCGCGTGCAGGAACTGGAGCACAAGCAGCGGACGCTCGAAGGGGAATTCAATGCGCTCGCGCAACTGCGCGCCGAACTGGCCCGCGCGCGCGATCCGGCGCGCGAAGCGGATCTGCGCGCAAGGCGCGAAGCCGCGATCCGCGAACTCGACACGGCGCGCGCGGCGCGGGCGAAGCTCGAAACGGCACAGTCGCAGCTCACGGCCCTGACGAGCCAGCGCGAAACCGCCGCCTCGCGTCTCGCCGATGCCAGGGGCTTTCGCGAGCGCCTGAAGGAAGCCGAGGACCGGCTGGAACGGCTCGACCAGGATCTCGCCGCGCAGGCGCAGGCGGAGGTCCAGGCGCAGGCCGATTGCAATACGGCAGCGGAATCAGTGCGCGCGCGCGAGGCGGATCGGCAGGCGGCGCAGCAGGCGCTCGTCAGGGCCGAGGCGGCGCAGAACCGGGCCGAGGCGGCACAGGCCCGAAGCGAGGCGCAAGGGGCGATTGCGAGCCTGCGGGCGAGCCTCGCCGAGATCGACCGGTTGCGCGCGGAACTGCGCGAGAAGCGCAAGGCCCACAGGGCAATCAGCGTCACCAGCGAAAAGCTCACCGCCGCGCGGGCGCTGCAGGACAGGGTCGTGCAGATCAGCGCACGGCTCGAAGCACAGGCCCCGCGCCTCGCCGTCTCGCTCACGCCCGAAGGCGCGGGCCGCGTCAGCATCGACGGCACACTCCTGCCCGATGGCGACGAGCGCCCGCTCACCGGTGATACCGAAATCGCGATCGTAGGCATCGGCGCCCTGCGGATCATCCCTGCGGGCGGCGCGCGCGACCGAACCGCGCTGGAGGATGCGCAAGCGGAATACAGGCAGGCGCTCGCTGCCATGAACGTGTCCGGTCTCGGGCAGGCCGAAGCACAGCTCGACGATGCCCGCACGCTCGCCCGCGAGATCAAGGCGCTGGCGGAGCGTCTTGCGGGCATCACGCGCGAAGCTGGCAGCGGCGATGATGTCGATAGCGCACGAAGCCACCTCGCCGAGCGCATCACGCGGGCCGAGGCCTTGATCGCACAGGACGATGCCACGCCCGGCGGGACGGATTTCCCCGCGCCGGAGTCCGATCTGCAGACGCTGCGCGCCGGTTCACGCGCCTGTCGCGAGGCGCTGGAGGAAGCGCGGGCGGCTCTGGAGTCGGCGCAGCGCAACGAGCAAGCGAAGCGCGAGAAGCTGATCGAGGCGAGTACACGCAAATCCGGCACGATGCGCCAGCGCGACGACGCCGCCGCAACCCGCGACGCGCTCGCCCTCAAGGCCGACGAGCAGGCTGCGCCCGAACGGATCGCGGAGCTGCAATCGGCCCTCTCGGCAGCTGAGGCGACGCAGGCGCGCCAGCAGGAACATGTCGCCGCGCTCGAAGCCGCAACGCCGGATGAGGATCAATTGCTGATCGCGCAGGACCGGGTCAAGCGCACCGAGGAAGCGCTGGAGAACCACCGCGCCCATCTCGCGCGCCTCGAACGCGATGCCGCGCGTCACGAGGAGGCGATCCGCCAGCTCGGGGCGGAGGGGCTGGAGGAAGAGCTCGCCAGCGCGCGCGAGGAAGCCGCCCTGACCGAGCGCGCCGAAGCCCGCGAACAACTCGGTACACAAGCGCTTCAGCTCCTGCAGGAGACCATCGCGGATACGCTTGAGGCCGGGCGTGAACGTTTTCTCGCCCCGGTCAAGCAGCATCTATCGCCCTATCTCGCCAGGTTGTTCCCCGGCGCCGAGATCGCTCTGAACGAGGATTTTGCCCCTACCGGCATTGCCCGCGCAGGCACGCCGGAGGGATACGACCAGCTCTCGCACGGCACCCGCGAGCAGATCGCCGTGCTGGTGCGCCTCGCACTCGGCACCATGCTCGCCGAGAAGGGCCGGCCCGCCCCGATCATTCTGGACGACGCCCTCGTCTTCTCCGATGACGGGCGCATCGAGGCCATGTTCGACGCCCTCACCCGCGCCGCCCGCCACCAGCAGGTCATCATCCTCACCTGCCGCGAACGCGCCTTCACCGCACTCGGCGGCGCGATGCTGCGGATCGAGGAGAGCGTCTGACAGGGTCCTCAGAACGGCCAGGGCAGCATGCCGTGGGTGAGGCCGCGGGGGACGCGGAGCATCAGGAAATATTGCAGCGCCACGATCAGCAGTACGAGCCCTCCCGCGATTGCGGCTGAGGCGAGAAATGGCGCGCGAAAGCGCAGGATCAGGAGCGATGGTACGAAGATCACGGTGGCGAGCGTGAAGCCGAAGACGAAGGTCAGGGCGTAATAGCCGAGCATCCAGCCGAAGAAACTCAACGCGCGCAGATAGCCGGCGGCGGTCTGCTCGTCGGCCTCGACGGAAAGATCCGCCGTATTGGGCTCGTCGGAGAGCTTTTGGCGCCCGCGCGTGATCAGCTGGCGCAGCAATTCGATGACGCAGAGCGCCGCGCCGGCCATGCCGATATAGACCGGGAAGAGCCGCGCCCCGAGGCGGAAATCCTGCGCCGCCCAGGCCACGGCGATGAAGAGGATCAGCAGCGCCACCACGAAGGCGGTGCGCAGGCGGCGCGCGATGGGATAAGCATCCTGCGTCATGACTGCGCCCCCTTCTGGGCTTCTTCGCCGGCGCGGTTATCCGCAAGACGTTCCTGCCCGTCATTGTCGGAAGCTGTCGCCGCGCTGCCGGCCGAGCGGCGCTTGAGCCATATCCCGCCGATTACCAGCCCGATACAGAGCGCCCCGATGGTGATGACCAGCGGGCGGTAGACCCAGTCCCAGTCATAGAGATTGTAGGACATCCACAGATAGCGCTCGGCGAGGCCGGAGAGGATGAAGCCGATCAGCAGCGGCGGGCGCGGCATCTCGATGCGCTTCATCAGCCAGCCGACGAGGCCGAAGCCGAGAAGCGCGACGAGGTCGCCCCAGTGCCGCGTCTCCTGAAATGCGCCGAGGATGACGATGCACAGGACCACCGGGGCGATGAAATAGAACGGCACGAAGGTCAGCCGCGCGATGGGGCGGCTCAGCGCGAGGCAGATCACCGTGCCCATGACATTGGCGATGGCGAGCGACCAGATGATGACGAAGACGAGATCGAGATCGTCGCGCAAGAGTGCCGGGCCGGGCTGGATGCCGAAGATGAGGAGCGCGCCTAGAAACAGCGCCATTGCACTCGATCCGGGCACGCCGAAAAGCAGCGTCGGCATCAGCACGCCACCCTCGCGCGAATTGTTGGCGGCTTCCGGTGCGATCACGCCGCGTATGTCGCCCTTGCCGAATTGCGAGCGGTCCTTCGAGGTCTGCACCACATAGCCGTAATTCAGCCAGTCGATGATCGAGGATCCCATGCCCGGGATCGCGCCGATGATCACGCCGAACAGTGAATGACGAACGACCAGCCACTTGTTGCGCAGCGTGTCGCGCACCCCCTCCATCCAGCCACCGCCGAGACCGGGGCCGCGCTGGGCGATCGAGCCGCCCTTCGCCATCAGGTCGATGATCTCGGGAATTGCGAACAGGCCGAGCGCCAGGATCACCAGCGAGAAACCGTCATAGAGATAGAGCTCGCCGAAGACGAAGCGGTATTCCGGCGCGACCGGCGCGCCGCCCACCATGCCGAGCGTCAGCCCGGCCACGGCGCCGATGATCCCGAGGATCGGGCGCGAGCCGCTCAGGACCCCCACCATCGACAGGCCGAGTATCGTGAGCATGAACAATTCCGGCGATCCGAAGGCGAGGACCAGCGGACGCGCGAAGGGGATCAGCGCCGTCAGCGCCACGGCACCGATCAGCCCGCCGATCAGCGAGGCCATGAAGGAGGCCGAAAGCGCCCGCGCCGCCTGCCCTTTTCGCGCGAGCGGATAGCCGTCCATGATCGTCGCCTGTGATCCGGACGAGCCGGGTATCCCCATCAGCACCGAGGGAAAGGTATCCGCGCTCGGGACGGCGGCAGCGATGCCGATCAGCATGGCGATGCCGGCATAGGAATCCATGCCGAAGAGAAACGGCAGCACCAGCGCCATTCCCATCAGGCCACCGAGCCCGGGCAGGATGCCGACCGTGATGCCGATTGCGACGCCGGCGAACAGCATCAGCATGCGGAACGGGTCCATCAGAATGACGAGACCGTTGACGAGGGCGTCGATCATGGGGCTGTCCGCTTCGGCTCTTCAGGAATGACCATCGAAACACGCGACGCCGCACCCCGACAGGGGCGCGGCGCGGCTTTGCACATGAAATCAGATCGCAGGCTGCGACACCGCCGGGATCAACGGTCGAAGCTGACTTCGAAATTGTTGGTCAGCAGATCCTGAACCCAGGTCACGATCTCGGCCGGAGCGGCGTCGAGCTCGGCCTTGATCTGGTCGAGGCCGGAGCCGGAGATGATGTCGTAGCCTTCGAGGATGTTGCCGGCCGCTTCGATGAATTCCGGATCGAGGACCATGGCATCGACGCCCTGACGCAGCGCATCGTGCGCTTCCTGCGGGACATCGCTGTGCACCCAGATGGTACCGCGCGTGTTCTGCACGAGGTTGGCGACGACCTTGTAGGCCTCCCAGGCTTCACCCGAAGGCATCTCGCCGTGGATCTCCTGATAGACTTCCGCCAGCGTCGGCAGGTCCGGCGCAGCCGGGTCGCGGACGGGGTTGCCGTCGGCGTCGATGAAGCCGATCGCATAGGCGACTTCTGCGGTGCCCTCGTCGATCAGGGGCTGGACGCGGGCGTTGAAGGCCGGGGTCGACTGGCTGTTGATGACCAGCTCACCGCGCTCGAACGCGACGCGCGTGTCGCCGCGCCCGCCGTAACCCGGCACTGCGCGGTAGTCCACACCGAACACTTCCAGTGCCACGATCGATTCCACGAGACCCACCGGATCGGTGATGCCCTTGGTGATGCGCACATCCGATTCCAGCAGCTCGGCGAAGGTCGAAACACCGCTCGTCTGGGTGTTGAAGGCGGTGACGTGCCCCATCGGGCCGGCGACGACCGGGGTCAGCTCCTCGAGGTTGAGGCGCAGCCCCTCGAGACCGAGGAAGGCGCGCAGGTTGAGGTGACCGGAGGCGGTGATCAGCGTCATGCCGTCCTTCTCGACGCGCTCGGCGAATTCGTTCGAGCCCAGCAGACCGCCGGCACCGGTTACGTTCTCCGCGACCACGGTCGGGTTGCCGGGGATGTGATTACCCAGATGCTGGGCGATAAGGCGCCCGAACGTGTCCGTGCCGCCACCGGCAGAGAACGGAATGATGATGCGGATCGTCTGGCCTTCATAGTAGTCGGCCTGAGCGGGTGCGGCGAAAGCGGCGAAGCCGACCATGCCGGCAACACCGGCGGCGATGAGCGTGTTGGGTTTCATGGGTCACTTTTCTCCCTGGTTTGCAACCTGCAGGGCGTGCCTAGTGCTTTGAGATGACAGCTGCATGACAGTTGCGATTTTTCTCACCGGTCGTACGGCAAGGCTTCGTATGCCGGCAAAGTGAACGCGTGTCATGACGCAGCTGCGAAATGCCGCCTGATTGCGCACAGGTTCAAGCGCTGCGACACTGCGATCCCGGAGGAAGCCATGCTGATCGAGACCGAACGCGCGATCCTGCTCATCGTCGATTTCCAGGAGCGGCTGATGCCCGCGATCCATGCGGGCGAGGCCGCTGCGGCGCGCGCGGCCATCCTGATCCGCGCAGCCGGCACCCTCAGCCTTCCGGTGGAGGTGACCGAGCAATATCCGCGCGGGCTCGGGCCGACGGTCGCGCCGATCCGGGATATCCTCCCCGAGACCGCCCGTATTCACGAGAAGATTACCTTCTCCGCCCTGCGCGACCCGGCCTTCGCGGCGTATTTCGCCGCCATGCGCGATGTCGGGCGAGACCAGATCGTCATCGTCGGGGCGGAGGCGCATGTCTGCGTGCTGCAGACCGCGCTCGATCTGCAGAATGCGGGCTATCAGATCTTCTATGTGGCCGATGCGGTCGGCAGCCGCGCGCCGGAGAGTGTCGATCTCGCCATTGCCCGCGCGCGGCAGGCGGGATGCGTGATCGTCAACAGCGAGATGGTGGTGTTCGAATGGATGGAGCGCGCGGGCAACGGCACGTTCCGCGCGCTCTCGAAGTTGATCAAATGACGCCGCCAACGATACCGGTGGCCGCCTTGCTCATTCCAGCCCGCCGATATGCTTTTGCGCGTAGAGCTGCACACCGACCTGCTTGATGAGCTCCTTCTGGGTTTCGAGGAAGTCGATATGCCCCTCCTCATCCGCAGCGAGTTCCTCGAACAGGTTCTTGGACACGCGGTCGGAGACGCTGTCGCAGTAATTCGCCGCTTCCAGATAGAGTGAGCGCGCCTCGACCTCGGCAGCGAGATCGCAATCGAGGATCTCCTCGATCGACTGGCCGATGCGCAGCGGATCGAGCTCCTGCAGATTCGGAAAGCCCTCGAGGAACAAGATGCGTTCGACGAACTTGTCGGCATGCTGCATCTCCTCGATCGACTCCTTGCGCCAGAACTGCGCGAGGTCCTTGAAGCCCCAATCATCGAGGATGCGGTAGTGCAGCCAGTACTGGTTGACCGCCGTCAACTCGCTGCGCAGCCCGCGATTGAGGTACTCGATGACCTTCTTGTCGCCCTTCATGAGATGCTCCGTTGTTTAGAATGCTTCTAAACAGCAAGCTAGGGCATGTCCCCTACCGCGTCAACACGGTCATGGCCGGGACCGGTCTATTCAGCAGGTTCGAGGAGCGCGGCATGGTGCGTTTCGCAGGCGGTGGGGCAGCCGGCGCAGGCGTCGATGCCTGGCAAGGCCGCATCCATGATGCTGCGGATGGTGCGTGCGCAGCGTCCACATTGCGGGGAGCATCCGAGGCAGCGATAGACCTGCGCGGGCGTGCGGGGGCAATCCACCCCCGGATTCAGGCAGCCGCGCACATCGTGGTCGGACAGGACGTTGCAGGAGCACACGATCATCTTTGCGTCTTTCCAGGATCTTCCTTGGATCCTCTAGTTTAGAACATGTCTAAACTATTGATTTCCCTGTATTTTTTCTAATCACAGAGATTGCGACGCGCAACAGGAATCGACATCCCTCCGTACGCGTCCGGATGTCGCGTGGGCGCTCCTCGAAGCTGCTTGAACGCTTTCGCCATCGATCGGGCGGGCATTGCCTGCACGGGCTACGCGAATCGGTTATGACTGGTACAGGCAGCCGGGCGCAGACCCATATCGACGAAGGAGACTCCCATGGCCGAAATCGAGATCAGAAAGCTCCACCGCGACGACCGTGCGGCCTGGGAGCCGCTCTGGCAGGGCTATCTCGCCTTCTACAAGACCTCCGTATCCGACCAGGCGACACAGACCGCCTGGGACCGTCTGCATGACCCCGACGAGCCGATGCATGTGCTCGGCGCCTTCCTCGGCGACGAACTGGTCGGCATCGTGCATTACATCTTCCACCGCTCGACCTGGACGATCGGCGATTATTGCTATCTGCAGGATCTGTTCACGGTGCCGCAGGCGCGCGGCAAGGGGGCGGGGCGCAAGCTGATCGAGGCGGTCTACGAACGGGCGCAGGAAGCCGGGGCTGCGCGGGTCTACTGGCTGACCCAGGAGAAGAATTATGAAGCGAGAATCCTTTATGATCAGGTGGCTGACCTGCCGGGCTTCATCCAGTACCGCAAGGTTTTCTGAGCGGCCAAGACTTTTTGATCGGCGCAGCACCCCCGCGCGATGAGCGATTCCCCGACGAGCCAGATGCCGGCCTCCGCCCTCCCCCCAGGGCGCCCCTTCCCCGGCATCACCCGGACGGCCTCCGGACGCGACTGGGCGTATCGGCTGGACGAGCGCGGCGAGATGTTGGCGGGCGCGCTGGCTCAGGCGCACGGCCTGCCGGATCTCGTCGCGCGCGTGCTTGCGGGCCGTGGTGTCGTCATGGAAGATGTCGATAGCTTCATGACGCCCCGCCTGCGCGACCTGATGCCCGACCCCGACGTGCTGCGCGACATGCAGCCCGCCGTGGAGCGTCTCGCCCGGGCCGTGCGCCAGCGCGAGCCGGTGGCGATTTTCGGCGATTACGATGTCGACGGTGCCTGTTCCAGCGCGTTGCTGGCGAGTTTCCTCGAGGCCTGCGGCGTGTCGGCGCGCATCCACATTCCCGACCGCATTACGGAGGGCTACGGCCCCAACGAGACGGCGATCCGCATGCTGGCCGAAGACGGCGCGCGGCTGCTGGTGAGCGTCGATTGCGGCACGGCGAGCCACGGCCCGTTCGCCGAGGCGCAAAAGCTGGGGCTCGATGTCGTGGTGCTCGATCACCACCAGGCCCCTGAGGCGCTTCCCGAAGTCGCGGCTCTGGTCAATCCCAACCGCCAGGACGACCTTTCCGGGCTGGGCCATCTCTGCGCGGCGGGGGTCGTCTTCCTCACGCTGGTCGCCCTCAATCGCGCCCTGCGCGTAACCGGCGAGGCACCGGCAGAGGATGATTTCGCGCTGATGGGCGCGCTCGATCTCGTCGCGCTGGCGACGGTCGCGGACGTCGTACCCCTGACGGGACTCAACCGCGCCTTCGTGCGGCAAGGTCTCACGGTGATGCGCCAGCGCAGCCGCCCCGGCCTCACCGCCCTGCTCGACGTGGCGGGTCTCGAGGCGGCACCGCAGGCCTGGCATCTCGGATTCCTCGTCGGTCCGCGCATCAATGCCGGCGGGCGTATCGGGGACGCGGCGCTCGGGGCGCGGCTGTTGATGACGCGCGATCCCGCCGAGGCGGGACGCATCGCCGGCGAACTCGACCAGCTCAACCGTGCAAGGCAGGCGATCGAACAGGACGCCGTCGCCGAGGCCATCGCGCAGGCCGAGGCAAAGCTGCATGAGGACGCACAGGCCGCCCTGCTCGTCACCGCCTCGCCGGAATGGCATCCCGGCATCGTCGGGCTCGCCGCGTCGCGGCTGAAGGAGCGCTTTCGCCGCCCGGCCTTCGCCTTCGCCATCGATGAATCGGGCATGGCGACCGGCTCGGGGCGCTCGATCGCCGGGGTCGATCTCGGGCGCGCGGTGCGCGCTGCGGTGGATGCCGGCATCGCCCGAAAGGGCGGCGGTCATGCCATGGCCGCAGGAGCGACGGTTGCAGCCGAGGGGCTCGACGCATTCGCCGGCTTCATCCGGGACGCGCTCACGAGTGACGTGGCCGATGCGGCCGAGGCCGATCGCCTGATGATCGATGCGCCGCTCACGGCAGCGGGTGCGCAGGTCGCGCTGATGGATACGCTCGATCGCGCCGGCCCCTATGGGGCGGGCTGCCCCGAGCCGGTCTTCGCGTTGTCGGCACACAGGGTCGCGAGTGTGCGCGAGGTCGGTGCCGCCGGCCATCTGCGCGCTCGCCTTGCCGATGGCGGCGGCACGACCATCGATGCGATCGCCTTTCGCGCCGCAGGCACGCCGCTGGGCGAGATGCTGCAGGCATCGATCGGTGGACGTCTCCACCTGGCGGGGACTTTGTCACGCAATGCCTGGGGTGGCCGCGAGCGCGTCGAAATGCGCCTCGTCGACGCCGCATTGCCGGGTTGAAAAATTTTCCGCAAAGCCGCCGCGAGAGGCTTGCCCCCCGCCCGAATCCCTTCTATACACCGCCCGTCGCCGCCACCGGCGACCCGCGCCCTTCGTCTAGCGGTCTAGGACGTCGCCCTTTCACGGCGAAAACACGGGTTCGAGTCCCGTAGGGCGCGCCAT
>JAFIEI010000108.1 GCA_020832565.1 Salinarimonas sp. | reverse complement strand
TGACCGAAGCTCTGCCGGACTTGAACAAGGGCGGATTCGTTCTGGAAAAGCATCTGCCGGTCGCCTCGGGCATCGGGGGCGGCTCGGCTGACGCGGCTGCGGCCCTGCGCCTTCTCGCCGCCCATGCCGGCATCCCCGCCGATCACCCGGCGCTTTTTGCTGCCGCCGCCGAGATCGGTGCCGATATTCCCGTTTGCCTCGACAGCCGCAGCCGGGTGATGCGCGGAACCGGGACGGATCTCGGGCCGCCGCTTTCGCTGCCTCATTTTCCGGCGCTTCTGGTCAATCCGGGGATCGCGACGCCGACGCCAGAGGTCTTTCGTGGATTGGGACTGGCTCCGGGCGAGACCTTCGGGCCCGGCGGCGCATCCGAGGCAGCGCTGCCCTCGGAGGTGGATGATTGGCCCGCCCAGGATGATTGCAGCGGCTGGCTCGCGCGCATCATTGACGGGCGCAACGATCTCTGCGGCCCGGCAGAAGCGATCGTGCCGGAGATCGCCGCGATCCGCGCGGCGCTTTGCAACTGCACCGGTTGTCAGATTGCGCGCATGTCCGGCTCCGGGGCGAGCGTGTTCGCGCTGTTCGATGGTTCCGGTACGCGCGACAAAGCGGCTGCGCTCATGCGGGCGCGCCACCCCGATTACTGGATCGCCGCCACGACAATCGGTGGGTAGCGCATCGGCGCATAGCCCCCGCCCCTCGAACGCTTCACCGCGTGGACAGCGTCAGGCCGATTCGCGGATCGGCTGCGGGTTCGTTTCGTCGAGCGCTTCCGGGGGTACGTCGAGGCCCTGCAAACTCAGGATTCGCGCCGTCTTCGCGGCTGCCTTCGCGGCGGCCTTCGCCGCCCCCCCCGCCAGTGCGCACAGCCCCTTGACGTCGCCGATGCTGGAGAGGATGCGGCGCGCCTCGTCGCGCGAGCATTCGCGGAAATTGCGCAGCGCGCGATGCGGCGTCGTGGTGGAGGCGATCTGCTTGAGGCGCGAGCAGACCAGCTTCAGAAACGCCCATTCATCCATATTGGCCGCGCGCGCGAGCAGCACCACGCCCCGTTCGTAGGAGCCGCAGATCAGATCGAAGGCGAGCCCCTCGTCGATACCGGCCGCCTCGGCCAGATTCCGGGCGGCGCGCGGCAGGGAGCTCGGCCTCGTATGTTCGAGAATGAGCTCGGCGAGCTGGCGCTCGGTCTCGAGCGCGGCATCCTCTTCCAGCGTCAGAACCGACGCGGGCGCCTCACCGAGCAGCGGATCGTCCTCGGCGCTGAATCCGGAGACGAGCAGCCGCGCCTTGTCGTGATCGACACATTTGCCCCAGAAACGCGCGACTTCGTCTTCGGGAATATCCCAGCGATGGCACAGGGCGGCACGGATATCGTTATTCTCCGCGGCCATGGCCGCGACCTCGGCGAAGCCGGAGCGATCGAAGCGCGCATTGCGGTTGCGCGCGCAGGCGGCAATGGCTTGCCCGTCGCCCCGTTCGAGCAGCTTGGCGCAGGCGCCGGGATGAAGATCTTCTCGCCTGGCCAGATTGCGCAACTCTTCCGCCGGGGCCTGCGCGATCAAGCGGGTCAGCGCATCATCAGGCTGTGGGGCGGACGGCGGAACCGGTTTCTCCCCGGCTTCTCGGGCCTCCCGGGCGATGGCGAGCTGGGCAAGCGCCAGGATCAGGGTGCGCGGCGCGTGATCATGCAGCGCCATGCGCCGGGTCGCCTCGGCGATCGGCTTCGCCCCGCAGGAGGGCGCCACATCCATGATCAGATCGATGCAGGTGTCGCGGCGGATGTCGCAAAGCTGGGGGCCGCGCTCGATGAGCACATCCACGAGTAGATCCAGGGCACGCTCGTACCCCCCGCCCTGTCGGGCGAGCAGTTCGAGCCTGGCCTCGATGGTTTCCGCCTGCTCCGAAACATGCTCCATCGTCTGATCCGATTTCCGCATCGCGTAACGGATGCGATTGACGCTGGAATCCTCGCTCGGAAAGTTTACATTCTGCTTAAGGTTTGCTTTTGCGTTCGAAATATAGAAACACAATCAAGGGTTCATCATGAAGATTGACGAGTCTCTGCCCTTCATTCCGGTCGCGATCGCGGTGCTGACGGTCTCCGATACACGCGATCTGGCGCAGGATCGTTCCGGTGACACGCTCGCCGCACGCTTGACCGAAGCCGGCCACAAACTGGCGGATCGCGCCATTGTGCGCGACGAGGTCGAGGCCATCCGCAAGCAGGTCTCGGCCTGGATCGCCGATCCCGCCATCGAGGTGGTGATCACCACCGGCGGCACCGGTTTTACCGGGCGCGACGTGACGCCGGAGGCGATCGAACCGCTCTTCGAGAAGCGGATGGACGGGTTTTCCGCCGTTTTCCACCGCATCAGCTACGACAAGATCGGCACCTCGACCCTGCAATCACGCGCCACGGCGGGGGTGACGAACGCCACCTACATCTTCGTGCTGCCTGGCTCACCTGGCGCCTGCAAGGATGCCTGGGACGGGATCCTGCGGCCCCAGCTGGATTATCGCCATCAGCCGTGCAACTTCGTCGAGATCATGCCCCGCCTCGACGAGCATCTCAAACGCGGCAAATTGCGCGACGCCTGAGCGCCCGCCCTCACCCGGCTGCGGCGAGATCGCGATCAGGCTGGGATGCAGGCTGGCGCAGGATCTGCGCCTCGACACCGGCGATTCGCGGGCGTCGCGCCGTCGCGCGGTCGAGCCGGGAGCGATGCACGATATCGCCGGCGCGGATGTCACGCGACAGCCTGCCGACGCGCTCGCGCAGCCATTCCCGCCAATCGGGCACCCGGCGCGCTAGGCGTCCGATCGGGTAACCCTCGCGCTCGGCGATGAAAGCGAAGCGGTCGACGGCGCCGATCCAGCCTTCAAGGGGAATATCGCCGGCTTCGAGGCACAGGAACCAGTCCCGCCGCGCGAGCGCAGCGCCGGTTGACCACGGGTCATCGCCCGGTCTCACGAACGCACAGGTGGCACCCGTCGCCTCGACGATGAGTTCGATCGTCTCGCTTTCCTGCTCGACGATCACCACGGCATCGGCAACGACGCCCTCCGCGACCCCGGTCACCAGGGCCGAAAGCGTTGCAGCCAGGGCCTCCGGCCCGGCACGGGAATGGACGAGTGCGCTCAACATCATGTGCATTTATAAAGCAAAGCTTGGAGCTTGTCTTCTGCTGCACTGCACAAATTGATCGCAGAATCCCGACCGCCGCAGATGTACCGTCACCCCGTGACCGTGACGTGCTCCGCAAGATCGAAGAATTCCTCGTCGTGCCC
>JAFIEI010000002.1 GCA_020832565.1 Salinarimonas sp. | reverse complement strand
CCCGCCAGAGCGTCGAAGCGATCCGCCCGTTCAAGGATGCCGACGGAATCGGGCGCTGCCATCTCGTGCTGACGCCGAAGGTGATCCCCGTCGAGCCGCGACCGTGCCGCCCGTTCCAGGGCTGGCGCTATCTGGAGGCGAAGGACGCGCCCGCGGATCTCAGCCGCGAGGCGGCGCAGGGAGTGGCGGCCATGCCGGAGGAGATGCGCCGGGAACTCGCCGAGCTCGGGCTGCTGTGACCGCACGCATGCCTGCGCTCGGCCGATGGCTGCGTGCCGAGTGGCTGTTCGTCCTGCTTCTGGCTCTTTTTCCCGTTCTGATCATCCTCGTCCCGAGCAAACCCTCGGACCTCGCTGCACTGATCGACTGGAAAACCATCGGCGCGCTGGCCGGGTTGATGGTGCTCAGTCGCGCGCTGGAGGCGAGCGGCCTGATCGACCGGGCGGGTCGCTTCGTCGTCGTGCGGCTCCACGGCGAACGCATTCTCGCGACGGCCATGGTGGCGTTCGCCGCCCTGCTCTCGGCGATCGTGACGAACGACGTTGCGCTCTTCGTCACGATCCCGCTCACACTCGCTCTCGCGAGGCTGATCCCGTTGCCGGTGGGGCGGTTGGTGATCTTCCAGGCACTGGCGGTGAATGCGGGTTCGGCGGTCTCGCCGGTGGGCAATCCGCAAAACCTCTTCCTGTGGCAACTCTCGGGGGCGGGTTTCGGCGAATTCCTCATGGTGATGCTGCCCGTATCCGCCGCCATGTTCGCGATCCTGCTCGCGCTGATCCCCTTCGCTTTTGCAAGACGACGGTTGAACCTCGCCGAGCCTCCCGGCCCACTGCCCCTGCAACGCGGCCTGATGATCACGGCGCTGGGCGCATATCCGGCATTTCTGGTACTCGTGAATGCGGGGCTCGCCGTGCCCGCCGCCGGGATCGTGATCGCATTCTTCGCAATCATGCATCGCACGGTTCTGCGCCTCGTCGACTGGCCGCTGCTGCTCGTCTTCGTCCTGATGTTCATCAATCTCGGGCTGTTTGGCCGCCTGCCCGTCATTGCCGCGTCTCTGCCGGTCGCGATGGAGATGCCCGGCGGCGTCTTCGTGCTCGGGGCGCTGGTATCGCAGGTGATGTCGAACGTGCCGGCGGCGATATTCCTCGCGCCGTTCACCGAGGATTGGCAGGCCCTCGCCTGGGGCGTGAATATCGGCGGGTTCGGCCTCGCCATCGGCTCGCTCGCCAATCTGATCGCATTGCGGCTTGCCCGCGAGCCCGGTCTGTGGCGGGAATTCCATCTCTGGTCCGTCCCGATATTCGGGCTCAGCCTCGCTGCGGGAACGATCCTCATGGCGCTCGCGGGGGGATACACCTTCCATTACACTGGACAGCCTTGAGGATGGACAGCCTTGAACGCCTGCTGCAAATGGCTAGGCTGGCCGGCAGGCGGCACGGACGGGGGAATCGCCTTGGCTGAACAGGCGACGGAACAGGCAGGCGCGGGCACCGATCAGGCGGACAAGGTCGCCGAACTCGAGCGCGCCCTGCGCGACAAGGGCGTGCGCATCACCCGCCAGCGCGCGGCGCTGCTCAGCGTTCTCGCCGCCGCCGGGGATCATCCCGATGCGACCGAGCTGCACCGGCGTGCCCGCGAGATCGACGCATCCGTCTCGCTCTCCACCGTCTATCGCACGCTGAGCCTTCTGGAGGGCCAGAGCGTGGTGCAGCGCCACGCTTTCGAGGGCGCACCCTCGCGGTTCGAGACGGCGGACACGCCCCATCACGACCATATCATCGATCTCGAATCCGGCGACGTGATCGAGTTTTATTCCGAGCGCATCGAGCGCCTGCAGGCCGAGATCGCGGCGGAGCACGGCTACGAACTCGTGCATCACCGCATGGAGCTCTATTGCCGCAAGGCCGGGCGCGGTTCGGGGAAGCGGGGGGGCGGCAAAAGCGCTTCCAGCGAGCGGAAAGACGGCGATTAAGAGAGCTGACGCGTCTCTCAGGCCCGGCGCATCCGCATCGCCGCGAGGCTTGCCGAGAGCGCGCCTGCAGCGAGCATGGCGGCGCCGAGCGCGAAGAGCGGCATGTGGCTCTGCGTCCAGCCGAAGACCCAGCTCATCAGATAGCCACCGCCGGCCTGAGCGAGCGCGAAGGCGATGGTCAAGGCGCCGAACAGCCGGGCCTGGGCGGGCCCATGCGCGAGCATTGCCGAAAGCCCGGCGGCGAGCGCGACCATTCCCGGCGTGAGCGCGCCGACGAGGAATGCCGACAGCGCGAGCGCCGGCGCCTGCGTCGCCACGAGCGGCAGCGCCACGGCGGCGGCCTTGACCATGAGCGCGCCGATGAAGCTCGGCATGAGACCGAAGCGGCTCGCGATCAACCCGCAGGCAGGTGCCCCGACAACCGCGCCGGCGCCGAATACGGCCCAGTAGATCCCGCCCGCAAACTCGCCCTGATCGAGACCGCGCGCGACGAAATCCGAAAGGAACAGCGTATGCGGCACGAAGCCGATCCCGTCACTGGCATAGGCGATGATGATCAGGAGCACCGTCAGCCGGCCGGGCAGGGGCGCGGATGAGATGGTGGCAGGCAGGATGGCGCGCGGCCAGAGCCGCCAGGTCGCAGCGGTGAGGGCAAATCCGACAAGGCCGAGCGTGACCCAGGCCAGGACCAGCCCCGATGCCGCCAGCGCCGGGAGCAGCGTGCCCGAGACGATGATGCCGAGGCCCACGCCGACGAAGATCATTCCCGAGACACGCGCACGTGCCTCGGCGGGGGTCGCGGCGAGGATCGTCGCCGGGCCGAGCACCATGATGAACGCGCCCGCCATTCCCGCCACGAAACGCCACGGCGCCATCCAGAGGAATCCGAGCGGCAGGGCGCAGGCGAGGAGGCTGATCGCCGCCGCAGCCAACGCGCCGTTGAGGATGGCGATGCGTTCCGGGCGCGCGGCGAGGGCCTGGGCCGTGAGCGCGCCGGCGAGGTAGCCGGCGAGATTGGCCGCACCGGCATAGGCAGCCTGCGATTCGCTCAGCCAGTCCTGCGCGACCAGCGCCGGCAGAAGCGGCGTATAGGCAAAGCGTCCGAGCCCGACACCGACGAGGACGGCCAGCAATCCGGGAAGCCAGAGCGGGCTGCGGGCAAGGGGCATGCGGGCGGCTTTCGGTCCGGTTCAGGCGAGGGGGCGCGTATCGTGCAGGGTTCCCTTTAGCGCCGATCCGGGCCGCAAGACACCCGATTTGTTCGCGCAACGATCAATAGGTCGCGCGCCCTCCCGAGAGATCGAACACGGCGCCGGTGGTGAATGAATTCTCCTGCGATGCCAGCCAGGCGACCATCGCCGCCACTTCCCCGGTCTGCACGAAGCGTCCGCGCGGGATCTTGGAGAGCATGAAATTGATGTGCTCTTCGCTCATCTGCTCGAAGATTCGGGTGCGGGCCGCTGCCGGGGTGATCGTATTCACCGCGATATCGTGGCCGGCGAGTTCCTTGCCCATGGATTTCGTCAGCGCGATCACCGCGGCCTTCGAGGCCGAATAGGCCGAGGCGTTCGGGTTGCCCTCCTTGCCCGCGACCGAGGCGATGGTGACGATCCGGCCATAGCCCGCCGCGATCATCCCGGGGATCAGCGCGCGGCAGCAATGCCAGGTGCCGTCGACGTTGATGCGCATGACCCGGTTCCATTCGTCGACCGGGTATTCCCAGCTCGTCGCATTGGCCCCGGCAATGCCTGCGGAGGTGACGAGGATCGCGACCGGCCCGGCCGCTCCTGCGGCTTTCGCGGCAGCTTCGACCGAGCCCGGATCGGTAACGTCGACTTCCCGTGCGACGATGCCGGCACCGACCGCCTTGGCGGTCTCCGCGGCGAGGCTGTCGTCGCGGTCCCAGATCTCGACTTCGGCGCCGCTGGCATGCAGGCGCTCGACGATGGCGCGTCCGATTCCCTGCGCGCCGCCTGTGACCACGGCCCTGCGGCCCTTCAGATCGATTTGGTTCATGATGATCCTCCCCGACGCTTTATGCGTTGTCCATCCGAGCCTCCCTCCCCATCGGGGAGGGAAACCGTGCCCTTCATGCAGCTTGCCCCGCGATTTCTGGCAGAATAGGCGCGACACTGCGGGATCCGATAGGTGCGCGCATGCGCGAAGGGCTTTGCCCTGATCGCGCATGATAGGATCGCCCGCCCCGTTGCGCCGTCGCTGCACCGGGTGCAGCATCCTTTCGGGGCGAGCGAGTATCCCGGGAGAGATGCGATGAGCATGGCGCAGCAAGATATCGAGGCAGAAGCGCGTACGATCCTGTCCTCACTTGACGGTGTTCACCAGATCCCCCGCTTCAGCGACCGCGTCCCGCCACCGGATCTCGACGAGGCCTATGCCATCGCCGCCGCCGTCGTGGCGCAGCGTGTCGCGCGGGGCGAGCGGCCGGTGGGCTGGAAGGTCGGCTTCACCAACCGCACCATCTGGGACGAATACGACGTACACGCGCCGATCTGGGGGCCGATCTACGATTCCACCATCGAACCGGCGCTAAACGGGCTCGCGACCTGCAGCGCGGCGCTGTTCTGCGAGCCGCGCATCGAGCCGGAAATCGCCCTGCGGCTCGTCCGCATTCCAGATCCGGAAATGGATGACCGCGCGCTTCTGGGCTGCATCGATGCGATCGCGCACGGTTTCGAGATCGTGCAATCGCTTTTCGCGGAATGGCGTTTTGCCGCGAGCGATACGGTGGCCGGCTGCGCGCTGCATGGCTGCTACCGCCACGGCCCGTTCGTGCCGGTCGACGCCGCGCAAGCCGATGAATGGTGCGAGAAGCTCTCGCGGTTTCGCATCACCCTGTCCTGCGACGATGTCGCGATCGACGAGGGTGGTGCCGAGAATATCCTGGGCGGGCCGCTGCAGGTGCTGCGTCATCTTGCGCGCGGGCTCGCAGACAATCCCCATGGCTGGGCCCTGCGCCCGGGTGACATCGTCTCGACGGGTACCGTCACCCGCGCCTTTCCGGTCACGGCGGGCCAGCGCTGGGAGAGCCGAATCACCGGGTTGCCGCTGACCGGCCTGACCCTGGAAATCCGCTGAGGCATGGCCGCCTGATCAAAGGAGTGCAACGATGCAGCTGACTGCAGATATCGGGGTTGATCTCGGGCGCTTCGCGCAAACCCTCGAGGCCTCATCGCGGATCGGCGCCGGGCGCGAGGGTGGTCTGGCGCGCCTGGCACTCGGCGATGCGGATCGCGATATGCGTGATCTCTTCGTGCAATGGTGCCGCGAGGCCGGGCTTGCCGTGCGTATCGATGAGCTTGGCAATATCTTCGCCCGACGGGCCGGACGCGAGGACGATCTCGCACCGGTCCTGGTGGGCAGCCATCTCGATACCCAGGCCAATGGCGGGCGTTTCGACGGCATTATCGGCGTGCTGGGTGCGCTCGAACTCGTACGCCGGCTGAATGATCTCGGCCATACCACCCGGCGACCGATCGAGATCGTCAACTGGACCAACGAGGAGGGCGCGCGCTTTTCGCCGCCGATGATCTGCTCGGGAGGCTTCGCCGGGGTCTATGAGCGCGATTGGGTCCTGGCACGGCGCGCCGATGACGGGCCGACGCTGGGCGAGGAATTGCAGCGCACCGGCTATGCCGGAGACGCGCCGGTCGGGGGCTTCGTGCCCGATTCGTATTTCGAACTGCATATCGAGCAGGGCCCGATCCTCGATGCCGAGGGCATTGATGTGGGCATCGTCACCCGTGCCTACGAATCGCACGGGTTCCGGGTGCAGTTTTCCGGCGATACGGCGCATGCGGGCCCCTGGCCGATGGAGCGGCGGCGCAATGCACTCGTTGCCGCGGCCCGGCTTTGCGTCCTGGTCGATGATATCGGCTGGGATTTCGCGGAGAGCGGGGGCAAGTCGACGACGGCCCGGCTGGTCGCCTGGCCGAACAAGACGGGAATCATCTCCGACTGGTCGGAGGTGAATGTCGATATCCGTCATGAAGATCCGCGTATCGCCGCGATCATGGCCGAGCGTGTCTTGCGTGCGGTGGGCGAAGCCGCTGCACGGGCGGGCTGCACCGGGGAAATCGTCGAGCGCTGGAACTGGGGCGGAGAATTCTTCGATCCGGGTCTGATCGCCGGCGTGCGCGAACAGGCTTTGCGCCTGGGGCATGCGACACGCGACCTGGCCAGCCAGGCGGGGCACGACGCCTATTTCCTCGCCCGCATCTGCCCGGCCGTGCTGATCTTCACCCCGTGTCGCGACGGTATTACCCACAACCACCGCGAAGATGTCGACATGGAGCGACTGCGCGCCGGGCTCGACACATTGCTGCATGCGGTTGGCGCACGAGCCGATGCATGATCTGCATACCCATACGTCCGTGATGTAATCCTCCATAAAGTTTTGCTCTATTTCCATAGCGTTCGTGACCCGATTGCGAGCGATTTAGCGCGATGGGGCGCTGTATTGGCTCTTGCCACGGCAAAATACCTCTGCTTACTCTGCGCTATCGCTGGATGGTTCGATGATCGTGCGGTCTGGGCCGATACGTTCCGCGATTGGTTCGGCTGCCATGCAGCCGGAGTTGGCTAGGCGGATACGGGCACAGGCACCGGGCACGAGAAGGGGGCAATCCGAACGAAGAAACGAGCGTGCGGTACCGGCCCCTATCGGGATCCGTGGTCTCGCCGCGAAGCAAGAGGCGGAAAAGGGAAAAACTCCCCGCCCTCGCGCTTCGAAGAACAACGGAAATCAAGAGGAGAACAGGGATGAAGAGAAGGTTCAGTACATTGGCTCTGGCAGCAGCACTGCCATTGACCATGATGGCGGCTGCGCCGGCAATGTCGGAGACGCTCCGGATCGGCCTGGCATCGGAGCCGTCCTCGATGGACCCGCATTTCCACAATCTGGGACCGAACAACGCGCTGCGTCAGCATATCTTTCAGTCGCTGACCTATTCCGACGAGAACATGCTGATCCAGCCTTCGCTGGCGACCGAGTGGGAAGCCACCGGCGACACGACCTGGGAATTCACCCTGCGCGACGGCGTGAGTTTCTCCAACGGTGACGAATTCTCCGCCACCGACGTGATCTATTCGATCTGCCGCGTGCCGATGGTCGAAGGCTCGCCTTCCTCCTTCACCAGCTTCGTGCGCGACATCATCGATGTTGATGTCGACGGCTCGACCATCGTGTTCACCACGGATGGCCCCTCGCCGCTGCTTCCGACGAACCTGGCTTCGGTCGCGATCCTGAACGCCTCGGTCTTCGGTGGCGAGGGCGTCGAGTTCGATCCGGAAGGCTGCGCCAACATGGGCGACCTGCCGGCTTCGACCGATTTCGCCAATCCCGAAACGGCGATCGGAACCGGTCCCTACACGCTGGTGAACTTCGTGCCGGGTGACCGCATCCAGCTGACGCGCAACGACGATTTCTGGGGCGAAACCCCAACCTGGGACAACGTCACCCTGCGCCCGATCGCCAATCCCGGTGCACGCGTCGCGGCGCTGCTCGCCGGTGACGTCGACGTCATCGAGACGCCGCCGATGCAGGATTTCGACACCATCCGCCAGGCCGGTTTCGAGATCGATCAGGGCCTGTCGAACCGCGTCATCTACCTGCACCTCGACAGCGGCGACGACGTGCCTCCGGGCGTGTCCGGCACCGACGGAGTCAACCCCTTCGCCGATGTGCGCGTGCGTGAGGCGATCTCCAAGGCGATCAACCGCGATGCCATCGTCGAGCGTGTGATGGGCGGCGTCGCCGTCACGGCGGGCGAGCTTCTGCCTTATCCGCTGTTTGGTACCCGCGAAGATGCCGAGCCGGATGCGTTCGATCCCGATCGCGCCATGGAGCTCCTCGAGGAAGCCGGCTTCGGTGACGGTTTCGAGGTGACCCTGTCGACTCCCAACGACCGCTACATCAACGACGAGCGCGTGGCCCAGGCCGTGGCGCAGTTCCTGTCGCGTATCGGTATCCGCACGGGCGTCGATGCCATGACCGCCTCGACCTTCTTCTCCAACCGCAACACCGGCGACTTCGGTTTCTGGCTCGCGGGCTGGGGTGCGGCTTCGGGTGAGATGGCCAACCCGCTCACGGCACTGGTCGGTACCCGTGACCCGGATGCCGGCATGGGTTTGACCAACATGCAGAACTACTCCAACCCGGAAATCGACGCGCTGATCATGGAAGCGCGCCGCACCGTCGATGACGATGCCCGCCGCGAGATCCTGCAGCGTGCCTCGATCATGGCAATGGAGGACTACGCCACCATCCCGCTGCACTTCGAAGTCACCCCCTGGGCCTTCGCCAGCAACCTGGAACTGACGCCCCGCGTCGACCAGTACACCATCGCGATGATGGTCCGCCCGGCCGAGTGAGCCGGGAGGAGCCACGATGAAGAGATCGGCCGCCTCCGGGCGGCCGATTGCATTTCGGGGGGCATCTTGACGCGTGATGCCCGAGCCGTAATCCTGAACGCATGACACTTCCCTATTTTGCCTACGGCTCCAATCTGGAGCATGAGGATTGGTGCGTCTATTGCCGGCGTCACGGGCTTCTCGCCGATGGCCTGAAGCCGCTCCACCCGGCGATCGCCCCCGATCACAGCCTCGCCTTCACCCGCTATTCGCAAACGCGCGGCGGCGGCGTTCTCGATATCCTGCAAAGCCGCGGTAGCGCCGTTTCCGGCATGCTCTATCGCGTCTGCGAGGAGACGCTTGCGGCCCTCGATCACAAGGAGGGGGTGCCCCACGCCTATGAGCGCGTGCCGATCACGGTGCTGGACGCGGATGGCGCGGAGATATCGGCCTTCACCTACAGGGTTGCGCCCGAGCGGCGGGAGCGGTTCGTCCAGCCGCATCCGGATTATCTTGCGGTTTGCACGGCGGGACGTGCAGCATTCGGCATCGATGCCACGATCCTCGACGAGGCGGCCGCCGGGCGGCCGGCGGGGATGATCCACACGGCCTTCGTCTACGGCACGTTGATGCAGGGCGAGCGGGGGGACCGGTTCTGGACCGGCCTGCGCGACAGGCCGGCGATTCGCCCGGCGCGGGTGCCCGGCATCCTGAAGGATTGCGGGCCTTATCCGGGCCTCGTGGGCGCGGCCACGCGTGACGGGGCGAACGAGACCATCGTGCGGGGCGAGTTGCTCGCATTCCCCGATATCGGCGCCATCCTCGATGCCTTCGACGCTTACGAGGATTTTGCCGGTTATGGTGAGCGGAGCAACGTCTATCGCCGCATTCCGGTGACGGCGCGACCGGAGGACGGGGACGAGACGGCGACCGAGGCGCCGACTGCGATCACGGCCTGGGCCTACCTGCTGCTCGACCACGCGGAATTCCCGGCCATACCCGGCGGGTGCTGGCGCAGTCATCGGCAGGCCCTCTAGCCGCCCTGCAAGCGCTTTTCACACAGGTCGCTCTGCGCGTTTGGCACTTATGGTGGCCGTCTTCGCCTGTATGATCAGGCGTGTTGCGCAGCTTATGCAGGCAGGAGGGATGCCATGACCGGCCCCGCCATTCTCGATATCGCCGATCTCGCCGCCCGTATTCCAGACGGCACACGGCTCGCCATCGCGCCCGATTACAGCGGCTGCTCCATGGCCGTGATCCGGACACTTCTCCAGCGGCGTGCGCGCGGCCTGCGCCTCGTCGCCGTGCCGACCGCCGGTTTCCAGGCGGATATGCTGATCGGCGCCGGCTGCGTCGCCGAGATCGAGGCGGCTGCCGTATCGTTGGGCGAATACGGCCCCGCCGGTCGCTTCAACGCGGCGCTGCGCGCGGGACGCCTCGTCATGCGCGACGCCACCTGCCCGGTCATCCATGCCGGCCTGCAGGCGGCGGAGAAGGGTATTCCCTTCATGCCCCTGCGCGGTATTCTCGGCTCCGATCTCGTGGCACGTCGGCCGGACTGGAAGGTGATCGACAATCCCTATGCGCAAGCCGGGAACGACCCGATCCTGCTCGTGCCGGCCATCACTCCGGAGATCGCCCTGTTTCATGCCCCCGCCGCCGATCGCGACGGCAACGTCTTCATCGGCGTGCGGCGCGAACTCATGCTGATGGCCCATGCGGCGCGGCGCACGCTCGTGAGCGTGGAGCGGATCGTCGATACCGATTTCCTCGCCGACGAGGCGCGCGCGGGTGCCACCATTCCCGCGCTCTATGTCGAGGCGATCGCGCAGGCAGCGCGTGGCGCCGACCCGGTCGGGCTGTTCGGAGCCTATGGCCCGGACGAGGCAGCGCTCGCGGATTACGCGCAGGCATCGCGCGACGACGCCGCGTTCGCCGCGTGGCTGGAGAACATCGACGCCGGGCAGATGGTGAGCGCATGATGACCGAGGGGGCCATACAGATCCGGGAAATCCTGATCGCCGTCATTGCCGACATGCTGGACGGATGCGGCCATGTCGCTGTGGGTGCGAGTTCGCCGGTGCCGGGCGCTGCCGCACTTCTGGCGCAGGCGCGATCCGGCGGTGCCATGCGCGTCTCGGTGCTCGGCAGCACCCGGCACAATTTCTTCACCGATGGCGGGCGCGAGCTCTTCGACTGCGCCGCGCAGGGACGCATCGACGCGTTCTTTCTTTCCGGCGGGCAGATCGACGGGGCCGGCAATATCAATCTCGTCGGGATCGGTGACCCCGACCGCCCGAAAGTGCGTTTTCCGGGCTCCTTCGGCTCGGCCTATCTCGCCTTCATGGTGCCGAAGGTCATCCTCTTTCGCGAGGAGCATACCCCGCGCACGCTGGTGGAGAAGGTCGATTTCGTCTCGGCACCGGGTACCTCGGATCCCGGGATCTATCGCCCGGGCGGGCCGCGTGCGCTGGTGACGGGAAGGGCCGTCTTCGCGTTCTCGCCCGATGAGGCCCGCTTCACTCTGCGCAGCGTACATCCGGGCGAAACGCCGGAAACGGTCGCGGCGCAGACGGGATTTGCCTACAACACGCCCGACACGGTGCCGCAAACGCCACTGCCCGATAATGACACGCTGGCGCTGATGCGCGGGCCGGTGGCGCGTGCCGTTGCGGAAACCTATCCCGGTTTTGCCGCGCAACTCTGGGGCATCGCGGCCTGAGGCACCTGCGCCTTGGGCTCAATCCTCGGCTTTTCCGCCATCCTTGCGTATCGCGAGACCTTCGAGCGCGCCGAACGGGTTCTTGCGCGACTCCTGCGGTGCCGGCTCCTCGAAGACGGCGCCGGGTTTGCGCGGGAAGGGATCGAGGCCGAGCGCGAGGAATTCAGCCGTGACGCGTCCGAGATCGATCTTGCCGCCCACGATCTCGTCGGGCGGATCGATAAGGCGCTGCTCTTCTTCTTCCGGCGTCAATTTACGTCTCTGGGCTGCGGCAAAGTCGAGATCGACCTCTTCCTCGACCTCGGTTTCGAACGGATCGAGCGACACGCCGCAGATGCGTGTCACCCGCGCGCGCACTGTGCCGGTAACCTTGGCGCGCTTGCCCGAGCCTTCGACCAGGAACCGGCCTTCGAGAGCATGTATCGCGGGGATGTCGAGCGCCTCGGCCAGGGCAGCCAGTTCCTCGGTGCCGGGTTCGACGGAGATCTCGGCACCATGCTGGGGCAGGCGCTCCGCATCCACGAGGCGCGAGAGCGGCCCGGGTATCATGGCACCATCCGTTCCGATGCCGGCGGCAGGCATCTTCTTCCGGTCGGGGCGATCGCTTTTGTCTCTGGCCATGGTTGTCTCGTCAGGTGAGGGTAAGGGCGGCGTCGAAGGCCGGACCCTCGCGCAGCAATGCGTCGAAATCCTGCCCGGCCAGCGCCGCTTCCGCCGCGATCATGTAAGCGGCCAGGGCATGCGCCGGATCGCCGCGCTCGGTGACGTTCCGGTCGAGCGCCTCTTCCAGCGCGGCGCGATCCTCTTCGTCGAGGGCGACGCCGTAGCTGCGGGCGCGGCCATAAAACGCGGTGACCAGCTTCTTCATGCGTTTGGGTACGCCGAGATCGCTGACACCCATGTCGCGCAGGGACATGTCGAGCCATTTGAAGAAGGCATCGACGAATTCCTGGGCAAAATCATCCGCCGGCGGTGGCAGATTACGCAGCCGCCGAAGAACCAGCGTCATATGGACGATGACGGATTCGTAACGGCCTTCCAGCGTATCGGGCACGCCGAGGTCGGTATAGAGCGGTTCTGCGCGCGATGCGGCGATCACGCGGGTGAGCATTGTCTGTACCGGGTCCTGGACACGGTCCTTGCGAAACCAGTTGAAGATCATCGGCCTCAGCTTTCCGGGCGTACGCGCCCTTGTCAAACCATCCCAGTCGGGTTACGCCATTCACCCGGCCGGGCGCAAGTTCCCCGAAGCCGCAGTTCGAATGGACCAGCGCCGGAAGCGAGTCGCTATGAAGATGTTTTCCCGCCTTGCCGCCGTTATCCTGATTGCCGGCCTCACCACGGCCTGCATGCAGGGTGAGACTTTCCAGCGCGGCTATATCGTCGACGAAGAGGCTGTCGAGAGCGTGCGGGCGGGTATGTCCGCCGAGCAGGTGCTCGAGACGCTCGGCACGCCATCGACCGTATCCACCGTCGGTAACCAGTCCTGGTATTACGTCAGCCAGACGACACGCCAGCAATTCGCCTTCCAGAAGCAGGAAGTCGTCGACCAGCGCGTCACGGCCGTCTATTTCACGCCGAACCTGCGGGTCGAGCGGGTGGCGCTTTACGGGCTCGAGGACGGCAAGATCTTCGATTTCATCTCGCGCACGACCCCGACGGGCGGGCAGGAGCAGAGCTTCCTCGCCAACCTCTTCCGCGGCGTCGTCGGATTCAACCCGCTGCGCTGAGCGTCGCAAATCAGGTTTCAATGAAAAACGCCGCCGCGCTCGAAAACGCGGCGGCGTTTTTGCATGATCGGGCGTGACACTCAGTCGCGGCGCAAGAGACGCTCGAAATAGTCGCGCTCTTCACCGGGCAGGCCGGGATCGGCCAGGCGGTCGCGCAGCTCCTCCAGAATACGCCGGGCACGGCGCGCCGGGCTCTCGTCGGCACCGGGGACACGCACATCGCTCTCGAAGCGGCCGCGGTCACGCGTCGGGCGGCCGAGCGGATCCGTATCGCGGCCCTCGCGGCCATCCATGCGACCCATCTGGCCGTTGCCGCCTTCGCCGCGCATCTCGCCGGGCTGGCCGCCGCCTTCGCCCTGGCCCTCGCCGAACATCTGCTGCATCTGCTCGGCCATGCCCTGGAGACCCTGTTGCAAACCTTCCAGTGCGCGGCCCTGCGCGTCGACGGCGTCATCGGGACGACCTTCGCCAAGCGCACCTTCGGCATCGCCCATGGCGCCTTCGGCATCGTCGAGACCCTGTTCGCCCTGCATGCCGAGTTCGCGCATGCGTTCCTGCAACTCCTGCAGCCGGTCGCGCAGGGCCTGCTGCTGCTCGGTGAGATCGCCCGGCCCTTCGCCTTCCTGCCGGCCCTCTCCCTCGCCCTGCTGACCATCGCCCTCGGCCTGCTCGCCGCGCCGCTGGCGCTGCGCATCGCCGAAAGTATCGTCGCGCAATTGCTGCTGCTCGCGGGTGATGGCGTCGAGCTCGTCGAACTGGCGGTTGAGTTCGCGGGTATGGGGATCGGAATACATGTCGCCGCGCTGGGCGGTCTGCAGGTTCTGCATGATGTTGCGCAACTCGTCCATCAGCCGCTGGGCCTCGGCCATATCGCCGTTGCGCATCGCCTCCTGCATGGCATCCATCATGTCCTGCAGGTCCTGCTGGGTGATCATCTGCTGCTCGCCCGAGGGCATGCGCGGCGCCTCGGCACTGTCTTCGTTCTCCATCATCCGGCGTGCGAGTTCCTGCATGAAGGCGTCCATGGCTTCGCGCAGTTCCTCCATGAGCTGGGCGAGTTCTTCCTCGCTCGCGCCCTCGTCCATGGCTTGCTGCAGGCGCTCCTGGGCCGCGCGCAGGGCCTGCTCGGCATCGGAGAGCCCGCCATCCTCGATATCGAGCGCCATGGCCCAGAGCCAGTCCGCGACGTCGATCAGATCCTCGTCGCTGCGCGCCTGCGCGAGCCGGCTGGTCGCGCTGCGCAGGCCGAGCCAGACGCCCCAGGCGATCTCGAAGCGCTCCGGTGCGATCGCCAGCGCATCGAGCGCGCCCAGCACCCGGTCCCGCTGCGCGGGGTTGAGCACGAGATTGCGCCGCTGCTCGACCAGCGCACGGGCCAGCGGATCGTTGAAGGGGCGTTGTGGCAGGGTGAAGTCGATAACGTCGGAATAGCCGGCCTGACCGGCATCGTCGCGCGCCTCGAGCTGAAGCGTCACCCGCGCCCCGGCCCAGGGATGCTCGGTGCGGTCGAAATTCGTCGATGCGATATCGTCCTCGCCGCTGCGCGAGAGCGAAAGCGGCAATTCCGGCGGCGGGACCAGGGGGGCATGAGCATCGCGCTCGGGCGGCAGGGCGACGATGCCGCGTGCATCGGCGACGCCGTAATCGTCCTGCATCATGTAGGTGAGGGTGAAGGCGCCGCGCGACTGCACTTCCGGCGAATCGACGAATTCGATCTCGGGCGGCAGATCCGGGATCGCGGTGATGCTCAGGCGGTGATCGGGGGCGGATTCGGGGCCGAGTTCGAGCTGCGCGTCGCCATGGATGCGAAAGCGCTGCTCGGTGAGCCCCGCGCCGGCTTCGCGGCCCGAGCCGTCGAGGGCGTCGAGACCGGTGACCGGCGCGATCCGTGGCGTATCCGCGCCCGCCATGCGAATCACGATGACGGAATCTTCCGGGACGCGCAGATGCTGGACATCGCGCTGGAAGTCGAGCATCAGCGGCGCCATGCCGGTATAGCCCGGCGGGTCGACCCAGCCGTCGATGCGTATCGCTGCGGCTTCCGGTGCCGGAACGCTCCAGTCGAAGGCGGCGCCGAGCCGTGCGCCGATTTCCGGTCCGGCGACGAAGGCGCTGGCCGCGACGGCGAGAACGGGCAGAGCCCGCAGCGCATAACGGTCGCGCCGGGGCATGGCGGGATCGGGCGCGTCGAGGCGCATCCCGGCAAGCGCAGCGGCTGCGCGCTTGCGGTGGATTTCCCAAAGCACCATGGAGGCCGGGTCGCGGCCACCGAGGGCGAGATTGTCGTCGATGGTGCGCGCGGGGCCGTGCTCGAGCCGCGAATCACGCTCGAGCCGCGCCAGTGCCGCCTTGCGATCGGATCGTTCGCGCAGGATCCGCGCGAGGGTGAACCCGGCCGGCACGAACGCTGCGAGCAGCGCGAGGGCCGATACGGCGACGATCGCGATACGCGCCAGCGGCGGGATCTGCTGGAACAGGCCGAGCCAGGCGAGTGTCAGGAAGGCGGCGATGACGGCCAGCGGCAGCCACAGGCGCGGCCAGAGCTGTTCGATCGCAAGCGTGACCCGCGCGCGCCCGACGAGGCGGTCGAGCCGTGCGCGCAAACGGCTTTGTTGTACGGCCGGATCAAGGGAATCCTGCGCCGGCGTCTCGGTGCCGGCTCGGCGAAACAGGGCTCGCAGCCCTTGCGGGAGAAATCGCATACGGCGTCCCTGCATCTCGTGTCTCGGCGGGAGCGCATCGCGCGCACCCCCGGCGGCGCGCCTGCCGCCCGTCCGGTCAAGGACCGGTTTCATAGTTTCAATGGCATCGTAACACGGTTATTTCTGGGCGAAAGCACACGGGCAGCGGCGATTGCCCGCAGCCGCGCCCGCAACGAGGATCACAGATGCAGGATTTCGCGCAAGATCGTTCCCACGCCCCTGATCGCGCGCTCGCCGGCGTGATCGCCGATGGTGTCCACAGCCTGAGGCTGCGGGTCTATTACGAGGATACGGATTTCTCGGGCATCGTCTATCACGCCAATTACCTGCGCTATTGCGAGCGCGGACGCAGCGATTGCCTGCGGCTCATCGGCATCGACCAGTCGCGCCTGCATCGCGAGGAGGGCGGGCTCGCCTTCGCGGTGCGGCGCATGGAGATCGATTTCAGGCGGCCTGCCCTGATGGATGACGTGCTCGATATCGAGACGCGCATCATCGAGGCCGGCGGGGCGTCGCTGACGATGGATCAGGCGGTGAAGCGGGCGGGTGAGTTGCTGGTCGGTCTGCGCGTCAGCGTCGCCTGTATTCGCGACGGGCGACCGGCCCGGATCCCGAAGGCCCTGCGCGAGGCGCTTGCCGGCATGCTCGGGGAGCGTGAAAGCGGGTAGGGGCGCGATGCGGGATCCCGGCCCGGGACCCCGCATGCATCGATCAGATCTTCAGATCACGTAGCTCTTGAGCGGCGGAAAGCCGTTGAAGGCCACAGCCGCATAGGTCGAGGTATAGGCGCCGGTGCCCTCGATCAGCACCTTGTCGCCGATCGACAGCGAGACCGGCAGGTCATAGGGGATGCGCTCATACATCACATCCGCCGAATCACAGGTCGGGCCGGCGAGCACGCAGGGCGTGGCCGCTTCACCGTCATGCGGCGTGCGAATGGCGTAGCGGATCGCCTCGTCCATGGTCTCGGCCAGGCCGCCGAACTTGCCGATATCGAGATAGACCCAGCGGATTTCGTCTTCCGCATGGCTCTTCTTCGAAACCAGCACCACTTCCGCCTCGATCACGCCGGCATTGCCGACCATGCCGCGACCCGGCTCAATGATGGTCTCCGGGATGCGGTTGCCGAAATGCCGTGAGAGCGCCTCGAAGATCGATTGCCCGTAGGCATCGACCGCCGGGATCGCCTTGAGATAACGCGTGGGAAACCCGCCGCCGAGATTGACCATCGAGAGGCGGATGCCCCGCTCGGCGCATTCGCGGAAAATCGCCGCGGAGGCCGCGAGGGCCTGATCCCAGGCTTCCGTATTCGCCTGCTGCGAGCCGACATGGAAAGACACGCCATAGGCGTCGAGCCCCAGCCGCCAGGCGTGTTCTAGCACCTCGACCGCCATTTCCGGCACGCAGCCGAACTTGCGCGAGAGCGGCCATTCCGCCCCGGCGCCGTCGCACAGGATCCGGCAGAAGACGCGCACGTCATGGGCCCCGGTGAGCTCGGTCGCGCGGGCGATCTTCTCGACCTCGGCCTCGCAATCGACGGCGAACAGGCGCACACCCAGCTCGAGGGCGCGCACGATGTCGCGCTCCTTCTTGATGGTGTTGCCGAAGGAGATGCGCTCCGCCGTGGCACCGGCCTCGAGCACGAGCTGCATTTCCTGTACGGAAGCCGTATCGAAGCTCGAACCGAGCTCGGCAAGCAGTTTCAGCAGCTCCGGCGCGGGGTTCGCCTTCACCGCGTAGAAGACGCGGGTATCGGGCAGCGCGCGGGCGAACTGGAAGTAGTTCTCGCGCACGACGTCCCGATCGACGACCAGGCACGGCCCGTCATCGTCGCGATTGCGCAGAAATTCGTGGATGCGCGCGGTCATGGCGCCCTCCTGACAAAGGTTCGACGGACGGCACATTGCCGTCACGGCCAGAATTCAGGTGGCTGCGGGCCACCCAGCTCGGGGGTTGCGACTGCGCCGACACTGAGCATGCTGTGGAGACATGAACGGCGTCGCTCGGGTCGAACCCGTCGTGCTGCCTTCGTTTGGAACGGAGAGATCCGATCCGCACATGCGGCAATGATGAGACAAGCCTCTTCGGTTGCCGACCTGTGGAGGGCCGACGGAGACCAAAAAAGCCCGTGTCGTCGTTGCTTTAAGCCGCGCTGGATGTCGTCTCGCGACACCACAGGCCGGTTGCCTCCGGCACCAGTCGTCTTCCGCGAGCTTTACGCTCCCGGGCGAGGCGATCAGAGTGATCGTTCCCGCCGACCGGCACGCGACCACAGGCACGTGCGAAATTGGGCAAGGCGGTGGGTACACCCATCGCACGGATTTCACAAGAAAAATCGGACCCGCCGCGACGATTTTTCACTTTGGAGCCGCGGGGCGTTTCCGCGATCGTCTGCTTGCGCCTTTGCGCTCGGACGGGTGAACGCGTAGGCTTGTGATTCAAGGGTTTCGCCGCTGTGGCGCGACGACGGGAGGATCGGCATGCTGAATTTCGCGGAGATCATGCGCGATGCGCAGGGCGGGGCGGCGATCGAGAGTTTCGCCGCACAATTCGGAATGAGCCAGGAGGATACCCGCAAGGCGCTGGCTGCCCTCGCGCCGGCCTTCGCGCTCGGCCTGCAGCAGCAGCGCGACCAGCCCGATCACCTGCGCGGTCTTGTCGAGGCGATGGCGCGCGGGGCCTATGCCCCGTTCTTCGAAAGCGCTGCACAGGCCTATACGCAGGACGCTCGCCGGCGCGGGGAAGAGGCGCTCGGCGCGCTGTTCGGCTCTCCCGATCTCGCGCGCAGCCTCTCCGATCACAGCGCGAAGCTCGCAGGGCTTTCCCGCGAGACCATGTCGTCGATGATGCCCTATGTCGCCGCGACCCTGATGGGCGGGATGGGCGACAAGATGCGCAAACAGGGCGATTTCGCGAAGAATGCGAAACCGGCTGCCGACAACCCCTACGAGGCGATGTTTTCGGCCATGTTCGGCGTCGAGCCCGAACCGGCCCCGCCGCCCAAGAGCGAGGGGGAAAAGGCGGTCGAGGAGATTTTCGGCCATTGGGAGCGCTTCATGCAGCTCGGGCGCGAGATGCAGGATACCCAGATGCAGATGATGCGCAGCCTCTTCGAGGATGCCGCGCGGCAGATGGCCAATGCCCGACCGGAAGCTGATCCGGGCGCGGAAGGCGAAGGCAAGAAACCTGATTCGGAAAGCTGAGATCCGGCCCCGCCGCCTCAAACCAGCTTCTTCAGCGCGTATAGACGCTCCAGCGCCTCGCGCGGGCTGAGCTCGTCCGGATCGATCGCGGCGAGGGCTTCATGCAGCGGGTCCGGCGCCGATACCATGGGCGGTGGCTGCTGGCGGGCCGGGGCGGCGAAAAGCGGCAGATCGTCGAGCCGTGCCGTCGAGGGGTTTTCGCGATCGGCGCGTTCGAGCTCTTCGAGGATGCTGCGCGCGCGGGTGATAACCGGGGCGGGCAGGCCCGCGAGCCGCGCCACCTGCAGCCCGTAGGAGCGATCGGCCGCGCCGGGCACCACTTCGTGCAGGAAGACCACCTCGCCCTTGTGCTCGGCCACCTTGAGGGTGACGTTCGAAAGGCGCGCCAGCCGCTCGGCGAGGCGGGTGAGCTCGTGAAAATGGGTGGCAAACAGTGCCCGGCAGCCATTGACGTCGTGCAGATGCTCGATCGCGGCCCAGGCGATGGAGAGACCGTCGAAAGTCGCGGTGCCGCGCCCGATCTCGTCGAGGATGACGAGCGAGCGCCGGCTCGCCTGGTTGAGAATTGCGGCGGTCTCGACCATCTCGACCATGAAGGTCGAGCGGCCCCGCGCGAGATCATCCGCCGCCCCCACGCGTGAAAACAAACGGTCGACCAGCCCGATATGCGCGTGCCGCGCCGGGACGCGCGCGCCCATCTGCGCAAGCACCACGATCAGCGCGTTCTGGCGCAGATAAGTGGATTTGCCGCCCATATTCGGTCCGGTGATTACGCTGATATGCCCCGCATCATCGCCGGAGAGATCCGCGTCATTGGCGATGAAGCTCTCGCCGGCACGGGCCAGCGCATCCTCGACCACGGGATGGCGCCCGCCTTCGATGGCGAAGGCGAGGCTGTCATCGACGATGGGGCGCGTCCAGCCGCGCGTCTCGGCAAGCTCGGCCAGAGCCGCCGTGACGTCGAGCTCGGAGAGCGCCTGCGCGATGGCGGTGATGCCGGAGGCCTGCTCTACGACGAGATTGGAGAGCTCGGTGAAGAGCGCCGTTTCGATGGCGCGGGCGCGCTCGGCGGCGCCGGCGATGCGCGCTTCGAGTTCGCCGAGTTCCACCGTGGTGAAGCGCATCGCGCCAGACATGGACTGGCGGTGGATGAAGGTCTCCTTCATCGCGTTGCGCAGCCAGGCCTCGCCGGTGGCCTGGGGCACCTCGACATAATAGCCGAGCATGTTGTTGTGCTTGATGCGCAGCGTCCGGCACTCGGTCTCCTGCGCATAGCGGCCCTGAAGCGCGGCGATGAAGCGGCGCGAATCGCTTTGCAGCACCCGCGCCTCGTCGAGGGCCGGGTCGCGCCCCTCGCTGATGAAGCCGCCGTCGCGACGCGCCAGCGGGGGATCCTCGACGAGGGCCGCGGCGAGGGTATCGGAAAGGCTTTTATCCACGGCATCGAGCGCGGCGCGGGAGGCGGCCAGCGCCTCGGGCAGGCTGCGGGCCGGGGCCTGCGTCGCGTCGATCAGGGCGGCGATGGCGCGCGCCGCGATCAGCCCGTCGCGGATGGCGGCGAGATCGCGCGGCCCGCCACGCTCCAGCGCCAGACGTGAGAGCGCGCGGGTGATATCGGGCGCGCCGGCAAGCGCGCCGCGCAGGCGCTCGCGCAGGGCGGACTCATTGACGAGAAAGTCGAGCGCATCGAGCCGTGCGCCGATCTGCGCGAGATCGGTGGAGGGGCCGGCGAGGCGCTCGGCGAGAAGCCGCCCGCCGCCGGGGGTGACGGTCATGTCGATGGTGGCGAGAAGCGAGCCGGTGCGCTCGCCCGAGAGTGTGCGGGTGAGTTCGAGATTGGCCCGCGTCGCCGCATCGATGGCGAGGCTCGCGCTCACCGCTTCCCGGCGCGGCGGCTCGAGCGCCGGGCGCGCGGCAATCTGGGTGCGCGCGACATAGGCGAGCGCCGTGCCCGCCGCGATGATCTCGGCGCGGGTGAAATCGCCGAACGCGTCCAGCGTGGCGACGCCGTAATGCGTGCACAGCCGGTTCTCGGCGGAGGCGGCGTCGAGCCCGTCGCGCGGCAACGGGCAGAGCGGCACCCGGGTCTCGCGCCAGAAGCCGGCGAGCGCCGGATCTTCGAGGATGGAATCGGCCAGCACGATCTCGCGCGGATCGAGCCGGGCCACCTCGCCCGGCAGGCCGGCGGCATCGGTTTCCGAAACACTGAATCGGCCCGTCGAGATATCGACGGCGGCGAGGCCGTAGAGCGCGTGATCATCGCCGGCGCGGCGTCTGCCGATGGCGAGCAGGAGATTGGCGCGTCCGGGTTCGAGCAGGTTTTCCTCGGTGATGGTGCCGGGCGTGACGAGGCGCACAACGTCGCGACGCACCACCGATTTGTTGCCCCGCTTCTTCGCTTCGGCGGGATCCTCCATCTGCTCGCAGACGGCAACGCGGTGGCCCAGCCCGATCAGGCGCTGCAGATAATCGTCGGCGCGCTCCACCGGCACGCCGCACATCGGGATATCCTCCCCGCGATGCTTGCCGCGCTTCGTCAGCACGATCCCGAGCGCGCGCGAGGCGATTTCGGCATCCTCGAAAAACAGCTCGTAGAAATCGCCCATGCGGTAGAACAGCAGCGAATCCGGATTGGCCGCCTTGATCTCGATATATTGCGCCATCATCGGCGTGACGCGCTCGGGCGCGACGCTCGCCACAGGCGACCCTGCGGGCGCCTCCTGGCCCTGCGTCTCATCTTTACGCATCTTCGTCGCGACCACGCCACCCTCGCCGGAATCTGGAACCGGGCTCTCTTCTAGCAAAGCCCGCACCGCGATGCGATGCGGGCCGGGACTTGTCCACCGCAACTATGTTGCGGTGGACAGAGGGGGTTACGCTTCATGACGCTCCGGTCGCTCCATGAGCAGTTCGACGGGGACGTGATGCATGGTTCCGTCAGCGAGATATTGCGGCACGAAGATCGGGCCTTCCGTCGGCGCGTTCGGATCATCGATGATGCCGTCGCGCGCCAGGAGATGATGGATAATGTGAGCCTGAAGGATATTCATGTTCTCGATTGTGAACTCATCCGGGTTCAACCTCATTTCTCGCCCTGCCTCCGAGAGTGTCCAATTTGCCGGAGCGATAAGATGCGGCGCTCCATGAGCGTGCATTTGTTGTGGAATTTGAAGTTGTGTCTGACGACTATACAAGGCTGAAACATCTGATTGAAGTCTATCGCGTTCGAATTGCTCATTTCGCTCGACCTGCTGCTCGCGACGGGCCTCCCTGCTTTGATCAATTTTAAACTGGTCGACATGCTGTTGAATTCGAAATTGATCCGGGAAGCGCAAGCTGAGATTTGTAAGAGCGCCATTCTCATCCAATACGGGTATATTGATTGGCCCACGCTCCGGTGCGTTCGGATCGTCAACTTTTCCGGTGCGGCTGAAGAGATGATGCAGGATATGGGCCGGTATCATTTCTGATACGTTTTGCTCGAAAATGTGGGTGGGCGAATCTGGCATCTGTTCCGCCGCATTTTCCAGAAGTCGCTTCGCCAGCGGGGCCATTTCCGGCGCGCCGTGGTCGTTCATCATCGTTTCCATCCTGGCCAGCGCGCCATCCAGCACTGCACGACGATGCGGATCGATGGCTACGGTACCTGCCTCTGCAGATGCGGTCTGCATGGCACCCCCGAACCCTGCGCCGTCGACATTCGGCTCTTGCGTAGAGGTGTATCCATTCTGGGCTGATGTATTTGTAACCTGCATAACTCACTCCCTCGTATGCATGATTGAACAAGCCAAATATACTAATAGTTGTTTTTATATTCAAATAGATTATTAAACATAATATTATAATAGTTAAGTTGTAAATTTAATGCATAAAACACATTCTCTAATCCGTGCATGGGTACCCATCTCCCCGTGCCGGCGCCTGTCGTGACAGCGGGCCGGCTTCGCGCCACCATGCTCCCGCATATTGGCAACGCCGCGACCAGCCGCCGGCGGGCCTGCAAGCAACGGATGGGGACACACGCATGCGTATCGCGGTCGGGGGATTTCTGCACGAGACCAACACTTTCATCGCCCGCCCCACGGGCTGGGAGGATTTTGCAGAAGGCGGGCCCTGGCCGCGTCCGACCATGGGGGAGGCGATCTTCGATGCGTTCGAGGGGCTCAATCTCGGCCTGTCGCATTTCATCGCCCGCGCCCGTGAGGCCGGCCACGAGCTCCTGCCGCTGGCCTGGGCCTGCGCCATGCCGGGCGGGCGGGTCACCGATGAAGCCTTCGAACATATGGCGCGCGCGCTCACCGAGCCACTGCGCGGGGAGGCTGTCGATGCGATCTTCCTCGAACTGCACGGCGCCATGGTCACGCAAAGCGCCGATGACGGGGAGGGGGCGTTGCTGGCGCGGGTGCGGGAGGCGGTCGGCCCGGATATCCCGATCCTGGTCGCGCTCGACCTGCATGCCAATGTCTCGCCCGAAATGGTCGCACGCGCGGATTTCCTGACCTCCTATCGCACCTATCCGCATAACGATTGGGGCCCCACCGGCGGGCGCTGCGCGCAATGGTTCGATCGGCTGCTGCAGTGGCGCGCAGCAGGGCTGCCAAATGCCCGCGCGCTGCGCCAGTCACCCTATCTCATCCCCATCCCCGCCGGCTCGACCTACCTCGACACCTCGCGGGCGCTCTACGAGACGCTGGAGGCGATCGAGGCCGAGACCGGCGTGCATCTGGCTTTGAATATGGGCTTTCCGCCCGCTGATATCCGCGATGTCGGGCCGAGCGTCACGGCCTATGGCCCCGATCAGGCGGCGACCGATGCCGCTGCCGACCGGCTCTTTAACGCGCTTCTCGAGGCGGAGGCGGACTATGCCCGCCATCAGCCGCTCCCCGTAGCCCAGGCCGTCGCCGAAGCCGCGCGGATCGCGGCGGGGGCAAGCCGTCCCGTCATCATATCCGATACCCAGGACAATCCCGGCGCGGGTGCTTTCTCGAATACGACGGGGATGATCGTGGAGCTTCTGCGGCAGGGCGCGCAGAACGCCGTGGTCGGGATCTTTCATGCGCCGGAAATCGCCAAGCGCGCCCATGATCTCGGCATCGGCGGCGTCATCGACAGCCTGTCGGGGCCGGGTGAGGGGCCGGGGCAGGAGCCCGTTCCCGGACCCTGGCGGGTGGAAGCGCTCAGCGACGGGCGCTTTCGCGGCACCGCGCCGATGCTGCGCACCCCGATCACCGAGATGGGGCCGACGGCGGTGCTTGCGCAGGGCGGCGTGCGGGTGCTCGTCGTCACCATCCGCCAGCAGCCGATCCACCGCGAGACCTTCAGCCATATCGGCATCGATCCGCAGGCGGCGGATATCGTCGTGCTGAAGAGCTCGGCGCATTTCCGTTCGGGTTTTCAGGAAATCGCCGAGCAGGTGCTGATCGGGCTCGCGCCGGGCACCAATCCGGACGACCCGCAGAGCTTCGCCTTCACCAAGACCCGTCCCGGCCTGCGTCTGAGGCCGCGGGCGGGGTGACGCTGCAGGACTACATCGAGCGTTCGAGCACGAGTTCGCCGCGCGGACCGTTCAATGTCAGGCGATTGCCTTGCGTGTCCCATTCCCGCGCAGCGCGCAGCGCTTCGAGAAAGCCACGCTCGGCACTCATGACCTCGCGTCCGCATTCCCGGTTGGTCAGGGCGAAGGGGCCGACGGCAATACCCTGCTCGAGCTGGGGATAGGCGATGGCCGAATAATTGTTGCAGCCGCCGAATCCGCTCAGGCGGAAATTCGAATCGAGAATCATGGCCGGGTTCTCGCCGGGAAAGGCGCGCCCGTTCAGGCTCACGACTGAATACGAGACATTGATCGGAAACTGCTTCTCGCGCATTGGCTGCGGCACGAGATTTTCTTCCTGCTCCTGACCTTGGGCCTGGGCAAGGGCCGACGGCGTCGGCAGGGCGAGGCCGGCAATGAGGCACAGGGCCGCGACGCGTAACGCTTTCATGGGTCAGATACTCCCTCGACCAGTGCGGGTTCGATGCTCGGCGCAAGACTATGGATCGCCTGCGACAGATGCAACGCATCCCTTCGTGAGCCTCAACGCCATAAACGTGGGGCGCTTTTGTGGCCGCGCAGCATTCCGGGCGGTCTCCGGCATGCTGCGCAGGTTTCTCCCGAGTCCTGCCGTCATGCTTGACGAATCGTCAAGCGCGAATGCGCATTTGCCGGCGTTCCTGTGCCAGAACGAGCGGATTCGGCCCGATTTTCATGAAGCATCAACGCAGTTTAAGCGCATCGCAAGTATTCTTGCCGGGTGATTCACCGACAATTTTAGACGCGTTTTTACGCCTTCCCGGCAATAATCTGTTCATGACGAGGCGCGATGGGACGGGCCTTGCGATAGGGACCGGACAATGTATCCGGATCGAAGAAGAAGGGGATGCGTCATGGCCAGGTACGATATGGCACGCTACGAGCCGAGCAGCATTGCGTTGGTCGAGAGCGGGACAGGAGCCACCGACATCATCACGCCGGACCGGGAGATCGAGGACGGGCGCGTATTCTACGAGCTCGGTCTGATGTATGCGGCGGGGCGCCGCGTCGAGCCGGATCTCGTCAGCGCACACAAATGGCTGAACGTCGCCGTGTTCAAGGGCTGCCGCGAGGCCATCGCACATCGCGCTGAACTCGCCGGCGAGATGTCGCGCGAAGACGTCGCCATCGCCCAGCGTCAGGCGCGCGAATTCCTGATGCTGCATTGAGCCTCATTCAGGTGACGTCGGACAGGCGCAGCCTGTAGGCGAGAAAGCCCTGCTCGGTCGGCCCGAGCGGCGTCAGTGGCATATCCGCCGGTTCGCGACCCTCGCCCCGGGCGCCGGTCTCGAAGATCACTTCGACGGGGGAGCCGTCGGGATGCGACAGTGGTGCAAAGCGCCAGTTGCGCGTCCAGCGCGGCGCGACATAGCCGCGTGCGCGGACATAATCGGTTACCACTTCACGCACCATCTGCGTGCTCTGTGCGATGACGGGCGCCGGCGCGCCCCCGAAGAACGTACCGCCGCCGCCGGCGCGATAATTGTTCGTGGCGACGAGAAATTCCTGCTCGGGACGGATCTCGGCGCCGTCATGAACGAGCCGCGTGATTCGGCGCGCCCGAGGGGCCACCAGGGCACCATCGCGGTCGTGCCGGGCCGGGGCGGAGAGGTCTATCTCGTAGTCCAGGCCGAAGATCACATCGAAATGGTATGACGGAAAATTGTGCCGCAAGAGCAACTGGTCCGGCGGCCCGTCGGGATCGATCTGGCGGAATATCCCGCTCGAACGCTCCAGCCATTCCCGCAACTGCGCGCCAGTCACCCGAACGACGCTGACGGTGTTCGGATAGAGATAGAGGTTGGCGAGATCGCGCAGGGTCAGCGCACCGGGCGCGATCCGGGTGAAATATCCCGGGCCGCCGCGCCCGCCCGCCTTGAACGGCGCCGCGGCGGAGAGCAGCGGCAGATCCGACAGCCCCATGCCTTCGACGAGTCCCTGAGCGGCCTCGCGCTGCGCTTTCGCGACGAGCGCCATCGCCGAATTGTCGCCGAGCAGCGCGAAATGCGAATCGATCGCGGTCCCGGTCTCACCGATATGCGCGTGCATCTGCGTCAGCGTGCGTGCGTGATCCTCCTCGGTGGCGGCGAGGATGGCCTTCCGGGCCGGGCAATCCCTCGGAACGCGTTCGCCCGCCGGGGCGGGGCGCCGGATCGTGGCCGCGTGACGGGTGACGGACCAGACGTCGCCGTCACGGGCGAGTGTCAGGTCGAGCAGGCCCAGCGCCGCGCCGAAGGAGCCGGGCATGATCGCGGGAACGCCGTGCAGGCTGCCGCGGGAATTGTCGATGCCCGGCAGGTCTTCGAATTCGCGCGATCCGGGAAAACGCAGATGCTGATGCCCGGCGATGATCGCATCGATGCCGGGTACGGCCCCCAGATGCCCCGCCGCGTTCTCCTGGCCTTCGCGATAGGTGCCCCCGGTAATGCCGGAATGGCACAAAGCGATCACGAGATCCGCGCCCTTTTCACGCAATGCAACCGCTTCGCGCCGCGCCGCTGCGAGGATGTCCTCGACGACGACCCGCCCGTCGAGATGGCTGCGATCCCATTGCAGGATCTGGGGCGGCAGGAGGCCGATGAGGCCGATTCGCAGCGCCGCGTCACCATCGGAGCCGCCGGCGAGGCTGCGTGTGATCATCGTGGTCGCCGGCACATATGCGCTGCCGTCGGTGCGCTTCAGATTGGCCGAGAGTATAGGAAAGCGCGCTTGCCCGAGAGCATGGTCCAGGTAGTCGAGGCCATAGTTGAACTCGTGATTGCCGAGCGTCGCAGCGTCGTAGCCGATCGCGTTCATCGCGGCGATGACCGGATTGATGCGCCGTGCGCCCTCGGCAAAGTCCTGTGCCGCGACATCGCCGAGCGGAGCACCCTGCAGGAAGTCGCCATTGTCGACGAGCAGGCAGCAGGCATGCTCGGTCCGCGCCTGCGTGATGAGGGGGGCGAGGGCGGCGAGTCCGACGGATTCGTCTTCGCGGTCCTCGAAATAGTCGTAGGGGCGCACATGCATGTGCAGGTCGGATGTGGCGATGAGGCGCAGGATCGGCATGGTTGTTGTATGGCGCGGGCGGGATGGTTCTGGCAAGGCTTCGACATCCATACGGGCGAAAGAGGGTAAAAGTGCAAGGCCCACGCGAAACCGAAAACGCGTTTCAGGAGCCGGGCGGTTCGATCTGGTCGCTTTCAGCCTGGTCGGGCTCCTGTTGCGAATCTCCGGGCAGAATGACGCGCGCGAGGCAGCCATGAGCCTCGAGTGCACGGTAGGCGGCGACGTGTTCGGGCGCACCATCGGCGCAGGCGGTGTCGAAAGCGGCGAGGCACTCGGCGACACGATCCGCCGTTGCCGCGTGCCGTGCAACTGCGTCGCGCCAGCTCTCGAGACCGACCTTGCGCGCCACGCGGGCCATCGCTCACACCTCCGATGAATATCCGTGCATAGCATGGCGATTTAGGGTCGCTCTCACAAGCGCGTCTACGCTATGCCTGTTTTCGGGGCGATCGCGCAGCCTGGAAGGGCCCGGGAGCGGACAATGTAATATAACCTTAAATTGTTTTCCCCATGTTCCGCTTCAGACGATTCACTTTTTCTTCTTTCGAAGACAGCGATGCGGGTTGAACATGACAGAAGCCTTGTGCGGCGACGATTTCGAAGAAAAGCTGCGTCGCTATGCCGAAGCCATCGTACATATTGGCCTGGCGCTGAAGCCCAGGCAGCAACTGATCATCACGGCGCCCTCCGATGCCATGCCGCTCGTCCGCGCCGTGACCCGCGCCGCCTACGAGGCTGGTTGCGCCTATGTCACACCCGTCATCGAGGATGATGCCTGCAAGCTATTCCGCTATCGCCACGGTACGAAGAAGAGCCTCGATTCGGCGCCGCGCTGGATGTTCGATGCTCTTGGCAACGCCTTGCGCTCGGGGGCGGCACACCTGACCATCACCGGCGCCGATCCGTTTCTGCTTGCCGAGGAGGACGAGCAGGCGCTGGCCCAGGGCACCAGGGCGATGCGAGAGGCCTCCCTGTCGGCGACGCAGCCGATGCAGGAACTTCTGACGAACTGGTCCTACGTTGCTTGCGCAACACCGGGTTGGGCGAAGGCGGTGTTTCCGGATCTGGCGCCGCAGGCTGCTCTGACACGCCTTTGGAAATCGATCTTCACCTTCGTCCGGGCGGATAACGACGATCCCGTCGCTGTCTGGAAGGCGCATAACGCAGCTCTGCATGCGCGCGTGAAGATGCTCAACGCGAAGAACTACGCCGCTCTCCACTTTCGCGGTCCGGGCACGAATCTGCGTGTAGGCCTTGCAGACGGGCATCGCTGGTGCGGCGGTTCGGAGCGCATGAAGAACGGCGTCGTGTGCAATCCCAACCTGCCGACGGAGGAAGTCTTCACCATGCCCCATGCGATGAAGGTAGAGGGTTTCGTTCGTGCGACGCGTCCGCTCTCCTATCAGAACAGCATGATCGAAAATATCGGCGTGCGTTTCGAGGCGGGAAGGATCGTGCAGGCGAGCGCAACGCGCGGGGAAGAAATCCTGCATGCGCTGCTCGCAAGCGACAAGGGGGCAAGCCGGCTCGGCGAAGTTGCGCTCGTGCCGCATTCTTCACCGATCGCGCAGAGCGGCATTCTTTTCTTCAATACGCTGTTCGATGAAAACGCTGCCAGCCATATCGCCATCGGCGCGCCATATCCGCATTGCCTGGATCGTTTCGACAAGATGAGTCCCGGCGAGGCGATCGCACGCGGCTTCAATGACAGCCGCATTCACATCGACTGGATGATCGGTTCCGATGAGGTCGATGTGGACGGGATTGCCGCATCCGGCCTGCCCGAGCCCCTCATGCGGGCCGGTGAATGGGTTGATTGACAAGGGTTTTTGCGGATTCTCGCAAGATTGTGTCAAAACTTGCCGAAAGCGGTAGCATACGTGAAATTGCTGCATTACACTCCACTTCCGACCACCAGATGGGAACAGGTCGCAACAACCACAACGTCAAACGTGGAGTGGAAACGATGAAAAAGCTCATGCTCGCTACGGCGGCTTCGGCGCTGCTGGTAGCAGCTCCGGCTGCAAAGGCCGATACCGTGAATGTCGGCATCCTCCTCGGCTTTACCGGGCCGATCGAGTCGATTACGCCGACCATGGCCGCCGCCGCCGAACTCGCCTTCTCGGAAGTCAATGAATCGGGCCTCCTGCTCGACGGTATGACGATCAACGCCGTGCGCGCCGACTCGACCTGCACGGACGCCGCGGCTGCGACCTCCGCCGCCGAGCGCCTGATCACGACTGACGAAGTCGCTGCTATCGTCGGTGCCGACTGCTCCGGCGCGAGCATCGCGGTGGCCAATAACGTGGCGATCCCCAACGGCGTCGTCATGGTCTCCCCCTCCTCGACCTCTCCGGCGCTGACCACGATCGACGATGACGGCTACTTCTTCCGCACGGCGCCGTCCGATGCGCGTCAGGGCCAGGTCGTCGCCGATATCGTGTGGGAGCGCGGTATCGAGACGGTGGCAGTCACCTACACCAACAACGATTACGGTCGCGGCTTGTCGGAAGCCTTCATCGCTGCGTTCGAAGAATATGGCGGCACGGTCGTGATCAACGCCGCGCATGAAGACGGTCGCGCGGATTACTCCGCCGAAGTCGGCGCGCTTTCGGCCGCCGGCGCCGACGATCTCGTCGTGTTCGGCTATGTCGACCAGGGTGGTCGCGGCATCATCCAGGCTTCGATCGACATCGACGCCTTCCAGAACTTCGTCCTTGCCGACGGCATGTTCGGCCAGAGCCTGATAGACGCCATCGGTTCCGAGCTCTACGGGCGCGCATTCGGCACCGTGCCGGGCAGCGACCTCGAAGGCGCCGATGTCTTCCTCTCCCTGGCTGAAGAGGCCGGCTTCGACGGTTCCTCGTCCTTCGCGGGTGAATCCTACGATGCGGCTGCGCTGGTGGCGCTCGCCATGCAGGCTGCCGGCTCGACGGACCGTACGGCGATCCGCGATGCGATGTTCTCGGTCGCCAATGAGCCGGGTGAAGAGATCATGCCCGGTGAACTCGCCAAAGCTCTCGAAATCCTCGCGAATGGTGGCGAAGTCAACTATGTCGGCGCTACCGGTGTGGAACTGATCGGCCCCGGTGAGGCCGCTGGTCGCTACCGCATCTACGAGGTCGATGACGGCGCGTTCCAGACGATCGAGTTCCGTTGATCGCTTGATGGCAACAACGCCAGCCCGGGGCTCTGTGCTCCGGGCTGGTGTGCGTCGAGGGCAAGAGAATGATACGCGTCGAAGACGTGCATATGCACTTCGGGGGTATCCGCGCGGTCAACGGAGCGACGCTGGAGATCGCCAAAGGGTCGATCACTGGGCTGATCGGGCCGAACGGGGCGGGCAAGACCACCCTTTTCAACTGCATCGCGGGGCATTACGCGCCGACTTCCGGCAAGATCTATCTGGACGGCGAGGACATTACCGGTCTGCCGCCGCACGAACTGTTCTACAAGGGGCTGCTGCGCACCTTCCAGATCGCCCATGAATTCGCCACGCTCACCGTGCGCGAAAATCTCATGATGGTTCCCGGCGATCAGATGGGCGAACGGCTATGGAACACGTTTTTCCATCGCAAGGCCATTGCCGAGGAAGAAGCCAAGGTACGTGCCAGGGCCGACGAGGTGATCGACTTCCTGCAGCTGACCCGCGTCGCGGACGAGCTGGCGGGCAATCTCTCGGGCGGTCAGAAGAAGCTTCTGGAACTCGGGCGCACCATGATGGTGGATGCCAAGATCGTCTTCCTCGACGAGGTCGGCGCGGGCGTGAACCGCACGTTGCTCAAGACCATCGCGGATGCGATCCGCCGGCTCAACCAGGAGCGCGGCTACACCTTCTGCATGATCGAACACGACATGGATTTCATCGGCGATCTCTGCGACCCGGTCATCGTCATGGCCGAGGGTACCGTGCTGGTCGAGGGGCATGTCGACGAGGTCAAGAGCAACGAGCAGGTCATCGAGGCTTATCTCGGCACCGGCATGAAGCAGCGCCCGACCCGGGCGAAGGCGGGCGCATGAGGCTTCTCAAATGAGTTTTCTGATCGGAGAAGGGATGACGGGCGGCTACGGCGGCGCGGACATCCTGCACGACTGTACGATCTCGGTCGAGAAAGGCGAGGTCGCAGTGATCGTCGGGCCCAACGGCGCCGGCAAATCCACGGCGATGAAGGCGATTTTCGGCATGCTGCAGATGCGTGAGGGCGTGGTGCGGCTGGGCGAGCGCGACATTACCGGGATGACGCCGCAGGAGCGGGTGCGCGCGGGGATGGGTTTCGTGCCGCAGACCGGCAATGTCTTCCGTACGCTCACAGTCCAGGAAAATCTGGAAATGGGTGCCTTCATCCGCGACGATGACTTCTCGGAGACGATGGAGCAGGTGTTTTCGCTATTCCCCGTCCTCGCCGAGAAGCGCCGCCAGCCGGCGGGCGAATTGTCCGGTGGGCAGCGTCAGCAGGTCGCCGTCGGGCGCGCGCTGATGACCAAGCCCGACGTGCTGATGCTCGACGAGCCCACGGCGGGCGTCTCGCCCATCGTCATGGACGACCTGTTCGACAAGATCATCGACGTGGCCAATACGGGCATCGCCATTCTCATGGTCGAGCAGAATGCACGCCAGGCGCTCGCCATCGCCGACAAGGGCTACGTCCTGGTGCAGGGCCGCAACCGATTCACCGACACGGGGGAGGCGCTTCTCGCCAACCCGGAAGTCCGTCGTTCCTTCCTGGGGGGCTGAGGGTGGAAGACATACTCAACGCATTGGTGGTGCTGGCGAATTTCGTCATCATTCCCAGTCTCGCCTATGGCGCGCAGCTCGCATTGGGCGCACTCGGCGTCACGCTGATCTATGCCGTCTTGCGCTTTGCCAATTTCGCCCATGGCGATCTCATGGCTTTCGGCACCATGACGGTGATCCTCCTGACCTGGTTCTTCCAGGCCCAGGGGATCGGCCTGGGGCCACTTCCCACGGCGCTGCTGGCGCTGCCCTTCGGGATCATCGCGGCGGTGCTTCTGGCCATGGGGACGGACCGGGTGGTCTACCGCTTCTATCGCAAGAAGCGATCGGCGCCGGTCACCTTCGTGATCGCCTCGGTCGGGGTGATGTTCATCTATAACGCGCTGACGCGCATCTTCATCGGCACCTCCGATATTCGCTTCGAGGATGGCGAGCGCTTCATCATACGCGCCGGCGAGTTTCGCGAATGGACCGGCCTCGCCGAGGGGCTCGCGCTGCGTTCCAGCCAGGTTCACACCCTCGTCATCGCCGTCGTCGTGGTGATCGCCCTGTTCTGGTTCCTGCAGAAGACGCGCACTGGCAAGGCCATGCGCGCCTATTCCGACAACGAGGATCTCGCGCTCCTGTCGGGCATCAATCCCGGTCGTGTGGTGCTGATCACCTGGGTGATCGCGGCGGCGCTCGCCACGATCGCGGGTACGCTCTACGGGCTCGACAAGAGCTTCCGGCCCTTCAACTATTTCATGCTGCTCCTGCCGATCTTCGCCTCTGCGGTGGTCGGCGGCATCGGACAGCCATTCGGAGCGATTGCGGGAGGCTTCATCGTCGCCTTCTCGGAGGTGAGCGTCACCTATGCCTATCGCCGCTTCCTGTCGCATATCATGCCGGAAGAGTGGATGCCCGACGGGCTCGTGCAACTGCTCTCCACGGATTACAAATTCGCCGTGTCCTTCATCATTCTCGTGCTGGTCCTGCTGGTACGACCGAACGGCATCTTCAAGGGGCGCGTGATATGAGGACGGTGCAGACGAGCGATTACCGCATGCCGTTGCTCTACGCGGCAATGGCGCTGGCGCTCATCATGGTCGGGTTCTTCCAGAGCTGGACCGTGGCGCTGGCGATCTTCAACCTTTGCATGATCTCCGCGATCATGGCGCTCGGCGTGAACATCCAGTGGGGTTATGCCGGGCTGTTCAATGTCGGTATCATGGGCTTTGCCGCTCTGGGCGGTGTCGCAGCGGTCCTGGTCTCGATGCCGCCCGTTCCCGAAGCCTGGGCCGTCGGCTGGCAGGGGCTCGCCCTCGCGGCGCTGATGCTTTTGCTCACCATCGCCGCCGCGATCATGCTGCGACGGAGCTATAAAGGGCGCGGGCGCAATCTTCTGACCGCCGTGATCATCATCGCGGGCTATTTCGCCATCCGCTATTTCGCCGATCCGGCGACGGATGCGATCGAGGCCGTCAACCCCACATCCGAGGGTTATCTCGGGGGGCTGGGCATGCCGATCATTCTGTCCTGGATGGTCGGGGGCCTGTTTGCTGCCGGGGCTGCCTATCTGATCGGCCGCGTGGCTCTGGGCCTGCGTTCGGACTACCTTGCGATCGCGACGCTCGGCATTTCCGAGATCATCCTCTCGATCCTGAAGAACGAGAACTGGCTCACCCGCGGCGTCAAGAACGTCACCGGCATTCCGCGCCCCTTGCCCAACGAACTCGCCCTCCAGCGCTCGGAATGGTTTGCCGATCTCGCCGTGCGGTTCGATGTTCCGGTGACGGTGATGTCGAGCATTGCGGTGCGCGGCGGCTTCGCGATCATCTTCATCATCGTGCTGGTGCTGATCATGATCCTGTGCGAGCGGGCGTTGAACTCGCCCTGGGGCCGGATGATGCGCGCCATCCGCGACAACCGCGATTCCGCCGCCGCCATGGGCAAGGACATCACGGGCCGGCACCTGCAGGTCTTCGTGCTGGGCTCCGCCGTGGTCGGCATTGCCGGCGCCATGCTGGTGACGCTCGACGGCCAGTTCACGCCCACCACCTATATCCCGCTGCGCTACACCTTCCTGATCTGGGTGATGGTGATCGTCGGTGGCTCGGGGAACAATTTCGGCGCCGTTCTGGGCGGGTTCGTCATCTGGTTCGTCTGGGTTCAGGCCGAGCCGGCGGGGCTGTGGCTGATGCAGATGATCACCACCACCTTCGAATTCGGGCCGGCCATGCGCGCCCATCTCGTCGACAGCGCTGCGCATCTGCGCATGCTCCTCATGGGGGCGATCCTGCTCACCGTGATGCGCTTCTCGCCGCGCGGATTGATTCCCGAGAAGACCGCGGCAAAACCGTTACGCTAGCGGCAAAGCAAAACCCGCCGGAGCGGTCCGGCGGGTTTTCATTCGATATCGCGCATGCACCTCAGGCGGTTTCTGCCGGCTCTCCCTCCTGGTTTTGCGCTTGTGTCACCTTCTCGGCGAAGGTCGCAAAGAACTTGGCCGCGAGCTTCTTCGCGGTGCTCTGCACCAGCCGCGAACCGAGCTGCGCCAGCTTGCCGCCGATCTCGGCCTTGGCGTCATAGCGCAAAAGCGTCTCCGCGCCCCGATCCTCCAGTTCGACCGTGGCGCTTCCCTTGGCAAAACCCGCCGCACCGCCGGAGCCTTCGCCGGTCAGCGAGAACTGCTCCGGCGCGCCGGACGGGTCGAGCGTGACATTACCGCCGAACCGCGCTTTCACGGGACCGATCTTGAGCACGACCTTGGCTTCGAGCTCGGTGTCGGAATGCTTGATCAGCTCCTCGCAGCCGGGGATCGATTCCTTGAGAATCTCGGGGTCATTGAGCGCGGCATAGACCTGGTCACGCGGCGCCGGGATCAGGATTTCCTCTTTCAGTTCCATGGTTTCCTCCTTTGTTGATTGGGGGGCGAGAATGGGTCGCGCGCTTCATGCAGGCGCCTCCCTCCCCGACGGGGAGGGAACGAGGGTGGGGAGAGCGGGTGCTTAAGCGCGGCGGACCTTGATGCGTTTGCACGCGGGATCACCCCACCCTTAATCCCTCCCCTTAGGGGAGGGAGACAAGGCGAGCGCTTCATCACGCCTCCGCCCGCTGGCCGGCGCGGCGGTGGGTGATCATTTCGGCGAGGATGGACAGGGCGATTTCCTCAGGCGTGATCGCGCCGATATCGAGGCCCGCCGGGGCGCTCAGGCTGTCGAAGCGCGCATCTGCAACCCCGTCTGCGACGAGCCGCTCGCGCAAGGCGGCGACCTTGGCGCGTGAGCCGACGAAGGCGGTATAGCGCGCCGGGGCGGTGAGCGCGGCGCGTAGCGCCGCCTCGTCGCCGCGTCCCTGGGTCGAGACGACGATGTAGCGCGCGCCGTTGCCGGTCCCGTCAATGGCGAAGCCCTCGACGCGCCGGGCATGAACGGGCATGGATTCGAGATCCGCCGCCGGTGCGCAGGCCGTCACCGCGAAGCCGAAGCGCGGGGCGATGTCGGCGAGCGCCAGGGCGACGGGGCTCGCGCCGCAGATGACGAGTTCCGGGCGCGGCAGGACCGGTTCGATGAAGATGTCCATCGTGCCCTTGCTCGGGCACATGTTGCGCGCATAAGCCACGCCATCGCGCTCCTCGCCGGCACTGACGCCGCGCGCAAGGAGCACATCCTCGGGCTGAACCGAGATCAGCCGTGGTTTGCCGTCCGCGAGCGCCTCGCGGGCCGCACGCAGGACTGCGCCGCGGGCGCAGCCGCCGCCGATCCAGCCTGCCGAGAGCACGCCGTCAGTGCCGATCACAGCCTTTGCGCCGGCCTTGGCGGCGGTGACGGAGACGGTGCGCACCACGGTGGCGAGGGCAAAGGCCTCGCCGGCGGCCTTGAGCGCGTTGACGCGTTCGAGAATGTCACTGTCGCCGGTCATGGGTCTAAAGCCTCACCAATTCGGGTTCGAGATCGGCCAGCGATTGCAGGGTGTTGGCGGGGGCGAAAAGATCAAGATGCGGCAAAGCCGCCGCCATGCCGCGCGCCACCGGCTCGTAATCCTTCCAGCCCTTGAGCGGGTTGAGCCAGATGATGCGGCAGCCACGCTGCTTCAGGCGCGCGAGCTCCTCGCCGATCAGCTCCGGCGGGTCGGTGTCGTAGCCGTCGGAGAAGATGATCACGACGCTGCGGCCCGAAACAAGGCGCTTGGCGTAGTTGCGGTTGAAGAGCGCGAGATTCCCGCCGATCCGCGTGCCGCCGCCAAATCCCTGTGCAAGCAGCGACAGCCGCGTCAGCGCGCGCAGCGCGTCGCCGTCGCGCAGGGCATCGGTGATGCGCACGAGGCGGGTGTGGAAGAGATAGGCGTCGGTCTCGCCATCGGCCTGCATCAGCCCCTTGAGGAAGGCGAGGAAGATGCGGGCATAGAGCGCCATCGAGCCCGATACATCGAGAATCGCCGTAATCCGGGCCGGACGTTCGGGACGCTTGCGGCGAAAGAGCCGCAGCGGCTCACCGCCGGTGGCGATGGAGGCGCGCGCGATGCGGCGCAGATCGAGGCTCTCGCCGCGCTGATGGGCGCGCTTGCGCCGCGAGCGGCGATCGCGGATGGCGCGGGCGATGCGTATCGCGACCTGCTCGGCGGCGGCAATATCCTGCGGGGTCACGAGCTGACGCAGATCGACCTGCATGAGATTGCGCATGCGCGCGCCCACCAGCCGCCCCTCGCCCTCATGCGCGGCCTCGGCATCGCTGTCATCGTCGGGCGCCTCCGGGCGCCCGGCACCCGATCCGGCGAAACCCCTGGCCTCCTGCGCGCGATGGCTGTTGCGGGCGCCGGCGCTCTCGCCCGGGTGCACCGAAATGCGCTCGCGCCCGCTATTCTGCCAATAGGCATCGAAGAGATCGTCGAAACGGGCAAATTCCTCGCGATCCCCGCAGCAGAGCGCCTTGAGCGCAAGCCGCGCCTCCTGCGGATCCTGCGCCTCGACGCGGGTGAGCGCTTCCAGCGCCGCTGCGGTCTCGGAGGGGCCGAGCCGCAGGCCGCCATCGCGCAGATGGGCGATGAAGCCGGCCATGCGCGCAGCCGGGCCGGGCGCCCGTGCGGGGAAGCGGGTGATCGCCATCACGCGGCCACTCCTGCAAGCCTCTGCGCGACTTCCAGCGGCATGGCATCACGGTCGCGGCGGGTCTTGAGCAGGGTGACGAGGCTTGCCTGCAAGGCCGCCGGGTCACTGGTGATGTCGTTGACGCCGAGCCCCGCGAGCGCGGCGGCGAAATCGAGCATTTCCGCGACGCCGGGCTTCTTCTCGAGATCCTCCTTGCGCACGGATTGCACGAAGGCGACGATCTGGCCCATCAGAGCCGTCTCGATATCGGGGCGATGCGCGGCGAGGATGGCGAGCTCGGTGGTGCGGTCGGGATAATCCACATAGGAGTAGATGCAGCGCCGGCGCAGCGCATCGGAGAGATCGCGCGTGCCGTTCGAGGTGAGGATGACGAGCGGGCGGGCCGTCGCGGTGATGGTGCCGAGCTCGGGGATGGTGATCTGGAAATCGGATAGGATTTCGAGCAGATAGGCCTCGAATTCCTCATCCGCCCGGTCGATCTCGTCGATCAGCAGAACCGGCGGCTCATCCTGGCGGATGGCTTCGAGCAGGGGGCGCTCCAGCAGGAATTCCTGCGAGAAAACCCGCGCCTCCATGCCGGATCCGGCCTCGCCGGCCTCGGATGCTGCGCGGATGGCGAGCAGCTGGCGCTGGTAGTTCCATTCATAGATGGCGTGGCCCGCGTCCAACCCTTCATAGCATTGCAGGCGGATGAGCTTTGCTTCCCGGATGGCAGCGAGCACGCGCGCGATCTGTGTCTTGCCAACGCCGGCGGCGCCTTCGAGCAGGAGCGGGCGGCCGAGCGTGATCGACAGATGCAATGCCATGGCAAGATCGTCGGATGCGACATATCCCGCCTGTGCCAGCCTTTCTTGCAGATCGCGCCATTGGGCCATGGCTGAACCTCCCGGCCTTGAATAATGAAACTGCTCGCCCGTGACCGCCCCGCCCTGACGGCGGAGCGGTTCTTCGGGAGCGTGGAAGGCGGTCTCGCGTCAGCCGTGCAGGCCGAGCTTGTTCGCCGTCTTCCAGATGCGCCAGTGATCGTGCGGCATGTGCGACTGTTTCAGGCCGAAGGCCCGGAACGCATCATGCACCGCATTGGAGAAGGCCGGCACGCCGCCGACATTGGGGCTCTCGCCCACACCCTTGGCGCCGATCGGGTGATGCGGAGAGGGTGTCTCCGTGTGATCGGTGACGTAGTTGGGTGTCTCCCAGGCCGTTGGCAGGAAGAAGTCCATCAGGGTGCCGGTCTTGACGTTGCCCATCTCGTCATAGGCGATCTCCTGGCCCATGGCGATGGCGAGCGCCTCGGTGAGGCCGCCATGCACCTGTCCTTCGATCACCATCGGGTTGATGCGCGTGCCGCAATCATCCAGCGCGTAGAACTGGCGGATATCGGCCACGCCCGTATCCACGTCGATATCCATGACGCAGATATAGGCCCCGAACGGATAGGTCATGTTCGGCGGATCATAATAGCTCACCGCCTCGAGCCCGGGTTCGAGGCCCGGAATCGCCTGATTGTAGGAGGCATAGGCGATCTCGGCCATGGTCTTGAAGCGCTCGGGCGCGCCCTTGACCACGAAGCGATCGACATCCCATTCGAGATCATTGTCATGCACTTCGAGCAGATAGGCCGCGATCATCTGCGCCTTCGCCCGGATCTTGCGGCCAGCCAGCGCCGTCGCCGCACCCGCAACCGGTGTGGAGCGTGATCCGTAGGTGCCGAGCCCGTAAGGTGCGGTATCGGTATCGCCCTCCTCGACGGTGATCTTGTCGGCGGAGATGCCGATCTCCGAGGCGAGGATCTGCGCGAAGGTCGTGGCGTGGCCCTGGCCCTGGCTGATCGTGCCCAACCGTGCGATCGCCGATCCGGTGGGGTGGATGCGGATCTCGCAGCTGTCGAACATGCCCATGCCGAGAATGTCGCAATTCTTGACCGGGCCGGCGCCGACGATCTCGGTGAAGAAGGTCAGGCCGATCCCCATCAGCTTGCGGGTCTCGCCACGCTTGAAGGCTTCGAGCCGCTCGGCCTGCTCCTTGCGCAGGCCCTTGTAATCGACGGCTTCGAGCGCCTTGTCCCAGGCCGTGTGATAATCGCCGGAATCGTATTCCCAGCCGAGCGCCGAGTGATAGGGGAACTGCTCCTTCCTGATGAAATTGATCCGGCGCAGCTCGGCTGCATCCATGTCGAGCTTCTGGGCGAGGATCTCGATCATGCGCTCGATGAAATAGGCCGCTTCCGTCACGCGGAAGGAGCAACGATAGGCCACGCCGCCGGGCGCCTTGTTGGTATAGACCCCGTCCACGCCGACATAGGCGACGGGGATGTCGTAGGACCCCGTGCAGATATGGAAGAAGCCGGCGGGGTATTTCGTCGGATCGGCGCAGGCATCAAACGCCCCGTGATCGGCGGTGACATGGCACCACAGCCCCGTGATCTTGCCTTCCTTCGTGGCCGCGATCTTGCCCTGCATCCAGTAATCGCGGGCAAAGGCCGTGGCCATCAGGTTGTCCATGCGGTCCTCGATCCACTTCACCGGCTTGCCGGTGACGATGGAGGCGACGATGGAGCAGACATAGCCGGGATAGACGCCGACCTTGTTGCCGAAGCCGCCGCCGATATCGGGGGAGACGACGCGGATATTGTGCTCATCGATACCTGAGAGCAGCGAGGCCACCGTGCGCACCACATGCGGCGCCTGGAAGGTGCCGTAGAGCGTGAGCTTGCCGTTGATCTTGTCCATCGAGGCGACGCAGCCGCAGGTCTCGAGCGGGCAGGGATGGGTGCGGTGGTAATAGACCATCTCCTCGGCCACGACATCGGCTGAGGAGATCACCGCCTCGGTGGCGGCCTTGTTGCCCTCTTCCCAGAGGAAGATGTGGTTGTGATGCCGGCGCGGCCCGTGGGCGCCTTCCTTTTTATCGGCGATATCCTCGCGCAAAACCGTGGCGCCGTCTTCGAGCGCCTTGAACGGATCGGTGATGACGGGCAGGTCGTCGTATTCCACCTCGACCAGCTCGATCGCATCGGCCGCTACATAACGGTCGCTCGCCACCACGAAGGCGACCTCCTGGCCCTGGAACAGCACCTTCCCGTCGGCGAGCACCATTTGCTTGTCGCCGGCAAGCGTCGGCATCCAGTGCAGGCCGAGTGGTTCGAGATCCTTGGCGGTGAGCACCGCGATCACGCCCGGCAGGGCGAGGGCGGCTTCCGCATTGATCGACTTGATGCGGGCATGGGCATAGGGCGAGCGCACGAAATCGCCGAACAGCATGCCCGGCAGCTTGATATCGTCGACGTAATTGCCCTTGCCCTGGGTGAAGCGGGCATCCTCGACGCGCTTGCGCTTGCAGCCGAGGCCCTTGAGATTGGCGACGCGTTCTTCGCGATTGGGGGTCATGTCGTTCATTATGCGACCTCCTCGGGGGTCTTGACCGCGTCATCGGCTGTCGCGTCGCGCCCGTTCATGATGGCAGCGGCGGCGAGGATCGCCTTGACGATGTTCTGGTAGCCGGTGCAGCGGCAGAGATTGCCGGCCATGCCGAAGCGGACTTCCTCCTCGGTGGGGTCCGGATTCTCCTGCAGCAGCCGCCAGGCGCGGGTGATCATGCCGGGCGTGCAATAGCCGCATTGCAGCCCGTGATGCTCGCGGAACATCTCCTGGAGCACATGCATGCCCTCGGGACTCGCGAGCCCCTCGACCGTGGTGATCGTGGCGCCCTGCGCCTGTGCGGCGAAGAGGGTGCAGGCCTTGACGGACTTGCCGTCGAGATCGACCGTGCAGGCCCCGCAATGCGAGGTCTCGCAGCCGATATGCGGGCCGGTGATGTTGAAACGCTCGCGCAACACATGAATCAGCAATTCACGCGGCTCGCACAGTGTTTCCAAGTGCTCGCCATTGATGGTGAGCTTGAGATGCATTTTATCAGCCATGTCTTCCTCCCCGCTCAGGCTCGATCAACAGCGCGCGCGATGGCGCGGCGCAGGATCACGCCGGCGACGTGTTTCTTGAATTCCACCGGGCCGCGATTGTCCTCGGTGGGATCGATATCGGCGAGCATCGCCGCCACCGCTTTATCCAGCGCCGCGCCGGTGCCGTCCGTGCCCTTCAGCGCATCGCCGGCGGCTTCGCTGAAGACGGGGATGTCGGAGAGATTGGTCATGGCTATGGAGGCTGCGGTGATCTTGCCGCCTTGCTTTTCGATCAGCACCGCCGCTGCGGCCGTGGCGTAATCGCCAATCTTGCGCTTCTGTTTCTCGTAGGCGTAGCCGCCGGCGGGCTTGGCAAAGCTGATCGCGGTGAGGATCTCGTCATCCTCGCGGGCGGTGGTATAGGCCGCCTCGTAGAATTCACGGGCGGGAACGTCGCGGCTGCCATCGGGGCCCACCAGGGTGAAGGTCGCGTCGAGGCATTGCATCAGGCCGGGCATGTCGTTGCCGGGATCGCCATTGGCGACATTGCCGCCGACCGTGCCGCAATAGCGCACCTGCGGATCGGCGATCTGGAGCGCGGCTTCGCGCAGGATCGGCGCGGCGGCAGAGAGCGCGGCGTCGTTGATGAGACCGTGCTGGGTCACCATCGCGCCGATGCGGATCGTCTCGCCGACGCTGATGCCCTTGAGATCGGCGACATCCTGGAGATCGATCAGATGGGCGATCTCGACCATGCGCAGTTTCATCATCGGGATCAGGCTGTGCCCGCCCGCAATGACGCGCGCCTCGTCGCCATGCTCGGCGATCACACCGAGTGCCCCGGCAATATCCGTAGGCCGGTGATATTCGAAGGCTGGGGGTATCATGCGATCAAACTCCTCCCTTGGTTGGCGGCGCCCATACGGCGCCTTCACTCCCGTTGCCGGCTGCTTGCCGTGCGGTTCGCTGCTCGCAACGTTGTTGCTTCGATGGAACCGTTCTTGGCTGGAATGTGCGCTCCTGCGCGCTTTGACGCCGCAGCTCAGGCATGAGCGCAGAACGAATTTTCACGAAACGCGACTGGTCTGCACGAAATGCGATTGTGCGGCGCCGAACGCATTTCGTGCAACAAATACAATTTATAGTAGATTCAATACAATGAAAACATATTTTGATTGCTCCCGGGGTCGCGCAATGCAAGATCGGCCATGGTGATGGACGCACATGGCATGCGAGCGAGGGAAACTGCGAGCAGGGGAAACTGCGAACAAGGGAAACGATGTCGGGGTCGCACAAGCAGGCGGAGCATCATCCCGTGGGCGAGGTACCGGAGCCGAACAGGCCGCTTCCCGCGCCTTTACGGTCGCGTCTGGCTGCATGGCCACGCTCCTTCAAGCTGCCCCGCCTTCCCCTGGCGAGGGCAGGCTTGAACCTCCCCCGGCCGGATGCAGCGCGTCTCCTGCGTGCGGGATTGTCGCTGATCTATCCGCCCTCCTGCATCGCCTGCGGCGCAGCGGTTGATCGCCCGCAGGCGCTTTGTCCTGAATGCTGGAGCACGATTCGCTTCATCGAGCGCCCCTTCTGCGAGCGCCTCGGCACGCCCTTCGCCCTCGATATCGGCGGCACGCTGCATTCGCCTGCAGCCATCGCCGAGCCGCCGGTCTTCCAGCGCGCCCGCGCGGTGGCAGCCTATGACGGGGCGGCGCGCGCGCTCGTCCACAAGCTGAAATACAACGACCGCACCGAACTCGCCGAGGCGCTCGGGCGGATGATGGTGCGCGCCGGGAGCGAGCTTCTGGCCGAGGCCGATCTGATCGTGCCGGTCCCCCTGCATCGCTGGCGGCTGTGGCGGCGGCGCTTCAACCAGGCTGCGGCGCTGGCGCAGGTCGTGTCGCATCATTCCGGTATCGCCTGCGACATGCAGATGCTGCGCCGCGTGAAGATCACCCGCAGCCAGGTCGGCCTGACGCGCAGCCAGCGCCGCGACAATCTCTCCGGCGCATTCCGCATGGCCGAGGGCGCGCGGCTGCGGCTCGCGCAGAAGCGGGTGCTGGTCATAGATGACGTCATCACCACGGGATCGACCGCGAATGCGGTGGCGCGGGCCCTGATGCGCGGTGGTGCGAAAACGGTCGACGTGCTTTCGTTCGCGCGCGTCGTGACGGAATGATGAAATCACCTATATTGTTGAAAGACATTTCGTATCGGAGACGCGTGATTCATGAGTGAGAGCCCGGCCAAGGTCACCATCTATTCCCGCAGCTGGTGCTCGTATTGCGCCGCCGCCAAGGCAATCCTTTCCAAGAAGGAAGTCGCTTTCGAGGAAATCGACATCGAGGCGGTGCCCGGCGCGCGCGATGCCATGCTGGAGCGCGCGGCGGGCCGCACGTCCGTGCCGCAGATCTTCATCGGCGACACCCATGTCGGCGGTTTCGACGAGATGGCGGGTCTCGAGCGGCAGGGCCGGCTCGACGCGCTTCTGCAGGGGGGCTGAATCATGTCGGGGACGCGCGTCGCCTGCATCCAGATGCGCTCCGGGCGCGATCCGGCAAAGAATCGCGACGATGCCGTGCGCCTCGTCGGCGAGGCGGCGGATGCCGGAGCCGCGTTCGTCCAGACCCCGGAAATGACCTCCCTCGTCGAGCGCGAGCGCAACCGTCTGTTCGAGAATATCCATCGCCAGGAGGAGGATATCACCCTCGCCGCCCTGCGCGAGACGGCCCGGGCGCGGGGCATCACCGTGCAGATCGGCTCGCTCGCCGTGCGTGACGGCGACAAGGTGGCCAACCGCGCCTTCCTGATCGATCCGCGCGGGGAGATCGCTGCACAATACGACAAGATCCACCTCTTCGACGTGGACCTGCCCAATGGCGAGACCTGGCGCGAATCGCGCACCTATACCGGCGGCGAGCGGGCCGTGCTGGCGCGCACGGCGATCGGCATGCTCGGTCTGTCGATCTGCTACGATATCCGTTTCGCCTACCTCTACCGCGCCTATGCGCAAGCCGGTGCCGAAATCCTCGGCGCGCCGGCCTGCTTCACGCGCCAGACCGGCGAGGCGCATTGGCACGTGCTCAACCGCGCCCGCGCCATCGAGACGGGTTGCTTCATGATTTCCGCCGCGCAGGGCGGGCTGCACGAGGATGGCCGCGAGACCTTCGGCCATTCGCTGATCATCGACCCCTGGGGCCGCATCCTCGCCGAGGGCGCCAAGGAGCCGGGCGTGATCCTGGCCGAGATCGACCTGGAAGACGTCGCCCGCGCGCGAGGCCGCGTTCCCAGCCTGCGGCATGACCGGGATGTGGCGATGCAGGTCGTGTGAATCGGAGTGCATTGCCGCATCCCTTTTCCGAATGGCACTGCCAGCCTGACGGCATGATGCTTTGAAATTCAGCAGCCCCGCCACTTCCCATGCGTGATGCGCTGCCGCTAGACTTCCCCGAAGCCGCATCGACGAAGGAACGCCCATGGCCGCCTATGACCTCGCCATCCGCAACGGGACGGTCGCGACCGCCTCGGACGTGTTCAAGGCCGATATCGGCATCCGTGACGGCAAGATCGTTGCGATCGCCGATACCATCACGGATGCGCGCGAGGAGATTGATGCGCAGGGGCTACTGGTTCTGCCAGGCGGCATCGACAGCCATGTCCATATCTCCCAGAAGCAGGGGGAGGGGATCGTCATGGCCGACGATTTCGCCTCCGCCACGGCGTCTGCGGCGGCGGGCGGCAGCACGCTGGTCATGCCGTTTGCCCTGCAGGAGCGCGGCACCAGCCTGCGGGCCTGTGTCGAGGATTACCGCGCGCTGGCGGAGGGGCAATGCGTCATCGACACGGCCTTCCACCTGATCATCTCCGATCCGACGCCGGAGGTGCTCGGCCAGGAACTGCCCGCACTCCTGAAGGACGGCTACACCTCCTTCAAGGTGTTCATGACCTATGATGATCTGGTGCTCAACGATCGCCAGCTGATCGACGTGTTCGATGTCGCGCGCCGCGAGGGCGCTCTCGTCATGGTGCATGCGGAGGGCTATGACGCCATCCGCTACATGACCGAGAAGCTGGAGCGCGAAGGCTCTACGGCACCGTATTATCACGCCGTGTCGCGTCCGGAACTGGTGGAGCGCGAGGCGGCGCATCGCGCGATCAGCCATGCGGAGCTGGTCGATGTGCCGCTGATGATCGTGCATGTCTCGGGGCGGGAGGCTATGGAGCAAATCCGCTGGGCCCAGCAGCGTGGGCTCAAGGTCTATGGCGAGACCTGCCCGCAATACATCTCGCTGACGGCGCAGGATCTCCAGGCGGCGCAGGGCGGTGATGACATGAGCGGTGCCAAATACGTCTGCTCACCGCCCCCGCGCGAGCGCGAGAGCTGGGACGCGATCTGGGAGGGCATCCGCACCGGCGTCTTCCAGACCTTCTCCTCCGATCATTGCCCGTTCCGCTACGATGATCCTGAAGGCAAGCTCAATCCGAAGGGCCGCACCTCCTTCCGCTGGGTGCCAAACGGCATTCCCGGCATCGAGACCCGGTTGCCGATCCTCTTCTCCGAAGGCGTCTCGAAGGGGCGTATCAGCCTGCAGCGCTTTGTCGAGCTCAGCGCCACCAACCATGCCAAGATCTATGGCCTCTATCCCGGCAAGGGCGCGATCGCGGTCGGTTTCGACGCCGATATCGCCCTGTGGGACCCGGCCCGCAAGGAGACCATCCGCCAGGAGATCCTGCATCACGGTGCCGATTACACCCCCTGGGAAGGTTTCGAAGTCACCGGCTGGCCAGTCATGACCATCGCCCGCGGCGAAGTGGTCGCCCGCGACGGCGCCGTCACCGGCAAGGTCGGGCGTGGACGGATTCTTGAGCGCGGCCTGTCGGAATTTGCGCGGCCTTGAGATACGCTTGATGAAGGCGCCTCCCTCCCCGGCGGGGAGGGAACGAGGGTGGGGAGGGTGGTGCATGCAAGGTTTGACGTCGATGACTTTGCACGCGGGAGCACCCCACCCATATCCCTCACCCGCGCCTCACTTGCCCCATTCCACCACGCCGAAACCGACCAGCAGGGCGAGGCCCCAGAGGTAGAACGAGAAATATTTCAAGCGTGAACGGTACAAGAGCTTCAGGACGATCTGCAGCGCCACCGTACCCACCACGGCGGCGACGACGAAGCCGACGCTCGTGGCCATCCAGTCGATGCGGGTCGGTTCATCGCCGCGAAACACCTTGATGCCTTGAACGAGGGTGGCGGCGAGGATGGTCGGGAATGCGATCAGAAAGGAATATTCCGCCGCGCGCTTGCGCTTGAGCCCGACGAAGAGCGCGGCGATGATGGTCATTCCTGAACGGCTGATGCCCGGGATCAGCGCGAGCCCCTGGGCAAAGCCGATGGTCAGCGCCATGCCGATGCCGAGATCCTTGAGCCCGTAGCGGCGCGGTTTCAGCCTGTCGGTCAGCCAGAGCAGCACGCCGGTCGTCGCCAGCGTGGCCGGGATTATGGCCGGATTGGCGAAGACGCGCTCGAACATGTCGCGGAAGGTGAGCCCCATCACGCCGGTCACGAAGACCGAGAGCAGCCCCATCGCCCAGAGCCAGATCAGAAAACGCGCCTGCGGCGAGGCCCGGCGCTCCAGCGCGATCTCGCGGGCCGCCACCAGCGAACCGCCGAGGAACTGCGTCAGCGTCTTGCGGAAGACAACGATGATCGAGACCAGCGTGCCGACATGCACGATGAGGTCGAACAGGATCATCTGCGCGCTCTCGGGCGGCGGCATCTGGGAGCCCTGCGCGATCAGGAAATGCTGGGTGAGGACGAGATGCGCGGTCGAGGAGACCGGCACGAACATGAATACGCCCTGGACGATGCCCAGAAGCGCCGCTTCGAATAGGGTCATACCGGCTCCGATCGGGCGCGCCCCGCGCCCGCTGCTACATCATCGAGCGCAGCTTCGCCGCCAGCGCTTCGGTACCGGCATAATCGATCTTGCCCGATCCGAGAACAGGAATTTGCGCGACGAGCACGGCCCGGGGCAGCCACAGATCCGGGAAGCCCTTCTCGCGGCCATGTTCGACGACGGCGTCGCGATCCGCATCGGCCTTTTCCGTGACCAGAATGAGCTGCTCGCCCTTGCGCTCATCTGACAGCGCCACGACGACATGGGTATCCTCGGGCCACAATTCCTGGATCATGCTCTCGACCGCACCGAGCGAGATCATCTCCCCGCCGATCTTGGCGAATCGCTTGGCGCGCCCGCGAATCGTGACGAAACCGTCATCGATCAGGACGATGTCCCCGGTATCGTGCCAGCCGCCTTCCGGCGGGATCAGGCGGGTGGGATCGTTCGGGTCGATATAGCCGGCCATCACGTTGGTGCCGGCGATCGACAGGCGCCCGCCGCGCTTGATGCCGTCGACCGGCGTCAGTTTCCAGCGGATCCCGGGCAGGAACGGCCCGACCGAGCCGTGGCGGTTGCGCTGCGGCAGGTTGCAGGCGATGACCGGGGCGCATTCGGTGGCCCCGTAGCCCTCGAGGATCATGGCGTCGTAGCGGCTCCACAGACGCTGCGTTTCCTCGCGTACGCGCTCGGCCCCGGCGACGATGTAGCGGATCGAGGTCATGTCGACATCCCCGGCGGCGCGGGCATAGCCCTGCAGGAAGGTGTCGGTGGCCAGCAGGAAGGTCGCCTTCGCGCTCTCGATCAGCTTGGGCACCTGCTTGTAATGCAGCGGGCTCGGATAGAGGAAAGCCCGGATGCCGTGGATGAGCGGCAGGATCAGCCCCGCCGTCAGGCCGAAGGAATGGAAGACGGGCAGGGGGTTGAAGAAGATGTCGTCGCGGCTCAGGACACCCTCGGCATGCTGCATCACCTGGGCCGCATTCGACAGCAGATTGGCGTGGGTGAGCACGACGGCCTTGGGCTTGCCCTCGGAACCCGAGGTGAACAGGATCACGCCCTCGTCTTCGGGCGTCAGCCCGGTGCGCCGTGCCAGTGCGCCGGCGAAGAGGCTCTCGGCCGCAGCGCGCGCCTTGTCGAGGCTGGTGACGGCCTCGCGCATGTCCTCGAGATAGATCACCCGGCGTCCCTGTGCGATCGCGTCGAGGGAATCGTCGAGCTTGCCTTCGTCGATGAACTTGCGCGACGTGACGATGGTGCCGATCGCGGCAATCTCGCAGGCCGCGCGCAGGTTGACCGGCCCGGCGGTGAAGTTGAGCATCGCCGGCACGCGGGCGAAGGCGTGCAGGCCGAAGAAGGTCACGGCGGTCGCCTGCACGCTGGGCAGGAACACGCCGATCCGTTCGCCACGCCGCGTCTCGCTGGTCAGCTTGCGCCCGAGCGCAAGCGCGCCGATCACGAGGCGGCTATAGGTGAGGGGCTGACGCTGGGCGTCTTCGAGGATGACGGTCTTGCCGCCATAGGCGCCCTTCGCTTCGACGAGCGCCTGGAAGAGGTGGCGGCGCGCGCCGTCCGAGCCGGTGAATGCCGGCGATTCGCCGGTCATCGGCGCATCGAGCTCGATCGCGGTAGCTGGGTTCACACTGTCATTCATGGTCCGCAGGATAGTCGCAAACCGATGTTCTTCAAAGTGGCAATGCGTCGATTCTCAGGGCTTTGGATCATGTTGCGATCGCAAAACCAATACAGAATTGTATCCACGTCCTCATTTAAGGCTGTATTTCATGCAGATTGCGCAGGAAATCGGCGCGGCAGGGTTGCGGAACACAGCGGGAACCCGTAATGTGTTCGTGGTTTGTTTAATCTCGAATCGCAAGGCGGAACCATGCTTACGCGCAAACAGCACGAGCTGCTGATCTTCATCCATGAACGCATGCGCGAATCCGGCGTGCCGCCATCCTTCGACGAAATGAAGGAGGCGCTGGATCTCAAGTCGAAATCGGGGATTCACAGGCTGATCACGGCGCTCGAAGAGCGTGGCTTCATCCGTCGATTGCCCTATCGCGCACGCGCGCTCGAGATCCTGCGCATGCCCGAGACGCTGCAAAGGCAGGCCGCGACAGGCGGTAGCGATGGTGCAGGCGGCGCCGGGCGCGGCGGTTTCTCGCCGAGGCTCGTCGAGGGCGGTCGGGCCGGCTCCGGGGATCGCGATGCCGCAGCGCAGGCCGGCGGATCTGCTGCGCAGAATTCCTTCGCCGACGAGGATTTCGAGCGGGCGGTCAATATCCCCGTCATGGGGCGGATCGCGGCGGGCACGCCGATCTCCGCCATTCAGAATCCGATGCACACCATCGCCGTCTCGCCTGATTTCATCACGGGCGGTGAGCATTACGCGCTGGAAGTGCGCGGCGATTCGATGATCGAGGCGGGCATTCTCGATGGTGACATCGTCGTGATCCGGCGTCAGGACGTCGCCAATACCGGCGATATCATCGTGGCGCTGATCGATTCCGAGGAGGCGACCCTCAAGCGCTTCCGCCGCCGCGGCTCCTCCATCGCGCTCGAAGCGGCCAATCCGGCCTATGAGACGCGTGTGCTGGGGCCCGATCGGGTGCAGATCCAGGGCCGTCTGGTCTCGCTGGTGCGCCGCTACTGAGGCGCGCCTCGCGCAGGCTGCGGAGCCGGACCGGGAGGCGTTTCGGGGAGCGGGGAGCGGGTCGTGTCAGGCCCGCTGCGGCGGGCTGATAACCCGAGACCGTGAGGGCGCAGGTCGGCCTGCCACACGGTTTGACATTGGCTGATTGTGCCCGGCATTTAGCCTCGAGGTTTGCCGGTTTCCGGGGCTCGCGGCCCTTGTTGTCCGGGCAGATCGGCTTGCGGCGACCAGACCACCTCGCCCGCAAGCATCTCGCCACCTGGTCTGCAAGCAGCTGACCGCTCGGCGGGTAAGCATCTGACCGCCAAGCCCACAAGCATATGGCCCACAAGAATATGGCCTGCATGCCACTTCGCTCGCAAGTGATCTGGCCTGCAAGTGATCTGGCCTGCACGCCGCTTGGCTCGCAAGAAAACTCGCCCGCAAGCAATCTGGCCCGCAAGCAATCTGGCCAGAAAGCATCTGCCTCGAGGTCATCAGGCCCTAAGGCGTCCGTTATCCAAGTATCACGGAATTCTTGCCGTGCGCCGCGTGAACGCAATGCGCCGGTTCGCATGATGCCAACACCCTGTCTTACTGCCGTCTCGCCTTGCTGCCGTCTTGCTGCCGTCCTGTCTTCTGCCCCTCCGACCTCCCTGCCTTTTCTCCCTCAATGTCGCCCCGGAACCGAAAACGATTACGGATCCGGGTCGCGGGCGAGCCATGGGCGCGTTTCATTCATGCGGCGTACGCCCCGTATTCCTCTGAGCGGATCGGGTGAAGTAGTGCCGGCGTCGTGGTTGCCGTCGGTGCTGGTTGCGGCATCGGCCAGATGCGCGCTGACGGCGCCGTAGGCGCGCAGGGTCTCGCGGTCGATCACGCGCGGCGCCCGGCAGTGCTGCGGAGCGATGAGGGGTGTGACGACGATCGCCGCGCGGGCGCAATCCTCATGGAACGCGCGCGCATCGGTGACGAAGGAAATCGCGCGCCCGCGTGCGAAGGCGGCTGTGCAGCCGAACGCATCGCATTGCACGCCTTCATGCAGCGACGCGATCTCCTCCGGACTGCCGCCCGCCATCAGGCGCGCATCACCGTCGGCCTTCAGCCATTGTGCGGTGACGAAGCTGCTCGGGCGCCCCAGCACGACGAGCCCGCCATCCGCTCCCCTGATGGCGGCACCCGCCCCGTTGCGATCGACATAGAGGTCGGGCCTGTCGGGGGTCATTGCGAGCGCGAAGCCGATACCGGCCGGGATCAGGGCGAGCCGGCGCAGTGGCGAAACGAACAGCGTCGCCGTCAGCAGGCCGATCACCATCAGCGCCAGCGCAGCGTTGCCGAAAGCGGCGACCGGCAGGTTCGCGCCGGCGAAACCGGAGACGAAATGCGCCACGTCGAGGACGCGTGCGATCCCGAAGCCCTTCACCTCCCATGCCGGATGGTCGAGGCCGAAGCCGATCAGCAGCATGCCGATCACGCCCGCCGGCATCACCACGATCGAGACGATGGGCAGGGCGAGCGCATTGCCGATCAGGCCATAGGGGTTGGCGATCTGGAAATGATATGCGGCGAAGGGGCCGGTGGCGATGGTCGCGATGATGGTTGTCGTGAGAATGCCGATCATGCCGGCAACGACCCATCGCAGGAACCTCCCCGCCGCACCCGGTGCCGGTCCGGGACGGTGATCGCGGGAGCGCATCCATTCAGCACCCGCGATCAGTCCGACGACGGCGGAGAATGACATCTGGAAGGAGGGGCCGAGCAGGGTCTCGGGTTGCCAGGCGAGCACCAGGATCGCGGCGATGGCGAGATTGCGCATGCTCAAGGCCGGTCGATCGAACAGCACGGCGCCGAGCATGACCCCGGTCATGATCACGGCGCGGACGGTGGCGACCTGAGCGCCGGAGAAGATGCAATAGGAGGCCGCGCCGATGATGGCGGCGACGGCCGCGATCTTCTTCAGGGGCCAACCGAGGGCGATGGCGGGAACGAGGGCGAGGCCGGCGCGGGTGAGCCAAAAGATGGTGCCTGCTGCGAGCACCATGTGCAGCCCGGAGATCGAGACGATATGATATATACCCGCGCCGCGAAGCGCCGCGTTGGTCTCCTCGGTGATCAATCCGCGCTTGCCCGTCACCAGGGCTGCGGCGACGGCGCCGGCCTGCCCGCCGATCACATCGGCGATCCGCCGCGTGGTGCTCACGCGGGCATTGTCGATGCTCGCGCGCAGGCGCTGCATCAGGTCCGGCGGTTGTTCGGGCGTGACGATCCGGGCGGTGCCGAGAATGGAACCCACCCCGCCGATGCCGGCAAACCAGGCGCTGCGGGCGAAATCGTAGCCGCCGGGCCAGGCCGCTTCCGGCGGCGGCATCAGCCTGACACGGGCGCTGATCGTATCGCCGGCACGAAGCGCCCCCGCCTCGCGCGTGGTCACGCGCACCCGCGCGGGCAGGCGCTCAGACGCCATATCATCGATGGAAGCAACCCGGATCACCAGCCGCGCATCGTCGGTGCGCTCCTCCACGCTGATCACGCTGCCATCGAGCTGTCCGATCACGGTCTGTGTGATGATCGGCGCGTCGACGCGCTCGAAGCGCAGCCAGGTCGCCGTGAAGCCGGCGAGAATCATGGCGAGCGCGATGGTGATCCGCGCGATGCGGTGATCGTTGCGTCCGAGCCAGGCCAGAAGAGCACAAAACGCGATCCCGGTCAGCGGCGCCACCGGATGCGGGCGTCCCTGCGCCGCGAAGAACAGGATGATCCCGAGCCCGAAAGCCACCGCGCACCAGGGAAACAGCCGGCGCTGCGAGACTTCCTCCGCAAGGCAGGCGCGAAGCCATGCCCCGACATCGGCGACGACCCGACCGAGGAGGCCCGCATTTCCGGAAGGGGGCTCGTCATACGTCGCGTGTGCCCGCCCGGAGCGGTCGCCCCATGCAGATCCGCTCGGGCCGATCGCCGATACACGCCCGGATTCGGCCATCAGCCGCCCCTGATTGCAATTTCGTCAAAAGCAATCAAAGGGAAGTGGGCACCGATGTCCACGGGTACCGGTCAGAAAATTGTGCTGGATCAGTCGAAAAGGCTGGAAACCGAGGATTCGGAAGCCGTGCGCGCGATGGCTTCACCCATCAGCCCGTTGATCGGCAGCACGCGGATATTGCGCGCCACCTTCACCGCTTCCGTGGGCATGATGGAATCGGTGATGACCAGTTCCTTCAGCTTGGAATTGGCGATCCGTGACACCGCACCACCGGAGAGCACGCCGTGGGTGATGAAGGCATAGACCTCGGTCGCGCCCTTTTCCAGCAGCGCTTCGGCGGCGTTGCAAAGGGTGCCGCCGGAATCGACGATGTCGTCGACGAGCAGGCAACTGCGCCCGGCCACGTCACCGATAATGCTCATCACTTCCGATTCACCGGGGCGCTCGCGGCGCTTGTCGACGATGGCGAGCTGGGCATCGATGCGCTTGGCGAGCGCACGCGCGCGCACGACACCACCGACATCCGGCGAGACCACGACCTTGTCGCCGTTGGGCATGCGTTCCTTGATGTCGCGCACCATCACCGGTGCGCCGAACAGGTTATCGGTGGGAATATCGAAGAAGCCCTGGATCTGGCCGGCATGCAGGTCGAGGGTCAGCACCCGGTCGGCGCCGGCTTCGGTGATCAGATTGGCCACGAGCTTGGCCGATATCGGCGTGCGCCCCGCCGTGCGCCGGTCCTGCCGCGCATAGCCGAAATAGGGCATCACCGCCGTGATCCGCTTGGCCGAGGAGCGCTTCAGCGCATCGATCAGGATCAGCATCTCCATGAGATGGTCGTTGGCGGGAAACGAGGTCGATTGCAGGATGAAGACATCTTCGCCCCGGACGTTTTCCTGCAATTCGACGAATATCTCCATATCCGCAAAGCGTTTCACCTGGCATTTGGCCAGGGGGATGCCGAGATAGGCGGCTATTGCTTCGGCAAGCGGACGGTTGGAGTTTCCGGCGACGAGTTTCATGGCGGATCGGCTTTCTCGGCGAATGCTGACAAGGCGCTCGGGCGCCTCGCAATGGCGGCGGGGCGGGTTTAACAAGCTTTCATCCGCAAGAGCAAGCGCGCAGCGTCACCGGCTGCGCGATTGCTGGTGGAGAACCGGACGCCCCCGTCGCCGGATCAGCCCTGCGGATAGGTATAGGGCGAGATCTCGTAGCTCGAACGACCGGCCCAGTCGGCGGCTGCGACCTCGCCCTCGGCGCGGTATTGCGCCTCCTGCAGGGCAGCCGTGGCGGCCTCGTAATCGAGGGTGAGCACCCGCCCGTCATCGACGACCTTGGTGCCGTCGACGAAGACCGTCCGCACCGCGCGCTCCGCCGCCGCATAGACGAGGCTGCGCAGCGGGTCGCGCACCGGGCGCATCATCGGATGATCGAGATCGACCATCACGATATCCGCCTTGGCGCCGACCGCGAGACGCCCGATATCGTCGCGCCCCAGCGCCCTCGCGCCGCCGAGCGTGGCGCAGTCGAAAATCTGCGACAGGCGCAGATCCCACACATCCTCCGAGACCATGCGCGCACCGATCCCGACCGCACGCAATTCCTCCAGCATGTTGTGGGGGAAGGTGTCGGTGCCGATCCCCATCTTCACGCCCCGACGCAGATAGCCGCCGACGGACTGGATGGCGATGCCCCGGCGCTGGAAGACCACAGGGCAATGCGCCACCGTCGTGCCGCTGTTGATGATCGAGGCGAGATCGTCACGTTTGGGCCAGTTCAGGGCCGAGGAATGGTGATCGAGGAAGATGGCGTGCCCGATGATCGAGCGCGGCGAGAGCACACCCAGCGATTCCAGCCATTCGATCGGCGTCATCCCGTGACGGCGGGTCATTTCATGGAATTCCACGACGCTCTGCGCGGCATGGATCTGGAATGGCAGGTCGCGCCGCTCGGCTTCGGCGAAGCTGTCCCTGATCAGTTCCGGCGTGCAGGTGTCGATCTGCGAGGGCGAGACCATGCCCGACAGCCGGCCCGAGGGATGGCGGGCGGCGGCGTCGAGCACCTCCATCGCCTGCGCCATGGCCTTCTCGCCGGCGGCGGGATCCCATTCGTATTCGACCACATGGCCGTCCTTCGTGTACCAGCGCGCCGAGCGATACATCGGCGAGACGACACCGCGCAGCCCGCTTTTCGCGAAGAGGTCGAGCCAGCCGTCCCAGGCGCCGGACATGTCGACGAGCGTCGTCACCCCCGACATCAGCAATTCGCAATAGGCCACGCTCGAACAGGCGGGTATGCCTTTCGCATCCGGGCGGAAAATCGGCATGAATTCGTAGAGCGACGAGCCCCACAGCTTCGCCGAGCCGAGCTCGTCGTTCCAGCCCTTGTTCAGGGGCTCGGAGGCCGGGTGCGAATGGATATCGACGAGGCCGGGCATCACCATCATGCGCGAGGCGTCGATGGTCTCGTCGACATCGCCGGTGAAACCGGGGCCGATATGGACGATGCGGTCATCGGTGAAGACGATGTCGCAATCGCGACGATAGCTGTGGCTGTCCTTCCCGGCGTCATGGGCAACGAGGAAGGCGGCGTTCTTGATCAGGGTGGTGCGCGACATGGGATGGCGTCTCTGGGCTGGTGTTTGCGGTGATGCGAGTATGATGCACGGGATCAGGCGACCGGCGCCTCCCGGCGATGGACGATGTCTCCGTCGAGAATGGTGATATCGCAGGCCGCCGCGCGGATCGCTTCGGGGGACACGGCGAAGAGATCGCGATCGAAGACGGCGATATCGGCAAGCCGTCCCGGCAGGAGCTGTCCCTTGATCGCCTCCTCGCGGGCGGCATAGGCGCCGGCAAAAGTATAGGCGTGCAGGGCCTCCTCCAGGGTGAGCGCCTGATCGGGCCCGAGCAGGGTTCCCGCCTCGGTCTTGCGGGTGATCATGGTGTAGAGATTGGCGAAGGGATCGATCTCGACCACGGGGCAATCCGTTGAGGCGGAGGGCTCCAGCCCTTGCTCGATCCAGGTTCGCATCGGATGCGAAGCCTCGACGCGCTCGCGCTCGGCAAGCGTCAGATAGAGATCGCCGAACCAGTACATGAAGGCGGGTTGCGGGGCGGGCAGGATATGCAGATTCTGCATCCGCGCCATCTGGTCGGGTCGCAGCCAGCCGCAATGCTCGATCCGGTGGCGCCGCTGCGGGTCGGGCATGGCGGTGAGCGCGGCTTCGTAAGCGTCGAGCACCTGGTCGATGGCCGCATCGCCGATGGCATGGATCGCCATCTGCCAGCCGGCGCGATGGGCATCATTGACCATCCGCGTGAGCTGTTCCGCCGGCAGGCAGAGCAGGCCGGTATCCTCGGGTCCGCCGCCGAGATAGGGCTTGGTCATCGCAGCCGTGCGTCCGCCGGCGCTGCCGTCGGTGAAGATCTTGACCGGCCCGATCCGAAGCCGCGCATCGCCGCCGCCGGTGCACATCCCCGCCGCCATCGCTTCGGGCAGCACGTTGCGGGTGACGTCGCCCATCAGGCAGGCATAGACGCGCAACGGCAGCCGGTTCTCGCGATGCGCTTTCTGATAGGCCTGCATTTCGAGCCAGCCGTCGCGGATCCCCACCGCCGCCTCCATGCAGGAGGTGATGCCATGGGCCATGAGATCGCGCCCGCCGCGTTCGATGCAGCTGACCATCTCGTCGATATCCGTGCGCGGCAAAACGGCGAGTACGGGCTCGCGGGCCGTCTCGGCCAGAAGCCCGGTCAGGCGCCCCTCGCGCCTTTCGATCAGCCCGCCCGGCGGCGAGGGGGTATCCTCGTCGATGCCGGCGCGCGTGAGCGCCATGGAATTGGCCACGGCGAGATGCCCATCCGTGCGCACGGTCCAGACGGGATGATCGGGCAGGGCGGCATCGAGCTCGTCGCGTGTGGGATGGCGCCCGGTATCGAGGCGGAAATGGTCATAGCCGCGCCCGATCACCCATTCGCCGGGCGGCGTCGTGCGGGCGCGTTCACGCAGTGCGTCGAGAAGCGCGGCGAGGGTTGGTGCGGCGCGCGGGCGCAGATCGACCTCGGCCATGGCCGCGCCATAGGGCAGGAGATGCATATGCGCATCGTTGAGGCCCGGTGTCGCGAGGCGCCCGGCGAGATCGATCACCTCGGTCTTCGGACCGATCAGATCTGCGATTTCCTCGTCTGATCCGCTCGCGAGCACCTTGCCGCCCCACAGGGCGATCGCCTGCGCGAAACCATGTCCGAGCCCGCGCCAGACGCGTCCGTTGGTGAGGACGATATCGGCTGCGATCTGCATGATGCCAGAGCCTCTCCATTGCGCGGGCCGGTTGCGGATCGCCAGTAACGGCGATCGGGGCGTATCCGGTCAAGCGCGATGACGCGGCTGCCGGGCTGATCGGCTGCGAAGAACGGCCCAAATGCGCGTTGGAGAAAACGCACGCAAGCCGCCGCTTGCGGCATTCGTGGTTCACAACGCCGCAGCCGCGCACTAATTAGGCTGCGACAAGAAGGAAGAACCATGTCCAACATCATCGCCGTGCGCGGTCTGCGCAAAGCGTATGACAGCGGGTTCGAGGCCCTCAAGGGCATTGATCTCGACATCACCGAAGGTGAAATCATCGCATTGCTGGGGCCCAACGGCGCCGGCAAGACCACGCTGATCTCGACGATCTGCGGCATCACCCGCCCGACCGCCGGAAGCGTCAGCGTCGGGGGGCACGATATCCAGAGCGATTACCGGGCCGCACGGGCCATGATCGGGCTCGTGCCGCAGGAGATCAGCCTCGAGCCATTCGAGAAGATCGCGAATACGGTGCGCTTCTCGCGCGGCCTGTTCGGGAAGCCGCCCGACGAGGCCATGATCGATCGCCTGCTCGCGGCACTCAGCCTGTCGGAGAAGAAGAATGCCCGCAATCGCGAGCTCTCGGGCGGCATGAAGCGGCGCGTCATGATCGCCAAGGCGCTCTCGCACGAGCCGCGCGTGCTCTTCCTCGACGAGCCGACCGCCGGCGTCGATGTCGAGTTGCGCCGGGAGATGTGGGACGTGGTGCGCGAATTGCGCCGCGACGGCGTCACCATCATCCTCACGACCCATTACATCGAGGAAGCCGAAGCGATTGCCGATCGCATCGCGGTGATCAACCGGGGCGAGATCCTGCTCGTCGAAAAGACCGACGACCTGATGGCGCGGATGGGGCACAAGGAGCTCGAAATCATGCTGGAGGCGCAGCTCGATGCGATTCCCGAAAGCCTCGCCGCGCATGACCTGCAGCTCTCGCAGGACGGGCAGGCCCTGATCTACGGCTATGACGCGCGCGCCGGACAGACCGGGGTCGGCAGCCTCCTCGCCGCTATCCAGGCCGCCGGCCTTTCCATTGCCGATATCCGCACAAGGCAAAGCAGCCTCGAAGAGATCTTCGTCGGGCTGGTCAAGGACGACAACTGATGCCAAGCCCCAATCTGCAAGCCATTCGCGCGATCTATCTCTACGAGATGGGCCGCTTCTTCCGCACCATCCTGCAATCCATGCTCGCCCCGGTGATTTCCGCCTCACTCTATTTCGTGGTGTTCGGCGCGGCCATCGGCGGGCGGATCGACCAGGTCGAGGGCATCCCCTACGGCGCTTTCATCGTGCCCGGGCTGATCATGCTGACGGTGACGACGCAGGCCACTTCGAACGCCTCGATCGGGATATTCTTCCCCAAGTTTCTCGGCTCGATCTACGAGGTGCTCTCGGCGCCGGTGAATGCTTTCGAAATCGTCATCGGCTATGTCGGTGCGGCGGCGACGAAGGCCTTCATCGTCGGGCTGATCATCCTGGCCACGGCCTATCTCTTCATTGATCTGTCGATCGCGCGTCCCTTCGCCATGATCCTCTTCCTGATCCTGACCTGCACGAGTTTCGCGCTGATGGGGTTCATCATCGGGATCTGGGCGGCGAATTTCGAGCAGCTCCAGCTCATCCCGCTGCTGGTGATCACGCCGCTCGTCTTTCTCGGCGGGACTTTCTATTCCACGACGATGCTGCCGCCCTTCTGGCAGGGTCTGACCCTGCTCAATCCCATGCATTACCTGATCTCGGGATTCCGCTGGTCGTTCTTCGAACAGGCCGACGTCCCCATCGCATTCAGCCTCGCCGCCATCGGCGTCTTCACCGTGATCTGCCTCGCCGCGATCTGGTGGATCTTCCGCACCGGCTGGCGTTTGCGGTCGTGAAAAAGGCGGCGCCGGATTCGGCACCGCCTGGTTCTGCTCATACCAAGTGAAGCCTGATCAGATCAGGCCGTTCTGGCGGGCCATGTCGGCGAGATCGGCTTCCGGGCGGGCGCCCAGATGCGAGATGATTTCCGAAGCCGCCATGCCGCCAAGGCGCGCGCAGGTGACGTGGTCGAGCCCCTTGCTCAGCCCGGCGAGGAAGCCCGCCGCGAACAGATCGCCGGCGCCGGTGGTGTCGACCACACGATCGACCGGATGCGCCTTGACGCTTTGCGTCGACTGCCTGGTCACGACCAGGGCGCCTTCTGCGGAGCGGGTGATCGCGCCGATGAAATGCCCGTGCGGGAGGTTCTCGTCACGCAGGGCGGCGAGCGCCGTGTCCTCGTCGGCGGTCTGGTACAGCGCCTTGAGCTCGTGGATATTGGCGAAGAGAATATCGATATGGCCTTCGCGCATCAGTCCGAGGAACTCGTCGCGGAAACGGTCCACGCAGAAGGAATCGGAGAGCGTCAGCGCCACGCGGTTGCCCGCACCATGGGCAATCTCGACCGCCTTGCGGAACGCGTCCTTGGCGTCTTCGGGATCCCAGAGATAGCCTTCGAGATAGGTGATGGCCGCCGCGCGCACCTTGTCGGCATCGACATCGGCGGTGGTGAGCCCCTGGCAGGCGCCGAGATAGGTGTTCATGGTGCGCTCGCCATCGGGCGTCACCAGGATGAAGCTGCGCGCCGTGGCGGGGCCGTCGGTTGCGGCGGGCGTATCGAAGACGGTGCCCATGGCGCGCATGTCGTGGCGATAATGATCGCCGGCGCCGTCGTCGCGAACCTTGCCGATGAAGCCCGTCTTCAGCCCGAGCGAGGCGGCACCGGCGATCGTGTTCGCAGCCGATCCGCCGGAAATGATCGTTGCGGGGCCCATTGCCTCGTAGAGTTCGAGGGTCGTCTCCTCGTTGATCAGATTCATCGAGCCCTTGTGCAAATTCCGTTTCGCGAGAAAATCGTCATCGGTATGCGCGATGACGTCGACGATGGCATTGCCGAGGGCGAGAAGATCGAGTCTGGAAGACAAATGACTGCTCCTTGTGTGTCGAAAGATTTCCAGAACGCCCGACCTGACGGAGTCAGTTCGCGCATTCCGGATTTACATATTGACGCATCATTTCATCAGCCGGCTCGTGTCCGACTGACGCAATGATGCTGTGAAGATACGCTCTTCTCACCCCGAAAGGCGCTCCGGGTCAACCCGACCAGGTTTGCGCTGCTCCAGAACGGCGAGGATTGCCGCGTGATCGGCGGGCTCCAGAGTCGCGAAATCACGGGCGAGCCGGTTGGCCAGATAGACCCCCTCGGCGCCGGTGCCGCGTGCATCGACCTGGGGGCGGGGTTCCGACATTTCGGCGAGATGCTGCAATTCGTCGGCTTCGTCCCAGATCACGCCGAAATAATGGATCGTCGCCTGGATCAGCGCCCAGGTCGGGCGTCCGCGCTCGCCGCGCTCGAGGGCCGAGAGATAGGCGCTGGAGACGCCCAGCGATGCGGCCATGTGCTTGAGCTGGAGATTGCGCTCGCGCCGCAGCGCCCGCACCCGCGCGCCGAACGGTGTCAGGGCTGGATCGTCGTCGGGATGAATCTGGCTCTTTCGCCTTTCGGCTAATTCCTTCATCGGCCTCGCCTGCGTAATCGAACATACAATGCCCCCGCCCCACCGTGATGGGCGGCCGCTTCTTCGAAACCCACGACGAAGGGTCGCAGTTCCGACGCGCGCAGCCAATGCGGCGTTATCCTGCGCAGAACACCGCGCTCGTCGCCATATCCGGGCCCGCCGACGCCGCCCTTGCCGGTCACGACCAGGACGATGGCGCAATCGCGTGCACTCGCCGATTGCAGGAAGCGGATCAGCGCGCGATGCGCTTCCTCCTGGCGCATGCCGTGCAGGTCGAGACGGTCGTCCACCTCGCGCACGCGCCGGCGCAGGGAGCGCCGCTCGCGGCGGTCTAGCCCGCCCGAACCGGTTCCCGTCGGGAGGGATTCGCTCTTGCGCGAGACCGGGGGGATATAGGGCGGAAGTACGGGGGCGGGACGCTCCGGGGCACCGCGCCCGGCATTGCTCGCCTTGTTCTTGCGGCTCGTGCGCCCGGCTGGCCCCGCCGCCTCGGGGGCGGCTGTATGTCCGGAAAACGAAGCGGTGCTGTGCATCAGGGAATCGCTCGCCTCGCCGGCCGGTTCGGAGGCGCGTCCCGGGCCCGTGGCGGAGGGAGCGTCCGCGGGATCGCGGGCACGATCGCCACCGCGTCCGGGCAGCGGCGTGACGTGGCGCGCGACATGCTCCCACAGCCGCTGTTCTTCCGCCGAGAGATCCCGTTTCCTGCGTCGCGCCATCAACCCAATCCATTGCCGCGCACTGCTTGTGCCGGCTGCCACGATCCCGATGCCCGTGAGCGCCCATCACTTGACCCGAAGCGCGCTTTGCTGCAACCCGTATCGACAAAGGAAAATCGGGCATGAACCAGGATACGTCCAGTTTCGTCGATCGGTTGACCCGGCATGCACAGGCCGTCGAGCAATGCCTCGAAGGCCTGCTCGCGCCGGATGCGCAAACCGGCGAGATCGCGCGTCCGCCACGTCTGATGGCGGCGATGCGCCATGGCGCACTCGGTGGCGGCAAGCGCCTGCGGCCGTTTCTGACGGCTGCTGCGGCGCAGCTCTTCGGTGTCGAGGGCGAAGCGCCCCTGCGGGCGGGCGTGGCGATCGAACTGGTGCATTGCTACTCGCTGGTCCATGACGACCTGCCGGCCATGGACGACGATGATCTGCGGCGCGGCAAGCCGACGGTACACAAGGCATTCGACGAAGCGACGGCAATCCTTGCCGGTGATGCGCTGCTCACCCTCGCCATCGAGGTCCTGGCTGCTCCCGATACCCATCCCGATCCGGCGATTCGCGCCGAACTGATGCTCGGGCTCGCCCGCGCGGCGGGTCTGGGCGGCATGGTCGGCGGGCAGATGCTCGATCTCGCGGCAGAAGGCCGCTATGGCGAGGAAACGGCGCTTTCCCAGGACGATATCCGCACGCTGCAGGCGATGAAGACGGGCGCGTTGCTCACCTTCGCGGCTGAAGCGGGGGCAATCGCCGCCGGTGCAGATGCGCGCGACCGGGCCCGTCTCGTAAGCTACGGCAAGGCCCTCGGCGCCGCTTTCCAGATCGCCGACGACATCCTCGATCGCGAAGCCGATGCACAGGCGATGGGCAAGGCGGTCGGCAAGGATGCGGCGGCGGGCAAGGGCACGCTCGTCGACGTGCTCGGCATCGAAGGCGCCCGGCGCGAATGTGCGCGGCTGGTGGGCGAAGCCGAAGCCGCCCTCGCACCATACGGCGCAAGGGCGCAGACCCTATGCGATGCGGCGCATTTCACGGTAGCACGCCGGAATTGACCCCGATTTCCGAACCATAAACCCGGCCCGGAAATCGGTCGTTGTCGTTTCAGCCGCCGAAGCGTTCGTCGAGGAAGCGCCCGAACGTCGCCCATGAGCGCATATCCGCGCGTTCCTGGTAGCGGGCGCCATCGAACACGGTGAAGGCGTGGTCGGCGCCGGCATAGATCTCGACATCGTAGGTGAGGCTGGCCGCCTCGGCTTCCTCGACGAAGGCCGCGAGGTCGCTCATGCCGGGATTCTGGTCGATGCCGCCATGCATGATCAGGAGCGGCGGTGTATCTTCCGGCCAGTCCGGCCCGCCGGGGAAATTGCCGTGGAAGCTGGCATAGCCGACGCTGTCGTCGATCTCGCCGGTGCGGGCCATGGCGAGGGTGACGGTGCCGCCGAAGCAATAGCCCATCACGAGAACCTCGAATGCCGCGCTGTGCCGGCGCGCCTCTTCCAGGGCACCGAGCATCAGTGCCTGCATGCGATCGGCATCGCCGAGCACGGAGCGGGTCGCGGCGACACGTGCCTCGGTGGTCTCGGGTCGGTTGCCGGCGCCGTAGACGTCGACCGCAAAAGCGTCGAAGCCAAGCTCGGCCACCATGTCGGCGCGGCGCCGCTCGTAATCGTCGAGCCCGTCCCAGTCATGCACGATCAGAACGAGGCCACGCGGGTCCTCGGCGGCGGCGAAATAGCCCTCGAAGCTCTCTCCGGCCACCTCATAGCGCACGTCCTCGGCTGCCGCGGTGCCCGCGACAAGCGAAGCGAGCGCGCCGGCAATCATCAAACGCCCGGTTCTCATCAGCATATCCTCCATGAATGCCCGCATCATGCGGCTATGTTCGAAACTGGCGCTGTGGGGGGCTGCGGCAATACAGGCATGGCTCACGAAAACGTGAGGCGTACGGACGGGCAGTCGCTCCTTGCCGCGCGCAGACCCCAATCCCGATAGCCGGGCCGGGCACTGGCCTCCCGTCCGGGCACGTGGTCTGCTGCGCGCGGTTGTCGGACGGGGGGCGTGACGTGGCGGAGCGGGTTGAGCGGATCGGTCTCGGGTTGATCCTCGGCGCCGTAGGCGTGGTGATCTTCGGAGGCACGCTGCCCTTCACCCGGCTCGCCGTGGCGGGGCTCGATCCCTGGTTCATCACCTTCGGCAGGGCTGCGATCGCGGGCTGTCTGGCGGCTCTCGTCTTGCTCGCCACCCGCCGGCGTCTTCCGGATGCGGCGAGCCTGCGCACGCTCGCCCTCGTATCGCTATGCCTCGTCGCCGGATTTCCCGCCTTCTCGGCGCTCGCCATGACCCGGGTCGAGGCCTCTCATGGGGGCGTCGTGCTCGGCATCCTGCCGCTCGTGACCGCCGTGTTTGCCATCCGCGTAGCCGACGAGCGGCCTGCGCCCCTCTTCTGGCTGGCCGCGATCGCGGGCGCCGCCATCGTAACGGGATTCGCGCTGCGCGGCGGCACCGGTGCGATCGGTCTGGGCGAATTGTGGCTCGTCGGGACGATCTTCAGCGGCGCGCTCGGCTATGCCGTTTCGGGGGTTCTCGCGCGGCGGATGCCGGGCTGGGAGGTGATCTCGTGGGCGCTGGTCATGGCGCTGCCGATCGCGCTGCCGGTGACCATCCTGCTCTGGCCGGCGGATGCGGCCATGGTACCGGCATCGAGCTGGTGGGGCTTTGCCTATGTGACGCTGCTCAGCCAGTATCTCGCCTTCTTCGCCTGGAATGCCGGCCTCGCCATGGGTAGCGTTTCGCGCGTGAGCCAGGTGCAGCTCCTGCAGATATTCGTGACGCTGATCATCGCGGGCTATCTCAACAACGAGCATATCGACGGTGTCACCTGGCTGGTGGCGGCGCTTGTCGTCGTGATCGTGCGGGTCGCGAGCCGGGCGCGGATGGCGCGGGCCTGAGGCGAGGCAGCGCAGGCGCGTCTCGCTTGCGTAGCCTTGCGTATGGCCGAGGGCGCACCATCTGCGCATAACAGTGATGTAACAGGCGCGATGCGCGGGGTTCGAGCAGATGTTCTGGTCCATACCGATCGGCACGATCGCCGGGACGGTGGTGAAACTTCATATCACCTTCATCCTCTTTCTCGTCTGGCTCGCGGGCATGCAATGGACCATGGCCGGATTCGAGGCTGCGCTCGACCTGGTGATATTCATCATCCTCATCTTCGCCTGCGTCGTCGCGCATGAATTCGGCCATATCTTCGCCGCGCGGCGCTACGGGATCCGCACGCCGGAGGTGATCCTCTCGCCGATCGGGGGGATCGCCAATCTGGAGCGCATGCCCGACAAGCCGCGCGAGGAACTGATCGTGGCGCTGGCCGGGCCGGCGGTGAACGTGGTGATCGCGATCGTGCTCTTCTTCATTCTGCGCGCCACGGTGGATTTCGAGGATATCCTGCAGATCGAGAATCCGGCGATCGGCCTTGCCGCACGGCTGATGGCGGTGAACATCATTCTCGTCGTCTTCAACATGATCCCCGCCTTCCCGATGGATGGCGGACGTGTTTTGCGCGCGCTGCTCGCCATGCGCATGCCCGCGCCGAAAGCCACGCGGATTGCCGCCCGTATCGGCCAGGTCGCGGCCTTTGCCTTTGCGATCATCGGGCTGTTCTGGAACCCGATCCTGATCATCATCGCGGTCTTCGTCTATCTCGCCGCCTCGGCGGAGGTGGAGCAGACGGCGGTGAAGGATGTGGCGCAAGGCATCCGCGTCGAGCATGCGATGGTCACCGTAATCGAGACTCTGCCGCCGGGCGCGACGCTCGCCGATGCGGTCGAGGCGCTGGTGCGCACCTCGCAGAAGGAATTCCCCGTCGTCGATCATGCCGGCTATCCGCACGGGCTGATGACACGCGATCTCCTGATCCCGGCGCTCGCGCAGGGGAGCTCGCGCGAGCCGGTGGAGAGCGTGATGCTGCGCGAGGTCCCCACGATCAACGCCCATGCGCCCCTCGATGACGGCATGAGGCGCCTGATGGAGACCCGCGCCCCCGCCCTGTTCGTCCTCGACCGCGCCGGCCACCTCGTCGGATTGCTCACCTCGGAGAATATCGGCGAGATGGTCATGGTGCGCGATGTGCGGCCCGACTGGCGGTTCAGGTGAGGGGGCGGGTCGTTCCGCCGCCCCCTGATCATCAAGTGATTATATGTCGGTTTTGAACGGATTTTTGACTTTAAGGAAAGACGATAAATAACTATCTCGTTTCATCAGTGATCGCGAAGCTACTTATTTCAGTCAGGCAATTCAATCCGTAGTCGACAAAATTAGCGTCGTATACAGCTTGATAACTTGTAAAATGAACCGTGAATCCTAGATTTTCAAGCATAGTTTTTACTTGTATGTCTAGCAGACTAAGATTTTCTTTGTCTGAGTTTTCTGTAGGTAAAATGAGATGCAGTTTTTCACCATCATTAATTGTAAGCATATTCATATAGGATGTCCTTGTTTCTTCTTCTAAATTATTGTACTCACTTCGACTTGGCAGAAAATGTAAATCTATATCTGGATCAGACCGAAGCATATCCACAAAGCTTGCACCCTCCGCGCTTTGGTCAACAAGTACGATATTGTCGGTCAATGGGGCCATAAATGTGTCAACATGATAGTTTAATCTTTTGTTGTCGGCATATTCCAGAGGTAATTCAAATTCACCAAGCGTACGAAGGCGCTGCAGAACCGACGGAGACATTTCCTCTATGATAGACGGTGGTAGAGTTTCGAGGATTTCTCCGATGGTGACTTCACCGGCGCCAAGCGGGAAGGCTTGGCTAGCTGTACCTGCTACACTCTCAATTTCTTCCATGATTTTTGATGCTGCAAAGAGAAATTCTTGTTCCTCATTCAGGCCTGAAAGATGCTCCGGGAGCGAGTCCCTATGGGCGAAAATCCTTTCGCGTGCCAAAAGAACGGATTCCCGACCAAAGAATTGTTTTTGTACAGTTTGTTCACTATCAGAGGCGCTTGTAAAGCGCCCAACATGAAAATCGCCACCATAGGTCAAGTATTCGAGTTCTCGAAAGCCTAGACCGTCGAACATCTGTGCGGTCATAGTCGCTATTTCGTAAGAGCGTTGGGGATGAATAAGGCTCGCGCCTTCCAGTTCTTCGAGCGATTGCCTTACCTCCGCTTGTCGTGCTTCACCAAATCCAAAGACAACTGGATTTCCGTGTTCGTCGTAGCCATAGTACTTCCCATCCTCAGGGAAGGTACTGATCGGATCGGAGATGCTGGTAGGGTCGTATCCTAATGATGGCAAAAGGACAATATTATCTAAATTTCCAATTCGTCGCTCAAAATGTTCCACTCTCTGGTTAAAATGGATTCCATCCGGATGATAATTTGGCATATATAAAGCAAGTTGTAAATTTGAGTTTATATCATTGAATATATCATTTAGTTCGGCAAACAAATACTCCCGACCGCGGCCATAGCTCATGAAAACAGTCTGCGGAACCGTATAGTTGCTATCCGCAAAACCGGGACGCACGTTTTCCGCAGCTTCAATTTGAAACAGATTGTCAATGGGAAGATCATAGTTTGCCGGATCTGGTGGGGCTGTTCGTACTTCGATGCCCCCGGCTGCAATCTGACTGGTGCTCTGATCGCCAGGCTGTTGTGCTGTCAATGATTTTGAGAAGTCGGAAACAGAACCAAAATTGCTATGGGGCTTGTCGGTCGAGGACGGGTGCGTCGAAAATGATGTAGAAAGCATAAATACCTCCTTTATAAAAAAAATACATATTATAATGAATCAAATATATTTCAAATAAAAAAAAGATATATTTTTTTAAAAAAACATAAATACAAATTATATTTTTTAGTGCCGTCTTTCGAGCGTGCCTGCAATATTCCTCGGCCGCTCAGTCTCTCCCGGGGCGGAGGTGCTCTTCCGCTGTATCCCGTCTATAACGCCAGCGTTGGGGTCGCACGAAGTGGGCGGCAATTGGCATCATTCAGGCCCGATCGCGGGCTAAGCGGCCCTCAAAAGGTAAGCTCGGTGCGGGTGTTCCTCGGACCTCTACCGGCACCAAACGAGCGTTCACCACCCCCGCGTTCCCGGCCCGCCCTTGACGATACCATCCAGATTGGGGGTGACCCAGCCGCCGTAGAAATCGCCGGGCTGGGGGATCACGCGGGTATCGCCGACCATGCATTCATCCATCTTGCCGGCATAGAAGGCGAGATAGCCCGCGAGCGGCGCGAAACGCTGCGTCGGCGCGTCGTAGCACCAGCCAGCACCCTGTGCGATCGCGCCGTCGGCCACGACGTCGAAATAGCGCGCGACGCCCTTCCACTCGCAATAGCTCGTGCCGGATGCCGGGCGCAGCTCCGCCAGCACGTCCTGCGGGGGGATGTAATAGGTCGGCGCATGATGGGTTTCGAGCACGCGGTAAGCGCTTTCGCTGCGTGCGACGACCTGGCCGCCCAGGCGGATCAGGATTGGCAGCGCGACGGGTTCCAGGGCCGGCGGACGCGGATAGGATTGCACGTTCTCGCGGGGCAGTTCGGTCATTGCGGCCTCCATCGGGGACAGGGCGGACGGGCGCCGGTCGCACGGGTTCAGGGCTCGATTGCCGCCAGCGCTTCGAGGCCCGCGCGGTAATCGGGATATTGCAGGGTCACGCCGAGCTCCTCGCGGATGCGGCGGCTGCGCACGCGCTTGCAATCGGCATAGAAGGCGCGCGCCATGGGGGAGAGCTCGGCCTCCTCGAAGGGGATCTCGGGCGGCGGCTCCATGCCGATCAGCGCCGCGGCATGCGCGATCACGTCCTGGGGCGGGGCGGGGTGATCGTCGACGAGATTGTAGATGCGGCCCGGATGCGGCTTTCTCAAAGACGCCAGCAGCACGGCGGCGATATCGGCCACATGGATGCGGTTGAAGACCTGGCCCGGCTTGACGATGCGCCGCGCGTTTCCTGCCCGCAGCTGGGTGATAGCCGAGCGTCCCGGCCCGTAGATACCGCCGAGCCGGAATATCTGCACCGCCTTGCCGGTGCGCTCCCCGAGGGCGAGCCAGGCATCCTCGGCGGCGCGGCGCGCTTTGGCGCGGGCGGAAATCGCCTCGAATGCGGTCTCCTCGTCGATCCATTCGCCCCCGGTGTCGCCATAGACGCCGATGGTGGAGAGATAGCCGATCCAGGACAGGCGCGGCGAATCCGTGATGGCGCGTTCATAATGGCGCAGGACCCGATCACCCGCCTCGTCCGGGGCGATCGAGGTCAGAAGGGCATCGGATCTGGCGAGGTCATCGGGAATCGGTGCATCGCCGCCGTCACCGTCGAAGATGCGGGCGACGATGCCCTCGCCTTCGAGGCGCGCGGCCTTCTCCGGGTTTCGGGTGGTGCCGGTGACCTGCGCGAAAAGCGCCTCGTGCCCGCATGCCTGATCCTGCGCCACGAGGTGGCGCGCGCAATAGCCGTAACCGAAACAGAACAGATTGATCAAAGCGTCTTCTCCAGGCAGCCTGCCCGCCATTCGGCTCGCACGGCAGCATCATCCTCATCCCCGATATAGTGCGCTGACAACGCGATGAAATCCTCACGCGGCATCAGCCGCGACAGGGCCCAGACCGCCATGGCCCGCACCAGCGGCGAAGCGTCGCCGAGCCGCGCCCGCGCCGCCTCGGCAAGCGCGGGCATGCCGGAATTGCCGATCGCGATCAGGACGTTACGCACGAACCGGTCGCGGCCCGTACGCTTGATCGGCGTGCCGGCGAAGCGGGCACGAAAGGCGGCATCGTCGAGGGCGGCGAGCTCCAAGAGCGGCAGCCGGCTGAGATCCTCGCGCTGGCGCAGCTTCGCCTCGCGCGCATCTTGCGCGAACTTGTTCCAGGGACAGACGGCGAGACAATCGTCGCAGCCGAAGATGCGGTTGCCGATGCCGGGGCGCAGGTCGCGATCGATATGGCCCTTGTGCTCGATGGTCAGATAGGAAATGCAGCGCCGCGCATCGAGCTGATAGGGCGCGGGAAAGGCATCAGTGGGGCAGATGTCGAGGCAGCGCCGGCAGGAGCCGCAATGGTCGCTCTCAGGCGCATCGGGGGGAAGCTCCGCCGTCGTGAAGATCGCGCCGAGAAACAGCCACGAGCCGAATTCGCGCGAGACCAGCACCGTGTGCTTGCCCTGCCAGCCGAGCCCGGCGGCTTCCGCCAGCGGCTTTTCCATCACGGGGGCGGTATCGACGAAGACCTTCACGTCACCGCCCGCCCGCGCCACGAGGAAACCGGCGAGCTCCTTGAGCCTGCCCTTGATCACGTCGTGATAATCGCGGTTGCGGGCATAGACGGAGATGGTCGCCCGGTCGCGCTCGTCGAGTCCTTCGAGCGGATCGCAATCGGGGCCGTAATTCATGCCCAGGAGGATGATGGAACGCACCTCCGGCCAGAGTGCACGTGGATCGGCGCGGCGATCTGCAGTATCCGCCATCCAGTCCATATCGGCCTGATAGCCGCGCGCGAGCCATGCGGCGAGATCCGGTCCGGCCTGCGGGATCGCATCGGGCGTCGTGACATTGAGCGCATCGAAGCCGAGCGCACCGGCGCGCTCGCGCAGGGCGTTCAGAAGTCGGGATTGGCGTAGTGATCCGGCGGTGCCATCCCCGGCACCCGATCGGCCAGCAGCGCGCGAAAGGCCGGACGGCTCTTCATCCGCGCGTACCAGTCCCTGGCCGTTTCGTCCTCGTTCCATGGTGCATCGCCCAGATAATCGACGCAGGAGAGATGGGCCGCAGCCGCGAGATCGGCATAGGTCAGATCATCGCCCGCCAGCCATTTGCGCTGGTTGATCAGATAGCCCACATAGCGCAGATGGTAACGCACATTCGCGCGTGCTGCACGGATCGCCGGCATGTCGGGCGGCCCGCCGCCGGCACTGGCCGGGACGAAGCGCTTATAGACCTTCTCATGCACCAGATAGCCGGTCACCTCGGCGAAGAATTTTTCGGAAAACCAGGAGACGAGGCGGCGCATCTCCACCCGCGCGGCGGGATCGTCCGGCATCAGCCGCTCTGCGCCGGGCTCGCGCGTCTCGTCGAGATATTCCGCAATGGTCACGGCTCCGGGCACGATCAGGCCCTCGGAGGTGACGAAGACAGGCGTATTGCCGGCCGGGTCGAGCGCAAGGAAGCTCTCGCGCCGCTCCCAGGGACGCTCCTCGACGAAATCGAGCGCAATCCCCAGCTCGGCACAGGCGAGACGGATGAAGCGGGAATGCGGGCAGAGCGGGTAATGATGGAGGATTGCCATAGCGACTGTCACGCGCGCGAAACGAGGCGACATTAAGGCTTTGCAAACCTGAAGATTGTGGTAACCGCCATGAATTCACGGTGTTGCATTCTGAAACCGTGCGCACGGAAAACCGCTTGAACGCGCCTCGGCCCTCGGCTAGGCAAACCGCATGAAGACTTCTCAGGCCGATATCCTGATCCTGCCCGGGCTCAAAGGCCCTGATGGCGATCTCTGGCTGACGCGCTGGGAGCGCAAGCTCGCCACTGCCCGGATCGTCGCGCAGGAGGACTGGCACGCCCCGCGCGCTGATGATTGGGCAGCGCGGATCGGCGATGCCGTGGCGCAGGCAAAGCGCCCGGTAATCCTCGTCGCCCACGGGATCGGCTGCCATGCCGTCGCGCATGCGGTCGGGAAAGAAGCCGATCTCCGACGCGTCGCGGGGGCCTATCTGGTCGCCCCGCCGGATCCGGAAGCGGGGAATGCGCTTCCTGCGCATCGCGATTTCGGCCCGCCCGCGCGCGTGACGCTGCCCTTTCCCGCAGTGGTGATCGGCGCCGGCAACGATCCGCATTGTCCGCCCGGGCGCGCCCGGGCCTTCGCGCAGGCCTGGGGCGCTCAGTTCGTCGATGCCGGGGAATCCGGTGCGATCGATTCCGCTGCGGGGTTCGGCCCCTGGCCGGAAGGGCTGATGCGTTTTGCCGGCTTCCTGAAGACGCTGCCGGGCGTGCAATAGGACGGCGCACCGGGTAATCTCTTTCGCAGCGCAGCAAAAAAGCGTGGGCATGGGCAAGATGCCCTCTCGACGGCTGCGCGTGCGCATGCTACGGGCCCTCGTCAACTCCCGGCGCGCATTCGCGGCTTCCCCCGAATCAGACGAGCCCGCCGGTTCCGTTTCGAAAAAGGAGTTGGCGATGGCGCGGATTGTCGAAGATCGATTCAGCGATGGGCTCACCTTTGATGACGTGCTTCTGCGTCCGGGTCCCTCGGATGTGATGCCCGCAAATGTCGATGTGCGCTCGCGGCTGACGCAGCAACTCTTTCTGAATATGCCGATTGCCGCTTCGGCGATGGATACGGTGACCGAGGCGCGCATGGCCATCGCCATGGCCCAGATGGGCGGGATCGGCGTGATCCACCGCAATCTCGAGGCGCCCGACCAGGCCCGCCAGGTCAAGCTCGTCAAGAAATACGAGAGCGGCATGGTGATGGACCCGATCACCATCTTCCCCGACGAGACGCTCGCGGATGCCCTCGAACTGATGAAGCGCAACGGCATTTCCGGCATCCCGGTGGTCGAGCGCGGCGCTGCCGGCCACAAAGGCAAGCTGATCGGCATCCTCACCAACCGCGACGTGCGCTTCGCCGACAATCCGGCCCAGCCCGTCTCGGAGCTGATGACCAAGGATCGTCTTATCACTGTCCGAGAGGGCGTCAGCCAGGAAGAGGCACGCCGGCTCCTGCATCAGTGGCGCATCGAGAAGCTTCTCGTCGTCGATGATCATTTCCGCTGCATCGGCCTGATCACCGTCAAGGACATGGAAAAGCAGGTCGCGCATCCGCTCGCCGCGAAGGACGTGCAGGGCCGGCTGATCGTGGCTGCGGCCACGACGACGGGCGAGGGCGGATACGAACGCTCGCAGATGCTCATCGATGCGGGCTGCGACGTCATCGTCGTCGATACCGCGCACGGCCATTCCAGCAAGGTGCTGGAAGCCGTCAACCGGGTGAAGAAGCTCTCCAATGCCGTGCAGGTGATCGCCGGCAATGTCGCGACCTATGACGGGACGCGGGCGCTGATCGACGCCGGCGCGGATGCGGTCAAAGTCGGGATCGGCCCCGGCTCGATCTGCACCACGCGTATCGTCGCCGGTGTCGGCGTGCCCCAGCTCACCGCGATCATGGATGCAGCGGAAGCCGCGCAATCGACGAACACGCCCGTCATCGCCGATGGCGGCATCAAGTTCTCCGGCGACCTCGCCAAGGCACTGGCCGCCGGCGCTTCCTGCGCCATGGTCGGTTCGCTGCTCGCGGGCACCGAAGAAGCGCCGGGCGAGGTGTTCCTGTATCAGGGACGCTCGTACAAAAGCTATCGCGGCATGGGCTCGGTCGGCGCCATGGCGCGCGGCTCGGCGGATCGCTATTTCCAGCAGGATATCAAGGACCAGATGAAGCTCGTTCCGGAAGGCATCGAGGGGCAGGTGGCCTACAAGGGTCCCGTCGGCGCGGTCCTGCACCAGCTCACCGGCGGTCTGCGTGCGGCGATGGGCTATGTCGGTGCGGCCAACCTGGCGGAATTCCGCGACAAGTCGGAATTCGTGCGCATCACCAATGCGGGCCTGCGCGAGAGCCATGTCCACGACGTCACCATCACCCGCGAGAGCCCGAATTATCCGGCACGCGGTTGAGGCTTGCACCGGGCAGCGGACCGCTCAGGCGAGGATCCGGCCCGGATTGAGCATGTTGTGCGGGTCGAGCGCCTGCTTGATCCGCCGCATCAGCGCGATTTCCGCTTCGCTGCGTGATTTGTGGAGATAGTCGCGCTTGAGCATGCCGACCCCGTGTTCGGCCGAGACCGAACCCGCAAGCGCGGCAACGATGTCATAGACCATCCCCTGGATTTCCCGGCTCATCTGCGCATCGTGACGGGGATGGCTCACCGAGATGTGGATATTGCTGTCGGCGACATGGCCGAAGACGAGCAGCCGCGTCTCCTCCCCGAAACCGCGCGCGCCCTCGCGCAGCCGTTCGACCGCCTCGTCGAGCCGGGCAATGGGGATCGAGACGTCGAAATTCGTACCGGCATCGATGATGCGGCGGAATTCGTAGACCGCCTCGCGATAGCTCCAGAACCGCGCCCGATCGGCCTCCGATTGCGCGATCAGCGCGTCGTCGATCAGCCCTTCTTCGAGGAAGCCGGCGAGGGTTTCGGTGAAGGGATCGCTCGCATCGTCGCCTGCGGCGTTCCCCGCTTCGCTTCCCATGGCGGCTTCGATCAGGAGCGTGACTTCCGGGCTTTCCGGGAAGGGTGGGGAGAGGCCGCCGGGGCCGATCGCCGTGTCGAGATATTCGCGCCACATCGCCTCGAAGACGATCATCCGGCCCGGCAGGGCGGCATCGAAGCGGCGCAGGACCGTGACGACGTCCTCGAAGCGGGAGAAGGCGCAGAGCGCCGAACGCACCCCGCGCGGCGCCGGATGCAGGCCGAGCACCACCCGCGTGACGATCCCGAGCGTGCCTTCGGAGCCGATGAAGAGCTGCGTCCAGTCGTAGCCGGCATTGTTCTTGAGCATTTTATTGAGGCTCGTCACCACCGTGCCGTCGGCGAGCACCGCTTCGAGGCCGAGCACGTTGCGCCGCGCCATGCCGTAGCGCAGGACCTGGTTGCCGCCGGCATTGGTCGCGATGTTGCCGCCGATCGTGCAGGAGCCACGCGCGCCGAGATCGATGCCGCAGAAGAAGCCGCTCGCCTGGGCCGCTTCCTGGATTTCCTGCAAGGTCGTGCCGGCCATGGCCGTCAGCGTGCCTGAAAGCGTATCGATCTCCTCGATCCCGCGCATGCGTTCCAGCGAGAGGGCGATCTCGCCCTCCTGCGGATGCGCGCCGCCGGCGAGCCCGGTCATGCCGCCCTGGACCACGATCCGCGCGCCATGGGCATGGCATAGAGCCAGCGCCTGCGAGACTTCCTGCGTCGAGCGCGGCAGGAGGAGGAGGCCCGGGCGGCAGGGCGTCATCCCCGCCGCATCGGCGGCATGGCTCTCGGGAATGTCGTCGCCGACGCGCAGACGATCGCGGCCGAGCGCCTCGGCAAGGGCGGTGAGCAGGGTATCGTCGATATTCTGGGCGGTGGTGGCGTCGTGCATCGGGCGATCCCGGAAAAGTGCGTCGGCAAAGTGGCGCGAGCCTATTCAGCGCGTCCCCGCCACGCAAGAAAGCCGCGCGTGAGCGCCTTCATGCTCCATCTGCGCGCTTTGCCCGTGCTCAAGCATGCGTCTCGATCAGCGCGACCTGGCCACCATAGGCCGCGCGCAGGTTGTCTGCCGTATAGACCTCGCTGACACGGCCCTGCGCGATGACGCGGGTGTTGAGCATGACCAGCCAGTCGAAATAGCGTGCGACGCTCTGCAGGTCGTGATGCACGACAACCACGGTCTTGCCGGCATCGCGCAGCCCGTGCAGCACGTCGACGATGACGCGTTCGGTGGTGGCGTCGACGCCCGCCATGGGCTCGTCGAGAAAATACAGATCCGCGTCCTGGGCAAGCGCGCGGGCGATGAAGACACGCTGCTGCTGGCCGCCGGAGAGTTCCGCTATCTGGCGGTCGGCGTAATCCTGCATCCCGACCTGCTCCAGCGCCGCCATGGCGCGCTCGCGCTCGGCGGCGCCGGGCCGGCGAAACCAGCCGAGACCGCCATAGAGACCCATCGTCACCACGTCGCGGGCATCGGTGGGAAAGTCCCAGTCGACGCTGGAGCGCTGCGGCACGTAGCCGATACGCCGGCGCACGGCGCGATGCGGCAGGCCGAAGAAGCGCACATGGCCGGCTACCGGCGTGACCAGGCCGAGGCAGGTCTTGATCAGCGTGGATTTGCCCGAGCCGTTCGGCCCCACGATCGCCGCCATCACGCCGGGCGGGATGTCGATATCGATATCCCAAAGCACGGGCGCATCGGTATAGGCGACGGTGAGATCCTCCACATGAAGCGCGAATTGCGGTTCGTGCAGGGCGGAGGCTCCCCTGTCGGAGGCGTCGAGATCGGAAGGTGGCATGCGTGCTTTCGCTTTCCGGTGCCGCTAATCAACTCGCCTCCACGATAGACCGGTCGGCGCCGCGAAGAAAGGTGTCGATCCTCGACGGATCGTCGCCCGCTGCGTTGTTATGGAATATCGGCGGGATCGCGTCCCGGGCGCTGGCGGTAGCGCGGCAGGCTCCAGCCGCGGGTGAGGGCGAAGCCGCGAATGCCGAAACCGATGACGAGGGCGACGATCAGCGCAGCGTCGCGCGCGAGGCCGAGGGCATCGAGCAGCACGAAACCGCCAGCGCCGGCCAGCGCCGCCGTCGCATAGATCTCGCGGCTGAGAATAACCGGTTCCTCCGCGCCCAGCACGTCACGGATGACACCGCCGAAGGTCGCGGTGATCATGCCCATCACCAGAGCGACGAGGGGCCCGGCCCCGGCCAGCAGCGCCGTCTCGGCGCCGACCACCGCGAACAGGGCGAGCCCCGCAGCATCGCACCACAGCAGCACCTTGTAGCGCGACGCGACGAGATGGGCGGTGAAGAAGGCCGCGATCGCCATGGCGACGCAGATCAGGAGATAATCCGGGCGCGCGATCCAGAAGACCGGCAGGCCGAGCAGGAGATCGCGCATGGTGCCGCCGCCGATCCCGGTCACCACGGCGAGAAGGGTGAAGCCGACGATATCCATCTGCTTGCGCGAGGCGACGAGGGCCCCCGAAGCCGCAAAGGCCGCGACGCCGAGAAAATCGATCAGGCGCGTCGCGATTGCGATCGCACCGGGATCCTCGAACAAGCCGAACATCGCTGCCTCCTGCGGGCGTTGCGAAAAAAGGGCGGACCGCAAGGCCCGCCCGAAGGGTATCACGATGGCACGGCTCAGGCTTACTCCGCCGCTTCCCGCACCGGCTCGCGCGGCGTCCATCGCAGGATCGGCTGGCGGGCCGCGCGGGTCTCGTCGAGGCGCTTGCGCGGGGCGTGGTAGGGCGCGCCCGTGAAGCGTTCGGTCTCGCCGCGCTTGGCCGCCTGGGCGAGGTCGCGCATGGCGGCCACGAACAGGTCGAGCGAGGATTTCGATTCCGATTCGGTCGGCTCCACCAGCATGGCGCCATGCACCACGAGGGGGAAATACATCGTCATCGGATGGTAGCCCTCGTCGATCATCGCCTTGGCGAAATCGAGCGTGGAAACGCCGGTATCCTTGAGCCAGCTGTCGTCGAACAGGGCCTCGTGCATGCAGGGCTTGTCGCCGAAGGGCTGGCTCATCAGGCCGCGCAGGCCGGCGCGGATGTAGTTGGCGTTGAGCACCGCATCCTCGGAAGCCTGCTTCATGCCGTCGGAACCGTGCGAGAGCATGTAGGAAAGCGCGCGCACATACATGCCCATCTGGCCGTGGAAGGCGGTGATGCGCCCGAAGGGCTTTTCTTCGGCATATTGCTCGTGCTCGACCAGGGTCAGACCCTCTGCGCCGGGGATGACGAAGGGTACCGGCGCATAGGGCGCGAGACGTTGCGACAGCACCACCGGGCCCGAGCCCGGCCCGCCGCCGCCATGGGGCGTCGAGAAGGTCTTGTGCAGGTTGATGTGCATGGCATCGACGCCGAGATCACCCGGGCGTGCCTTGCCGACGATGGCGTTGAAATTCGCCCCGTCGCAGTAGAAATAGGCCCCCGCATCATGCAGCGCCTGCGCGATCTCGACGATCTCCGGCTCGAACAGGCCGCAGGTATTGGGATTGGTGAGCATGATCGCCGCGGTATCCGGCCCGATCAGGTCCTTCACCGCTTGCACGCGCACGGTCCCGTCCGTATCGGCGGGCACGGTCTTGACCTTGAAACCGATCAGCGCCGCCGTGGCCGGATTGGTGCCATGGGCCGATTCAGGCACGAGCACCGTGCGCCGGGTCTCGCCCTCACCCTTGGCGTCGATCGCGGCCTTGATCGCCATCATGCCGCACAATTCCCCGTGCGCGCCGGCCTTGGGCGAGAGCGCCACGCTGGTCATGCCGGTGAGCGTCACGAGATAGCGCGAGAGCTCGTCCATCAGTTCGAGCGCGCCCTGCACGCTCGAGACCGGCTGCAGCGGATGCACATCGGCAAAGCCGGGCAGCCGCGCCATGCGCTCGTTGAGCCGGGCATTGTGCTTCATGGTGCACGAGCCGAGCGGGAACAGGCCGGTATCGATGCCGTAATTCTTCTGCGACAGGCGCACGAAATGGCGCATCGCCTCGGGCTCCGAGAGCCCCGGCAGCCCGATGTCACCCTCGCGTTCGAGGTCGCCCAGACGCGGGGAGAAATTCTCCGGCTCGTCGAAATCGACGCCGGTGGTTTCGTAGCGCCCGGATTCGAAGATCAGCGCCTCTTCCTGCATGAGGGCGCGGTTGCCGGTAAAGGTTCCGGTATCGGCGGTGATCGCGCCGTCGCCGGCCGAAGTGGGGCGTCCCTGGCGGTTCAGCATGATGTGACTCCATGGGTGGAGGAAAGGATGATGATGGTTGGCCGGGTGGCGGTCGTGCACATCACGCCAGCACCTCCTTCAGCGCCGCGACGTAAGCCGCGCGGTCGTCGTCGGTATTGACCTCGGTGGAAGCCACCAGCAGCAGGTCGTCGCAATCGGCATCGGGGGCAAGGCGGGAATAGGGCACGCCGCCCAGGACGCCCTTGTCGGCGAGCGCCTCGACGACCTTCGCCGCATCCTTGGGGAGCTTCAGCGTGAACTCGTTGAAAAAGGCCCCCGTGATCACCTCGACGCCGGGCACGGTCGCGAGCGCATCGGCGAGCGCCACGGCATTGGCGTGGTTGACCCGGGCCAGACGCTGCAGGCCGACCTGGCCGAGCAGGGTCATGTGGATGGTGAAGGCGAGGCAGCACAGGCCGGAATTGGTGCAGATGTTGGAGGTCGCCTTGTCGCGGCGGATATGCTGCTCGCGGGTGGAGAGGGTCAGCACGAAACCGCGCTTGCCCTCGGCATCCACCGTCTCGCCGCACAGGCGCCCCGGCATCTGGCGCACGAATTTCTGGCGCGCAGCGAAGAGCCCGACATAGGGGCCGCCGAAATTCAGGCTGTTGCCGATCGACTGGCCCTCGCCCACGACAATATCGGCGCCCATCGCGCCTGGCGGCTTGACCAGGCCGAGCGACATCACCTCGGTGAAGGCCGCGATCAGGAGCGCGCCATGGGCATGCGCCTTCTCGGCGATCTTCGTCAGGTCGCGCAGATTGCCGAACACGTCCGGCGTCTGCACCACGACGCAGGAGGTCTCGTCGTCGATCGCTGCCAGAATGTCCTCATCCGCGCGCGGATCGGCGGGGAGCGAGACGACCTTGTCGCCCGACATGTGCGACAGCGTCTCGACCACGTCTGCATAATGGGGATGCAGCCCGCCCGAGAGCACGGCCTTGCGCCGCTTGGTGACGCGATGCGCCATCAGCACGGCCTCGCCGGCGGCGGTGGAGCCGTCATACATGGAGGCGTTGGCGACATCCATGCCGGTCAGCGCCGCCACCTGGGTCTGGAATTCGAACAGGTATTGCAGGGTGCCCTGCGCAATTTCCGGCTGATACGGCGTGTAGCTCGTCAGGAATTCCGAGCGCTGGATCACATGGTCGACAGTGGCCGGCACATGGTGCTTGTAGGCGCCGGCGCCGACAAAGAACGGCACCGTACTCGCCGCCACGTTGCGTCCGGCCATGCGCCCGAGAATGCGCTCGACCTCCATCTCGCCCTTGCGGCGCGGCAGGTCCAGCGGCTCGGTCAGGAGCTTTTCCGCCGGGACATCGGCGAACAGATCGTCGATCGTATCCACGCCGATCTTCGCCAGCATCTCGCTGCGGTCATCGGGGGACAGGGGCAGATAACGCATGGTGTCTCCTCTCCGATACGGAGGTCTCGCTTGAATATGCAGGCCCGTATTGCGCCATGTCTGGCGCCAGGACGGGCGCCAGGAGGGGGGCAACGACGGGCGCATGGCCGCTTGCGCGGTCAGATGTCGTCGTCATCCGTGCGGTCAAGTGTGATCTTCGACCGCACGGCAGGATCCGGCCGATGCAACCGCGCCGGTCAGGAGATCGACTTCACATAGGCCTGGTAATCCTCTTCGCTCATCAGTTCGTCGAGCTCGGAAGCGTTGCCGATCTTGATCTTCATGAACCAGCCGGCGCCGGCGGGGTCCTCGTTGATCGCGGCCGGCGCGGCTTCCAGATCGCCGTTGACCTCTAGGACTTCGCCCGAGACCGGGGCATAGACTTCACTGGCCGCCTTGACGCTCTCGACCACGGCCGCCTCGCCGCCCTTTTCGAGCGCCTTGCCGGCTTCGGGAAGCTCCACATAGACCACGTCGCCGAGCTGGCTCTGGGCGTAATCGGTGATGCCGACGATGCCGGTATCGCCGTCGACACGGATATATTCATGGTCCTTGGTGTAGCGGGTCGTGGACATGGCGGGCCTCCTGCGGCTTTGTTGGCGTCAGCGCTTGTAGCGGTGTTCGGTGAAGGGGAGTTTCGCGACTTTGGCCGGCTGGGCCTTGCCGCGAACGATCAGGTGAATGGCAGTGCCCGCTTGCGCATGGCCGGTCGCGACATAGCCCATGGCGACGGGGCCGCCGACACTGGGGCCGAAGCCGCCCGAGGTGACGACGCCGATCTCCGCGCCGTCGGGCGTCGCGATCACGGTGCCCTCGCGGGCTGGTGCACGCCCTTCCGGCAGGATGCCGACACGGCGACGGGCCGGGCCCTCGCTGATTTCGCGGATGATGCGCGCATGGCCGGGGAAGCCGCCTTCCTCGCGCCGGCGCTTCTGGATCGACCAGTTCAGCGCGGCCTCGATCGGGGAGGTCTGCGTGTCGATATCGTGGCCGTACAGGCAGTAGCCGGCTTCGAGGCGCAGCGAATCGCGGGCACCAAGCCCGATCGGCTCGACCGCGTCATGGGCGGTGAGCTTGTCCCACAAGGCTTCGGCATCGCCTTCGGCAACGGAAATCTCGAATCCGTCCTCGCCGGTATAGCCGGAGCGGGTGACATGGGCCTCGATCCCGCCGATATCGACGTAACGCGCGGTCATGAAGGTCATATCCGCGACTTCGGGGCAAAGCCCGGAGAGCACGGCGATCGCCTGCGGGCCCTGCAGCGCCATCAGCGCGCGGTCATCGAGGCGCTCGATGCTCACGCCGGCGGGCAGGCGCGCTTCCATATGGGCGTAATCGCCGTCCTTGGTGCCGGCATTGACCACGAGGAAGAGGCGGCCGTCATAGGCCGGATCGACCGGGCGCACCACCATCAGGTCGTCGATGATGCCGCCTTTATCGGTCAGAAGCTGCGTATAGCGCTGCTGGCCGGGCTTAAGATTGAGCATGTCGGCGGGGACCAGCGTCTCCAGCGCCTTCGCGGTCGTGGCGTGATCGGGCCCGTTGAGCCAGGCCTGGCCCATATGCGAGACGTCGAACAGCCCCGCTTTCTCGCGGGTCCATTGATGCTCTTTCAGGATGCCGAGGGGGTATTGCACCGGCATGTCGTAGCCGGCAAAGGGCACCATGCGCGCGCCGGCAGCAACGTGCCGGGCGTGGAGCGGCGTCTTCAGAAGCGTTTCGCCGGATTGAGCCATGGCGTCCTCGTCAGATACGGTGTCGCGGGGCATGTCGCGCCGGCCCTCGCCGACATCGCATGCGCCCCCTCTGTCCCGTAACCTGAGAGATTTCCTCGACCCTTCCGAAAACAGGTTTCGAATGTGCCGAGTTACGCCCTTCGGTGGATACGCCTGTCACGGCGTATCGCTTTCCAGAGTGCCAGCTCCTCGCGGTCCTTTTGCCTGAGCGTTTCCGGGGCGGTTGCGCCTTCGGCGTCGGGTGACCGATCTCTCCCGCGAGGATCATGAGCTTTGAGTTATCGTAGTCAGATATGCCGTGAAGTCAACGGTGACGGCGTGTTCACGCATGCCTGTACACACCCGGCAGAACTTGCCGGGCATCCGCATCGCGCCGTCAATTCCTGCCGCCCGACCCGGGCGAGGCAGGCCGGGTATCGCGCCGGGAAATATCGCGTCGAGATATCGAAGTATTTGAATTAAAACGGTTTTTATTCTGCGTCGAACCGCTGTGGGCCGGGCTGGCTTCTGGCCCGACTCTTGCTCATCACACGGGCGGGTCCGGCTGTCCTGCGTTTCCCGGTCCCAAGACAGGGTGAGTGACGATGCGTAATGACCTGACCGAATTCCTGGCGCCACAACGCCGCGAACCACCCGGCGAATCCGTCGCGCGGGCTGCACGCGACCGGTCTGCCCAAGATTTGGCGCGCCGAGATGTGGCGCGCCAGCGCGAGGACGGCGCACGTCCGCGTTTCACGCTGCCGGACAATGCCGATCGGACCGCCGATGCGCGCAGGGCGGGCAATGCAGCCGAAGCCGCTCGCGGTGCTGCCCGCAATGCGCCAGAGCGCAAAGACGCGCCGCCGGGCACGTTCGAATCTGCTTCTTCCCGGCCCGCTCCTGCCCAGACCGGCACCTCGCGCGCGGCACTCATGCGCGGCCAGGGCGGCCCGGTCGAAAAGACGGGCGAAGCGGAACCCACCAACGACGTCGCCGCCATGCTGCGCGCACTTGCCGGGCCGGTGGAGGCGCAGGAGACGGAGGGCGAGGGCGAGGGCGATCAGGATGCTGCTGCCGATGCGCAAGCGGAGGAGGCGGCAAGCCGTATGCAGGTCGCGCCGGATGCCGATGGGCAAGACGCTGATCAGGCCGGTTACCGGGATGGCGACGACGCAGGCGACAACGCCGCCGGCGACGGCGAAGAAGCCGTCATGAAGGATTTGCAATCTGCGGATCCCGATGCCATGGCATCCGATCAAAGCGCGGATGAGACGGACGCAACACCGCCGGTGCAGATACCCGGCGAGCCGGCGCAAGCCGATGAGGCGGAGGCCGCCGATCCGGAAGCCGAGGCCGCAACGGCGGCAGCCTCCGGAAATCCGGCTTCGGAGAATGCATCCGACGCGGCCCGCAGCGCGACGGCTGATCGCGGCAATTCCGCAGCGACGCCGGCGGCAGTTGCCGGAGATGGCGCGCGCGCGAATCAGGCCGCTGGCCCGGGCGCCACATCCGCTGCAGCGGCAGGCCAGGCGGCAGCCATGGGTGATGCGGAATCCGACGCCGATGGCGATGCCGAGGATGGCGGTGAGCCGGGTGGCGATGAGGCCGAGGCCGAGCAGAAAGGCCGCTCCGGACGCGCCGGCGGCGGCGAAGATCGCTCACCGGTAGCCCAGGAGGCCCTGCGCAGGGCGCTCGGGGGCGAGGCCGGTGTGTCGCGCGCGGCTATGGGGCCGGGCAATGGCGAACAGCCTGTCCGCCACGCCGCCGAACAGGCGATGCGTATGATGCAGGCCAGTGCCGAGTTCTTCTCCGCACAGGCGAAGTCCGGCGCACAGGCTGCTGCGGAAGCAAGCGCGACGGCCAATGGCCAGGCCAATGCGGCCAATCAGGCCGGCGTCGCCACGCCACAGGTCAACGGCGCCGTTCTGATCAACACACCGCTCTCCGCCGTGCCGATGGCGCTGGGCATGAAGGCGATGGGCGGCGCGAGCCGCTTCGAGATCCGTCTTGATCCGGCGGAACTCGGGCGCGTCGCGGTCAGCCTCGACATTGACGACGAGGGGACCGTCAAGGCGCGGCTCGTCGTCGACCGGGTGGAAACGCTGCAGCTTCTGCAGCGCGACGCCCGCACGCTGGAGCGTGCCTTCGAGCAGGCGGGCCTGAAACCGTCCGAGGACGGAATCGAGATGTCGCTGCGCGATGATCGTGGCGGGAATGCCCGTGAGGACAAGACCGGCGACGAGGATCCGCGTGCCTCCGGTGACGGGCGCGGATCCGACATGGACGACAATGGACTCGCGGCAGCGGAGATCCGGGCGCTTGCCCGCGAGACCCTGCTCGCGCGTCAGGAATTGCGGCGTGCCCTGGGCGGCGTCGATCTGAGCATCTGATTGAAGACGAGAAAGTGAGGCCGTCATGGCTGCAGGTATCGAAAACATCATGGCCGGACAGGGCGGCGCCCAGCAGGCCGACACTGCGCGCAAGGGCATCGCCGACAATTTCGACGCCTTCCTCCTGCTGCTCACCACCCAGTTGCAGAACCAGAGCCCGCTCGATCCGCTCGATACCAACGAATTCACCCAGCAGCTGGTGCAATTCGCCTCGGTGGAACAGCAGATCAAGTCGAACGAAGTACTGGAATCCCTGCTCAAGACCTCGCGCGCGCAGAATGTTGCGACTGCAGCGAGTTTCGTCGGCATGAAGGTGCGCGCCGACGGCAAGGAATCCCAGCTTGCCGACGGCAAGGCGGAATGGACCCTCGACGTACCGGTCAATGCGGCACGCACCACGATCGAGATCCGCGACGAGAAGGGCAATACGGTTGCCACCCGCTCCGGCGCGCTCTCCGCCGGTCGGCAGGTCTTCACCTGGGACGGGATGACGTCGTCGGGTCAGTTCGCCGAGCCGGGGCGGTATTCGATCAACATCAACGCCCAAGACAGTTCCGGCCAGCCGATATCGGTGAAGACGGAGGTCGAGGGGGTTGTCGACGCGCTCGATCTCGAAGGGCAGGAACCGGTTCTCCTGATCGGCAAGCAGCGTGTGCCGCTATCGCAGATCAAGGGCGCGATGCGCTGATGACGAAGACGATCCGCGACTTCGAACCGCGAAAATTCGATTAACAAAAGCCTAAAATCCAATGTCGTCCATTTAGGCAATTCTTAAAAGAAAGGGGGTAGTGTTCTCACAGACGTTGGTCAGTCGAGTGTGTGAGAGTATCATGACCGAGCTTAATCGCCCGCGGGCGAAATATGTAATCGGACCGGACGGCAGCCCGCTGACGGTCGCGGATCTGCCGCCGACGAACACCCGCCGATGGGTGATCCGCCGCAAGGCGGAAGTCGTCGCTGCGGTGCGCGGCGGCCTCCTCTCTCTTGAAGAGGCCTGTCAGCGCTACACGCTGACGACCGAGGAGTTCCTTGCCTGGCAGCAATCGATCGACCAGCATGGTCTGGCCGGTCTGCGCACCACGCGAATCCAGCATTATCGCAACTGATTCTCTCAGGCGATAGCGGATCAAGGAGAGCGCTGCCCGTTCACGGGGGGCGCTCTTTCCGTTACGCAGACACGCCCCTGCGACGATCGTCACGCGCGTTAACTTCCTGCTAACCATGGGCTGGGAAATTCTTGCCTAGTGGCCGGGCGGCACCGCTCGGCATTGGTCGTATCGGCAGGATGTAAAAGCGTGAACCAGGCCCTCGAACTCGTCGGACGTTTGGGACCCCAGCGCCTCGTTGCCATGGGCGCGGTGACGCTGGCGATGGTGATCTTCTTCGCCTTCGTGATGATGCGCATGAGCCAGCCCTCCATGGGCGTGCTTTATTCCGATCTCTCCCTCCAGGATGCCGGCGCCATCGTGCGCGAGCTGGAATCGCGCGGCATTCCCTACCAGACGCGCGGCGACGGCCAGACGATTCTGGCGCCGCGCAGCGAGCTTGCGCGGATCCGCATGGACATGGCGGGGCAGGGGATCCCGGTCGGCGGTGGCGTGGGCTACGAGATATTCGACCAGGGCGACACCTTCTCCGCAACGAGCTTCGTGCAGAACATCAACCATCTGCGTGCGCTCGAAGGCGAGCTCTCGCGCACCATCGGCTCGCTCCAGCGTGTCGAGGCCGCGCGGGTTCACCTCGCCATTCCCGAGCGTCGCCTGTTCGAACGCGATCGCGAATCCCCGCGCGCCTCCATCGTCCTGAAGCTGCGCGGTGATCTGGAGGCGAGCAATGTGCGCGCCATCCGCCATCTCGTCGCCTCCGCAATCGAGGGCATGAACCCCGAGCGCGTCTCCATCGTCGACGAGCGCGGGCGTTTGCTCGCGGATGGGGCCGGCGATGCCGAGGGCATGGCCGGCGGCCTCGCGGCCGATGAGCGCCGAACGGCGACCGAAAGCCGGCTGCAGCGCCAGATCGAGGATATCGTCGCCGGGGTCGTCGGCCAGAACCGGGCGCGGGTGCAGGTCGCGGCTGATTTCGATCATAATCGCGTCGAGAGTCGTTCGGAGACCTACGATCCCGACGGCCGTGTGATCCGCTCCACGCAGTCGCGCAACGAGACCGCGACGAGCTCGAGCAATGACGGCCAGGTCACCGTTGGCAACGAATTGCCGGGCGCGGATGAACAGGGTGTCGAGCCCGGCCAGCGCGACGAGCAGGCGGTGAACGAGGAGATCATCAATTACGAGATCTCGCGCACCACCCGCGTCGAGACCATCGAGGGCGGGCGCCTGTCGCGAATCTCCGTCGCCGTGCTGGTCGACGGCCGTTATGCGCCGGGTGACAACGGGGAGATGGTGTATCAGCCGCGCCCGCAGGAAGAGCTCGAGCAGATCGCGACGCTGGTGCGCACCGCGATCGGCTTCGACCGCAACCGCGGTGATCAGGTCGAGGTGGTCAATCTGCAATTCGCCGAGACGCCGGCTCCCGTCGTCTTCGAGGAGCCGGGCTTCGTCGAGAGCCTGATGAGCCCGACGCGCGCGGATATTCTCTATATCATCGAGCTTGCGGTGATCGCGCTGCTAACCCTGATCGTTCTCTTCACGGTGGTGCGCCCGCTGGTGCGCCAGATCCTGGCCGGTGACCAGCCGACGAAACGCAAGGCCATTGCCGGCGGCAGTGACGAGCCGGAATACGAGCCGCTTCCCGCCCGCGAGAATCCTGCGACGAAGATGATCGAAATGGCCAAGGTCAACGGCCAGGTGCAGCAGCAATCGCTGGATCGCGTCGGCGATCTGGTCCAGCAAAGTCCCACGGAAACCGTTTCTGTCCTGAGGCAGTGGATCCATGAGCGTGGATGACAACCAGGACAATGACGGCGCAAAACCGCCCGAGGCCCGGAAATTCCTGTTCCAGCGGGATTTCGCGGCGCCCGCCGGCGAGCAGACGCCGAAGAGCCGCGAAGCGCTCGCCGAGGCCGAGCGGCGCGGACGCGAGGCCGGGTTCAAGGAAGGCCAGGCCCAGGCCCGCGCGGAGGCCGATGCGCAGATGCAGCAGGTGCTCGGGCGTATCGCCGATGATGTCGCGGCGCTGCTTGCCCGCGCGGACGAGGACCGCGCCACGTTCGAGGACGAGGCGATCGCCTTCGCCACGGCGCTCGCGGAAAAACTCGCCGCTGACGCGCTGGCGCATTACCCGATGGATGCGATCGCGCAACTCGCGCGCAAGTCCTTCGAACATCTGCGCGGCGTGCCGCATCTGGTCGTGCGGGTGAACGAGGGGCTGGTCGAGAAGACCGAGAAGATGATGCAGAAGCTCGCCCGCGAGCGCGGTTTCGAAGGTCGGCTCGTGATCATGGGCGAGCCCGAGATCGCGCCCGGCGATGCGCGGCTCGAATGGGCCGATGGTGGGGTCGTGCGCGAAGGCGCGAAGATCGGCGCTTCGGTTGCGGATGCAATCCGCGCCGCCTGACGGTGCAGCGCGCGGCAGATTAAGTCGCCCCGGACGGGGCAGGTGTAAAACAGGGTGCCGCAGGCCGGCACCCGACGAGGAAGGGACGAGACAATGAGCGACGAATTCGATCTGCCTCAGCTGAACCAGTCGGATATCGATTTCGATGCCGACGCCAATGCGCCGCTCTCGACCCGCGACGCGCCGGTGACGCAGCGCTCGGCAGCCGATCTCGAACAGATCTTCGACGTGCCCGTCACGGTCTCGGCGATTCTCGGCTCGTCGCGCATGCCGGTGGGCGATCTCCTGCAGCTCGGCCCCGGCGCGGTGCTCGATCTCGACCGCAAGGTCGGCGAAGCGATCGACATCTTCGTCAACAACCGGCTGGTGGCGCGTGGCGAGGTGGTGCTCGTCGAGGACCGGCTGGGCGTGACCATGACCGAAATCATCAAGAACGACAGCTGAGCCAGCGAAACGCCAAGGGGTTAGAACGACATGTCCATGCGCCTCCTGATCATCGGCACCCTGAATGGCGAGTTGATCAACGCCTCGCGCATCGCGATGAATCGCGGCGCCGCCGTCACCCATGCCGAGGCGATCGATCAGGGTATGAACGTTTTGCGCGCCAAGGGCGCCGATCTCGTCATGATCGACGTCTCACTGCCGGTTGCGGAACTCGTCGAGACGCTCGCGCGCGAGCGCATGCGCCTGCCGGTCGTGGCCTGTGGGACGGGCACCGATGCCCGCGCCGCCGTCGCGGCCATCCAGGCGGGCGCGCGGGAATATATCCCGCTGCCGCCGGATGCCGACATGATCGCGGCGGTGATCGAGGCGGTCGCGGCCGATAACCGCTCCTTCATCTGGCGCGATCCGTCCATGGAGAAGGTGGTGAAGCTCGCCGAGCAGGTGGCGGGCTCGGAGGCCTCGATCCTGGTCACGGGCGAGAGCGGCACCGGCAAGGAAGTGCTCGCGCGTCACGTGCACCAGCGCTCGGGCCGCCGCAACAAGCCCTTCATCTCGCTCAATTGCGCCGCGATCCCCGACAACCTTCTCGAATCGGAGCTGTTCGGCCACGAGAAGGGGGCCTTCACCGGCGCCGTGGCCCGACGCATCGGCAAGTTCGAGGAGGCCGATGGCGGTACACTGCTGCTCGACGAGATCTCGGAAATGGAACCGCGCCTGCAGGCAAAGCTCCTGCGCGCGCTCCAGGAGCGGGTGATCGACCGGGTCGGCGGGACGAAACCGGTCCCCGTCGATATCCGCATCATCGCCACGTCGAATCGCAATCTCGCCGAGGCGGTGAAGGCAGGCACGTTCCGCGAGGATCTGTTCTACCGGCTCAACGTCGTGCATCTGAAGCTGCCGGCCCTGCGCGAGCGGCCCGGTGACGTCCTCGCGCTGGCGTCGTTCTTCGCCGAGAAATATGCCGAGCAGAATGGTCTGCCGGCGCGTGCGCTCTCGGCGCAGGCGCGCGATCTCATCGCCGCCGCACCCTGGCGCGGCAATGTGCGCGAGCTCGAAAACGCCATCCACCGCGCGGTCCTGCTCGCGAGCGGGGCCGAGATCGATGCCGATGCGGTGCGCACGCCCGACGGCGAGGGGCTCGAAGCGCCGCAGGATGACCAGGCGATTCGCGCCGCGCGCACCGCCGAGGCGGTCACGCGCTCGCTGGTGGGGCGCACGGTGGCGGAGGTCGAGCAGGATCTGATTCTCGACACGCTCGACCATTGCGTCGGTAACCGCACCCATGCCGCGAAGATCCTCGGCATCTCGATCCGCACCCTGCGCAACAAGCTCAACGAATATGCCTCGTCGGGCGTCGCAATTCCCGATCCGGGGCAGCGCCGCATCAGTGCGTGAGTCGGATTTCGGCGAAAGCGCTGCCCATGAAAAAAGGCCCGGATCGCTCCGGGCCCTTTCTTATTCGGTTCAAGACCGCGTCGTTCGATCAGAAGCGGTAGTTCATACCGGCACGAACGATGTGGCCCTTGTTCTCGAAACGGGCGGCATTGGTGCCGCCAGCCCCGGTGGCGCGAACGGTGGTGCGACCGAGGTCGTAATAGAGATATTCAGCCTTGAAGGACAGGTTGTCCATCACTGCGAATTCGGCACCGGCACCAAGCGTCCAGCCGACGCGCGTATCGCTGTTGCGCCCGGTGGCGACAGTGGTGTTGTTGTTCATAACGTTGAGGCGTTGGTCAGGTGCACCGAAGGCGAGACCACCGGTACCGTAGACGAAGACCTGATCCATCGCCACGCCGGCGCGGGCACGAACCGTGCCGAGCCAGTCGAGACGGCTGGTTGCCATCACGCCTGTCGACTGGCCACCGCCGGTGACGGCAGCCGAACCGGTCGAACGACGGTTGCCGAGATAGCTGAGATCAGCCTCGACACCAGCGACGAACATGTCGAACTGCTGATTGTAGCCGACCTGGAAGCCGCCGATGAAGCTGTTCGTGCGCGATGAGAAAGGATTATAGCTGCCGGGCGACGCATCGCCGGTGAAGCCGCGGTTGCGCACGCTCATCTCGTTCTGGTTCCAGCCGAGATTCACACCGGCGTAGAAACCCGTCCAAGTGAAGACCGGCGGAGCCGTGAAGGTCTGCGGGGCCGGAGCCGGCTGGCGCGAGGGCAGGTCAGCTGCCAGAGCCGGACCGGCAATGAATGCCAGGGCGGTGGAAGCAAGGAGAATACGCTTCATTGGGAACATCCTTTGTTTCGAGTTCGCTGCAAGCTAACGCAGCACGATGGATCCGAGAAGTGGGAAAAGCGTAAATTTTTCCGGTTTCAAAGCATTCGTTGCAAAGAAGCAACGTTTATATCTGATTAACCATAAGCAGGTTTAAAGCAGTGACGGAATTGTGGCGCGAATGTGTCTTGCTTTCCGGAAGATGACATTTCCGTGAGCGGGGGCGTTAAGCATCGTATATTGCGAGAAGAGCCGCTGGAGGCGACCCAATATTTCAGCCGAAGCGTTGCGCTTGACCGAATAGAATCGGTCGCGGATAAGTCTAACCATGACACTCATCCATATCTGCCCTCTGGCTGATCTCGCGAAAGTCGTGAGCGTGCAGCGGCCCTCGCATGTGGTCAGCCTCGTTTCACCATCAATGCCCGAGATACCCGGCGGTTCCATCGGAAATGCGCAATATTTGCGGCTTGGCATCAACGACATAACCATCCCCAAAGAAGGGTACGTTCTGGCGCAGGAATCGGACGTCGCGCAGCTCCTTGCCTTTATCCATGGCTGGCCGCGTACCCGACCGATGTTGATGCATTGCTGGTTCGGCGTGAGCCGCTCCCCCGCAGCGGCCTATATTGCCGCCTGCGCCCTCGCGCCCGGGGAAGAAGAAGCAGCCATCGCGGCGCGATTGCGCGCGCAGGCACCCTTCGCCACGCCGAATGCGCGCCTGGTGTCGCTCGCCGATGATCTGCTGGGACGAAAGGGGCGCATGCGCGCGGCGATCGCGAAGATCGGGCGCGGCTGCGAGGTCTCGACCGGCGTGCCCTTTACGCTCCCGATAGGCGATTCCCGATGATCCGGTGCCGCGAAGTCCCGGAAAGGCTTTGACAAGGAAAAAGGCTTAGACAAGCTGGCATCGTTGCGCAGGAGTAGCGGCATTGCATCTGATCGAATCGCTGATGATCATCGCGGCGCTGGTGCTTCTCGCCATGCCCGTCGTCGCGGTGGTCGCCATCGTGATCGCCCAGCGCGCCATCCGGGAGATCGCCGGGCTGCGACAGCGGATCGACCGCCTCGAGGCGGGTTATGCCGGCGGGGCGGTGCCGGCCCCGGACGAACGCCCGGCGCAGGATACCGCGCCTGAGAGCGAAACCCCGGCTGAAGAACAGGCGCCGCAGGAGCCGATTGCCGAAGAAAGCGTATCCGAGGCGCCCGAGCCCGCTCCCGAAGCGCCGAAGCCGCTGGTTCCGGCCGTCAGGTCGGACCCAACCGTATCCGCGACACCCGAAGCGGCGCGGCGCCCGAGCCTGGAGGAGCGTCTCGGCGCGCGCTGGGCGGTCTGGGTCGGGGCTCTCGCGCTCTCGCTCGGCGGCGCGTTCCTGGTGCGGTTCTCGCTGGAACAGGATCTGCTGGGGCCCGGTGCGCGCCTCGGCCTGGCCACACTGTTCGCGCTGGCTCTGCTGACCGCCGGCGAATATCTGCGCCGGCGCGACTTCGCCCTCGCCATTCCCGGTCTCGGCCCGGGGCACGTGCCGGCCGCGCTCACAGCTGCCGGCGCCGTCAGCGCCTTTGCCACCGCCTATGCGGCCTATGCGCTCTACGGATTTCTGGCTCCGACCACGGCCTTCCTGCTGCTCGGCCTGCTCGGACTCGTCACACTTCTGGCTGCAGCCCTGCATGGCCCTCTCCTGGCCTCGCTGGGCCTGATCGGGAGCTTCGCCGTGCCGCTTCTGACTGGCGGCGAGGCCGGACAGACCTGGCCGCTCGTGCCCTATTTCGCGATCGTCGCCGGTGCAGCGCATGTGCTGGCATGGCTGCGCGGATGGCGCCGGCTCGCGCTTGCTGCGAGCGTTATCGCCCTCGCCTGGACGATCCCGATGCTCGACGGACCGGCAATGCCGGCGCGCCTGCATCTGATCATCCAGACTGCGCTGGCCGTTATGGTTTTTGCGATCGTACCCTACCGCACGATCCCGATCGCCATGCAGCAGCCCGACAGGGGCGGGCGGGCCGTCTTCATCGTGGCTCTGGCCGTCTTTGTCGCGGCGATCGGTTTCCTGCCCGACGGGGCACCGGCACTCCATTTCCCCGCACTCATGATCGCCCTGATGCTCGTCGCAGGGGCGGTCCCGGCCGTATCCGCTGCCGGTTTGGCGGCGCTGGGCGTGCTTCTGGTGACATTGCTGGTCTGGCCGGTAGCGCGCGAAGCGATCGCCGAACCGACGCGTATCCTGCCGGGCCCGGCGGGGGACCTGCCCTGGCCGGAAGCGTTTCGCCTGTTCGTCGCTTTCGCGATCTCCGGCGGGCTCGCGACGGCGGGCCTCGGCCTGTGGCGTCTGCGTGAAGCAGGGCAGATGGCCGCCCGGATCAAGGCGGATTACGCGCTGCTGCTGGCGGCTGCGCCGGCTGCGGTGCTCGTCGTGGTGTATTGGCGGCTGACGGGCGCTGCGCGCCTGATGGAGGGGGTCGCCGAGCCCGCTTTCGCCGTCGCTGCTGCGCTTCTGGCGAGCGCCTATGCCGTGCTCGCCGCGCGCTCCCGCGCCTTGTCGCAGGATGCAGGCGCGTCGGCCACTGATCTGATCCGGGGCCTGTGTGCCGTGGCCGCGCTGGGTAATCTCGCGCTCGCCCTGGCATTCTGGCTGGATCGCGGGATGCTGACGGTGGCATTCGCCCTTGCCGGCGCCGGAGCCGCCTTCGTAGCGCATCGCACCGGTATCCGCATGCTGCGCTACGGCGTGGGCGCGCTGGCGATCCTCGTCGCCCTGCGCCTGCTCTGGGATCCCGGCATCGTCGACGGCGATCAGGGGCGTACGCTGATCTTCAACTGGTTGCTCTGGGGCTATGGCGTGCCGGCGCTCGCCTTCCTCGTGGCGGCACATTCGCTCGGGCGCGATGGGCGCGACGCGATGGCGCGCCTGTCTGAAGCACTGGGGATCGTCTTTGCGGTGCTGCTCGTCTTCTTCCAACTGCGCCATGCGCTGCATGCCGGGATGCCGCCGGCAAGGCTGGACGGCCTGCTCGATGCGGGGCTCGTGGTGCTCACGGCCCTTTGCGCCGTAGGGACGCTCTTGCGCGTCGATGAGGGGCGGTCGGATTCCGTCACCCGGATCGGCGCGCGGATATTCGGCCTGATTGCGCTCTTCGTTTCCGGGGTCGGATTGGCCGTGACCGTCAATCCGCTCATCACCGGCGCGCCGGTCCCCGGCGGGTCCTTCCTCAATGCGCTGCTTGCGGCCTATCTGCTGCCCGCAATCGTGGCCGGCGCCATCGCGGTGATGATCCGGCGTGCTGCGTTGCGGGCGCGCGATGCGGAGGGGGGTATGCCACGGACCGGGACGGGAACATGGCTGTACGGGCCCCGTCTCCTCCACTGGCAGGCCGTGACCATGGCGGGCCTGGCATTCGTGCTGCAAGCATTGTGGAGCGTCACGGCGATCCGGATGGCCTTCCAGGGGCCGCATATCGGGCTCATGCGGATGACCGGCGAGGCGGAATTGTGGGCCTATTCGGCAATGCTCCTCGTCGTCGGGCTGGGGGCGCTCGTCATCGGTCTGTGGCGCAATCTGGCCTGGTTGCGCCTGATCGCGGCCGCCTATCTGATCCTTGCGGCGGCAAAAGTCTTTTTTGTAGATCTCGCAGGCCTTGGCGGACCGATCCGCGCCGCTTCGTTCATCGTGCTCGGGATGGTGCTCGTGGGTGTGGGCCTGTTGTACCAGCGGTTGCTGCGCAAGCACGCCCCCGATGCGGCGCGGCCACCGCCGCAATCTCCGGGCGATTGAGCGGCGAAGCGCATATTCTTTGTGCTTCAAGGGGTTTCCCATCGCCGGGAAAATGCACTACGTAGAATCCTGTATGGGATTGCATGCGGGCTATGCCGCCCGCGCGACCAGATTATGGAGAGGCTCATGAGCATTCAGGTTGGCGACAAGCTACCCGCCGCGACGTTCCGCACGATGACGGCGGAGGGTCCTGCCCCCAAGACCACCGAGGACGTCTTCAAGGGCCGCAAGGTCGTGCTCTTCGCCGTTCCCGGGGCATTCACGCCCACCTGCCACAAGAACCACCTGCCGGGCTTCATCAGCCACATCGATGCCATCCGCGACAAGGGTGTCGACGCGGTCGCCGTGACCGCCGTCAACGACGTCTTCGTCATGGATGCCTGGGCGAAATCCTCCGGCGGCGAGGGCAAGATCGAATTCCTCGCTGACGGCAGTGCCGAATTCGCCAAGGCCACGGGCCTCGATCTCGACGCGACCGGTGGCGGGTTGGGCATTCGCTCGAAGCGCTACGCCATGATCGTCGATGACGGCACGGTCACCTGGCTCGCAGTTGAAGCCGCTCCGGGGCAGGCCGATGCGACCAGCGCCGAAGTGGTTCTCGGCCAGCTCTGATCCCGAATGCGAATTTCTGCAATGCGCGCGTGCAACGATGTGCGCGCGCATTGCTTTATCTGTCGGCGAACAATGTTGTCCGGACAATTCCATGCGCATATGCCTTTGCGCGAACTGCATGAATTCCGATGGACGCATGGCCGGCCTTCGTCTCAAATTTTGAAACATTGATATTTGTGATTGTAGAAGGATCTCAATGATGGAATCCTCCGATCTGTTGACGCGCCGGGCGCCGCTGGAGCGCAAATACAGCGAGGATCCCGCTTCGGCGCGGGTCGTGTTCCGCTCACGTGGTACGGTCGATCCGGAAGGCGTGGCCTGTCGCGTCGAGACCGGCCACGGCATCACCGTCACGGGTCTGCACCGCGCCACCGGCGGCACCGGCGCAGACCGTGCCGCCGAGGATATGCTGCTCGAAGCCCTGGTCGGCTGCGCCGGCGTGACACTGAAGGCGATCGCGGCGAAACGGGGCATTGCCATCGAACGGGCCGAGATCGAGGCGGAAGGCGAACTCGACTTTCGCGGCACGCTCGGCATTGCGGATGATGCGCCGGTCGGTTTCTCGGCGATCAGGTTGCGTTTTCGCATCGCCAGCGATGCCGATGACACAACGCTCGATGATCTGATCGCGAGCACGCGGGCCCAATGCGTCGTCTTCCAGACGCTGACCTGTACTCCGGAACTCGTCGTCGAGCGGAGTTGATCGCCCTTTGCGCAGTGCCCTGCATGACGGCGCGTCACCGCGTCGCAACGCATTGCAGGGAAAGCCTTTCTACCGTCCCTCCATCGTGGTTCGGGTTTAACGGCATGTTGCGATTGCATTGGGCATGCAACCGGGAAGACGGTTGCATGCCTCTACGAAATGCTTGCTGGTGTTTTTCGCCGCAGCGCAGTAAGGTGCGGCATTCGCAACAATCGAGGAGATGGAGGGATGCTTCGCACCCGTGCCGATGAGATTTCGGAAATTGCCTTTGGATTCATGGCGTCGAAGGCGCTGTTTTCCGCGCTTCATTTCGACCTGTTCACGCATATGAACGATGGGCCCAAGACAGCCGCCGAACTCGGCAAGGCGTCAGGATTGCATCCCGATCGCGCCGAAACTCTGCTGACCGCGCTTGCAGGCCTCGGCCTCGTCGCAGTGGAAGACGGCAAGTTCTCGAATGCGCCGGCTTCCGAGGCCTTCCTGGTCAAGGGTGCGAAATACGATTTCGGTGATTATCTGCGCCGCCAGGTCGGCCAGCAGATGTACGGCCTGCTCGATCAGGTCGAGGATGCGCTGAGCGGAAATCTCCCGCCGGAAGCGACCGGCTCCTATGCCGAATGGTTCTCCGATCCCGCCGAAGCCCGGCTCTATTCCGAGAGCCAGCATGCCGGTTCGCTCGGCCCGGCGCGCCAGCTCGTCAAGGCGCTCGATCTCTCCAAAGCGAAGCGGATGCTCGATGTCGGCGGCGGCACCGGCGCCTTCGCCATCACGCTTTGCAAGGCCTTCCCGAACCTCTCCGCGACCGTGGTGGAATTTCCCAATGTCGCCACGATCGGGCGTGAATTCGTCGCGAAGGCAGGGCTGAGCGATCGCATCCGTTATGTCGAGGGCGACGGCCTCGAGGCCGACTGGCCCGGCGAGCAGGACGTGATCCTGATGTCGTATCTGCTTTCCGGCATTCCCGGCGAAACCCATGAAGGTCTGATCACGCGCGCCTACAACCACCTCGCGCCCGGTGGCCGGCTGCTGATCCATGACTTCGTGGTCTCCGCCGATCGCACCGGCCCGAAGCTCGCCGCCCTGTGGCAATTGCAGCACACGGCCTTTACGCCCGAGGCGCGCTCCGTCGACGATGCCTGGCTGGTCGAGGTCATGGAGCGCAACGGCTTCAAGGATGCCACCGTCGACACCATGATCCCGGAAATGACGATGCTGGCCAAGGGCGTGAAGCCGGCCTGACATTGGTATGCGGCGCCCGATCACGACCACCGGACGTGGTCGGCGCCGTTACCCGCGCGAATGCGCACAGAATCCGCTTTCGCACAAGCTTGCAGCGTCTTAATCTGTCGGTATGAGCGAACTCGTCACCGCCATCCGCATCGCCGGCCCTGCCGATTTTCGCGGCATCTCCCAGACCTTCGACCAGGCCTGGCGCGAGGCGTATCGCGGCGTCATTCCCGGCATCCAGCTCGAGCGCCTCGTGCAGCGGCGCGGACCGACATGGTGGCGCCTTACGCTCCAGCGCCCGAGGCCGGTCGCGGTCCTCGAAATCCGCAAGAAGATCGCGGGCTATGCCTGCTACGGGCGCTGTCGCGACGCTTCCATACCCGCCTCCGGCGAGATCGACGAACTCTACCTGCGCCCCGAATATCAGGGGCTCGGATTCGGCCGCCGCCTGTTCGGTTCGGTGCGTGCGGATCTGCGGGCCCGCCATGCCGGGCCTATCCTCGTCTGGTCACTGGCCGAGAACGAGCGCGCCTGCGGTTTCTACGAGGCCATGGGCGGGAAACGGGTCGCGACCCGTGACGAACAGGTCGCCGGTACCCGCCTCACCAAGGTCGCCTATCGCTTCGACTGAGCCGGGCCGCCCGACCGGCGATCACGACAGCATCACCCGGCCCCCTGAATGTCCGCGATCCACCAGCGTGCTCCGGTGACCGGATCGACATGGATCACGATCTCGTCTCCGACCTGCCATTCTGAAAGCGTCGCGGCGTCGTGCGCGAGGCTTTCGCCTTCCGCCTGCATGTCGTCGATCCAGCGGATTTTCCGGCGACGGTCCTTCGCCTTTGGCGGCGTGACGTCGACATGCCCGGTGATGCGCGCGCGCCGCCGCTCGCCCCGGCTGACGGCGCGAAACATGCTGCTTGCGCGGCGCCAGTAGCGCTGCCCGATCCAGCCAGTGGCGCCGGCGAATCCGAGGGCGAGGCCGGCGAACAGGAGCCCGTCACGGCGTGTATTGCCCTGCTCCACCTCGGCGGTGCCGGGATCATCCGCGAGATAGGTGATCGCGATCTCGTCGCCCGGGTCATGGGCGTCGTAGAAACTGCTCGATACCTGATCGCGGTTTCGCTGCGTGGTGCCGTCGGGAAGCGCGAAGCGGTAGGTGACATGGCGGCGGGTCACGCGGCCACCATCGCCCCCGGTTACGCGTTCGCGGCGGCTTTCGAGATCGAGCACGGTGGCGTTCGTGCGCACGCCCTCACGCGAGAATGCGCCCGCATCGGCGAGCAGCGTTGCTCCGGCAATGGAAAAACCGATCGCCAGCACGAGCGGGAAGGCGGTGAGCCACGCTTTCTGGCGCCAAAGGATACTTTTGAAGGTCGTCGGATTGCGTGTCATGGCTGCCCCGAAACGACAGGGTTGGCGATCCGCCCCCCTCATGTCAGAGACGCGTGCCTACAACAAGGCGTCGTCATCTTCGTCCTCGGCGCCGTCATCGTCATCGGGCGGCGGAGGCGGCGTCTCCGCGAGGCCGGGATCCGGGAGATCACCCTCGGCGCCGGCGCGCTCGCGCACATCGACGATGCGGGCGCCGGGGAAAGTGTCGAGCACGGAACGTACCAGCGGATGGTCGGCTGCGCCGCGCCGGCGCTCGCGATCGGCCGCCTCGGCCTGCTCGCGCAGGGTGGCTTCGCCGGGTTGTGAGGAGAGTGCGACGACCCAGCGCCGGCCCGTCCATTCGGCGAGCTTGCGTATCAATTCCGAAGCGAGATCGCGCCGCGCGCCCTCGGCGAGGGCGAATTCGAGCTGCCCGTCCTCGAAGTGCACCAGCCGCACGTCACGCTCCAGGGCCGCCTTGACGACGATGTCGCGCTTTTCTTCGGCGAGGGCGACGAGATCCTCGAAACGCGCCAGATGCAGCCCCGCCGCCGGGGCGCTCTCCGGGCGCGCGGCAACCGCGCGGGTCGCGGCGTCGCGCTCGGCGGGCGAGGATGCGGGCACGGCGCTCAGCGCCGGGCGCGCCGCCGGGGCGGGCTCGGCTTGATCCGTCTGCGGTGCGCGCTGAATTTGCGGCGCCGCGTGATCGCCTGCGGCCATGCGGGTCGCGCCGGGATCGGTGCCGGCTTGCGGGGTCGATACTGGTGCGGATGAAACGTCGCCGGCATGTGCGGGGTCACCGATTGCGGGGTCACCGATTGCAGGGCCGCCGTGTGCGCCTGCGCCTTGCCCACTCCCGCCTTGCAGCTGACCACCCTGTGCGCCGCCACCCTGCGCTCCGCTTCCGGCGCCGTCGCGCAGCATGCGCAAGGCTTCATCCGGCGTGGGCAGATCGGAGACATGGGCAAGCCGCACCAGCACCATTTCCGCTGCCGCGATCGGGCGGCTGGCTGATTCGACTTCGCCGATACCCTTGAGCAGCATCTGCCAATTTCGTGAGAGCACCCGTACCGAGAGATCCTGCGCGAGCGCGGCGCCACGCTTTCGCTCGGCCTCCGTGAGGGCCGGATCGTCCGCCGCCTCGGGGACGAGTTTCAGCCGCGTCACCAGATGAGTGAAACCGGCCAGTTCGCGCAGGATCGCGGCGGGATCGGCCCCCGAGCCGTATTGATCGGCGAGCAGCGCGAAGCTCTGGACGATATCGCCGCGCATCACCGCCTCGAACAGATCGATGACCTTGGCGCGGTCGGCCAGCCCGAGCATGTCACGGACCGTGTCGGGCGTGACGGTGCCCGCGCCGTGGGAAATCGCCTGGTCGAGCAGCGAGAGCGAATCACGCACCGAGCCCTCGGCGGCGCGGGCGATCGCCTTGAGCGCCTCGGGATCGGCCTCGACCTGTTCCAGCCCGCAGATCCTGGTGAGATGCGCCACGAGCTGATCGACGCCGACGCGGCGCAGGTCGAAACGCTGGCAGCGCGAGAGGATGGTGACGGGGACCTTGTGGATATCGGTCGTGGCGAAGATGAACTTTGCGTGCGGCGGAGGCTCTTCCAGCGTCTTCAGGAAGGCGTTGAACGCGCCCCCCGAGAGCATGTGCACCTCGTCGATGATATAGACCTTGTAACGTGCCGTGACCGGCGAATAGCGCACGGCATCGTTGATCTGGCGCACGTTCTCGACGCTGTTGTTGGAGGCCGCGTCGATCTCCATCACGTCGATATGACGGCCCTCGATGATTGCTTCGCAATGCTCGCCCGATTCGGCGAGATCGATGGTCGGGCCGTCTTCATGGCCGGGGCGGTCATAGTTCAGCCCGCGCGCGAGAATGCGCGCCGTCGTGGTCTTGCCGACGCCGCGCACGCCCGTCAGCATCCAGGCCTGGGGGATGCGCCCGGTGCGAAACGCGTTCGACAGGGTGCGCACCATGGCTTCCTGGCCGATGAGATCGTCGAAATCGCGCGGGCGGTATTTGCGGGCGAGAACGCGGTAGCCGGCGGAATCGGCGCGGCGCGGCGGCTCGAGGCCGGCAAGCGCCGGCTCGGCTTCGCCGGAAGATTCTGTCACGCCGGGCTCGAATTCATTCATGCGCCTATTCGACACGAGGCGAGGGCCGGGCTCAAGCCGAAACCGTTTCGGGCACCGAAACCGCCGGGGAAAGAGGTGGGAGGTTGGACGAGAACCCGCTCGGTCTCGTTAGGGCTGCTTCCTTCCGGACCTGACCCGGTTGGCGAGTGAAACGTCCCTCGCCAACCTCCCGCCCGCGATATGGCAGTTTCGAACGCCCGTGGCAAGGCCGTGCCGGAGGCTTTCGGGCGCCTTGCCTTCCCGGTGCACGCACGAGCGATCAACAGGCTTGCAATCAGGATCGTCAGAGGACAGATTCGCACGGCGTGCGCCATCCCGCGCGCGGTTACCGATCAAAGCCGGCTTTGGCCCGGCCAGACGCCCTGCACAGGGTCGGTTGCGAAGAGAATGAGCCTTTGCCGCTTTTCTGCCGATCTGTGCAACGATGAAAGGGTGGGCCGTACGCCGCCTTAGCTATGCCGCCATTTTACGCCGCCTTGCGCCGCGCCCGCAGCGGTCCGGGAAACGCTCAATGAGACAGAGGGATTCGATGATCCAGAAATCCAAAGCCGCCACCCCGTCGGCACCGTTTCGGCGCCTCGCAAGATCGGCGCTCGCCGGCCTTCTGGCCGTCGCACTCGTCCCGGTCCTGCAACTGCCGGGCGCCGCGCAGACGACCGAGAGCGCGCCGCAGGCCCAGCCCGCGCAGATGCTCCAACCCGTGCCGCGTCCCGGTGCGCCGGAATCCTTCGCTGATCTCGTCGAGCGGGTGATGCCGGCGGTGGTCAATATCTCCGCCGCAACGACCACGCGGACCGAAGGGCGCACCTTCCCGCAATTGCCGCCCGGCACGCCCTTCGAGGATCTCTTCGAGGAATTCTTCAACCGACGCGGCGGGGAAGCGCCCCCGCGCCAGCGCCGTTCCAACTCCCTCGGCTCTGGCTTCGTCATCGATCCAGAAGGTATCGTGGTCACCAACAACCACGTGATCGGCGAGGCCGACGAGATCGAGGTGATCTGGGCCGACGGCACCACGCGCCTCGCCGAGGTGATCGGACGCGACCCGCAGGTCGATATCGCCGTGCTGCAGGTCGAGGTGGACGAGCCGCTGGTGGCGCTCTCATTCGGTGATTCGGAAGAACTGCGCATCGGCGACTGGGTGGTCGCCATCGGCAACCCGTTCGGCCTCGGCGGTTCGGTCTCCGCCGGCATCGTCTCGGCGCGTGCGCGCAATATCGATACGGGCCCCTACGACAATTACATCCAGACCGATGCCGCCATCAATCGCGGCAATTCCGGCGGTCCGCTGTTCAACATGAACGGCGAGGTGGTGGGCATCAACACCGCCATTCTTTCGCCGACGGGCGGATCCGTGGGTATCGGCTTCTCGATCCCGACATCGCTTGCCGAGCCGCTCATCACGCAATTGCGTGAATTCGGTGAAACCCGTCGCGGCTGGCTCGGCGTGCGCATCCAGAACGTCGACGAGACCACCGCCGAGGCGCTCGGCCTCGAGCGCGCACGCGGCGCCCTCGTCGCCGGGGTCGATCCGGAAGGCCCCGCCAGTGCGGCGGGTATCGAGACCGGGGACGTGATCGTGCGTTTCGATGGCCAGGAGGTCGCGAACTCGCGCGAATTGCCGCGCATCGTCGCCTCTACGCCGATCGGCAAGGAGGTCGATGTCGAGGTGATTCGCCGCGGCGAGGAAACCACCATCCAGGTCGAGATCGGACGTCTGGCCGAAGGCGAGATGGCTGCACGCGGCGATCGGCCGCCCGCAGATGTGCCCGAGGCCCATGCCGATGCACTCGGCATGGAAATGATGACGATGAGCGAATCCCTGCGTGAACGCTTCTCGATTGCCGAGGGTGTCGACGGTGTCGTGGTCACCGAGGTCGATCCGGATTCGGCTGCGGCCGACCGGCGCATCCAGCCCGGCGACGTCATCCTCGAAGTCGGCCAGGAGCCGGTCGAGGCACCTGCCGACGTGCTGGAGCGGTTGGAGACGATCCGCGCCGATGGGCGGCGTTCGGCGTTGTTCCTGATCGCCAATGCGCAAGGCGAGGTACGTTTCGTCGCGCTCTCGCTCGAGGAGTGAGCGCGTAGACGCCGCAAAATTCCTGATGCGATCCCGCGCGGATCGCGTCAGGATCGGCGCATGAAACTGCGCATCGCGACCTTCAACGTCGAGAACCTCGTCTCGCGCAACGTCTATGGCCCGCGCCAGCGGCCACAGACGGCGCCGGCGCTCTCACTGTTCGACTTCGCCGATCCCGCCATGCGCGAGCAGGCCCAGGCCGCGATGGCGCTCAATCTCGAAGACGACGACCGCCAGGCCACGGCGCTCGCCATTGCCGAGACGGGAGCCGATATCCTCGCGCTGCAGGAGGTCGACAATCTCGGGGTGCTGGCACCGTTCCTGAAGCACTACGTGCATGCGGTCTCGGATATCCGCTACAGCCATCTGCGCCTGCTTCACGGCAACGACCCGCGCGGCATCGACTGCGCCTTCGCCGCGCGCAAGGGGCTCGTCGGCGATGACGAGGCGATCGTCGCCCGTTCGCATCACGAGGCGACCTTCGGCGGGCTCGGCGTGTATGATCGCGCGCTCGAGCGCTTCGACATCACCCCCGACGACCGGGTCTTCAATCGCGATTGCCTGGAGATCGCCATCGATCTCGGCGATCGCGACCTGACGCTTTTCATCTGCCACCTCAAATCCATGGGCTATGCCGCCGACGGGCGCGAGCAGACCCGTATCCTGCGCGAGGCGGAAGCGCGGGCCGTGCGCGCCATCGTCGAGGCGCGGTTCGGCGCGCAGTGGCGCGAGGCGAACTGGATCGTGCTCGGCGATCTCAACGACCATCGCTTCGCCATCGGGCCGGGCGGGGTGGTGATGCCGACGCTGCCGTCGGGGATCGACCCGCTTTTCGATGACTTCGCCGTCGATGCCACGACCGGCGTGGCGGAAATCGACCGCTGGACGCTCTACCACCGCGATCGCGAGGGGCCGGACGGCGGGCCTGTCGAGCGCCATGTCCAGCTCGATCATATCCTGATCTCGCCGGCGCTCGCCGCCGTCAATCCCGATCCGCAGCCGCAGATCGTACGGCGCGGGCTCGCCTACGCCACGCCCCTCGACCCTACCCATCCCGATCGTTCGATCGCATGGCTCTCGACCCGCGCAGACCGCTATCCGCGCATCGGCTGGCTGCGCCCGCAGGCGAGCGATCATTGCCCGGTGGCGGTGAGCCTGACCATTCCCGACAACAGGGCCGGCGAGCGCGCGAAGATCGATCCGGATACGGGGTGACGCCGGGGGCGGTTTACGCCTACCTTGCCTGCTCCGATCCGTTCAGGAGAGCCGCCCATGCCCCGCCGCTACAGCATCCTCGACGTCTTCACCGACACGCCGCTCGCCGGCAACCCGCTCGCCGTGGTGCGTGACGCCGAGGATCTCGATTCGGCCCGCATGCAGGCGATCGCGCGGGAATTCAACCTCTCCGAGACGGTCTTCGTGCTGCCTCCCGAATCGCCGCGCCACAAGGCGCGGCTGCGAATCTTCACGCCGGGGCGGGAATTGCCTTTCGCCGGTCATCCGACGGTCGGCGCCGCCGTTCTGCTCGGTCTCGCCGATGACGGCAACGGGGCGGCGGGGGATGTGCCCGCCCATGCATTCGGCCTCGAGGAGCGTATCGGCGTCGTTTCCTGCGTGATGGAAAAGCGCGGCCCCGATCACGGTCACGCGCGCTTCCGGTTGCCGCGCCTGCCGGAATATCTGGGCGAGGGGCCCGCCGTCGAAGCCGCAGCGGCGGCGCTCGGGCTCGATCCCGCCGATATCGGTTTCGACCGCCATCTCCCCAGCCGCCACTCCGCCGGCGTGCCCTTTGATCTGGTGCCGCTGGCCTCGCGCGATGCCGTCGACAGAGCCCGTCCGGGGCCGGATTTCGACAAGGTGTTCGGGCGCGGCGAGGTCTATGTCTACAGCGCCTCCACCGTCGATCCGCAGCATTCCTTCCATACCCGCATGTTCGCCCCGTCCATGGGAATCGCGGAGGACCCCGCCACGGGCTCGGCTGCCGCAGCCTTTGCCGGTGCGTTGATGGAATTCGAGCCGCTCGGCGAGGGCGCGCATGACGTGGTGATCGAGCAGGGCTACGCGATGGGCCGGCCCAGCCTCATCCGGCTGCAGCTCACAATCGAGAACGGCGCCCTGGTCGCGGCCGAGATCGGCGGCGACGCGGTGGTCGTGGCGCAGGGTGAATTGAACCTGTGAACGCGGTGCATGACGAGACGGGCTACACGATCACCCGCCTGCGCGCGGTGACGGCGCGGCTGGTACCGGTACGCTGGCACTGGGCCGAGCAGAACGAAGCCCGGATCGCGCAGGAATGGCGCACGGCGCGCGCCCGCAATCCGCATCTGTTCGACGGGGAGGTCCTGCTCGCCCATGGTCTCGGCGAAGGCCCCGCGCCGGGGGAAGCTCTCGATCTTGCCTTCATGCCCGTGCGCTACAGCGCCTTTCGCGCCTTCAAGGCTGCGGGCTTTCCCGACGGATTTGCAGTGAACGCCTTTCCCGCCATCGCGCCGCGTGACCAGGCGGGACGCTTCTTGCTCGGGCGCATGGGCGCCCATACGGATAATCCCGGCGCGCTATATTTTGCCGCGGGAACGCCCGATCCCGGCGACGTCGCGCACGATGGCGGCATCGACCTCACCATGGCCGCCTTGCGCGAACTCGCCGAGGAAGCCGGTCTCGCGCCTGATCCCGGCGCGCTCGATCCGCATTGGCAGATGCTGCGGCGCGGCGGCCATCTGGCGCTGATACGCGAATGCGCACTCTCGCTGACGGCGGGAGAGACGGCAAGGCGCGGCGAGGGAGCGCGCGGCGCCATGGCGATGCCGGAACTCGCCGGCCTGCGGGTCATCGGGGAAGTGGATGCGCTCACGGATCCGGCCCTGCCCGATTTCATGCGCGCCTATCTCGCGCACGCCTTTGCGGGAACGCTGCCCTGACGATACGCCCCGGCGCGGCGGCGCTCTAAATCATTGTTTCAGCGCATCATTTCGCCCGTCAGCCGGTATCAACCTGACGGCATGATGCTCTAGCCTGCGGGATAGCCGTGACGGATGCGCGTGGCGCGCAGCGCCGAGAGCGCCTGTTCCTGCGAGCCCGCGCGGCAGGCGCCGGCGGCGACTTCCAGATCCTGCATCGCGGCATCATGGACGCTGCGCGCAACCATGCCGTTCTCGAGATCACGGCTGAGCAGGTTGGCGAAGGTGTCGATCGCGCGCCCGCAATTGCTGTCGGGCGTTTGTGGTGCCGCAGCCACGGCGACCTCGCTCTCAGCTGATCTTTCGGCAGGCGCGGCGGCTTCCTGTCGGGCGGTGGTGTTGCACCCCGCCAGCAAGATAGCCGCCAGCAAAAGGGTGGCAAATCCCGTGCCGGATATCAGACCGCTCTTCCTGCCGCTGCTTTCGGCGTGACGAATCATTGTGCCGTCCTCCCGATCGGATGCGACAGCCCAGACCATCGCCATGCGTCAGTCAAGTTGCCCGGCGCCCCTCTCACCAGGTTCCTCACCCGATCACGAAGCTTTGGTCCGATGGGGTCTGCTCGGCGAAATGGAAGACGAGGTAGCCGTCGATCAACTCGCCGGAGGCGATATAGCGGCTGCCCGAGGTGCTCACCGTGATCTCCGCCGAGACCATGCCGTTGGGGACACCGCGGGCGAAATGGCGCCACAGGGTATGATCGGAGAAGACGGGGCCAGCGCGCAGCATCAGATCATCCTCGGAATGATCCTGGACCCCGGTAATCGGCATTGCCGCGGAGTTCTGGCTTATGATCCAGGCATCGTCGATCTGGCGCTTGGCATCGTAGACGGGCCAGGCGACGATGATGCCGTAGCGCGAATGCGTGAACAGCATCCTGAACAACGAGGCCTTGTCCTCGATCATGTGGCAGAAGACGAGCAGCAGCACGCGGTCGTCGCCCTCCTTCATCCGTAGTGGCAGGCAGAGGCGGCCCCACAACACGACATCCTGCGCGAAATCCGCGAAGGATTGGAAATAGACGAGATCGAAATCGCTCGTTGCGCGATCATACAACTCGATCAACTGGCTTCGCACGCGGGTGCGCAGGTTCTGCACCGTCAGCCCCTGCATCGAGAATCCGATGCGCTCGCACAGATAGCGCCCGTGATGCAGATAGGTGTAATCATCGTCGAGTTTCATGAAGAGTATCGACGAATCCATCATCTTCTGGTCGGCGGTATTCCAGAAATCGCTGAGCAACGGGTCTCGCTCGGAACGGATCTGAAGCCATTTTGCCACGAGCGCGCGCACGCTCGGATGGGTCGCGACATTGGCGACCGCGGGGCCTGACCAGCTTCTGACTTCGGCACTCATGACCACTCCCGCCGGATTGTCCGACGCGCCATATGTCGGCGCGTCCTGCCTGCGAACGCTGCCCGATACGCCGCCCCCGTCCGGATCACAGGTCATGCGCCCGCTCTGCCGGACTGCGTCCACGGGTGTCGGAAAGGCAACTTCGGGGAGATTTTTGCGATTGGCAACCCGCTATTGGCATTCTCCTATTTGCCTGCGAGAAAAATTGCAGCTTGAGCCTGGTTCATGAAAGGTTTAGAAAGGCGACGCGATAATCCGGCGAGATCCGGATGCAACCTCGAACGGGAGACGAGCCTTGGCAATGGCCGGCTCACAGCGCGATCTGATAAACGGCGGCGCCGGCGCGGCGGATTCCGCTCGCGCGCCCGTCGGTATTCTCGCGCTCCTTCTCGGCCTGCTTCTCCTTATCAGCCCCTGAGGGCCGTCAGGGCATGCGCCTTGGCCTTCAGGGGACGACCAAACCGCGCGACGGCGCCGTCGAGGCGACGCTGCGTGCGATCAGAGGATAACGCCGCCCTGCGAATTGCATGTAACAAACCGAGAGCGACACGGGCGCGACACCAAGGAACGATGACATGGCCGACCAATCCGCCGACCAATCCGCCAACCAGACTGGTAGCAAAGACCGCGTATTGATCTTCGACACCACCCTGCGCGACGGCGAGCAATGCCCCGGCGCGACGATGACGCTGGGCGAGAAGCTCGAAGTCGCCGAACTTCTGGACAATATGGGCGTCGATATCATCGAAGCCGGCTTCCCGATCGCCTCCATCGGCGATTTCGAGGCGGTCTCGAAGATCGCATCGCTCGTCAAGAACGCCACCGTGGCCGGTCTCTCGCGCGCGGCGCACAAGGATATCGACCGGGCTGCCGAGGCCGTGCGCCATGCTGCGCGCCCGCGCATTCATACTTTTCTGTCCACCTCGCCGGTGCACATGAAGTTCAAGCTGCAGCTCGAGCCGGAGGCCGTGCTGGAGCATGTGATCTCCTCGGTCACCCGGGCGCGCAACCATGTCGATGACGTGGAATGGTCGGCGGAAGACGGCACGCGCACGGAATTCGACTTCCTCTGCCGCTGCGTCGAGGCCGCGATCAAGGCCGGCGCCATCACGATCAACATTCCTGACACGGTCGGCTACACCACGCCGGAGGAATACCGCGACCTGTTCATCAAGGTCCGCGAGAACGTGCCGAATTCCGACAAGGCGGTCTTTTCGGTGCATTGCCACAACGATCTCGGCATGGCGGTGGCGAATTCGCTGGCCGGGGTCGCGGGCGGCGCACGCCAGATCGAATGTACCATCAACGGCATCGGCGAGCGCGCGGGCAATGCGGCGCTCGAAGAAATCGTCATGGCGATAAAGACCCGCAACGACGCCTTCCCCTACGAGACGGGAATCGTCACCGAGATGCTGACCAAGGCCTCGAAGGCCGTGGCGCATGCCACCTCCTTCCCGGTGCAGTACAACAAGGCCATTGTCGGGCGAAACGCCTTTGCGCATGAGAGCGGCATCCATCAGGACGGCATGCTCAAGCATACCCAGACCTACGAGATCATGACGCCGGAATCGGTTGGCGTCTCCAAGACCTCGCTGGTGCTCGGCAAGCATTCCGGTCGCGCCGCCCTGAAGAACAAGCTGGAGGAGATGGGCTACGAACTCTCCGACAACCAGTTCCAGGACGTGTTCGTGCGCTTCAAGGCGCTGACCGACCGCAAGAAGACGATCTATGACGAGGATCTCGAGGCGCTGGTCGACGAGAAGCTGGCCGAGGCGCATGAGCGCATCCGCGTCGTCTCGCTGACGGTGATCGCCGGCACGCGCGGCCCGCAGCGGGCGCTGCTCAAGCTCGATATCGGCGGCGATATCCGCGCCGACGAGGCGGATGGCAACGGGCCGGTCGATGCCGTGTTCAACGCCATCAGCACCCTCGTTCCGCATGAAGCAGTGCTCGAGCTCTATCAGGTCCATGCCGTTACCGAGGGGACCGATGCGCAGGCGGAGGTTTCGGTGCGGCTGCATGCCAATGGCCGCTCGGTGACCGGGCGGGGCGCCGATCCGGATACGCTCGTCGCCTCGGCCAAGGCCTATCTCTCGGCGCTCAACAAGCTGCTCGCGCGCGGCGAGGGGCTGCACGCCCAGCACGCGGCGGAATGATACGAAGCTCACGCCTTATGCAGAATGAAAGCGGGCCGGATCAGATGATCCGGCCCGTCTCGTATCAGAAGCGGTTGAGCGGCAGCTTGACGTAATGGCGCCCGTCATTCTCCGCCGGCGGCAGACGCCCGCCGCGCAGGTTGATCTGGAGCGCTGCCAGGATGCGGTCGGGAAGCGCCAGCGTCTTGTCGCGGCTCTCGCGACGGTCGATCCAGGCTTCGCGGGTCACCCCGTCCTTGACGTGGATGTTGGAGGCGCGGTGCTCGGCGACGGTCGCCTCCCACATCGGTTCCTTGCGCTCGGCGGTGCCGTAATCATGCCCGACATAGAGCCGCGTCTCGCCGGGCAGGTCGAGAATGGCGCGGATCGAATCCCACAATTCGGAGGCATTGCCGCCGGGGAAATCGGCCCGCGAGGTGCCGGCATCGGGATACATCAGCGTGTCATGCACGAAGGCGGCATCGCCCACCACATAGGTGATCGAGCCGAGCGTGTGGCCGGGTGAGAGCATGACGCGGGCCTCGATCTCGCCGATCTTGAAGGTCTCGCCTTCCTTGAACAGATGGTCGAAATCGCGGGTCGGGTCGAAAGCATCGGGGAGATTGTAGATCTCGGCCCAGATCTTCGAGATATCACGCACCTTCTCGCCGATCGCCATGGGCGCGCCGGTCTTCTGCTTGAGCTGGGCTGCGGCCATCAGGTGGTCGGCATGGGGATGGGTGTCGAGCACCCATTCAACGGTGAGCCCGTTCTCGCGCACGATGTCGAGCACCTGATCCATCGAACCGGTATCGAGGCGGTAATGCTTGGGATCGAAATTCCACACCACATCGATCACAGCCGCCTTGCGCGTCGCCGGATCAGCGGCGATGTACTGGATCGAGCCGGTATCGGGCTCGTATATCCCCCAGACATCCGGGCTGCCGGCTCCGCGCGAGGGTGAATGGCGGACGACGCGTTCCTTGAGACGGTCTTGCATCGGATGAACTCCCTTCAATGTCCTGATCATTACAAGTCACTGCGGCCCTGCGGGATGCTCCGGAAAGGCGTCCGCCATGCATGGCGCGATACCCCTCCGGACGGCCTCCCGACCGCGTTGATGTTCGATATATTAGATAATTCTAATTTAGTCAACACTGCAATAAATTGAGGGCGCGCCCGAGCATGGCCGCGCCCCGGAGCCCACAGGGTGCACCGCTCACGCCGTCTTGTCGAACAATTCCCGCCCGATCAGCATGCGGCGGATCTCGCTGGTGCCGGCGCCGATTTCGTAGAGCTTGGCGTCGCGCAGGAGGCGGCCTGTGGGGTACTCGTTGATATAGCCGTTACCGCCGAGCAGCTGGATGGCATCGAGCGCCATCTGCGTGGCTTTCTCAGCCGCATAGAGAATCGCGCCGGCGGCGTCCTCGCGGGTGGTCTGGCCGCGATCGCAAGCCTTGGCGACGGCATAGACATAGGCTTTGCAGGCATTCATCCCGACATACATGTCCGCGACCTTGCCCTGGACCAGCTGGAAGGTGCCGATCGGCTGACCGAACTGCTTGCGCTCATGGACATAGGGCATGACGATATCCATGCAGGCCTGCATGATGCCGAGCGGCCCGGCGGCGAGCACGGCGCGCTCGTAATCGAGCCCGGACATCAGAACGTTGACGCCCTTGCCGACCTGGCCGAGCACGTTCTCTTCCGGCACTTCGCAATCCTCGAAGACGAGCTCGCAGGTATCGGAGCCGCGCATGCCGAGCTTGTCGAGCTTCTGATGCGTCGAAAAACCCTTCATGCCCTTCTCGATCAGGAAGGCGGTGATGCCGCGCGGGCCGGCATCCGGATCGGTCTTGGCATAGACGACCAGCGTCTCGGCGATGGGGCCGTTGGTGATCCACATCTTGTTGCCGGTGAGCACGTAGCGGTCACCCTTCCTCTCGGCCTTGGTGCGCATCGAGACCACATCCGAGCCGGAGCCGGGTTCGGACATGGCGAGCGCGCCGACATGCTCGCCGCTCATCAGCTTGGGCAGATATTTTTCCTTCTGCGCCGCCGTGCCGTGGCGGCCGATCTGGTTGATGCACAGATTGGAATGCGCGCCATATGAGAGTCCCACGCTGGCGGATGCCCGCGAGATTTCCTCCATCGCCACGACATGGTCGAGATAGCCGAGCCCCGTGCCGCCATCTTCTTCGGCAATGGTGATGCCATGCAGGCCGAGCTCGCCCATCTGCGGCCAGAGATCGCGGGGAAACTGGTTGTCGCGGTCGATCGCCTCAGCACGCGGGGCAATCTTCTCCTGCGAGAACGAAGCCACCGTCTCGCGGATGGCATCGGCGGTATCCCCGAGATCGAAATTGAAGGCGGGCGCAGCATTGGGAATCATGGCAGGGTCTCCTCCGCGAATGGTTTTGCCGCTTTATAGCAGCCCCCCGCGCCCTGTCATATGCGGCTTTCGTGCGCTCAGTGGCTTCCAGCCCCACTCACTCCACGCCCCGAATCACCGCCTGCGGCACGTCATAGGCCTCGAAGGCTGCCCAGTTCTTCTCGACATCGTCGCGGAAAAGTCCGCCGGTGATGCCGTTGACGAGTTTGGGCACGGCGCTGGTCATGGCGTTGATCGAGGAGCCGGAGGCGCCGAAGCTCATGGTGGAGGCAATCGAAAACAGGTGGATATGGCGGATCCACGGGGTCTCGCCGGGCCTGCGCTCCATGAAGGTGTAATCGCGCGCGAGATAGGGGAAGCGCCCGAGCCGCTCGTCGCGCTCGGCTTCCGGCGGATCATAGGCCTCGCCCCAGCTCAGGATATTGTGGGCAAAGCGCGACAGTTCCGGGCGCGCGGCGTAATCGTTCTCGATGCCCGTGCCGCAGATCAGGAAATCGGCGGTGAAGGAACCCTGCGCCGTGGTGAGGTTGACGCGCCCGTCGGGATCGATCCGCGCATTCTGCCAGGCGGCGCCGCCATGCAGGTGGAAATTCTCATGGCGCGCGCAGCGATCCCAGGTCGCCTGCGGAAATCCCTCGCGCAGGGAGAGGACCCGGTGCATGAAGCGCCAGCGCCACGCATCGTCGAGATCGGAGAGGTTGCGCAGGAAGCCCGCGAAGGTCACCCAGCGATAGGGCTGGACCACCTGCGGGCTCGCGCGGCGGCAGAACAGGTGCACGGACCCCGCCCCCGCCTCCAGCGCCGTCGCGGCATTGTCGAGGCTCGAGGCGCCGGCGCCGAGCACGGCCACGGTCTTGCCGGCGAGCTTGTCGAAATCGATATCATCGGCGGTATGGGCGCGGCATCGCTCGGGCAGTTTCTCAACGAATTCCGGCATCCACCAGCGCCCGGTGCTCTCCTGGCCGGTGGCGAGGACGAGCTTGCGGGTATGGACGATTTCCTCGCCCGATGCGCCCTGGAGGGTGAGTCGCAGCAGATCGCCCTCGGGGGCGATATCGACGAGCGCGGTCTCGTTGTCGACGGGGATGCCGATCTGGTCGCGCACCCAGAGCAGGTACTCACCCCAATATTCGCGCCGGATCAGGTCGAGCGCCTCCCAATCTGCCTGCCCGAAGCGCGCCTCGTGCCAGCTTTGATAGGTCAGGCTCGGCACGTCGAGATCGGGGCCGGTGAAATCCTTGGGGCTGCGCAGTGTGTGCATGCGCGCATAGGTCAGCCAGGGCCCTTCGCGCCCGCGCGGCGCCTTGTCGATGACGCGGATATTGTCGACCCGCGCGCGCATCAGCCCGAAAGCGGTGGCGATGCCGCTCTGTCCGGCACCCACGATGACGACGTCATGGGCCGGGTTGCCATCCGGGCCGATGACCGGATCGAGCCATTGCATGCGCGGATGCGCGATCTTGGTCAGATCATCGCGCACCTGCGCTTCCAGCCGTGCCAGCGGGGACGTCTCCATCGTCATTCTCATCGCTACAGAGCGGCATGGCCGGGGTTCTCCCGCCACGCCATCAGATCGCTGACCGAACCGGCATCGTCGAAGGCCGGCGTGAAGCCGGTATCGGCCGCGAGCCGCGTGATGTCCATGGGCGCACGATCACGCGGCATGTGCAGATCAATCGTGGCTGTTTCGCCGGTTTGCGCAAGGCGGCATCGCGTCTCGGGCAGGTCCATCGCCCGGGCTGCAACCCGGCCCCAGTCGAGCAGCGCCGAGGGGGCGCCGGGGGCGATATTGTAGAGCTGATGCGCGAGATCCGGCGCATCGAGGAGCGCGATCACGGCGCGCGCGGCGTCGCGGGAATAAAGCCAGTCGCGGTAACCCTCGCGCGGCAGGATCGCGCTCTCGCCCGCTTCCAGCGCTTTCAGGATCTGCCATTGCGGGCTCAGCGTATCGCGCAGACCCGTATCGTATTCCCAGGGGCCGAACACGCCCGACAGCCGCACCGAGCGGATATCCGCGCCCCATAATTCAGCCAACCGCGCGCAAAAACGCTCGCCGGCGAATTTGGTGATCGGATAAAGCGCGCGGGGATCCTCCGGCGTCTCGTCCTCGATCAGGTGCGCATGGCGGGTGCCGGCCGCGCCATAGGCGGTGGCGGAGGAGAGATTGATCACCCTGCGCACGCCGGCTTCGTGGGCGGCCTCGAGGCAGGCGACGAGCCCGCCGAGATTGACCGCGAGAATCATCGACGCGTCGCGCGCCTCGCGCTGCGGCCCCGCCGTGATAGCGGCACCATAGATCACGCCGTCGGTATGGCGCGCGACGCAGGCGCTCAGGCGCGCCGTATCGCCGATTTCGCCGGTCTCGATGACGAGCCGGCCCGGCAACGCAGCAAATGCATCCTGCGCCGCCTGCGGGGGCGCGGCGCGATCGAAGATCGTCACGTCCCGCCCCGCCGCGAGCAGTTGCTCCGTGAGATTGAGCCCGATGAATCCGGATCCGCCGATGATGAGTATGGCCAAGAAAAACCTCGTGTAACGTGAGTCACGCCGTCTCTGCCCCCGTGCTGAAGGCGATGGCGAGCGCGAGATTGAACTACTCAGCGACTGAAATACAATCCCGCTCTCTATTCGGGAGAGGGGAGATGCAGCCTACATGCAGGGCGCGCTTTGCCTTCCCATTCGCGCGATACGCCATCCCGGAATTTAGTGAATTCGCAGGGGAAGGGGAGCCCGAATTTCCTGCAGACCCTGCTCACGCGCCATGCAAATTCTCCTATTTCGAGATTATTCGAATAATTATTGACGCGAGCCCGCGCGCTGGCGCATTCTGCGCGCCATGACACACAACCATCCCCCGCCATCCGATGCGGAACTCACCAGAATGGCCGGCCAGCTCGAGGCGCTCGGTCATCCCACGCGACTCGCGCTCTATCGCCTTCTGGTGCGCGCCGGACCCGACGGCACGCCTGTCGGGCGCCTGCAGGATGCGCTCGGGATTCCGGCCTCGACGCTCTCGCATCATCTGAGCAAGCTCGTGGGGCAAGGGCTCGTCACCCGCGAACGCCAGGCGACGACGCTGATCTGCCGGGCCGATTTCCCGGCCATGAACGGGCTTGTCGGTTTCCTGCATGACGAATGCTGCGCGGATGCCTGCGCTCCTGTCGCAGCGGATGGCGCCGCATGACGGCTGCTACACCGCCCAAGGCCGTGGTGATCTCGGCTTTGGGCATCACGCAGATTCTGGCCTGGGGCTCGACCTATTATCTCCTTGCCGTGCTGGCCGAGCCGATTGCGGCAGAGACCGGCTGGCCGCTCACCATGGTCGTCGGCGGGCTGACGCTGGGGTTGATCGCGGCGAGTTTCGTCTCGCCGCGCGTGGGCAATGCCATCCAGGCGACAGGCGGGCGCCCGGTGATGAGCGCCTCCTCGCTGATCATGGCCGCAGGCCTCGCAGGCCTCGCCTTCGTCGATCACCCGGCACTCTATTTCGCGGTTTGGATCCTGCTTGGCATCGGCATGGGCGCGGGGCTTTATGACGCTGCCTTCGCCACGCTCGGGCGGCTCTATGGCAAGGATGCGCGCGGCGCGATCACGGCACTGACGCTCCACGGCGGCTTTGCCAGCACTTTGTGCTGGCCGCTCAGCGCCTTTCTCGTCGAGACGCTCGGCTGGCGCGGCGCCTGCCTGACCTATGCCGGGATCCATCTGTTCATCAATCTGCCCCTGCATGTCTTCGCCTTGCCGCGTTTCGCGCCCGACGATCCGGCGCGCCCGCGCCAGTCCCGCCGCGAGATCCTCGGCGCGCTCCTGCGCGGGCGTGAGAAGAGCGTCGCGCCGATCACCCTGCCGCAACGAGACCGCCTCGTCTTCGCCCTGCTCGCAACCGGGCTGACCGTCGGCGGCATCGCCTCGGCGGTGCTCTCGGTCCATTTGCTCACGGTGCTGCAGGCGCGCGAGATCGCGCTCGCGGCGGCGGTCGGGCTCGGTGCGCTGGTCGGACCGAGCCAGGTCGGCGGGCGGATTCTCGAAATGCTGATCGGGCGGCGGTTCCACCCGCTTTGGACGGCGGCTGTCTCCGCCATCCTCATCTTCGCCGGCGTGAGCCTTCTGGCCGGCCACACGCCGTTGATCGCGCTGGCGCTCGTGCTCTACGGGGCGGGGATCGGCATCCGCTCGATCGTGCGCGGCACCCTGCCGCTCGCCCTGTTCGATCCGCAGATCTATGCCACGCTGATGGGCCGGCTCGCCGCGCCGATCCTGCTCGTCGGCGCGCTGTCGCCGCTCGCCGCCGCCTGGATCATCGACGCATTCGGCACCGACACGCTTCTCATGGTGATCGTCGGCCTGTGCGTGACCGACATCATCCTGTTCGGCCTCGTCGCGCTGGCGGCACGACGACGCGCGCAACAGGACGCGACCGCTCAGGTTGCGGAGCCCGAGGCTGCAGTCGAGACCACCGGCATCGGGCAGGAGACGCCGGTGCCGCCGAGGCCGCAATAACCGCGCGGATTCTTCGCCAGATATTGCTGGTGATAATCCTCGGCAAAGTAGAACGGACCGGCTTCGGCGATCTCGGTCGTGATCGCGGGAAAGCCGCGCTTCTCGAGCTCCGCCTCGAAGGCCGCGCGACTGGCCTGCACCGCCTGCATCTGCGCGTCGTCGAAGACATAGACGGCCGAGCGGTACTGCGTGCCGACATCGTTGCCCTGGCGCATGCCCTGGGTGGGATCATGGCCTTCCCAGAAGGTGCGCAACAGGCTCTCGAAGGACACCTCGTACGGGTCGTAGACCACGAGCACGGCTTCGGTATGCCCGGTCTCGCCGCGACAGACTTCCTCGTAATATGGGTTGGGCGTGGCGCCGCCGGCATAGCCGACCGCCGTGACATGCACCCCCGGCAATTGCCAGAACAGCCGCTCCGCGCCCCAGAAGCAGCCCAGCCCGAAGACCACCTTGCGCATGTGCTCGGGATAGGGGCCGGCGAGCGGCACGCCATTCACGTGGTGATGCGTGGCGGTGGGGATCGGATCGGGCCGGCCCGGCAGGGCCGAATCGGCGCCCGACATGCCGGAGCGCTTGAAAAATGAAAACATCGTCACCTCCTCGGTGGCTTAAGCCGTTGTGACCAATATGGTCCGGCAAGTGCCTCCCGTCGAGGTGTCGCTCTGCGGCGCGCTCAGAAGTCGAGATCGGCGCGCAGCGAACCGGAGGGCTTGTAGAGCTCCGGATCGGGCGTATAGGCCGGGTTGCCGGTATCGCGATAGCGGTTGACGATCGGATAGCGCCGGTCGCGGCCGAAATTCTTCGGCGTCACCTTCACCCCGGGCGCGGCCTGGCGGCGCTTGTATTCGGCGAGGATCAACAGCCGCTCGATCCGGGTCACCGTGTCGCGGTCATGGCCCATGGCGACGATTTCGTCGACGCGGGTCTCCTTTTCCACCAACTCGGCGAGGATCGCGTCGAGCACCTTGTAGGGCGGCAGGGAATCCTGGTCGGTCTGGTCCGGGCGCAGCTCAGCGCTGGGCGCGCGGGTGATGATGTTCTCCGGGATCACCATGCCGTCGGGGCCCAGCGCGCCGTCGGGCTTCCAGCCGTTGCGCAGGCGCGACAGGCGGTAGACCTCGAGCTTGTAGAGATCCTTGATCGGATTGAAGCCGCCATTCATGTCGCCATAGAGCGTGGCGTAGCCCACCGACATTTCCGACTTGTTGCCCGTGGTCACGACCATGGCGCCGAACTTGTTGGAGATCGACATCAGGAGCGTGCCGCGTATGCGGCTCTGGATATTCTCCTCGGTAACACCCGGTTCGGTGCCCTTGAACAGGGGCGCCAGCGCGCCCTCGACACCCTCGACGCCGGCGGCGATGGGCAGGATATCGTAGCGCGCGCCGAGCATCCGCGCGCAGGACGCAGCATCGTCGAGGGAGTCCTGCGCCGTGTAGCGGTAGGGCAGCATCACGCAATGCACCCGATCGGGGCCCAGCGCATCGACGGCCATCGCGGCGCATAGTGCCGAATCGATGCCACCCGACAGCCCGAGCACCACGCCGGGAAACCCGTTCTTCTCGACGTAGTCGCGCAGGCCCAGCACGCAGGCCGCGTAATCGGCCTTCTCGCCTTCCACCACCGTCTCGCGCGGCGCCTCGATGCAACGCCAGGCCCCGCCTTCGCGGGTCCAGCGGGTGATGGCGACCGTCTCGACGAAGGCCGGAAGCTGGCAGGCGAGCGCACAATCATCCTGCAGCACGAAGGAGGCGCCGTCGAAGACGAGCTCGTCCTGGCCGCCGACCTGGTTGACGTAGATCAGCGGCAATTCGCTCTCGGTGACCCGCGCGGCGGCGACATTGAAGCGCACATCCGTCTTCTCGCGCCAGAAAGGCGAGCCATTGGGCACGATCAGCATCTCGGCCCCGGTTTCGGTCAGACACTCGACGACTTCCTCGCCCCAGATATCCTCGCAGATCGGCACGCCGATGCGTACCCCGCGCACCACCATCGGCCCCGGCATCGGGCCCTGCGCGAAGACGCGTTTTTCGTCGAACGGGCCGTAATTGGGAAGATCGACCTTGAAGCGCACCGCTACGATGCGCCCCTCATCGAGCAGGGCGACCGCATTATAGACCTTGCCGTCTTCCGCCCATGGCAGGCCGACCAGCACCGCCGGACCGCCATCCCCGGTCTCGCGCGCGAGTTGATCGAGCGCTGCGCGGCAGGCATCCTGGAAGGCCGGTTTGAGCACCAGATCCTCCGGCGGATAGCCCGACAGAAAGAGCTCTGAGAAGACGACGAGATCGGCACCTGCATCAGCCGCCTGCGCACGGGCGGCGCGCAGCCTGTCGGCATTGCCGGAAACGTCGCCGAGGACGGGGTTGAGCTGCGCGAGCGCAATGGCGAGGCTGTTCGTATCGGTCATGGTTTTGAGATAACGCGGCGCGTGCCCCGCCGCAACGGCAAAGCCGCTTTGGCGGATGCGGCATTGCGCGGGGCGGGATCGCGTAAATCCCGTCATTGCTGCATGAAATCATGCCGCCTATGGTCACACCGCCATCGTCCCGGGAGCACGTGATGGATCTCGCCATTTTCTTCGTCTTCCTCGCTACATGTGCCGTCGCGGCATCGTCGGGCGTGCTGTTCAAGCCGGGCGCCTGGTATCGCGGCCTCGACAAGCCGGCCTGGACGCCGCCGAATCTCGCCTTTCCGATCATCTGGAGCGTGCTCTATCTCCTGATGGCGATCGCCGCCGCACGGGTTGCCGGCCATCCGGGCAGCGCGCTGGCGCTTGCGCTCTGGAGCCTGCAGATCTGCCTCAATACGCTTTGGTCCGGCGTCTTCTTCGGCCTGCACCGCATGCGCGCCGCGGCGATCGTGATCGGGCTGCTCTGGCTCGCGCTCGCGGCCACGATCATCGCCTTCTGGCGCCATGACGGCATCGCAGCCGCCCTGCTCGTGCCGTATCTGATCTGGGGCAGCTACGCATTCGCGCTCAACCTGTCGATCTGGCGACGCAACCCGCTGGAAGATGCCGGCGCGTGATAGCGGACGGGCTGATCACGTGTGCTTGACATTTGCCGTGAGAGCCTGTCCCTGCAAATAAAATACACTATCTTCGCGACACTGGTTTGCGCATGATCCGGCAGCCGGCATTTGGCCGGGCGAATCGCTTGAAGCGGCAATAGAGGGCGCGCATTTGATGCAAAGGGCTTCGCTGGTATTCGCCCTCGCGGGCGTCGTGCTCCTGCTCGGCGCGCTATTCGGCGAGACCATCCCGTACCTCCTCCCGATCGCGACATTCGGCATCGCAGCCGCCTTGCGTTGTTCGCACGACACGGCGGTTTACCTGCGCATCCTGGTCGGGCTCATCGCCTTCGCGCATACCCTACTCGGCACGCTCTATCTCATCGAGATCTACGGCTACACGCCGGCTGCGATGGACGGGTTCACGCCGCCGCTGGCCATGCCGGTCGCCGCCGCGATCTTCGCGCTCGCCATGCTCGCCGTCGGGCGCATTCCGGTGATCCGCAGCATCGCGCAATTGACCGATCCCTTCTTCGTTTCGCGCGAGATGGGGGTGGTCAAGGTCTGGCCGTTCCCGGAATTCCGCGCCCAGGAACGCATCATCGGCACGGCGCTGCTATCCGTCGTAGTGATCATGCAGTTCGCCCTCGTCGCCATCTCGGTGCGGCTGAGCTACTGGAACCGCGACTGGTTCAACGCCATCCAGGACCGCGACGCGGAAGAGTTCTGGCGGCTCCTGCTCACGGTCTGGGTGTTCTGGGTGACCGTCGCCGTGACCATGGCGATCTATCAATACGCCCTGCGCATGACCCTCGACATCCACTGGCGCACCTGGCTGACCCAGTTCTATACGCGCCGCTGGCTTTCGGGCGCGATTCCCTATCGCATGCAGGTCTTCGGCGCGCAGACGGACAATCCCGACCAGCGCATCCAGGAAGACGTGAACAAGTTCACCACCGACACGATGATGCTGACGCTCGGCGTGCTCTCGCAGGTCTCGACGCTCGTCTCATTCTCGGTGATCCTTTGGACCATCTCCTCCGATTTCACCTTTCCCGGAACCGAAGTGGTGGTGCCGGGGCTCCTGTTCTGGATCGCGCTGGTCTATGCGGTGGTCGCGACTTATGCGACGCATCTGATCGGGCGCCCGCTGATCCGGCTGAACTTCCTGCAGGAGCGATACGAGGCCGATTTCCGCTTCTCGCTGGCGCGGTTGCGCGAATATGGCGAGCAGGTCGCGCTTTTGCGCGGCCAGGGCGCTGAGAAGGAGCGGCTGGGGACCCAGTTCGCGCGCATCGTCGACAACTTCTTCAAGCGCGTGAGCATCAACAAGCGGCTGATCGCCTTCACCAGCTTCTACGATTATTCGAATTCCGTGGTGCCCTACATCATCGCCGCGCCCTTCTATTTCGCCGGGACGATTCAGCTCGGCGTGATGACGCAGACGGCGGGTGCCTTTTCGCGGGTGGAGAGCGCGCTGTCCTTCTTCATCGATGCCTATCAGCGGCTGGCTTCATACAAGGCCGTCGTGGACCGCCTGACTTCCTTCGAGGAATCGATGCAGCGTGCCCGCGAGGCCGGGCGGGATACGGGCGAGATCGTCATTGCCGAGCATGATGGTGACGATCTGCGCCTCGAGGACGTGGTCGTGCGCCTGCCCGACGGCACGCCGATCGTGGCCGCTCCCGATCTCGTTCTGCGACCCGGTGAATCGGTGCTGCTGGCGGGGATGTCGGGGACCGGGAAATCGACGCTGTTTCGCGCGATCTCGGGAATCTGGCCCTTCGGCGAGGGGATGGTGCACAAGCCCGCCGGGCGCACGCTGATGCTCCTGCCTCAGCGCCCCTACATTCCAGTCGGCACCTTGCGCGGGGCGGTGGCCTATCCGGCGCTCGAAAACATCTACCACGACGATGCCCTGCGTGCGGCGCTGGAGAAGGCGCGGCTTGCGCATCTCGTGCCGCTGCTCGACGATGACCGCGCCTGGGCGCAGACGCTCTCGCTGGGCGAGCAGCAGCGCCTCGCAATCGCCCGCGCGTTGCTCGAAGCGCCGGACTGGCTCCTCGTCGACGAGGCCACCGCCGCGATGGACGAGCCGACGGAGGCTGCGATCTACAAGGTGCTGCGCGAGGAACTGCCGGATACGACGCTGATCTCGATCGGCCACCGTTCCACGCTCATCGCCTTCCACGAGCGGCGTGTCGACATGGCGCCCGGTATCGACGGCGTCTACCGCCCCGTCGATACCGGGACGATCCCGGCGCAGTAACGCGCGCCCTCAGCCGGCGAGCGTATCGATGAAGCGCACCGGCGCACCGGCGCCGGGCGTGGTGAGCTCGCCCTCCCACATCACCACATTACCGCGCACCAGCGTGCCGACCGGCCAGCCGGTGACGGAGACCCCGTCATAGGGCGTCCAGCCGCATTTCGAGGCGATCCAGTCATTGGTGATGGTCATCTGTTTCTTCAGGTCGACGATGGTGAAATCAGCATCATAGCCCGCCGCGATGCGCCCCTTGCGCGCGATCCCGAAGATCCGCTGCGGCCCCGCCGAGGTGAGATCGACAAAGCGCGCCAGCGAGAGTCGCCCCTTGTTGACGTGGTCGAGCATGACGGGGACCAGCGTCTGCACCCCGGTCATGCCTGACGGCGTGTCGGGATAGGTGGCGTTTTGCTTTTCCTCCAGCGTATGCGGTGCGTGGTCGGAGCCGAGCACGTCGACGATGCCTTGCGCAAGCCCGCGCCAGATACCCTCGCGATGCGCCTCGTCGCGCACGGGCGGGTTCATCTGGGCGAGCGCGCCGAGGCGCTCATAGGCTTCCGGCGCGGTCAGGGTGATGTGATTGGGTGTGACCTCGACGGTGGCGACATCCTTGTGATCGACGAGAAAATCCATCTCCTCCTTCGTGGAGATATGCAGCACATGGATCTTGGCGCCGGTGTCATGGGCGATGCGTACCAGCCGCTCGGTGCATTTCAGCGCGACTTCCGGCGAGCGCCAGACGGGATGCGAGCGCGGATCTCCGGGCACGCGAAGCGGCTTGCGCTCGCGCAGCATTTCCTCGTCCTCGGAATGGAAGGCCGAGCGGCGGCGGGTGCGTTTGAGGATTTCGGTGACGCCGCCATCATCCTCGACCAGCAGCGAGCCGGTTGACGAGCCCATGAAGACCTTGATGCCGGCAGCGCCGGGCAGGCGTTCGAGCTCGGGAATGTCCTTGGCATTTTCATGCGTTCCACCCACCCAGAAGGCAAAATCGCAATGCATGCGGTTCGTTGCGCGGGCGATCTTGTCGGCGAGCGCTTCCGGCGTCGTGGTCTGGGGATTGGTATTGGGCATCTCGAAGACGCTGGTGACGCCACCCATCACTGCCGCGCGGGCGCCTGTTTCCAGATCTTCCTTGTGCTCGAGGCCGGGCTCGCGGAAATGCACCTGGCTGTCGATCACGCCAGGCAGGATATGCAGGCCGGTGCAATCGATCACGCGCTCGGCCGAGGCCTGCGAGAGATCGCCGATCTGCGCGATGGCGCCGTTGCGCACGCCGATATCGCGCACGCCTTCGCCATCGTGATTGACCACGCTGCCACCCTTGAGGATCAGATCGAAATTTGCCATCGCGCGCCTCGTCCCGTTCGTTACGGTCTGTCGATTCAGACTCTAGATGCGGCAAAACCGTGCGCATGTCATCAGCCTGCACGCCGATATCGCGCGCATTCCCGCTGTGTCTTGCGCCACCCGCCATGCCTTGTGCCGTTGCCGGGACGGGCCTATGTCAGCCCTGCCGGCAACCCCGAGCGTCGTTCAAGACGATCAAACTTCCTGATGGAGGCACACCATGCCTGTGGCGAAACTCGATGATCGCGCGATTCTGCATGTCGCCGGCGAGGCGGCGCACGGGTTTCTCGACGGGCTGATCACCAGCGATGTCGATGATGCGCAGCCGGGCAAGCCGATATTCGCAGCCCTGCTGACGCCGCAAGGCAAGATCCTGTTCGATTTCTTCGTGCATGTGGCCCCCGAATCGGAGGGCGGGTTCTTTCTCGATTGCCGGCGCGAGATGCTGGGCGAACTCGCCAGGCGGCTGAAATTCTATCGCCTGCGCGCGAAAGTGACCCTCGACGAGCGCGCCGATGATCTCGCCGTCCTGGCCGGTTGGGGCGAGGCGCCGATTCCCGAAGCGGTTACCGCAGGCGGCCCCGATCCACGCCTCGCGGCACTCGGCTGGCGCGCGGTGGTGAAGGCGGGCGACGCGCCGACGGGCGATGCGACGCCAGACGACTACACGGCGCATCGCATGACGCTCGGCATGCCCGAAGGCGGCGCCGATTACGCCTTCGGCGAGACTTTCCCGCATGAGGCGATGATGGATCACAATGGCGGGGTGGATTTCGTCAAGGGCTGTTATGTCGGCCAGGAAGTGGTCTCGCGGATGCAGCATCGCGGCACGGCGCGCACGCGCATCGTGCCCGTGGTGGTCGTATCGGGCGGTTTGCCCGAGCCGGGCACCGAGATAACCGCCGGCGGCAAGGTGATCGGCGCCTGCGTCAGTGCGCTGCAGGGCCGCGCGATGGCGAAATTGCGGCTCGACCGGGTCACGGATGCGCTGGAAGCGGGGGCTGCGCTCGAAGCGGGGGAGGCCCGGCTTGCCTTGATTCAGCCCGATTGGCTGGGCATCACGCTTCCTGGTGTCGAAGCCGGGCTCGACAGTGATCGGTGAAGGCGCTAAACGGTGGCGTCGTTAATAATGCGTTGACCGTTTACGCGGCATTATCGCTACTCAGTCAGAGTTGCGTAACCATCGGATCGATAATGACCCTGAATTCGCGTTTCCGTCCGCTCAATCACAACAGATTTCCCGGCCTCATGCTTTGTGCCGGGCTTGCCGCCGGCGGGTTCGCCGCATCGGCGTCGGGTGCTCAGGCCCAGTCTACCAATGTCTTTGCCGGTGGCTGGACCATGACGATTGGCGCCGAAGGCCAGGTCGTGCCCCAGTTCGAGGGTGCGAAGAACTACCGCATCCGCCCGATGCCGATCTTCTCCCTGCAGCGGTCGGGCTCGCCGACGCGATTCCGTGCGCCCGATGACGGCATTCGCATCGGTCTGATCGAGGTCGAGAACGTGCGTGTCGGCGCGGTCGGGAAGTTCCGCGGGCGCCGTGCCGAGAGCGATGCTGCAGCCCTTCAGGGGCTCGGCAATGTCGGCTTCACGGCCGAGATCGGCGGCTTTGCCGAGATCTGGGCCACGCAGAATTTCCGCCTGAGTGCCGAGATGCGCCACGGTATCGGCGGCCATACCGGCGTGCTTGCCGATGTCGGTGCCGACCTCGTCATGCGCCCAGACATGCAATGGACGCTCTCGGTCGGTCCGCGCCTGTCCTGGTCGAATGCCGAATATAACCGTACCTATTTCGGCGTGACCCGCGAGCAGCAGGCGGCGGGTTCGCGCCTGGCGCTCCACTCGCCGGGTTCCGGCGTTCGTTCGCTCGGCTTCGTCGGTTCCGCGAGCTACGCCGTGACGCCGGACTGGACCGTCCAGGCCTTCGCCCGCTACGACCGTCTCGCCGGGGATGTGCGCACGTCGCCGCTGGTCCAGACGCATGGTTCGCCGAACCAGTTCTCGGCCGGCTTCGGCCTGTCCTACTCCTTCAGCGCCGATATGCGCTGACCGGCCCGGCCATGGCGCCCGGCCCGTCCCTGATCATGCACCCGGACGGGCTGGCGCGATGCTGGTGGCCCGGGGAAGATCCGCTTTACGTGGCATATCACGATACCGAATGGGGCGTGCCCGAACGCGATGGGCGCGCCCTGTTCGAGAAGCTCATCCTCGACGGTTTCCAGGCCGGACTGTCCTGGATCACCATCCTGCGCAAGCGCGAGGCCTTCCGCGCCGGCTTCGCGGATTTCGATCCGCAGGCGATCGCCCGCTTCGACGAGGCGCGGGTCGCGGCCCTGATGAATGATGCCGGCATCGTGCGCAACCGCGCCAAGATCCTCGCCACCATCGCCGGCGCACGCGCCTGGCTCACCATCGAGGAGCGGGAGGGGTTTGCGCATTTCCTCTGGAAATTCGTCGATGGCCGATCGCTGCAGCCGGACTACCCGACCCGCGAATCCGTGCCGACCCAGACCCCGCAATCGCAGGCGATGTCGCGTGCATTGAAAGCGGAAGGCTTCGGCTTTTGCGGGCCGACCATCGTCTATGCCTTCATGCAGGCGGTGGGGATGACGAATGATCATCTCACCGGCTGCTTTCGCCATGCGCAATGCGCTGCGCTCGCTGATGCGCCGGCAGGCGGAGCTCGCGCATGAGCCGCAAGTCACCTCCGTCGCCGCCGCGGGCCTGGCAGCGTATGTTGTCGGGGCGCCGGCTCGATCTGCTCGACCCGTCGCCGCTCGATGTCGAACTCGTCGACATCGCCCACGGGCTCGCCCGCGTGGCGCGCTGGAACGGCCAGACCCACGGAATGCACATCTTTTCGGTGGCACAGCATTCGTTGCTCGTCGAAGCGGTGGCCGAAGAGATGGCGACGTCGCTCACCCCCGGCGAGCGGCTCGGGATCCTCCTGCATGATGCTCCGGAATACGTCATCGGCGACATGATCTCGCCCTTCAAGGCGGTGATCGGCGACACCTACAAGGAGGTCGAGGCGCGCCTGATGGCGGCGATCCGCCTCCATTTCGGTCTCTCGGCTACCCCTTCGCGGGCGCTCGCCGCGCTCATGAAGCGCGCCGACGGCGCTGCCGCCTTCCACGAGGCGGTGCGTCTGGCAGGTTTTGCGGCAGAGGAAGCCGAGCGCTTCTTCGGCAAGCCGCGAAATCTCTCGCAGGCAATGGAATCCCTCCTCGCACCGCAGCCGATCGAGGCGGTTCAAAAGCGCTTCCACGAGCGTGTCGAGGTGCTGCAGGCGGAGCGGGGCAGGGGCTAACGGGCGGCGTCATCCGGATCGGCTAACGCGAGAGCTGTTCAGGCCAGGGCGACGCGGTTAAGCGCGCGCGCCTCTTCATCCGATCATCGCCCGCCTGCTCCTCGGACGCCTCGGCCAGAAGCGAAAACGAGCGCTCGATATCGGCGACGATTCCGGCCTGCGCGGCCTTTGCATCACCGCGCCGCGCGGCATCGAGGATCGTCATGTGGATGTCGTTGCCCTTGCCGATCTCCGGACCCGCATGGCGCATGATCAGATTGAGATAGGGACCGTAGCGCAGCCATAGCCCGGCGATCAGCGGCAGCAGGACCGGTGAATCGGCCCGGCGGTAGAGCGTGAAGTGAAAGCGGTAGTTCTGGGCGAGATCGGGCATGCCTGCCTGTTTTCCATCCACCGTATCCTCGGCGAGAATCCCCTCGAGTGCTTCGAGCGTCGCCGCATCCATGCGCTCCACCGCACGCCCGGTGACGAGCGGTTCCAGAGCAATCCGCGCGAGTTTCAGATCCTGCATCTGCCGGAGATCGAAATCCGGGACCCGCAGGGTGCGCGACGGCGCGTCGATCAGGGCTCCCTCGGCCACCAGGCGGCGGACAGCCTCGCGCACGGGGGTCATCGAGGTGCCGAGCCGCTCGGCCAGGCCGCGCAGGTTGAGCGTATCGCCCGGCGCGAACTGCCCGCGCGTGAAGGCGTCGTGCAATTGCGCATAGACGCCCTCACGCATGGTCGTCTGATCGATCCGCCCGAAAACCGGCCCACTCATGCCGCCCCCCTCTCGCCCGTCCAGCCCTGACCCATATTGACGCGCAGTGGCGTCAACGTCTACTGTGATCACATATCACAGATAACGAACCGGGTCGCCACCGGCTTGTGCGAACCCGGTCGCCGAGGGGCGAGGCCGTGATGACGAGCGAGAACGGGGAGGCCGGCGAGGACGGCTTCTGGCTCTATGATCTGAAGGTCGAGACGGTGATCGGCGATCGTCCGCCGGTCTGCCGCCATATCCCCGGCGAAAGCTTTCGCGTCGAGGGCGAGAACCTCGTCTTCGAACCGGGCCAGAAGGTTTCCATGTATGCGCTCGCCGCGCTGCTGCCCCTGCTGCCGGCGAAGCAGCGCGAGACCAGCGCGCATGACTGGATGACGACCGATGCGGAGATCGCCTGCCCGGATCCACATTGCGGCGGGCGCTTCCGCATCACCCGCGCCGGGCGGCGCTTTTTCCGCCACAGCGAGACCACGGGCCTGCCCGACAAGCGCGGCCAGCCCTATTGGGCCGGCAACAAGGATGAGGATACCGATCCATGAGCGTCGAGACCGCGCATTTGCGCCCCGATCATCCGATCTCCCGCGTGATCAAGGGTTGCTGGCAGCTCGCCGGAGATCACGGCCCAGTCGATCGCGACGCAGCGATCGCGGATATGGAGGCCTTTCTCGATGCGGGGATCACCACCCTCGACTGCGCCGATATCTATACCGGCGTCGAGGAAATGATCGGCGCCTTCATCGCCGATCTGCGCCAGCGCCGCGGGCGCGAGGTGGCTGACCGGGTCTGCGTGCATACCAAGCTCGTGCCGGATCTGGGCCGGCTGTCCGAGATCGGGCCGCAGGATATCGAGGCGATCATCGACCGCTCGCTGACGCGGCTGGGGCTGGACCAACTCCACCTCGTGCAATTCTTCTGGTGGGATCTCGCCACTGGTGATGTGATGCGCGCCCTCGACACGCTCAGGCGGGCGCAGGAGAAGGGCAAGATCCGCCATATCGGGGTGACCAATTGGGATTATGCGCCGATCGAGCGTTTTCGCGCCGCCGGCGCCGATATCGTCTCGGCCCAGGTGCAATATTCGCTGCTCGACCGACGTCCCGAGGGCACGCTGGTGCCGTGGGCGCGCGAAAACGACGTGCAGATTCTGTGCTACGGCACGCTGGCCGGCGGGTTCCTCACCGAATCGTGGCTCGGCCAACCCGATCCGGGCTTCGCCTTCGAGAACCGTTCGCTGGTGAAGTATCGCCTTGTCATCGACGAGTTCGGAACCTGGGAGCTGTTTCAGGAACTGCTCGCGACGCTGGCGCGGATCGGCGAGAAACACGGCGTCTCGCTTTCCGCCGTGGCTTCACGCCATGTGCTGGACCAGCCGCAGGTTGCCGGTGTGATCGTGGGCGCGCGCTATGCCCGCCATCTGGACAAGACTTTGCAGATCTTCCGGTTCGCGCTCGACGCGGATGATCGTGCGGCCATCGCTTCGGTGCTCGGTCAGGCGCGCGGGCCGGGTGGCCCCGTCTACGGGCTGGAGAGCGATCGATCCGGGCGGCACGGGCGCATCATGAAATACAATCTCAATACCAGCCCCGATGCGCCGGTCCTCGCGCAGCAATCCGGGCGGAGCTGAAGGGGCAGGGATGACGCGCTCAGCGATCCGTCATGCTCTGGAGATCGCCGCGCGGCTTGTCGGCCGGGTGCTGGCACCTGTTGCCGCGTTGCTGCTTTTTGCGATCATGGCGCTGATGGTCGCCGACGTGATCGGGCGTTATCTGTTCAACGCGCCGATCCGTGGCGCCTACGAGATCATCGAATTCCTGATGTGCCTGATGATCCTCTCGGCCCTGCCGCTGGTGAGCCTGCAGGGGCGGCATGTCGAGGCGTCGCTCGTCGCGGATCTGGTGCCGCGCGCAGCTACGCTGCTGCATTGGATCGCCGGATTGACGGCGGCGGGATTGCTCGGCCTCCTCGCCATGCTGATGTGGAATTACGCGGGTCAACTCGCGCGCCAGAACGCGCAATCGCTGTTCGGGGCCATTCCGCATGCGCCATTCGCGACCTTCATGGCGGTGTTGTTCGCCATCGCCGCCGTGACTGCCCTGATCGCGACGGCGATCCGCAAGCCGGGCGACGGCCCGGCGGTCGAGTGAGGGCGGGCGATGGAGGCGACCCTCGGCCTGATCGTCGTCTTCACCCTGATCATGCTGCGCGTGCCGGTGGGTGTCGCCATGCTGGTGGTCGGGATCGGCGGATTTGCCATGCTGACGAGCTGGCGCCCGGCGGCCTTCATGACGGCGCAAACGGCCTATGCGCTCGTCAACAATTACGGCTTGTCCGTGATCCCGCTATTCCTGCTGATGGGCAATTTCATCAATCGGGCGCGCATCGGCAACGAGCTTTATGATGCGGCCCATACGATGGTCGGCCATGTCCGCGGTGGCCTGGCCCAGGCGACGATCCTCGCCTGCGGCGGCTTTGCCGCGATTTCCGGATCGAGTATGGCCACCACGGCGTCCATGGCGCGCGTGGCCTATCCCTCCATGCGCCGCTACGGCTATGCCGATATCCTCTCTGCCGGCTCGATTGCAGCCGGGGGCACCCTCGGGATCCTGATCCCGCCGAGCGTGGTGCTGCTCGTCTACGGAATCCTCACCGAAACCTCGATCAGCAAGCTCTTCATCGCCGGGATCGTGCCCGGGCTGATCGCGGTAGGGCTGTACATGCTCACGATTTTCGTTGTCACGCGGATCAGACCCGCCTGGGGCCCGCCCGGTGAGCGGGCTTCATGGGGTGAGCGGGGGCGCGCGCTGGCGAAGGTCTGGCCGGTGATCGCATTGTTCGTGATCGTTATGGGCGGGATCTATGGCGGCATCTTCACGCCGACGGAGGCGGCGGGGATCGGTGCCTTCGGGGCGTTTCTGTTTGCGCTGGGGCGTGGGGCGCTCGGCTGGAACGGGCTGATCGAGACGCTGGTGGAAACCGCCGTGACCTCGGCGATGATCTTCTTCGTGATCATGGGAGCCATGGTTCTGGGCAATTTCCTCAACATGGCAGGCCTGCCGCGCATGCTGGGCGGCTTCGTGCGCGGGCTCGACCTCTCGCCCTTCTGGATCCTGATGATCATCTGCGGGATCTACATCCTGCTCGGCATGGTGCTGGAGAGCATGTCGATGATCCTGCTCACCATTCCGATCATTTTCCCCGTCATCGTCTCTCTGGGGATCGATCCGGTCTGGTTCGGGATCCTGATCGTGATGGTGGTCGAGATCGCGCTGATCTCGCCGCCGATCGGGCTCAATGTCTACATGCTGCGCTCGGTCCTGCCGCATATCGGGCTGCGCACGCTTTTCGCCGGGGTGCTGATCTTTCTCGTACCCGACATCGTCAAACTGATCCTCGTCATCGCTTTTCCGGGGATCGTCCTGTTTCTGCCCTCGCTGATGTGAAGCGGGGGTGGAGAAGCCGGCAGTCAAGCAACCAACATTCGAAAAAAGGGGAACAAAATGCCTATCCGTCAAATCATGAAGGGCTCCGTTGCCGGGCTCGCCCTCGCCGTGTTCGGCGCGGGCGCGACTGCGCAGGCGGAGGAAATCGTCCTGCGCTATTCCAACTGGGTCCCCGCCACCCATCCCATCATCACCCGGGTGATCGAGCCCTGGGGGCAGGAGCTCAGCGAGGCGACGGAAGGGCGCGTCAGCGTCGAGGTGATGCCGGCGCTGGGTCCCCCGCCCGGCCATTTCGACCTCGTCGCCAACGAGGTCGCCGATCTCGCCTTCTCCGTGCACGGCTACACGCCGGGACGTTTCGTGCTGACCCAGCTCGGGGAATTGCCGCTTACCCATAACCATGCCGTGGTCAATTCGCTGGCCTATTGGAACACCTATGAGCGTTTCTTCATGGATGCGAACGAGCACGAGGGCACGCGCCTGCTCGGCCTGTGGACGAACGGTCCCTATCAGCTGACCATGAACGGGGATCTGCTCACCAGCATGGATGCAGTCGAAGGCAAGCGCATCCGCGTGCCCGGCCCCGTGGTCGAGCAGGTGACGACAACGCTCGGCATGGTGCCGATCTCCTCCTCCGTCACGGATGCCTATGAGCAGATCTCGCGCGGGGTGATCGACGGCATGTTCCAGCAGCTGGAGACCGTCTACAATTTCAACCTCACCGAATACCTCACCCATGTCTCGATCATCCCCGGCGGTTTCGCTCATTCGAGCCAGTATCTGGTGATGAGCGAGGCCGCCTATGAGAGCCTCTCCGACGCTGACAAGGCTGCGGTCGATGCACTCAGCGGGGAGGCGCTGGTGCGCCGTTTCGCCGAGATGTGGCAGTCGGAGGAAGAGGAAGCCATCGGCAAGCTCGAAGAGGGTGGGACGGTGTTCTTCGACCTGCCACCGGAACTGCAGGAGGAGGTAAGCGAGGCTCTGGCCTTCATTCGCGATGAATGGATCGAGGCGGCCAATGAACGCGGCGTCGACGGTGCTGCGGCGCTCGCCTTCTACGAATCCGAGATCGAGCGGATCGCTGCGGAACTCGGCGTGGAGAACTGACGTATAAAGGATTCTGCGTTCCCCCGTCGCCATGCATTGCCCGGCGCGTTGTCTGCGCGCCGGGCATCGTTGTGAAGCGGCGTCGCCGGCAATGGGCACACCTCGATCCGGACAGCCGATACTGCCGCCGCCGGAGCGTCACATGCGATCCAGAAAGCGCCCGTTCACCCAGCCGACGCCGTTCGGCAAGGTCGCGGAGCGGACCTGCACCCATACGGCCCCGCCGGACAATGTCTGTATGCGTCCTGTGATGCGGACATGGCGCGCATTGGGCTGGAATCTGCCGATGACGCCGTGCGACACGCCCGGGCCGGAGCGGATGTTGAGCACGTCGTTTGCGGCAACACCCACCACGCGATAATCGTGGTTCTGTGCGGTATGGTCCTTGAAGATACTGCCGGGCGGCTCAGCCGATGCGGGAGGGGCCGCTTGCATCTCTTCTGCGAGGAAATGCGCATTGACCCAGCCACCGGCAGGTATTCTGGGATGCACGATGCGATACCACAGCCCGCCATCGCCTGCCCGACCCTGCTGCCCGGTCCAGACGATCCCGCCAGTACCCGGCGGCAATCCGCCGACGACGCGGCTGCCTGAGGTCCCGACGCGATCGCGCACGTTCAAAACGTCATTCGCGGCGACATTGACCACCCGGTAGGTGACCTCGCTCGCCTGCGCCACGCTGAACGGCGCCAGGAAGAGGGCCACGAGCATCAGTACGATCGCGCCGGCACGCGCGACGCTTCCATATATTGCCAAGGGAATGCCCGAAGCCGCGTTCGCGGTGTCGGGACAATCACCTTGCTGCAAGTGCGCTTTCCACATTGCACCCTCCCGTCATGTTCAGGCGTCGGCCTTGTTGCACGATCACCCGCCGGCGCGGCGCCTGTCCGTGTCGCGATGTGCCCCCCTCAATCGCCGGACAGATCGAGGAAGCGCAGGTGCTCATCCTCAATCAGGCTGAAGGTGAAGGCGATCTGCAGGGTTTTCCCGTCCGACAGGTCTCCCGACAGGGACATGGTGCCATCGATCATCTCGCCGCGATCCTCGGCGAAGTCGATCACGCCCTCTCCGGCTTCGAGATCGGCGATCACGTGGGAACCATCGGAATCGCGTCCCAGCATGCGGGCGAAGACCATGTAGTAATCACCGTCTTCCGGATCGGCATCGGGGCCGCGCAGGACGACGTCCCCCTCGGTGCTGTCCATCTCGTTCACCGGAACGACGACCAGGCACAGGGCGGCAATCTCGCCTTCATCGGGGATGATCATGGCATGCAGGCTGGAAGCGACGGCGTTGCGTTCAGCGCCCCGTGCGAAGAAGCCGCCGCCATACAGCCCGGCCTCGACAGGGCCCTCGATCTCGCCGGTCAGCAAGAGGTCATCGGCTTGTTCCGCGCGCATGTCGCGCAGCTGGGCATCGGTGACCTCCGCCGGAGGCATGATGCAGAAGCCGGGATCGACGATCTCGAAGGCAAAATCCGTCATCTCGCTATCGGCGGCGGCCGTGGCCACCATCAGGGGCAGCGCCATGATGGCTGCAGCGCTACGCCATGCCGCGGATGAAGAGAATTTGAAATTCATGACGACTCCCATCGGTCGGGTGGTGGCAGCTGTGCTGATTTCGGGTTCAAGCGATCGGGGGAAGCCCGAAAAGCGGCAGCCCCGGGGTCGCGAATTTATTCGCTACCCTGCAGATGATCGCGAGCTGGGCCGGACATGTCGTCGGCATGGCATGTGCTCCCCCATCGAGCCCATTGCGCGAGACTAACGGCAATCCTTCACCGCTGTCCCCCTCTGAACAGAGGGGGAGACTGGGATTCGTGGCCGAATTTCGCGGGGATCGCGTTGAACGGGTCGCCAGCGATGATTACGCGCCCGAGGGCGTTCACTGCATCGGGCTGCAGCGCCCGTCGATGCGCCGCCTCGCGCAATTCCTCGGCTGTGTCGGCGTTCGCCTCGTCGCTAAACCGGCATATGCAGCGGCACCTGTCCGATCGGATCCTGCACGGGCATCGCCCATTCGCGTCCGGCATCGGCGATCAGGCACCACAGGTAATCCGCCATGGAGCGGCGCACCACGACCTCGAAGAGCGGCTCGCGCGCGCTCGTCTCGTCCTCGCGGCAGACCAGCCAGACCTGCGCCTTGCCGCACAGGGTCGAAACGCCGGTGCCGCGTGCGAAATGGCGCGGATGCAGGTCGATGGTGATCAGCTTCGCGAGAAGTTCCCGCACGCGGCTGCCGCGCAGGGTCAGCACGGTATTGTAATCGCTGACATCCACGATCTGATGGTGATAGCCGGTCAACTCCGCCGACAATTCCTGCGTGATCTGCGCCGCCGCATCCGGCGCTGTCATGATCGCCCATTCATCGGGTCCGAGCCAGAGCACGGCGCAGCGCCGCCCGAGATCGGCATGGCCGGCGCGGATCGGCAGGGTGCGCCCCGTCACCGCCTGGAGCGGCGCCGCGAGGTGGATCGGAGCGGCGCGCACCATCACAATGCCGCGAAAGGCGTCTTCCGCGAGATGGGCGAAATCGCCGGCATGGAGCGGCTCGCGATGCGCGAGAGGGGAAACACGGCGCTCGTCGATCATGATGCCTCCTTCAGGCCGGCGAGAAAATCGGTACCGGTAATCGTGGCGGGAACGGGGTCGGCGCCGCGGCGGGCGACATGGATGCGCTCACCCATGCGCCCATGCCCGCCGGCGATGAGGGCAAGCGCGATGGAGCGTTCGAGGGTGGGGCTGAAATAGCTCGACGTGACATGCCCGATCATCGGGGTACGCGGGCTCTGCTCGCGCCCCGAGGCGATGATCTGGGAGCCTTCCGGGATGACGAAGCCGGGATCTGCGGTGAGCAGGCCCACCAGTTGCAGGCGGTCGTCACGGGCGGTGTCGGAGCGGGTGAGCGAGCGTTTGCCGATGAAATCCGCGCTTTGCTTCACCGCCCAGCCCATGCCGAGATCGACAGGCGTCAGCGTCCCGTCGGTCTCCTGCCCGACGATAATGAAGCCCTTCTCGGCCCGCAGGAGATGCATCCCCTCGGTGCCGTAGGGTGTGATGCCGTATGGTTTGCCGCGCTCCATAAGCGTGCGCCACAGCCAGAGCCCATAGCTCGCCGGCACGTTGATCTCGTAGCTGACCTCGCCGGTGAAGGAGATCCGAAACACCCGCGCCGGCACCCCGTCGATATGGCCGCTGGCGTGGCTCATGAAGGGGAAGCGTTCGGGATCGGCATCGATATCATCGAACAGATCCGCCGCGAGTTCCGGTGCGCGCGGCCCGCAGATCGAGGCGACGGCCCATTGCTCGGTGACGGAGGTCATGTAGACCTCGAGATCGGGCCATTCGGTCTGGTGGTATTCCTCGAGCCAGCCGAGCACCCGCGCGGCGCCGCCCGTCGTCGTGGTCATGTGGAAATGATCATCGGCGAGACAGGCCGTGACGCCATCATCGAAGACCATGCCGTCCTCATTCGTCATCAGACCATAACGACAGCGACCCGGCTCGAGTTTCATCCAGGCATTGGTGTAGATGCGGTTGAGGAAGCTGCGCGCATCCTTGCCGCGTATGTCGATTTTGCCGAGCGTGGAAGCATCGAGCACGCCGACGGCGTTGCGCGCCGCGCGACATTCGCGCTGCAACGCCGCCTCGAAATCCTCGCCGGGCTGCGGATAGACGCGCGCCCGCAGCCAGTCGCCGACGGTCTCGAATACGGCGCCGTTCTCCACGTGCCAGTCATGCATCGCCGTCGTGCGGCGGGGATGGAACAGGCCACCGACATGCTGGCCGGCCACGGCGCCGAAGCTGATCGGCCTCCAGGGCGGGCGATAGGTGGTGACGCCGATCTCCCCGATCGGCTTGTCGAGAACGCCCGAGAGCACGCCGATGGCGTTTACGCCCACAATCTTGCCCTGATCGGTCCCCATCCCCGTCGTGGTGTAGCGCTTGGCATGTTCGACCGCGCCGTAACCCTCGCGCACGGCGAGATGCAGATCCTTGGCGGTGACGTCGTTTTGGTAATCGACGAAGGCGCGGATGCGCGTTTTGGGCAGGTTTGACGGAAGCTCCCAGGCCGGTGTGACGCGGTAGGGCAGGGCGGCGTCGCGGGTCTCGCCTGCTACGGGATCTGTTGCGCTTGCAACAAATCCGGCTTCGCGCGCCGCCGTGCGTCCCGTTTCTACGCCGCGCGATACGGCCTCGGCAAGCGCGAAATCCCCCGCACAGGCGCCGATCGCCACCACCTCCTGGCGTGCCTCGTCGGGCACGAAGGCGGCGAGGGTCTCGTCGTAGCGCAGGCTGCCGCCCGATTGCGAAAACAGAGCCACATTCGGCGACCAGCCGCCGGATACGCAGAGCAGATCGCAGGCGATGCGCTCGGGCTTGCCGGTCACGCCGCCAGCATCGAAAGCCGCGACATCGATGCTGCGGATGTGGCCGCGTCCCTGCGTCGCCACGATCGTCGCGCCCGTGCGCACCCCGATGCCATGCGCCTCGGCCGCCTCGCGATGGGCGGCAGCGGGATCGGGCCGCGTATCGATGATGGCGGCGATATGCGCGCCCGCGTCATGCAGGTCGAAGGCGCTGCGCCAGGCATCGTCGTTATTGGCGAAGATCACGGCATTGCTGCCCGCGCGCACGCCGTAGCGATGCAGATACGTCCGCGCGGCGGAAGCGAGCATCACGCCGGGGCGGTCATTGCCGTGGAAGACGAGGGGGCGCTCGATTGCGCCGGTGGCGAGCACCACCTGCGCCGCCCGCACCCGCCACAGGCGATGGCGCGGCAGATGGCCCGCCTCGGACGGGGGCAGGTGGTCGGTGCAATTCTCGAACAGGGTCACCCAGTTCTGGGAATAATAGCCCGAAGCGCTGGTGCGGGTGAGCAGGGTCACCTCCGGATTTGCTGCGAGCTCGGCGAGCACGTCCCCGCGCCATGCGCGGGGCGCCATTCCCTCGATTAGGGCATCACCCTCGGCCTCGCCGAGAAGCCGCCCGCCACAGGCCGCGCTTTCCTCCGCGAGGATCACCCGGGCTCCGCTGCGCGCGGCTTCGCGCGCCGCCGCCAGACCGGCGGGGCCAGATCCGATGACGAGCACCTCGCAATGGCGGTTCATATGCTCGTAGCGGGCGGGATCAGGCGCGCTCGGCGCAGGACCCAGCCCCGCCGCGCGGCGGATGAAGGGCTCGAAGAACATCCAGCTCCCCGGCGGCCCCATGAAGGTTTTATAATAGAAGCCCGCCGGCAGAAACCGGTGCATCAGGTCGTTGACGACACCGAAATCGAGGCGCAGCGACGGCCAGCAATTCTGGGGGAAGGCTTCGAGTCCATCGAACAGTTCCACCTCGGTGGCGCGCTGGTTGACCACCATCGTCGCCGGATCGGAACCCACACGCACCAGTGCGCCCGGATCTTCCGGCCCGGCTCCGAGAAAACCGCGCGGGCGGTGATACTTGAAGCTGCGCGCCACGTGATGCACGCCACTGGCCAGAAGCGCCGAGGCGAGCGTGTCGCCCGCAAAGCCCTGATAGCTTTTGCCGTCGAAGGAAAAGCTGATCGGTCTCGTGCGGTCGACCAGGCCGCCATGGTCGAGGCGGTTTTGGGCACGGCGTGCGGATTGCCGGCTCATCGCTGACCTCCGCCGGCGGCTTCCTCGGGAATTGCTTCTGCCGGATCGGGCGCTTGGTCTCCAGGCACCAATTGCGGCACGGGCAGCGGCGGCGCCTCGCCGATCACGTAAGTTGCGACGAAGCGATCCGTCGCGGTATCACGCAGGGCGTTGAACCAGCGTCGGCAGCCGGCGGAGTGCACCCAGCGTTCGGCGAACAGCCCCTTTGTATTGGTGCGCATGAAGACGTAATCGGCCCATTGCGCATCGCTGAGAGCGTCGGGATCGGCGGGGCGGGCGATATGCGCCTCGCCGCCATAGCCGAATTCGATCTGGTCGCGTTCGCCGCAATAGGGACAGCGAATACGGAACATGACGCGCCTCCTTCAATGCGCCACGGCGGCGGCGCCGTGTTCGGCGACGAGCTTGCCGGTGGTGAAGCGCTCCAGCGAATAGGGCGCGGCGATGGCGTTGGGCTCGTCGCGGGCGACGAGATCGGCAAGCGCATGGCCCGAGGCCGGCGTCGCCTTCCAGCCGCCGGTGCCCCAGCCGCCGTTGAGATAAAAACCCTTCACCGGCGTCTTCGAGATGATCGGGCTGGCATCGGGGCAGATATCGACGATGCCGCCCCAATGGCGCATCAGCTTGAGCCGCGAGAAGATCGGGAAGAGCTCGAGCACGGCGGCGATCTCCTCCTCGATCACTGGGAAGGCGCCGCGCTGGGTATAGGAGAGATGCGCGTCGATGCCGGCGCCGATGACGAGCTCGCCCTTGTCCGACTGGCTGCAATAGGCATGCACCGCATTCGACATCACCACGCATGGATTGACCGGTTTGATCGGCTCGGAGACGAGCGCCTGCAACGGATGGCTCTCGATCGGCAAACGCAGCCCCGCCATGGCGCCGATGACGCTGGTATGGCCTGCCACGACGCTCGCGACTTTCGGCGTGCGGATCGTGCCCCGGTTCGTCTCCAGCCCGGAAATGCGCCCGGCTTCGATCTTGAGCCCGGTCACCTCGCAGTTCTGGATGATGTCGACGCCGAGATCATGGGCCGCGCGGGCATAGGCCCAGACCACAGCGTCATGGCGGTTGACGCCGCCGGAGCGCTGCAGCGAGGCGCCGATAACGGGATAGCGCGATTGCGGGCTCATATTGATGATCGGGCAATATTCCGCCACCTGTTTCGCATCGAGCCATTCGGCCTCGACGCCGTTGAGGCGGTTGGCCTCGATGCGGCGCTTGAGCTGGCGCATTTCATTGTCGTCATGGGCCAGATTGAGCACGCCGCGATGGCTCATCATGATGTTGAAGTTGAGCTCGCGCCCCAGCCCCTTCCAGAGCTGGAGGGCGTGATCGTAGATCGCGGCGCTGGCGTCGTAGAGATAGTTGGAGCGGATGATGGTGGTGTTGCGCGCCGCATTGCCGCCGCCGAGCCAGCCCTTCTCGACGATGGCGATATTGGTCAGGCCGTGCTCTTTCGCGAGATAATAGGCCGTGGCGCAGCCATGCCCGCCGCCACCGATGATGACGGCGTCATAGGCGGGTTTGGGTTCGGCCTCTCGCCAGACCGGCTGCCAGCCGTCATGGCCGCGCAGACCCTCGCGCAGGAGCGACCAAAAGGAATACCGCGTCATGCCGCCCTCGCTCGCCGGGTCCGGCCATCATGAAAGCCTTGTTCACGATAGCATTCGAACACGGTGCCGATCACTCGCAGGCGACGCGGACTTGTGCAGGAGCGACATTGCCGGCGCGATTACCTGCGGCATCAGGTCTCCAAAGCGAGCGGGCGCTCGATTTCCAGTTCGACGCCGGGAACCCGTGCGCTGCGTGCGCGCTCGACGCGGGGTGAATGACCAAACAGCTCGGAATAGCAGCGCGCGAAATGCGAAGCCGATGTAAAGCCGCAGGCGACCGCGATCTGCAGGATCGGCATGCTCGTCTGCAGGAGCAGCAGCCGCGCGCGCTGCAGGCGCAGTTCGAGATAATAGCGCGAGGGCGTCTTGCCCATCTTCTCGCGAAACAAGCGCTCGAGCTGGCGCGGCGAGAGGCCGGCATCCGCGGCGAGATTGCGCAGCGGAACCGGGCTTTCGATATAGGCCTCCATATGCGCGATCACGGCGAGCAGCTTGGGATGCGAGATGCCGGTGCGGTGCTGCACGGGCATGCGCTGGGTGTCGTGCGGGTGGCGTACGAGATTGTGCAGCAGGAGTTCGGCCACGGCGACGGCGAGTTCCTCGCCGTGATCGCGGGCGATGCCGTTGATCATCATGTCGAGGGGCGCGGTGCCGCCCGAGCAGGTGTAGCGGTCGCGGTCGATCTCGAACAGCGTGGCGGTGATCTTCAGGTCGGGAAATTCCTCGGCGAAACCTTCGACATGCTCCCAGTGGATGGTGCAGTTGTAGCCCTCGAGCAGGCCCGCCCGGGCGAGAATATGCGACCCCGTACAGACGGCGCCGAGCGCCACGCCCATGCGCGACAATTCCCGCAACCGCGCAAACAGCGCCTTGTCGCGGATACGCTCGGCGCGCAGGCCGGCGCAGACGAACAATGTCGAACCCGGCCCGACATCGTCGATCCCGCCGGCAGGATCGACCATGACGCCGTTGCTGGCCATGACGGGATCCCCGGTCAGGGAGAGGCTGCGCCAGGCATAGAGCGGTTTGCCGGAGAGCTGGTTTGCCGCGCGCAAGGGCTCGACGGAAGAGGTGAATGCCATCATCGAGAAATCGGGCACGAGCAGGAAATCCACCATTTGCGTCTGATGCGCCGTCGGCAAACCGAACATCAAAGCCTCCTTCCCGCCGTGCTGCCTCTGCCCACGGATATGGCAATGCACAAGTGAATCAGCAAGCGCTACAGTGGAAAGACTTGCGCGCGACGGAAAGTAGCATGGAAACGACATGCGGTTTCAATACAAATCGAACTGAATTCAATCATCATCCAAAAAATATGAATTACTACGTAGCAAACCGGCGTTTTCGGATCATTCGCCGTCGTCAGTGGAGCATCAATAACCGACGATTCGGGTCATCCTCCAATCATCAGCTCCAGCGGACAGGGAGCAGGAAGCGAGGGTCATCATGTCGACGGATCAAATGACACATATACCGGGCGATAATTCCCCCCTGGAGACGCCCTTCATGGCCCAGACTCCGGTCGAGGCCTTCGAGCCGGCAGAGGCTCCCATTCCGACACTGACGCGCAACGTCACGGGTCATTATGAAAGCGTCGACCAGTCGGATCGCCGCGTGCCGATAAACCTGCGCCAGAGCGGCCCGACGCCGGTGCAGATGCTGATTTCGACGCGGGTGCGCAAGTCGCCCTACTGGCATCTCTCCGTCGAGGCGGGCTGCTGGCGCGCCACGGTCTATAACCGCATGTACCATCCGCGCGGCTATACCCGCCCGGAGGATGGCGGCGCGATGGCGGAATACGATGCGCTCATCAACCACGTCACCATGTGGAACGTCGCCGTCGAGCGGCAGATCCAGGTGAAGGGCCCCGACGCGGAGGCTTTCGTCAATTACGTGATCACCCGCGACGCGACCAAGATCCAGCCGATGAAGGGCAAATACGTCATCCTGTGCAACGAGGATGGCGGCATCCTCAACGATCCGGTGCTGCTGCGCATCGCCGAAGACGAGTTCTGGTTCTCGATCTCCGACAGCGATCTCGAGCTCTGGATGCGCGGCGTCAATATCGGCAAGGGCTACGATGTCACGATTGCCGAGATCGATGTCTGCCCGGTCCAGATCCAGGGCCCGAAATCGGAAGCCTTGATGGCGGACCTGTTCGGCGATGCCGTGCGCGACCTGCCCTTCTACGGGTTGATGGAAGGCAAGGTAGCCGGCTGCGACGTGATCGTCTCGCAGACGGGCTTTACCGGCGAGAAAGGCTACGAGATCTATCTGCGCGATGCCACGCTGCATGCGGAGAAGATGTGGGATGCGGTTCTCGCTGCCGGCGAGAAGCACCAGCTCATGGTGATAGCCCCGGCCCATCACCGGCGCATCGCCGCGGGCATTCTCTCCTGGGGCCAGGATATCGACCAGGAGACGCTGCCCTTCCAGTGCAACCTGGCCTACCAGGTGCCGCGCATGAAGAGTGCCGACTATATCGGCAAGGCGAAGCTCGAAGCCGTGCGCGACGAGCTCGAGGCGGGGCGCTATCCCTTCCGCAACACCATGGTGGGGTTGAAGCTGGGCGGCAAACCGATCACGGATTACGCCCCCGATTTCTGGCTGATCTCCGGCCCGCAGGGGGGCGAGCCGATCGGCTATGTCACCTCGCCCTGGTATTCGCCGGAGCTCGGCGTGAACATCGCGCTTGCCTGGGTGCCGGTGGAATACAAGGAGACCGGCACGCCGCTGAATGTCTGGCTGCCCGACGAATATGCCGAGACGCCCGGCGTCGCGGTGGCGGCGGAAGTCTGCGACGTGCCCTTCCGGCCATCGGTCAATGCCAATGCGCGTGAACGCGCACGCAGTGAGGGGCGCGACTACGCCTATTGAGGCGCACCGCATGCGACCACCTGCATGCGACCACCTGCATGCGACCACCTGCATGCAAACGGGATGCGCCGCCTGATCCGGCGCATCCCTCCCCCTGCCCCGAATGCGACGAGAGGCGGCCATCATGGACGGGTTCAGCGACAGCCATGCCGTCACGACGGCAGCCCACGGGGACCTGCGGGCGGATGCGCAGATGGCGCAGCTTCTCGCGCAGGCCTCCATCGAGATCATGCCGCGCCAGATCGCGGACGGATTGCCGGGGGCGGGGGAATTCCCGAGCGGCGCGGAGGTCTTCGTACCGCTCCTGCCGGGCGCCGATTTCGACGATACGCTTGCCGCCTGCCGGACGCTCTCCCTGCGTGGCTTCACGCCGGTGCCGCATCTGCCGGCCCGCGCCCTGCGCGACCGGGAGATGCTCGCGCGCCTGCTCGACGCCTTCGAGGCGCGTGGCGTCACATCCATCCTGCTGATCGCCGGCGACGCGCCGCGCCCTGCCGGGCCGTTTCCCGACGCGCTGAGCCTCCTCGCCGAGCCCTGCCTGGCGCAAAGCAGCATCACCCGGCTCTACGTGGCCGGACACCCGGAAGGCCATCCCTATGCGAACGGGGATGCGTTGATGCGCGCCCTGCAGATCAAGCAGGACTACGCCCGCGCGCATGGTTTCGCGCTCGGTATCGTCACGCAGTTCACCTTCTCCGCCGCGCCCGTGATCACTTGGTGCGAGCGCCTCGCGGCACAGGGGATCGATGCGCCCGTCAGGGTCGGCGTGGCGGCACCTGTGGGTATGGGGACGCTGATCCGGTTCGCCCTGCGCTGCGGCGTCGGCGCCTCGGCGCGTTTCCTCGGGCGGCGTCCGGATGCGCTGCAGGCGTTGCAGCGCTTCGATCCGCTGCCACTGATCGCGGAACTGGCGCGCAGCCGAAGCGCAAATGCGCTCCCCAATCTCGCCGCCGTGCATCTTTATTGTTTCGGCGGCGCGGCGCAGGCTCTGTCCTGGCGCGCGCAGAGCATCGCAGCCCTGCACGCACGAGCACCAATAGAACCCGGAAATCGGGAAAACGGTAACGCCGAGGATGCCGCATCATGAATACGCTGCCCCAGAACCGCTTCTCACGCCCCGCCGCAACGCAGCAGCCCGATCTGCCGCCGCCCGGCGCGCCTGATATCGAGATCGCCCGCGCCGCACGCATGCGCCCGATCCTCGGCCTCGCGGAAGAAAAGCTCGGCCTCACGCCGGATGCGCTGATCCCGCACGGCCATTACAAGGCCAAGCTCACCCATGACGCGATCGCCGGCCTGCGCGACAAGCCGCGCGGCAAGCTCGTCCTCGTCACCGCGATCACGCCGACCACCGCCGGCGAGGGCAAGACCACGACGAGCGTGGGGCTCAATGACGGACTCAACCATCTCGGCGCGCGTGCCATCGTCTGCCTGCGCGAACCCGCGCTCGGGCCCTGTTTCGGGATGAAGGGCGGCGCTGCCGGCGGCGGGCGGGCGCAATTGCTGCCGATGGAAGATATCAATCTGCATTTCAACGGTGATTTCCACGCCGTCACCGCCGCGCATAACCTGCTCTCGGCGATGCTCGACAACCATCTGCATTGGGGCAATGAGCAGGATATCGATGTGCGCCGCATCACCTGGAAGCGCGTCATCGACATGAACGACCGGGCGCTTCGCAACATCACCATCGGCCTAGGCGGCCCGGCCCACGGGGTGCCGCGCGAGGATGGTTTCGACATCATCGCTGCCTCGGAAGTGATGGCGATCCTCTGCCTTGCCGAAGATCTCGCCGATCTGCAAAGCCGGCTCGGGGCCATCGTCATTGGCTATCGCCGCGACAAGACCCCCGTCACGGCCCGCGACATCGGCGCTGACGGGTCGATGGCGGTGCTGTTGCGCGATGCGCTGCAGCCTAATCTCGTGCAGAGTATCGAACACGCCCCCGCTTTCGTGCATGGCGGGCCCTTCGGCAATATAGCCCATGGCTGCTCCTCGGTGATCGCCACCAAGGCGGCGCTGGCGCTTGCCGATATCGTCGTCACGGAAGCCGGATTCGGCTCTGATCTCGGCGCCGAGAAATTCCTCGACATCAAATGCCGGCAGGCGGATCTGCGCCCCGATGCGGCGGTGCTGGTCTGCACCGTACGCGCGCTCAAGGCACAGGGCGGCGTGGCGAAGGCGGATCTCGGTCGCGAGGATGTCGAGGCCGTGCGTCGCGGCGGAGACAATCTGCGCCAGCACATCCGCATCCTGCGCAAATTCGGCCTCGCCCCGATCGTCGGCCTCAACGATTTCACCGGCGACAGCGAAGCCGAGCGCGAAGCGATCGCGACGATCTGTGCGCAGGAAGGCGTGCGCCTCGTCCTCGCCCGGCACTGGGCCGAGGGCGGCACCGGTGCAACGGATCTCGCACAGGCCGTGCTCGACGCGCTCGATGCGCCGCGCGAGCCGGTGAGGCTGATCTATCCGGACGATGCGCCCCTCGACGAGAAAATCCGCACTGTCGCGACCGGGCTCTATCAGGCATCCAACATTGCCTTGTCCGACATGGCGGCGCGCAAGCTGCGCGAATACGAGGCGCTCGGCTATGGCCATCTGCCGGTCTGCATCGCCAAGACGCAATACAGCTTCTCCGCCGATGCCGCGCGCGGCTCGGACGTGGCCGGTCACGTTTTGCCGGTGCGCGACGTGAAGCTCTCCGCCGGTGCCGGCTATGTCGTGGCCCTGTGCGGGGAGATCATGACCATGCCCGGCCTGCCGCGCCAGCCGGCGGCGCTCGGGATCGGGCTCGACGCGGACGGGGAGATCGTCGGCCTCTCATAGCGACGCAAGCGAATGCAGCAGGCCGGCAAAGGCCAATCCGAGCGAGGTGTATGATGAAAAACGCGATGCCTTCCCATGCCCGTGTCGTCGTCATCGGGGGAGGCGTCGTCGGCGTCTCCACGCTCTACCACCTCGCCCGCAAGGGCTGGTCCGACGTGGTCCTGATCGAGCGCAAGGAACTCACCTCCGGCTCGACCTGGCACGCGGCGGGCCTGTTGCCTTTGTTCAACATGAGCTACTCGGTCGGCCAGATTCACAAATACTCCGTCGCGCTCTACGGCGCTCTGGAGGCCGAGACCGGGCAGGATGTTGGGCTCTCGCGCGTGGGCAATATCCGCCTCGCCACGACGCGCGACCGCATGGACGAGTATCGCCAATATGCCGGCGTGGCCCGCACCATCGGTGTCAATGTCGAATTCCTGAGCCCTGAGGACGTGGCCGAAATCTGGCCCTTCGTGGTGCCGGACGGCCTCGTCGGCGCGATCCGCCATCCCGATGACGGCTATGTCCAGCCCGCCGATCTGACCCAGGCGCTCGCCACCGGTGCTCGCGCGCTGGGGGCTTCGATCCATCGCCATACCAGCGTGCTTTCGATTACGCAAAAGCCCAATGACGAATGGGTCGTCACCACCGACAAGGGCGAGATCACCTGCGAGCATGTCGTCTCGGCGACCGGCAGCTTCGCGCGCCAGACCGGGCGGATGGTGGGGCTCGATATCCCGGTCATGCCGGTGGAGCACCAGTATATCGTCACCGAGCCGCATCCCGAGATCGTGGCGCGGCGTGCGCAGGGTTACAATGAGCTCGCCGTTTTGCGCGAATCCGACGGCTCCTGGTACATGCGCGAGGAACGCGGCGGGCTGCTGCTCGGCCCTTATGAGGTCGGCGCCCCGGCCTGCTACCGCGACGGGCCGGGCGCGGACAGCGAATACGAACTCTTTCAGGAGGATCTGGAACGCCTCGGGCCGCATATCGAGAGCGCCATCGCGCGGGTGCCGATCTTCGGCGAACTCGGCGTCAAGCAGGTCTATAACGGCGCCATCGCCTATACGCCGGATGGCAGCCCGATCATCGGGCCGGCCTGGGGCAAGCGCAATTTCTGGCTCAATGAGGGCCACAGCTTTGGCATCACCGCCGCCGGCGGGGCCGGCTGGCAGCTCGCCGAATGGATTGTCGAGGGCGAGCCGACCATCGACATGCTCGGCGTCGATCCGCGCCGCTTCGGCGACTACGCCTCGAAAGCCTATCTCGCAGCGAAGAACGAGGAGGCTTACGCCAATGTCTTCACCGTGCATTACCCGGATGAGGAGCGTCCCGCCGGGCGCCCCCTGCGACAGGCGCCCTGCCATGACCGGATGAAGGCGCTCGGTGCCGTGTTCGGGCATAAATTCGGCTGGGAGCGCCCCAATTTCTTCGCCCCGCCCGGTACGCCACAGGAGGATCACTGGTCCTTCCGGCGCTCGCGCTGGTTCGATGCGGTGGGGGCGGAATGCGCCAATGTCATGGAGAATGTCGGCCTGCTCGACATGAGCGCCTTCGCCAAGGCGCGGCTCTCGGGACCGGGCGCGCAGGCCTTTCTCGACCACCTCGTCGCCAACCGGCTGCCCGGAAAAACGGGCCGCGTCGGGCTTTGCCATTCACTCTCACCGGGCGGCGGCGTGCATTCGGAATTCACCATCCAGCGCGAGGGGGAGGACAGCTTCTACCTCGTCTCGGCTGGCGGTTTCCAGCGGCTCGACCATGACTGGATTTGGAAACATCTGCCGCGCGACGGGTCGGTGCGCTTCGAGAACCTGACCACCGCCATGGGCGTGCTCGTCATCGCCGGGCCGAAGGCGCGACAGCTATTGGAGCGCGTGTGCATCGACGATGTCTCCAATGCGGCCCTGCCATGGCTGGCGGGGATCGAGACCAGCATCGGGCTGGCTCCGGCCAAGGTGCTGCGGGTGAATTTCGTCGGCGAACTCGGCTACGAGATCCATCACGGGATCGAATATCAGAATCACATCTTCGACGCGCTGATGCATGCAGGCGCCGATCTCGGCCTCAAACCCTTCGGTATCCGGGCGATGGAATCCATGCGCATCGAGAAATCCTACCGCATGGTGAGCACCGAGATGTCGATCGAATATCCGGCGCTCGAATCCGGGCTCGACCGCTTCATCCGCATCGACAAGGGGGAATTCCTGGGTCGTGATGCGCTCATGGCGCGTCAAGCGGAGGGGCTAGGCAATCTCTTCGTCACGCTGGAGGTGAGCGGCCATAACGACGCGGATTCGCTGGGCAACAACCCGCTCTTCGCCGAAGGCGAGATGATCGGGCGCACCACCAGCGGCGCCTACGGCTTTCGCCTCGGCAAGTCCCTGGCGCTCGCCATGGTACGTCCCGACCATGCAGTGACGGGTACGCAGATGGAGATGGACCTGCTCGGTGCGCCCTGCATCGCGACGGTGCTGTGCGAGAGCCCCTATGATCCGGAGAATGTGCGGCTGCGGGCGTGAGGCGGCGGGCGCCTCACGCCTTGCTCCGCCTCACGCTTTCCCGTAGCCGCCGCCCGTGGGCGTAATCACGGTGACCGCTTCGCCGGCCTCCAGCTGCGTCTGGTCGCAGCCGCCGAGATCGTCGATCCGCCCGTCCTTGCGCCGCACATAGGTGCGCCCGACCTCGCCGGACTCGCCGCCATCGACGCCGAAGGGCGGGACGCGGCGGTGGGAGGCGAGGATGGCGCAGGACATCGGCTGCAGGAAGCGCAGCGTGCGGCTGGTGCCGTCGCCCGCCTTCCAGCGCCCCTTGCCGCCGGAACCCTTGCGAATGTGAAAATCCTCCAGGACCACGGGGAATCGCGTCTCCAGGATTTCCGGATCGGTGAGGCGGGAATTGGTCATGTGCACATGCACCGCATCCGTGCCGTCGAAACCGGGCCCGGAGGGCGAGCCGGAGCAGATCGTCTCGTAATACTGGTAGCGGTCGTCGCCGAAGGTGAGGTTGTTCATGGTGCCCTGTGAGGCGCCCATCGCCTTCAGCGCGCCGAACAGGCAATTGGTCACCGCCTGGCTCACCTCCACATTGCCGGCGACCACCGCTGCCGGATAGCGCGGCGAAAGCATGGACTCTTCCGGGATCACGATCTCGATCGGGCGCAGGCAGCCCGCATTCATCGGGATCGCGTCATCGACCATCACCCGGAAGACATAGAGCACCGCTGCGCGGGTCACCGGCATGGGCGCGTTGAAATTGTCTTCGCGCTGGGGCGAGGTGCCGGTGAAATCCACCTTGGCCCGGCGGTTCTCCCGATCCACCGAAATCGCCACCCTGATCACGCAGCCCTGATCCATCTCGTATTCGAAGCTGCAATCGGTGAGGTTGTCGAGCAGGTTGCGTACGCTCTCGGCGGCATTGTCCTGGACGTGGCCCATATAGGCGCGCACCACGTCGAGGCCGAAAGTGGCGACCATCTTGCGCAGCTCCGCCACCCCCTTTTCATTGGCCGCGACCTGGGCGATCAGATCGTTGACGTTCTGGGTGACGTTGCGCACCGGGTAGGCGGCGCCGGTGAGCAGATCCTCGAGCTCCTTGCGCAGGAAGCGTCCGCGATCGATCATCTTGAAATTGTCGATATAGACGCCTTCCTCCTCGATATGCGTCGCGAGCGGCGACATCGAGCCCGGCGCCACGCCGCCCACATCCGCATGGTGCCCGCGGCTCGCCACCCAGAACAGGATCTCCTTGCCCGCATCGTCGAAGACCGGCGTGCAGACGGTGATGTCCGGCAGATGTGTGCCGCCGTTATAGGGCGCGTTCAGGGTGAAGACGTCGCCGGGATTGATCTGCGGATTGAGGCGGATCACGGTCTTCACCGATTCGTCCATCGAACCCAGATGCACCGGCATGTGCGGCGCATTGGCGACGAGCTGGCCGTCGGGATCGAATACCGCGCAGGAGAAATCGAGCCGCTCCTTGATATTGACCGAATAGGCGGTGTTCTGCAGCGTCACGCCCATCTGTTCGGCGATCGACATGAACAGGTTGTTGAAGATCTCCAGCATCACCGGATCGGCCCTGGTGCCGACGGCGACGCGTTGCGGCAAGGCCTCGACGCGGGCGAGCACGAGATGGTCACGCCCGGTGAGCCTGGCCTCCCAGCCGGGCTCCACGACGATCGTCTGGTTGGGCTCGACGATGATGGCCGGGCCCGGCACGCGATGGCCCGCCTGCATGTTCTCGCGGCGATAGACCCGCGCCTCGCGCCAGCCCTCGGAGAAGAACCGCGTCTCGTGATCATGCGGCGCGGTGCCCGAGGCGGTTTCCGCGACCTCGTCCTCGACGAATTGCGAACCACCGCCGATCGCCTCGATCTCGACCTTCTCGATGACGAGCGGCTTGGTTTCGTCGACGAAGCCGAAGCGGCGCTTGTGCGCGTCCTCGAAAACCGCGCGCATGGCCTGTGCATCGGCGCTCGCGAAAGCCTGCCGCGCGGCTTCGCCTTCCAGCAGGGCGGATTCGACCGGCAGGGCCGTATCGGTGCCGGCATAGCGGATATGTGCGCGAATCACGATGCGGGTGCGATCGAGCGGCACGCCCTGATGCGCGACCTCGCCCAGAGCCTCGGCGACGAGCGGCGTCGCGGTGGCGACGAGGCCGCCCGGAGCGTCGTCGTCCAGGGGAATGTCGAGAGCCCCCTGGCGGGTGGCGCGGATATCGGCGAGGCCCATCCCGTAGGCCGAGAGCAGGCCCGAAAGCGGGTGGATCAGCACCGTCTTCATGCCCAGCGCATCGGCGACGAGGCAGGCATGCTGGCCGCCGGCGCCGCCGAAGCAGTTGAGCGCGTAGCGGGTGACGTCATAGCCGCGCTGGACCGAGATCTTCTTGATCGCCTCGGCCATGTTGGCCACCGCGATCCGCAGGAAGCCGTCGGCGACCTCCTCGGCGCTGCGCCCGTCGCCGATGCGCTCGGCAAGCTCGGCGAACTTGTCGTGCACGGCCTTGGCGTCGAGGGGCTCGTCGCGATTCGGGCCGAAGATACGCGGGAAGAATTCCGGCATCAGCTTGCCGGTCATGACATTGGCATCCGTCACCGCCAGCGGCCCGCCGCGCCGGTAGCAGGCAGGTCCGGGATCGGCGCCGGCGGAATCGGGGCCCACCCGCAGCCGGGCGCCGTCAAAATGCAGGATCGAGCCGCCGCCGGCAGCGACGGTATGGATCAGCATCATCGGTGCCTGCATGCGCACGCCGGCAACTTCCGTCTCGAAGGCGCGCTCGTATTCGCCGTCATAATGGGCAACGTCAGTGGAGGTGCCACCCATATCGAAGCCGATCACCTGGCCGAAGCCGGCCGAGCGTCCGGTCTCGGCGAGTCCGACCACGCCGCCGGCGGGGCCGGAGAGCACCGCATCCTTGCCCTGGAACAGATCGGCGGCAGTCAGCCCGCCCGATGACATCATGAACATCAGCCGCGCGCCGATGCGATCGACCTCCAGCGCATCGGAGACCTGCTGCACGTAGCGCGCAAGGATCGGGGAGAGATAGGCATCGACCACGGTGGTGTCACCGCGCCCGACGAGCTTCACCAGCGGGCTGGTCTCATGGCTGACGGAGACCTGCGGAAAACCGATTTCGCGGGCGATGCCCGCCACCAGTTTCTCGTGATCCGCATAGCGATAGGCATGCATGAAGACGATCGCCACCGCCTGATAGCCCTCGCTTTGCGCCTGCTCCAGAGCGGCGCGCACCGCCTGCGGGTCGGGCGTCGCTTCGATCGTGCCATCGGCAAGGACGCGCTCATCGATTTCGACCACGCCATCATAAAGCTCGTCCGGCTTCTTCACGGCCTTGGCGAAAATATCGGGCCGCGCCTGGTAGCCGATGCGAAGCGCATCGCGAAAACCCTTCGTGGTGACGAGCAGCGTGCGGTCACCCTTGCGCTCCAGCAGCGCGTTGGTGGCCACGGTGGTGCCCATGCGGACCTCGCCGATGGCACCTTTGGGGATCGGCTCGCCATCCTTCAGGCCGAGCAGGTCGCGAATTCCCTGCACCGCGGCATCGCGATAGGCGCCGGGATTTTCCGAGAGCAGCTTGCGCGAGGTCAGCACGCCTTGCGCATCCTTGCCGATCACATCCGTGAACGTGCCACCCCGATCCACCCAGAAATCCCAAGCCATGCCCTGCTGCTCCCGTCTGACGCGTTGAGCGGGCAATTAAGCCCGGCGAGCGTTCGGGGGCAAGTGCGGGGCCGCTCAACCGATCCCGTAATAATCGCGATACCAGGCCACGAAGTACCGAACACCCTCTTCGACGGTGGTATCGGGCCGATATCCCGTCAGTGCCTCGAGCAGATCGGCAGAGGCGACTGTTTCACGCACATCGCCCTTTTGCATCGGCAGCATGTTGCGGATGGCGGGGCGGTCGAGCTCGCGCTCAATCGTCTCGATGAAGGGCAGGAGCCCCACCGGCTGTCCGCCACCGATATTGACCACGCGCCAGGGCGCGGCGGGGGAGAGCGAATCATCGATGCCCTCCACGGGCTTGCCTGTCTCCGGTGGCGTGTCGATCAGGCGCGTGATGGCCTCGATCAGATCATCGATATAGGTGAAATCGCGCTTCATCTGCCCTTCGCCATAGACGTCGATCGCCTCGCCCGCGAGGATCGCCCTGACGAATTTGAACAGGGCCATGTCCGGGCGACCCCAGGGGCCGTAGACGGTGAAGAAGCGGAAGGCCGTGGTCGGCAGATTCCACAGATGCGCGTAGGAATGCAGCATCGCCTCGTTGGCCTTCTTGGTGGCGGCATAGAGCGTGATCGGATGATCGGCCTGCTGCGTCTCGGCGAACGGCATCTGCATATTGGCGCCGTAGACCGAGCTGGTCGAGGCGGCGAGGAAATGCCGCGGCGCGCTCTCGCGTACGCCCTCCATCACGTTGAAGGTGCCGGTGAGATTCGAATCGATATAGGCGCGCGGGTTTTCCAACGAATAACGCACGCCGGCCTGGGCTGCGAGATGCACCACCGTATCCGGCTTTGCCTCGGCAAAGATCGCCTCGATGCGTTGCGCGTCCTCCAGCATCACCTCATGGAAGCGGAATGCGTTGGCCCCGGCGCCACCAGCCCCCTGCAGCTGCGCCAGCCGTGCCTGTTTGAGGCGTACATCGTAATAATCGGTCATGCCGTCGATACCGGTCACCACCCAGCCATCGGCGAGCAGGCGTCGGGCGAGATGAAAGCCGATGAACCCGGCGACGCCGGTGACCAGTGCGGTGTGGGTGCCGGAAGTGTTCATTGAACCGGATCCTGTGAGATTGATCATGTTGCGCCATGGCGACGGCGGCTCATCCGCAAACCCGAGCGGGTGTCAGGCGTACAGCCTGAATAACATCCGCATCCACGCAGAACCAGTGTCTCGTCAGGCAGGGCCAGAGGCCCGGCTGTGGATTTCGGGTGCGCGGCCCTCGCGCTGGAACGGATGCATCAGCTAGCGGCACAAACCGGCTTTCGTCGACTTTGTGCATGAGGCAGGCGGACTGGATCTCCGCTGCAACGTTATCCTTCTGGAAAGTACCCCCGCGTTCGCGCGGGGTGACATCCCGGGACTGCCGAGCCGTTCAATGCCGGGCGAAGCAGGTAGCGTCGCTCCCGCGTATGGCGCCGAGTGCGAGCATCCCGGTCAGGATCGCGAGCAGGGCCGGCAAGGGCAGGTGCAGCGGCATTGCCTCCTGATACAGGCCGCGCACGATCAGGGCGGCGATGCCGCCGGCGAAGAGCACGAGGCCGAGGCATATCGCCCACGGCGCGCGATTGGCGGGCTGCGCCTCCTCCGGCGGCTTGTCGAACGGGCGCATGACGGTGACGACGAGCACGAGCGGCGCGAGACACCAGAGCAGCCACAATGGCCGCGACAGCCACCATGTCGCATCGACGCTTTGTGTGACCGGCAGCAGGCCCAGCGGATAGACGATGTGGAGCATTGCCAGCATGACTGCCTGGTGCCAGATGAACAGGTTGATCAGCTGTGGCCCGGCAACGGCGACCGGTGCCCAGAGGAGCGGGCGGCGCAGCAGGCGACTCAGCGGCGCCCGCAGCAGAAGCGCGATCGCCAGTTGGACGAGGGCGAGGACGAAAAGCGCGGCTGTCGGCGGGGCGGCATTGTTCGGCGCGCCCGTGCCTTCGATCGGGACCATGGTGAGCGGATAGGCGCCGGTTCCGATCATCAGCGCCAGCACCGCTGCGGCACCGGCGAGCAGGGCGCCCTGTCCGGCCGGGCTTTGCGGAAGGCGGCCATCCGCCCAAAGATAACCGATCTGGTGGATCGCCACCCAGACCAGCAGGAAGTTCGCGCTTCCGGCCACCGGCTCTCCGCCGATCTCCGGACCGCCGATCACGAAGCGGATACTGTCCGCAGCGAGCATGCCGGCGACGAGCACCGCGATCAGGACCGGGCTTGCGCCGCGTTCATGCAGGGCGAGGGTGGCGGGCGTCAGGCAGATGACCATCAGGTAGATGGCGAGAAACCATAGCGGGATCATCGCGACGTCGGGATCGAGAATCAGGGCATCCGGGCCGAGCCGGAGATGCACGAAGCCGGCGGCGGCGCTCATCACGATCAGGAAGGCGATCAGCGGGAACAGCAGCCGCCGCGCCCGCCGACTGATCCAGTCGGTCGGCGTTTCGCCGCCCTCGCGCGCATTGCGCCAGCTGCGCGCGTTCACGAGCCCGCCGACGAGGAAGAAAATCGGCATGACCTGCCAGACCAGGCTCGCCCATTGCCAATGCGGGCGGATTTCGAGCAGATATTCGGCACGCAGGCCGTCCCCATCGGCCAGAACCACGCGAACGGTCCAATGGCCGAGAATCACCAGGGAGATCGCGGCCACGCGCAATAGATCGAGATACCGATCCCGATCCTGCGGTGTCTGCTCCGCGATGCGCGCCGCAAATCCGGCCACGCCCCGTTCCTGCCGCGATGTCTTTCCTGCCAACGAACCCGGTCCCAAGTCTGACACTGGGAGACGAATGCGTTGGCGTTGTCAGATGTTCCCGCAACGCGCGCGGCGGCGCTTCGTGCTATTGACGGGCGAGGGCGCCTTCGAGGAGCTTCACTGCGGCCGCGCGGGCTTCGCTGGTGATGGTGGCGCCGGCGAGCATGCGGGCGATCTCTTCGCGGCGATGGTCTTCGAAAAGCGGCGACACGCGTGTCGCGACACGCTCTTCCTCACTCACGGATTCCTTGGCGATCAGGAAATGGCGCCCGGCGCGGGCCGCGACCTGGGGTGCATGGGTCACGGCCATGACCTGTGTTGCTGCCGCCAGGCGCGAGAGGCGCTGGCCGATCGCATCGGCCACGGCACCGCCGACGCCGGTATCGATCTCGTCGAAGACGAGGGTCGGCGCCGAGCCGCGATCGGCGAGCACCACCTTCAGCGCCAGCATGAATCGTGACAACTCGCCGCCGGAGGCGACCTTCATCATCGGACCTGCGCGGGTACCGGGATTGGTCTGTGCCCAGAACTCCACCCGGTCGAAGCCGCTCGGATCACGCGATTCCTCGTCCACCGTGACATGGGTGATGAAGCGTGCCCGCTCCAGCTTCAGCGGTGGCAGCTCCTGCTGCACGGCTGCATCGAGCGCTGCCGCCGTTTTCGCCCTTGCCGCACTCAGCCGTTTCGCCGCCGCGCGATAGGCGGTTTCGGCCTCGGCCAGGGCCGCCTCGCGGGAGGCGAGTTCTTCCTCGCCCGCATCGATCGATGCGACATCGGCGGCGAATCGCGCGCGCAGATCGGCGAGATCGTCGGGCAAGACATCGTATTTGCGACCGGCGGCTCGCAGGGCGAAGAGCCGCTCCTCGACATTTTCGAGCTCGCGCGGATCGAATTCCGCGTCACGCAATGCCTGTTCGAGGGCATCGCGCGCCTCGTCACAGGCGACCAGCACGGCATCGAGGGCGCGCACGCTCGGCTCGATCAGTTGCGGCGCCTGGTCGCTGCGTCTTTCCAGACGGCGCAGGGCGGCGGAGATTGCCGGGATCGGCGAGGCCTGGCCGTCGAGGGTTTCCCGCGCATCGGCGAGCTCGCCTGTGACCTTTTCCGCCTGCATCATGCTCTGGCGCCTTGCGTCGAGCTCGGCCTCCTCGCCGGGCTGCGGTGCCAGGGCATCGAGTTCCTCGACGGCATGGCGCAGATAGTCGACGTCCCGGCGCGCCTTCTCGATGCGCGCACGCTGGGATTCCAGCGCCTTGCGGGCAGCGGAGACCGCGGCCGCGGCCTCACGCACGGTCGCAACCTGCGGCTCATGGCCGCCATAGGCATCCAGAATGGTGCGGTGGGTCGCCGGATCGATCATGGCACGATCGTCATGCTGGCCATGGATTTCGACCAGTTTCGCCCCCACGGCACGCAGCACCTGCACGCTCACGGCCTGGTCGTTGATGAAGGCGCGGGTGCGCCCGTCCGCCATCTGCACGCGGCGCAGGATCAGGTCGCCCTCGGTATCGATATCCGCTTCGCCGGCGATTCGGCGTGCAGGATGCTCGGTCGCGATATCGAAGACGGCGGTGATCTGCCCTTGTGATTCGCCGTGGCGCACGAGCGAGCCGTCGCCCCGACCGCCGAGGGCGAGGGCGAAGGCATCGAGCAGGATGGATTTACCGGCACCGGTCTCGCCGGTGAGCACGCTCAGACCGGCATCGAACTGGAGCTCGAGCCGGTCGATCAGGACGATGTCGCGGATCGAGAGCTGAACCAGCATGATTGTGCCGGTGCTAGAAGCTGATCAGGCCGCGCGTGAAATCGGCGAAGGCGCGGCTGATCCACGATTGCCGGTTCTCGCGGGGTTCAAGACCACCGGATTCGAGCAGCACAAAGGCATCCCGATACCAGCGGCTTTCGGGGAAATTGTGCCCGAGCACGGCTGCCGCCGTCTGCGCTTCGTCGGTGATGCCGAGCGCGAAATAAGCCTCGGTCAATCGCGAGAGCGCTTCTTCGACATGGCGGGTGGTCTGGTAGTTCGAAACCACGTTGCGGAAGCGGTTGATCGCGCCGGTATAATTGCGCTGGTTGAGATAGTAGCGCCCGACTTCCATTTCCTTGCCCGCGAGCTGGTCGTTGGCGAGCAGCAGCTTGGCGCGGGCATCCTCGACATATTCCGAATTCGGATAGCGATCGATCAGCTCCTGGAAGGCCAGAATAGCGCGCTCCGTGCGCTCCTGATCGCGGGTGATATCCGGGATCTGGTCGTAATAGGACATCGCCATGATATATTGCGCATAGGCGGCGTCTTCGCTGCCCGGATACTGGCGCAGGTAGCTCTGAGCGACCCCGATCGCGTCGTCATAGGCGTTGGCGCTGTAATAGGCGAAAGCCTTCATCACCAGAGCCCGGCGCGCCCAGTCGGAGACGGGGTATTGATCCTCGAGCCTGGTGAAGCTCTCGACGGCGCGCTGGTAGTCGCGGCTCTCGATACGGGCAAGCCCCTCGTTATAGAGCTCCTGCGCCGGCTTCTGCTCGATGATCTCGGGCGTATAACGCTCCGCCCGGTCGAACGGATTGAGTGACGTCATGGTGTCGCAAGCGGCGAGGGTAAGCCCCAGGCCGGCAACGAAGAGCGCGCGGGAGATACCCGCTTTCGCGCCAAGAAACGCATTCGCGAAAGACATGCCCCGTCAAACCTCCGAAATCCTGACGTCGCCAGAGCTGCGCCGTCGAGGCTGTTTAGCGCAGCCGCGCCTGCGACGCAAAGGCTGATCGCATCCCGCCTTGCGAGTTTCGCGATTCCGGACGCCGGCACGGCATGTGGCTGGTGGTGTGTTCAGCGAAGCGAGCTGCCGAACGCCGGTGCACCGACACCGCTCGAAGCATGTTCGCGGCGCGGGGCGAGCTCCACCAGTTCATAGTTGGCCCGGTCCGAGAACAAGGCTTCCAGAACGGCGAAATTGAGGCGATGGCCACCGCAATAGGAGCGATAGGCGCCGAGTATCGGGTAACCGGAAAGGGCGAGGTCGCCGATGGCGTCGAGAAGCTTGTGACGGACGAACTCATCGGGAAAGCGCAGGCCTTCGGGATTGACCACGCCGTCTTCGGAAACCGCGACGGTGTTGTCGAGCGAAGCGCCCAGCGCGAAGCCGGCCTTCCACAGATGCTCGACATCACGCATGAAGCCGAAGGTGCGGGCGCGGGCAATGTCCTTGCGGAATGCCTGCGGATGCGATTCGTGCACCCAGCGCTGCCGACCGATGGCCGAATCGGCGAAGTCGATCTCGACATCGAGGCGCAGCGGGCCGTCATGCGGCGTCAGTTCGGCGAAGGCCTTGCCGGAATCGACGCGCACGGGGCGGCGGATGCGCAGGGCACGGCGCGGCGCCTCGCTGGCAACGAGTCCGACCGAATCGATGGCATCCACGAAGGGTGCGGCGCTGCCGTCGACGATGGGAAGCTCGGCACCGTCGATTTCGACGAGAGCATTGTCGACGCCCAATCCGGCGAGCGCAGCCATGAGATGCTCGATCGTGGCGACGGCGCCGGCATTGCGGTCACCGACCACCGTGCACAACTCGGTCGCCGCGACATTCATGTGACGCGCATCGATCAGGCGGTCGACGCCGTTGGGAAGGTTGGTGCGCAGGAAGACGATGCCGTGATCGGCATCGGCAGGGTGGAGAGCCATCTTCACGCTGTCGCCGGAATGAACTCCGATCCCCGAAACGACAGTCGAGGAAGCCAGCGTGATCTGATGTGTTTGTTTCATTCTGCTCACCTCGGCAAGAGCCGTCGCCGGAAATCTCTTCCCGTGCAATGATCCAGGCCCTGTCCGTTGTTGATGCCCCGGTACGGCTTATGCGCCGCACGCCCCGTTGTTATCTTGACGCACCATAATCATGGCGACCCCCCAGGCCAAATCACGCTTTCTTTCGCTCTGTTACAATTGATACGAATTTCTCCCTGCTATCTAACGCATTGAAAAATAAATAGTTTCAAAAGATTCTGCCCCGGACGCGGGGTCCGGGGCAGAATGTGTTCAGGCTATGGCGCGAGGATGGCGCCGACTCACTGCGCCTGGCGGCGCAGGAATGCCGGAATTTCCAGCTGGTCGTCGTCGAGACTGCGCGCCGGCGCCTGGCCGCGTCCATGGGCATCGAGCTGCCCCTGGGCAGGACGATAGCCCTGCGGCGCAGCCGGACGCTTTGCGAATTCCGCATGTGCGGGCGACATGCCCGGTGCGGCCTGGCGCGGCGTGTGATGCTGCGGTGCCGCCTGCTGCGGGGCCTGGGCGGGAGCGGCCTGAGGCGCAGCCTGCACGGGGGCGGGCTGGGCCGGATGCTCCTGCCGGGGAGCCGGTTCGTGATGGCCGTGATGATGCGCCGGCTGCTGGCCCTGGGCCGAAGGCTGGCTTTCGTCACGGCGACCGAAACCGACCGTGGCCAGACGCTGCAGCAGGCTCGGGCGCTTGCCCTCGGCTTCCTGATGCGCGCGGATCTGATTCTGGGCCGGGACCGGCAATTCATCGACACGCGGCATGCGCGGGGCCCGCAGGACCTGCTCCGGCTGCGGCGGCATGAAGGGCGCGTCATGTGCGTGATGCCCGTCATGGGCGTGATGCGCGTCGTCATGCCGAGCACCGGGATAGGCCGCCACGCTCGGGGCATTGGCCGCGGCAACAGGCATCTGCAGAGCCGAGGCCTCATGCGCCGGCGCCTGGCGGATCGGCGCGGCGGCCGGTTCCGCCGCCGGCGCGAAGCGTGCTGCGGGAGCCTGCGGTGCAGCCTGCTCGGCCCGCGCCTGCTCGGGCTGCTGCGGTGCTGCTGCGGCTTGCATAGGCGCGGGGCGTGATTCGGTATGCGCCTGGCTCGCCCTTGCCTGCGGCGCGGGCTCGACCGGTGCCGCGAGAGCCTGCGCGACCGCGGCAGACGGATCGGGACGGGTCGTGTCCGCCGCAGCGGAGGTTTCCGGCTTTGCGGCGCCATTGCCCGCTTCCGTTCCGGCCTCGGCGGCAGGAGCTTCCGGGGCGGCTTTCTCGGGGGCGGGGGCCTGCGGCTGCGCGCTCGCCGCAGAGGAAATCTCGGCGGGCTTGCTGCCCTGGACCAGCGAGCGCTGGGCTGCAGCCTGCGCCGCACGGGCGCGTGCCTCGGCCCGCAGGCGTTCGGCGACTTCCGCGATGCGCTGCTCGGTGGCGCTCACTTCGCCGGCATCGACACCGACCTCGTGATCGATGCCCGTGGCGACGACGGAGACGCGGATCACGCCCTCCAAACCTTCGTCGAAGGTCGCGCCGAGTATGATGTTGGCCTCCGAGTCGACCTCCTCGCGAATGCGCGTGGCGGCTTCGTCGACTTCGTAGAGCGTGAGATCCGGGCCGCCGGTGATCGAGATCAGCAGGCCGCGCGCACCACGCATGGAGACGTCGTCGAGCAGCGGGTTGGCGATCGCTGCCGCAGCAGCGGTCATGGCGCGATCCTCACCGCTGGCCTCGCCGGTGCCCATCATCGCCTTGCCCATGCCGCGCATGATGGCGCGCACATCGGCGAAGTCGAGATTGATCAGGCCTTCCTTCACCATCAGGTCGGTGATGCAGGCCACGCCCGAATAGAGCACCTGGTCGGCCATCGCGAAGGCGTCGGCGAAGGTGGTCTTCTCGTTGGCGACGCGGAACAGGTTCTGATTGGGAATCACGATCAGCGTATCGACCGATTGCTGCAATTCCTGAATGCCGGATTCGGCCAGGCGCATGCGGCGCGATCCCTCGAACTGGAAGGGCTTGGTCACCACGCCCACCGTGAGGATGCCCATTTCGCGGGCCGCCTGGGCGATGACCGGTGCCGCGCCGGTTCCCGTACCACCGCCCATACCGGCGGTGATGAAGGCCATATGGGCCCCCGAGAGCTGATCGCGAATCTCGTCGATCACCTCCTCGGCCGCAGCGCGCCCGATATCCGGTTGCGAGCCGGCTCCGAGGCCTTCGGTGACGGCGATGCCCATCTGGATGAGGCGTTGCGCCTTCGATGAGGTGAGCGCCTGGGCGTCGGTGTTCGCCACGACGAAGTCGACGCCTTGCAGCCCCGATTCGATCATGTTGTTGACCGCATTCCCGCCCGCGCCACCAACGCCGAAGACGGTGATGTGCGGCTTGAGTTCCCGGATTTCCGGAGCTTGCAGACTGATTGCCATGACTTCGTGCCCTCTCGGCCCCCTCGTGGCCTTTTCCGTGACCCGACGCAGCGAACCGCGCCTTACGCTTTCATCTCCGGTTCCACCGCGAACGGGGGATCCGGATGCTTTGACTTCGCGTCAGAAACTCTCCCGCAGCCAGCGCCCCACCCGCGAGAGGTAGCCGTCGGTTCCGGTTCCTGCGAAAAACCCGCCCTGGCGCATGTCGAAATATTCTTCATGCGCGATCTGCGGATAGACGAGCAGCCCCGTCGCAGCAGCGAAGGCAGGGCCTTTCGCGGCTTCGGGCAGGGCCTTGATGCCGAGCGGACGTCCGATCCGGACCTGCCCCTCGAGAATGCGGGCCGCCTGTTGTTGCAGCCCGGCCAGCTGCGACGCACCGCCGGTGAGCACCACGCGCCTTCCGGGGCGCGGGGGAAAGCCCACGGCGGCGAGACGGTCGCGCGCCAGTTCGAGAATCTCTTCGATGCGCGGCTGGATGATCTTCACCAGCTGCGATTTCGGCAAATGCGTCGGGGCGCCACGGTCGTCGTCGCCGATCTGCGGCACCGTGAACAGATCCCGTTCGTCGGCGGGATCCGACAGGGCCGAGCCATGGACCAGCTTGAGCCGTTCGGCGGCGGCAATCCCCGTGGAGAGCCCGCGCGCAACGTCCATGGTGACGTGATGTCCGCCCACCGCGAATGCATCGACATGGGCCAGATGGCCGCCCTCGAAGACGGAGATGCCGGTGGCGCCGCCGCCGCAATCGATCACCACGGCCCCCATCTCGCTCTCGTCATCGGCCAGGGCGGAGAGCCCGGCAGCGAAGGGAGAGGCGACCACCGCCTCGACCCCGAGATGGCAGCGCTCGACCGCCAGCATGAGGTTGCGCACCGCCGCCGACTGGGCCGAGACCACGTGCAGCGCCACGCCGAGCGTGTCGCCGATCATGCCCGCGGGATCGGTAATGCCGGTTTCGGCGTCGAGGCTGTAGCGCGTCGGCAGAGCGTGAACTGCGATGCGATCGCCGGCAATGCCGTCGGTCGCCGCGAGCCGCAGCACCCGCGCGCGGTCTTCCTCGCCGACGGGTCCGCCGCGTACCGGGATCTGCGCCTCGAAATGCTGCGAGCCGAGCCGCGCGCCCGACAATCCGAGGATCACCGACTGGATTTCAACACGCGCCATGCGCTCGGCGGCATGCACCGCCTGGCGAATCGCGTTCTCCGCCGCCTCCAGATCGACGACGACGCCGCCCTTGAGGCCTTGCGAACGGTGATGACCGATGCCGACGACGCGCACCAGATGGCTGCGCCGGCGCAAGGTCTCGATGCCTTCCCACGGCTGCAATTGTGCCACGATGCACACCACCTTGGTGGTCCCGATATCGAGCACCGAGAGCATGGTGCTGCGACGCGGCGGCAGCGGCTTCAGCCGGGGCGTCATGTTCTGGTGAAGCGGATGCGCGGCGTTCATGTGCGAACCTCCCGCCCGCGCAGCGGCCGCTTGCGCATGTCTTCCTCGTAGACCGACCAGGCCTCCGCCGTCAGCCGGACCACGACGCGGTCGGGCATGCGCAGATCGATGGCGATCACGTCCTTCTCGAGCAGACCGTGGCGCTCATCGAGGCCGGCGAGGCGCTGGAGTGCCTTCTCCGGCTCCACTTCCGGCAGGCGCACATCCATGCCGTTGTCGAGCTTGATGGTCCAGCGGCGCTCGGATACCAGCGTCCCGGCGCGGATGCGCTGGCTGAGCGCGCCCGCCGCATCGATCAGGTCGAAATACTCGCTGAGCCGCGTCTGGGCGCCCTCACCGACGACCAGGGGCAGCGGCAGATAGCGCGGATCAGGGCGGAAATAGTCGATCACCTCGCCGTCGCTGGCGATGACGTAGACGTCGCCATCCACCTGCCACAGCGCAAACGGTTCGCGCTCGACGATGTTGATGACCACGCCGTCCGGATAGAGCTTGCGCACCGTGGCGCTTTGCACGAGCGGGAGTGATTCGAGCGTCTCGCGTGCCTGAGTGACGTTGAGGAAAGGCAGCGCCACGCGCGGGTCGATCCCAGCCGCGTCGAGAATCTCGCGTTCACGCAGCTGGATCAGCCCGGTGATCGCGATCTCGGAAATGCCGAAGCCGAATATCTTGGCTGCGATATGATGCGGGCGCCCGCGCTCGTCGAAGAAGCTGGTGATCTGACCGCTGGCGGCGAGCCCGGTAATGGCGGTGGCGCCGAAGAAGCCCAAGGCCAGCCAGAGGCCGACGAATCGCGGCAATTGCCGCTCCAGCCGTTCAAGGGCATTGCGCGGACGCGACCGGCGGGCCGGATCGCGATGCCGCACGAAGGGCAGCGCGCCGAGGATCAGCGAAACCGTCCGCCGCAACGCGCGCGGCACGGCGCCGGACGCGTTCGCGCCCTGCGCTCCGCGCGCATCCGCCGGGCCGGACATGCCGGCCCTCAACGGTTCAAACTGGCGTCCTCGACCATCCATCGTACAAGCTCACCAAATGATATGCCCTTGTGGGCGGCGATTTCGGGCACCAGGCTCGTCCCGGTCATGCCGGGCTGGGTGTTGACTTCGAGAGCGACGAGGAGACCGGATCCGTCCGGGCCGTCATCGTATCGAAAATCGGTGCGACTCACGCCGCGGCACCCGAGAGATTGATGCGCCGTTAACGCCAACTGTTGAATGTGTTGGTAAATATTCGGTTTAATTTCCGCCGGCAGGACGTGGATCGAGCCACCTTTCGCATATTTCGCATCGTAGTCGTAGAAACCGCCTGTCGCCGGCTTGATCTCGATGATGTCGAGGGCTTCGTCACCCATCACCGCGCAGGTCAGTTCACGGCCTGCAACATATTGTTCTGCAAGCACTTCGTCGCCGAAACTCCAATCCGTTCCGCTCAATTCCTGCGGCGGCGGGCGGGCGTCGTCGCGCACGATGATGACGCCGAAGGACGAGCCCTCGGCGATGGGTTTGACGACATAGGGCGGCTCCAGCACATGCGCTTCGGCGACGGCGAATCGGTTAACGATCTTCCCCGACGGAACCGGCACACCCGCCGCCGCCATCACCGTCTTGGCCTTGACCTTGTCCATGGCCAGCGCCGAGGCAAGCACCCCGGAATGCGTGTAGGGAATGCGCAGATATTCGAGCAGGCCCTGGATGCGCCCGTCCTCGCCCATCGGCCCGTGCAGGGCATTGAAGGCGACATCCGGGCGAAGCGCCGCGAGCGCGCCGGCGACATCGGGTGTGACGTCGAGTCGCGACACCCGGTATCCCTCGCTTTCCAGCGCATCGGCGCAGGCGGCACCGCTGTTGAGACTGACTTCCCTCTCGGCGGACCAGCCGCCCATCAAGACCACGACATGTTTCATCACGCACTCCACCGCGCCGATGCGCGGGTAACGAGGGCCGATTCGGCTGCAGCGCATCGCGCCGCACCGGCATTCGGCAAGAATGCGTTAAGCATGAGGCCGCATGGTTTCCGGATGGTAAATGTGTCGGGCCGAACCGAAGGGCGGGGCCCGATCCGCCGCTGGTCCACGATCACGTTTACCCGTCATTGACCCCGTGAAGCGATTGCCGCCAGCCGTTAATGACGTGCGTTTGCGATCATAATACAATCATTAATATCAGGCCCCGGATTCGAAGCCTCCCCTGCATCCGGGCCGTGTCCTGTCGACGTGACTGCGGAGAATGACGTGTTCGGAAACGCAATCGGCATGGCGCGCCGTCGCCTGTCCCCGACGATCGCGAATCGCGATGCCGGCAGCTGGAAGCGCCTCGTCGCTTTCGGTTCCTTCCTGACCACGCTGGCGCTGACGCTGGGCAAGTTCATTGCCGGATTGGTCTCGGGCTCGGTCGCGCTGATGTCGGATGCGGTGCAGGGGATCGCCGATATCGCCGTCACCCTGGTGACCCTTTATACGGTGAGTGTCTCGGATCGCCCGGCCTGCCCGCGCTATACCTATGGACGACAGAAATTCGAGGCCTTTGCCTCGCTGATCGAATCGGCGCTGCTCTTCATCTTCGGCTGCGTCATCGTCTTCATGGGAATGGTGCGGCTCCTGGTGCATTCCGAGCCGGTGCGGATCGAACCCTGGCTCTTGAGCATCGTCGCGGTGACCGCGCTCGCCGATCTGTGGCGCCATCTGGTGCTGCAACGCTGCGCCAGGGCGACGGGGTCGATTGCGCTGGGTGCCAATGCAATGCATTTCCTCGCGGATGCCCTGTCATCGGCGATCGTCTTCGTCAGCCTTATTCTGGTCTGGGCCGGTTTCGAGGCCGCTGATCTGATCGCGACCTTCCTGATCGCGGCGATCCTCTTCCGCATGACCTGGCGCACTTATGATCACGGCTCGCGTGCCCTGTGCGACAGCGTCGACCCGCAGGTATCGTGGGATGTCCACGAGATCGTCTCGCAGGAACTCACCGAAGCCGGCGAGGCGCCCTTGCGCAGCCTGCGCCTGCGGCTGGTCCCGGGGACCTGGTTCGTCGAGGCGGTCGTCGGCGTGCCGCAGGACACACCGCTCGTGCGGGTGGAACAGTGGCGCCGGACGATCGCCGCGCGGCTGACGGCGCGGTTGGGACCCGTCGAGTTCCTGCTGCAGCCCGACCCGATCGCGGTAATGCCGGTCAATCCGGCAGGTTCTGATCCTGAAGAATCACCTGACGATGCGGATAGGGGATCGTCACCCCCGCCTCCCTGAAGGCATCCCACAGGGCGAGAAAGACCTCGCCGCGCACGTTGGTGAGGCCGTTGCGCGGATCGGCGATCCAGAATCGCAGGACGAAATCGAGGGACGAATCACCGAATCCCAGCATGTGGCACACGGGCGCGGGTTGCGTCTGGACGCGCGCGACCCGCCCGGCCGCCTCCACGGCCAGCGCGCGGATCTGATGCGGGTCGCTGTCATAGGCGACGCCGAAACGGGTATCCATGCGGACGTTGTTGTCGCTGAAAGACCAGTTGATCACCCGGTTGGTGATGAAATCCTCGTTGGGAATCAGGAACTCCACCCCGTCGCGGGTGACGATCGAGACGAACCGCGCGCGGATCGAGCGCACCCAGCCGACCTTGTCGCCGAGCGAGATCGTGTCCCCCGGCTTGATCGACTTGTCGGCGAGGATGATGATGCCGCTGAGATAATTCGAGACGACCTTCTGCAGGCCGAAGCCGATACCAACGCCCAGCGCGCCCGAGAATACCGTCAGCGCGGTCAGGTCGATCCCGATAGAGGTCAGTGCGATGACCGTGGCGAGGATGATCAGGCCGATGCGCACGAGCTTGCCGATCAGCACCCGCAGGCTCGGGGTCAGCTCCTCCGTGCGGCTCAAACGTTCCTCGATCACCCGTCCGAGCACCACCGCGACCCAGAGCGCCGCCGCCACGATCAACCCGGCCTGGAGCGCGACCAGAAACGAAAGTCGCACGCCCCCGATTTCGAGCGCGGTTGCGTCGAGCGCCGCTCCGAGCGGTCCCGAGAGGCCCGTGAGGCGCAGGGCGACGAATCCCCAGGCGAGCGCTGCGGCGATGCGGCCGAGCAGGCGGTTGCGGATCAGCCGCGTCACGATCGAGATCACCACCCAGGCGCTGGCCAGCGCCGCCGCGAGGCTGATCAGTTCGGGCTCGAAGACGGGATCGAAGACGGGATCGAGGGCGCGGATGGCGGCGAAGGCGAGCCAGAGCAAAGCCGCCAGCGTGATCATCACCATGCGCCGCATGATGATGACGGCGAGCCGCAGCAGGCTGATATTGTCGCGGATGCGCCGCGCGTGACGCTCGAAACGCAGCTCGAAGCGCCGCCCGATCCAGAAGGCGATCACGCCGATCACGGCGATCAGCACGATCTGGCCGATCACGAACGGGTCGATGAGATTCGCCGCGAGATCGGCGGCGAATTCGGTGATCAGCTGCGGATCGGGCGGCTCGATCCGGGTCGGCGCGGGAATGGTCATGAAGCGGCTTCAGCCCGGACGCGTCAGTCCCGCTCCTCCGTTACCGGGTGGCCGAGTTCCGCCAGGCCCTCCTCGAGATAGTCACCGAGCAGCGGCATGCCCATCAGGTAATCGGCATTCTGGTCGCCATGCCGCTCGACGGCGAGCGCGCGCGCCTCCTCGAAGCTCGCCCGATCGAAATCGCCGCGCCCGACCCAGGCCAGCGCGATCAGGTCGACGGCCTCGCCGTCATTGAGCCCGTTGATCACCGCGCGCAGTTCGGGACCTGTATAATCGTCGCGCCGGCTCTCGAGAATGCGCATCTCGTCATCATCGACGGGATTGGAGCCGTCGGAACTGAAACCCGGCGCGACCTTCACGTCATAGGCGCGCGCATGCAGGATGATCTCGTGGACCATGCTCACGCTGATATTGAGATCGACGGGGCTTTCGTCGCGGATCGTCATGGTATCTGCCTCCCTTGACCTGTGCGCAGCCAGGCCGTCGCTGCGGCTTCCTCGCCATGGCTGAATTCGCGTTGTTCGCCGCCGATGAAGAACTCGGTGATGCGCGCGACGGTGCGCTCGCCGGGTGTGTCGACGATCAGCGCCACGCGGGCGGTGTCGTCGCGATGCCTGGCCAGAAAGGTGAGCTCCTCCCAGGCCGCCATCGGCTCGATGCTCTCGAAGCCCAGGAGCTCGACGAGCAGCTTCAATGGCTTGCGCTCCGAAAACAGGCGCTCGAGCTGCGGGATCGCCTGCTCGACTTCATGCGATGTCACGATACCCGAAAACCGCAGCCGCACGATGTCGCTCGCATAGGTCTCGTTGATTTCCAGCAACGCGATCACTCCTTCTCGCCTTGGACTCTATCGGGCGCTGAGGGCGCGCCGGTTCCTATCCCGCCGTGCCATCCTCGAAGATAACCCGCAAAGTCCGGTGCGGTTTCGAGGCTGTTCGGCATCGGGGAAAATGCTACATTACGCAACGGCGTGCGCCATCGGGGCCTTTCCCGATCAGCGCATATGCACGAGCGGCAGGCAGATACGTGAACGAACCGGGCAAAGATCCATCCACGCGGCAATCGGCGTCTCTTCCCGGGCGCCCGTTCGGCTATGGGCCGGGCGAATGGAGCGGCGCTTTCGGTGATCTCGGCACGCTCTTGCCGCTGACGCTCGGCGCGATCGCCGTGGCGGGGCTCGCACCCACGCCCGTCTTTCTGGGCTTTGCCGCCTTTCTCCTCGCCAGCGCGCTGATCTACCGCCTGCCCGTCCCGGTGCAGCCGATGAAGGCCGTCGCAGCGGTTATGCTCACAACCCAGATCTCCCCCGAGGCGGTCGCCCTGTCGGGCGTGCTGATCGGGATCATCCTGCTCGGCCTCGGTGCCACCGGCTGGATCTCACGGGTGGTGCGGCTCGTTCCGCAATCCGTCCTCGCCGGCCTGCAACTGGGTCTGGGGATGGCGCTGGCGATCGTTGCCTTCGAGCTGATGGCGAGCGCCTATCTGATCGCGGCAGTGGTGCTCGTCATTCTGGCGATCGGCCTGCGTTTCACGCGGGTCCCGGCGCTGCCGGTCGCCCTCGTCGCGATGGCGGGGCTCGGGATGATGCTCGGCGTGCCGGGTATCGCCGTCTCCGCCGGTGCCGGGTTCACGTTTCCCGCCTGGCCCGGTCTCGCCGACTGGCACGACGCCCTGGCCAATCTCGTCCTGCCGCAGCTCGCCCTGACCTTCACCAACGCCATCCTGCTCACCGCGCTCATCGCCGGCGATCACTTCCGCGAACAGGCCGCCCATGTGACGCCACGCCGGCTGTGCCTGACGACGGGTTTCGCCAATCTGGCGCTGACGCCCTTCGGTGCATTGCCGATGTGCCACGGAGCCGGCGGGCTCGCCGCCCATCACCGCTTCGGGGCGCGTTCGGGTGGTGCGCTCGTCATTCTCGCAGTGATCCTCGCGGGGATCGCGCTTGCGCCCGGGGATCTGGGCTATGCGCTCCTCGCCGCGATTCCGCCGGCGGGGCTGGGTGCGTTGCTTCTGTTCACCGCAGGCGCCCTGATCTTCACCCGCCGCGTCTTCGATTCCCGCCCCTCCTGCTGGCCCGTCATCGCGGCGACCGGGCTCACAGTGCTCGCGATCGATCCGTTCTGGGGGCTGGTGGCGGGGATGCTGGCCGAGGCCGCGCGCACGCGGCTGGTGCGGGCTTATTTCGCGCGGCGGGTTGATTGAGGGAGCTGGGGGCGTGTTTTGCGGCGGCCCGTGTCGGTGGCTTTGGTTCAGTTCGCTGCCACGGGTTTGAGAAAGCTCCTTCTGCGCTCCGCGTAGATGCTCTCTGCGCGTTGACACATGAATTCATCGGATCTGATAGAATAGATTGTGCGAAAGAATTCAGTCTGGCGGTGCGCATGGGTCATGAATGCTTCCATTTCGCACTCCCGTCCGTCTTCTTTGCTGGTGAGGCAGACGAACATTGCTGCTGTAAAGAAATCCGATGCCATTTCATAGTCTGGACACCTTTCCGCGACGGCGCGGCTTTCGCCATAGCCGTTGGCCATGGACCGCCCATAGCTGCCGGTCGTTTGACAGGAGGCGAGCCCCAATGTCGTTGCCACAACGAGCGTGATGCCGAATGAGTGCATAATATTTACTTAAAGTTGTATTCTTGAGAAAAAGCATTCAAAAAATGCTATCAGGCAGCGTCATTGCCAGTTTTTGGTCTTCAGTCAAGGATTTTCGAAGAATCAGCCCGCATCTCAAGGCAATATGCGGTGCGGGTGCCGTGCCTGAGCGGCGCGCTCGTCCCTCGAGGGGCCATCCCGCACTCCGCACCGCGCACCATCCCCGGCGCGCGATGCGTTCTCGTCGAGCAATATCACACGCTGCGGATGGCGCCGCCATCGACGCGGATCAGGCCGCCGGTCATGTAGCTGGCGCGGTCCGACGCCATGAAGCAGACTACGTCGCCGAATTCCTCCGTCGAGCCGTAGCGATCGGCAGGGATCGAGGCGCGGCTCGCGGCGGCGACCTCCTCGGGGCTCTTGCCGCTGCGCTTGGCATTGGCCTGGTCGAGCTCTTTGGTGCGATCCGTCTCGATGCGGCCGGGCAGCACCAGATTGACGGTGATCCCGTCCTTGGCGACTTCCGAGGCGAGCGTCTTGGCCCAGCCGACAATGGCCGAGCGCAGGGCGTTCGACATGGCGAGATTGGGGATCGGCTGGATCACGCCGGAGGATGCGATCGTGACAATGCGGCCCCAGCCGCGCTCGCGCATGCCGGGCAGGGCGAGTTGGGCCAGGCGGAAGACCGGCTTGACCATGGCTTCGAACTGGGGCGTCCAGTCCTCGGGCTCGACTTCCGCAGCGACGCGGGCCGGCGGGCCGCCGGTATTGGCGATGAGGATGTCGACACCGCCCATGGCCGCGACGGCGGCCTCATAGATCTTGTCGGTATCCTTGGTGAGATCCGCGGCGTAGGCATGAGCCTTGCCGCCCTTGGCGTTGATCGCCTTGACGGTTTCTTCCAGCTTGTCGGCGGAGCGGGCGGTCATGAAGACCTCCGCGCCTTCTGCTGCGAGCGATTCCGCCGAGGCCTTGCCGAGGCCGCGGCTGGAGGAAAGGACGAGGGCGCGCTTGCCCTTGATGCCGAGATCCATGGGACGTCTCCATTGTCTGCCGCTTGTGCGGCTTCGTGAACGTGCCGTGGATGTAGCACCGCGCGCGGGCGAAGTTTAGCCCGCAACCCGGCAATCCGGTTTGCGCCGGTTTGCGCGAGGCATGCCGGCGCGGCCACTATTGCGCTGCCTGCGGCTTTATTGCGCTGCTTGCGGCTTTATTGCGCTGCTTGCGCCTTGGCCGGATCGCTGTCGGCGAATTGCAGGCGTGCGAGCCTGGCATAGAGGCCGCCGCGCTTGATCAGCGTGTCGTGATCGCCGCTCTCGACGATGCGCCCGCCATCCATCACCAGGATGCGATCCGCCGAGCGCACGGTGGCGAGGCGATGCGCGATGACCAGCGTGGTGCGCCCCTGCATCAGATGGTCGAGCGCCTCCTGCACCGCATGCTCGCTCTCGGCATCGAGCGCGCTCGTGGCCTCGTCGAGGAGCAGGATCGGCGCGTCGCGCAGGATCGCGCGGGCGATGGCGATGCGCTGGCGCTGGCCGCCCGAGAGCGTCACACCGCGCTCGCCGATCAACGTGTCATAGCCCTGCGGCATCTCCATGATGAAACCATGCGCGCTTGCCTGTTCGGCAGCCCGGCGCACGGCCGCGTCATCGGCATCCGGCTGGCCGTAGCGGATATTCTCGCGCACGCTCGTACCGAAGATCGTCGGCTCCTGCGGCACCAGCGCCATGCGCCTGCGCAAGGCGCGCGGATCGGCGCGGTGGATCGGCACGCCGTCGATGAGGATGCGTCCCTCCTGCGGATCATAGAAGCGCAGCAGCAATTGCAGCACCGTGCTCTTGCCCGAGCCGGACGGGCCAACGAGGGCGACGCGTTCGCCTGGTCTCAAGGCGAAATCGATCCCGTTGAGCGCGGGTATGTCGGTGCGGGTCGGATAGGCGAATTGGACGCCGGCCAGCGCCAGCGAGCCGATCGGCGGCTCCGGCAGCGGCTCCGGGTTTTCGGGTGCGGCGACCACGGGCAGGGTTTCGAGGATCTCCCCGAGACGCTCGGCGGAACCGGCCGCCTGGGCGAGTTCGCCGTAGACCTCCGAGAGCTGGCCCATGGCACTTGCGGCGAAGACGGCATAGAGCACGAACTGGCTGAGCTCGCCGCCGCTCATCTCCCCGCGCATCACGCCCTGGGCGCCGTACCACAGGATCATCACCACGCTGGCCGAAACCAGAAAGATGATCGTGCCGGTGAGGAAGGCGCGCGCACGGGTCGATATCCGCGCGGCATCGAAGGCATCCTCCGCCGCGCGGGCGAAACGGTTGGCGCTCTCGCGCTCCATGCCGAAGGCCTGCATCGTGCGCACCGCGCCGACCGCTTCCGCGGCATAGGCCGAGGCATCGGCAAGGCGATCCTGCGCGATCCGCGAGCGGCGGCGCACATTGCGCCCGGAGAAGACCAGCGGCAGCACGATGAAGGGCAAGGCGAAGACGACCAGCGCCGAGAGCGTCGGGCTCGTCCAGATCATCAGCGCCACCGCGCCGATCAGCAGCACGACATTGCGCAGGGCGATTGAGATACTCGCCCCGAAGGCGCTCTTGATCTGGGTGGTATCGGCCGTCAGGCGCGAGGTGATCTCGCCGGTCCTCGATGCGTCGAAGAAAGCCGGGTCGAGGGTGGTCAGCCGCTCGAACACGGCGGCGCGCACATCGGCGACGACCCGCTCCCCGAGGGTGATCACGAAATAGTAGCGCAGGGCGCTGCCCAGTGCGAGCACGGCGACGACGAGAATCAGCATGCCGAAATAGGCCGAGACCAGTTCCGCGCGATCCTGCCCGAAACCGAAATCGATCACCCGGCGCACGGCCAGCGGCACCGCGAGCGTCGCCATCGAGGCAAGGAGCAGCGCCCCCATCGCGGCGGCGATGCGTGCCTTGTAGCGCAGGGCGAAGGTGAGCAGCGGGCGCAGGGCCGCGAGATTGGCGCGCGGGCGCATGCCTTTCGAGCCGCCTTCTTTCGAAGGATTCCGGTCTGGATTTTTCTGATCCTGCGACATCGTCTGGATACTCGGCTCCCTGATATGCGCCATTCGCGCAGGCTATGCTTGAATTGCCGTCCCGACTGGGTTATAGCGCCGCGATCTTCTCGACAGGCTCGACATATCGCCACGGGCCCCCGGCGGCCAGAAAAAACCGCCGGAACGGCATCATGAGGTTAAAGCTATGGCACGCAAGGAAGCGACGGCGCATCCGGATTATCACTTCATCAAGGTGGTGATGACCGATGGTACCGAGTACCAGACCCGCTCGACCTGGGGCAAGGAGGGCGACACCATGACCCTCGAGATCGACCCCCGGACCCATCCCGCTTGGACGGGCGGCAGCCAGCAATTGCTCGATCGCGGCGGGCGCGTTTCGCGCTTCAATTCGCGCTTCGGCAATCTCGGCTTCGGCAAGAAGTAAGCCCAAGCATCAAGTCTTGTCGGGCGCAGCAAGTCTTGTCGGGCATGCGCCAGACGGCTTCAGGCTGATCCGGCCCCGGGCGTCACCGTCCGGGGCTTTTGCCGTGGCGATTGCCGCTTGTGCCGGCAGGCGCGGCGATCGGTCGCTCGCCACGCGCGTGGCATATCCGTTCAGACGGGCAGGCGGGGCACGATTCATGTTCTTCATCCTCTCCAAGATCGTCTGGTTCCTGCTCGCGCCCTCCAACCTGCTGGCGCTGCTGATCGCGTTGGGCCTGCTCCTCGCAACGCTGACGCGCCTGCGCCGCAGCGGTCTCGTCCTTGCCGGGTTCGCCTGTGCGGGGCTCTTCATCCTGGGCATGACGCCGCTGGCGAGCGTGGCCATGCGCAGCCTGGAAGCGCGCTTTCCGATTCCGCAAGACCTCCCCGGCGAGCTTCACGGAATCATCATCCTCGGCGGCGCGCAGGATCCCGATGCCAGCATGAATCTCGGCCAGCCGATCCTCAACGAGGCCGGCGAGCGGCTCGTGGTCGGGTTTGAGCTTGCCCTGCGCCATCCGCAGAGCCGGGTGCTGATTTCAGGTGGCAGCGGAGCGCTTCTGGGCGAGGACTATACCGAGGCGCAGGCCGGTGCCGTGCTGCTGGAGAGCCTCGGCCTCGATCCCGCGCGAATCATGATCGAGGATCGCTCGCGCAACACCCACGAAAATGCCGTCTATTCGCGCGAGATCGCGCAGCCGCAACCGGGCGAGACCTGGCTGCTGGTCACCTCGGCCTTCCACATGCCGCGTTCGGTCGGCGTCTTCCGGCAGGCGGAATTCGACGTGATTCCCTATCCGGTGGATTTCCGCACGGTTGGACGCGACGGCCCGCTGCCGGGTTTCTCGACCATCTCCGACGGATTGCGTCGGTTCGATGTGGCGGCACGCGAATTCGTCGGGCTCGTCGCCTATCGCCTGACCGGGCGCACGGATACGCTGTTTCCCGCGCCGTGATCCGCTGCCCGCAACGGCGAGCAAGTCATTAACGCTGATGCATGCAGGACATGCCACGATACGCTCTTACGATTGCATTTATGTAATATTTCGACATAAATGAGCCCTCGCGCCTGTCACGCGAGGGCTCGCCCGTCACGGCTGCTCGTTTTCAGACTGGTGCGCGCGGCTTCAGGCTGCGCGCACCGATGCGCAGAATCCCTCGACCCGCGCGCGGATCTTGTCGGCCTCGTCGGCCAGCGCCTGCGTCGCGGCGATGATGTCACCCGACGCGCCGTTGGTTTCGCCCGAGAGCGCCCCGACGGTCTCGACCGTTTCATTGACCACCTTGGCGCCGTCGGCTGCTTCCTGCACGTTGGAGGCGATCTCCTGCGTTGCCGAGGATTGCTGGGTCACGGCGGCGGCGATGCTGCCTGCGAGCTCGCTCATCTCGTCGATCGTGGTGGTGATATCCTGGATTGATGCGACGGAATCCTTGGTCGCGGCCTGCATTTCGGCGACCTTGGAAGCGATGTCCTCGGTGGCCTTCGCCGTCTGCGAAGCAAGCGTCTTGACCTCCTGCGCCACCACGGCGAAGCCCTTGCCGGCCTCACCGGCCCGTGCGGCCTCGATCGTGGCATTGAGGGCCAGCAGGTTGGTCTGTTCGGCGATGGAGCGGATCAGGTCGACGACCTCGCCGATGCTGCGTGCGGAATCCGACAGGGTCTGCACCTGCCCGTCGGTACGCCGCGCGCCCTCGACCGCCTTGCGCGCGATATCGGAGGATTGCGTGGCCGAGCGTCCGATTTCCGCGATCGAGGCGGCGAGCTCTTCGCCCGAAGCCGCGACGTTCTGGATATTGGCCGCCGTGCGCTGCGAACTCGCCAGCACGTCGGAGACGCTGGAGCCGGTCTTCGCCGCAATGGCTTCGAGCGCACCGGCCTTGGCCCGCATGGATGCGAAGGCGGCGTCGAGGGTGGAAAGCGCCTCGCGGATACCGTTTTCGAAATCCGCCGCGAGGCGGTCGACCTCGGCGGCACGGGCGCTGACCTTCTCGCCGTCCTTCACGTGGATTTCGGCAAGCTCGGCCTCCTTGCGCCGCGCGGCTTCCGCAGCCTCGACTCCGGCGCGCGACAACTCGATCATGCGCGCGAGGGTGATCACGATCCAGGCCAGGGCGGCGGTCTCGAGCACGACGATTGTCGCGTGGATCGCCACGCGCCCGAGGCTCGCGCCACCGGGGAAGACGGCGGCGGGAAGCAGGAAGTTGAAGCTGAGATGATGGACGGCCGTGACGCCGGCCGCGGCTACGATCACACGCCAGTCGCAGAAACCGGCGAGCATGGCCAGCATGGCGAAGTAATACATGTGCACGTCGATCTGCCAGGCATGGCCGCTCATGGCGAAGACGATGAGCGAGACCTGGGCGACGAGGCCGATGGCGACGGCAAAGCGCGTCGCGACATCTTCAGGGCGCTTCAGGGTGAGGAGCACGCCCGGCGCGGCCATGGCGATCGCGAGGACGGAGAGCGTCACGACATCGCCGCCCAGCACCATGGCGATGGCTGCAACAACGATGACATGGACGGCCATGAGCGCCGAGAGCAGCCTGGCGGAGGCGGTGCGCAGGGTGGCGACATCGGTCATGGTGGATTTCCTTACAGGTCAGGATTCTGTTGTCGTCGAACACACGCCGACCACCTGCGGGTCGAGCAGCAGCCATGCGCCGGCTGCGCGGATGTTCTGCGCGAAATCGGGGGATTGCGGCATCACGACGCTCACGAAGCCGGCGCCCCCGGCGCGGATCACCGCACCGCCGGCATCACCGACCCGGCTCATCGCCGTCGCCTCGTCGATCCAGGGCGCAAAGATCACGGCGATGCCGTCGCTCGCATCCTTCGGCCCGGCGATCAGTGCCAGTGGCGCACCGAGCGTCGCGAGACCAAAGAGCAGGAGAAGGGCAACGCGTATCATGATCCGAACCTCTATGCGCCACCCGGCGAGAATTGCCCAAAGGCTTTAACTTTCACTGAATTTGCGCTTAATGGCGTCGTATCCCGGTGCATCGATCGCATGGATACATGCTCTTGCCATGATAGAATTAACGAGAAGTTGTTTTGCGATTCAGTTGCGTGCGCAGAATAACATTGGCGCAGGCGTTTCGTGCGCTTAACCTGTCGCGAGCGACCGCAAGAAATCGTCAGGCGTGCAATATCGCCAAGCGAACGACCTTTAGGAGAGAAGCCCATGCTCGGTCTGATGCAGGACTGGCCCCTGCTGATTCATCGCGTCATCGACCACGCCGCCATCCAGCACCCGGATCGCCCGGTCATATCGCGCTCCGTCGAGGGGCCGATCCACCGCACGACCTACAAGCAGGTACGCAGCCGTTCCCTGCAACTGGCCAAGCGGCTGGAGAAAGACGGGATCGGCCTCGGTGACCGTGTCGGCACGCTGGCCTGGAACACCTGGCGACACCTCGAGAGCTGGTACGGCATTACCGGGATCGGGGCGGTCTATCACACGGTGAATCCGCGCCTGTTCGACGACCAGATCATCTATATCATCAACCATGCGTCGGACCGGATTCTCCTGCTCGATCTCACCTTCGTGCCGCTGGTCGAGAAGCTGGCCGACCGGCTCGATAGCGTCGAACGCTACGTCATCCTCACGGATGCGGCCAACATGCCGCAGACGAGCCTGAAGAACGCCGTCGCCTATGAGGATTACATCGCCGAGGCGGATGATGACTTCATCTGGAAGGATGTCGACGAGAATACCGCTGCCGGCATGTGCTACACCTCCGGCACGACGGGCAACCCCAAGGGCGTTCTCTATTCGCACCGCTCGAACGTATTGCATTCGCTGATGGTGAACGGTGTCGATTATCTCGGCCTGTCCTCGCGCGATACCGCGATGCCGGTCGTGCCGCTGTTCCATGCAAACGGCTGGTCCTTCGCCTTTTCCGCGCCCATGGCCGGCGCCGCGCTGGTGTTTCCGGGTCCCAAGCTCGACGGAGCATCGCTGGCGGAGCTTCTGATCGAGGAGAAGGTGACGATTTCCGCCGCCGTGCCCACGATCTGGTTCTCGCTGCTCCAGCATCTCGAGGCGAGCGGCGACCGTCTTCCCGATCTGCAGCGCGTCGTGATCGGTGGCTCGGCCTGCCCGCGGGCTGTGACGAAGACATTCCGCGACACCTACGACGTCGAGGTCGTGCACGCCTGGGGCATGACCGAGATGAGCCCGCTCGGCTCGGTCTGCACGCTCAAGCCGGATTACGGCGATGTCGACGCCGAACGCTGGCTCGATCTCAAGGAAAAGGTCGGCTTCCCGCCCTTCGGCGTGGAGATGAAGATCGTCGATGATGACGGGCGCCGCCTGCCCTGGGACGGGGTGGCCTTCGGCAAGCTTCTGGTGCGCGGCCCGGCCGTCGCGCAATCCTATTTCCACCGCGACGACGTGATCTGCGACGCGGACGGCTTCTTCGATACCGGCGATGTCGCCACGATCGACCAGCACGGCAATATGCAGATCGTCGATCGCTCCAAGGATGTGATCAAATCCGGTGGCGAATGGATCTCGTCGATCGATCTGGAAAACATCGCCGTCGGCCATGCCGATGTGGCGGAGGCAGCGGTGATCGGCGTGCATCATCCCAAATGGGACGAACGCCCGCTCTTGATCGTCGTGCCCAAGCCCGGGCGCACCCCGGACAAAGAGAGCATCCTCGCGCATATGGCCGAGCGCATCGCCAAATGGCAGCTTCCCGACGACATCGTCTTCGTCGAGGAGATCCCCCATACGGCCACCGGCAAGATCCAGAAGCTCACCCTGCGCGAGCGCTTCGCGGAATACAAATTGCCGACTTTGTGAGGGGCAGCGCTTCCATCAAGCGCGTGCCGCTCCTTTCCCGGCGGGATCGGAGCGGCGCGTTGCATGGCGGGATCTGCCACGTCAGGGCCGACGCGCGCCACCGCCTTCGGCGCCATGGCTTGAATTGAATCGGCTACTCGGATTTCCGGTTGATGAAATCCGTCATGTCCTGAATGACGGGAGCCTTGTTGCGCCAGAACCATGAAAATGCGCCGACAATCTCGATATGGTTCAATCCCGGATAGATGATTTGCTCGGACTCGCCGCCCATCTCCTCGATCCTGCCGGCGAGGCGATCGAGATTGTATCGCTCGACGGTTTCGTCGGCGTCGCCATACATGAGCAGCATCGGCGGTTCGGTGCCGTCGATGAATGTCGTCACCTGCATCTGGGGATAGTTTGACGGTGGTCCGAATATTTCCTGTACGTCTTCCACTTCCGGCGTGAAATCATAAGGCCCGGCCAGGCCGACAAAACCCCGTATGTTATCGAGGGCGTTGCCTTCGTTTCTCAGGTAGCGCTCATCGCTGACGAGCAGGGCGGCGATATGTGCACCGGCCGAATGGCCCGCAAGGAACAGGGTATCGGGCAGGCCGTTGAATTCTTCGATGTTTTCATGGACCCAATTGACCGCCTTGGCTCCATCCTCGACGAATGCCGGAAAGCGCACCTGCGGGTATTTGCGATAATCGGGGATGACGGTCACGAAGCCCTGGGCGGCGAGCGCGTTTCCGACGAAGCCGTAATTCTCCCGGCTCCCCGTCGTCCAGCGGCCACCGTAGAAGAACACCACGACGGGTCGGTTGATCTCTATAATGCCCGGCGGCGTATAGATGTCGAGCTTCTCCCAGGGTTCAGCGCCGTAACTGACGCCCCTGACAACATCACCTTCAAACAATGCAAGTGGTGAATTGGCAACGGAGAAGCCGAAATTCGCGCAACCTGAAACGATACCAGCGACAACCGACACGGAAAGGACGCGCGAAAGAACCATATTTCTTGCCTTGCATGATTGATTCAAATGACCCGTGCCGGGATATTTGACGGATTGGGGAATTGCCCCGTGGGATCAGGGATGCCCAACACTTCCGGCGTGAGGCCCAAAGGCCAAAGCCTTCCGATCGGCTCCGATTCCGAAGCTGAGCCCGGGCGACGTATTGGCGAGCCCGCGAAAGGCTCTGGCATCGATAATCGGGCGCCTGCCGCTCCCCGTCAAGAATTCATGAATCAGACCACGAGCTTGGCAGTTATAGGATATTTCGGAGCAACGCCTGTAGGCAGCGACGCTGTTCCCCTGAAACCGCCTGCAATTCGTCGATCTGCCCATCGCCACCATCCGTGATGCGTGAGATCGCACGTCCCATCGAGCGCAGGGCGCGCTAATTCTGTGCCGGGAGGCGCGATCAATGGATAGCGGGGCGAAGGCTCACGATCAGGTCAGGCTCGACGAACGGGAAGTGCGCGCCATTATCGGCGGGATCGTGCTCGCCATGTTCCTCGGCGCCCTCGACCAGACCATCGTCGCCACGGCCCTGCCGACGATCGGGCGCGAACTCGGGAATGCCGAGCTGATACCCTGGGTGATCACCGGCTACCTGATCGCCGCCACCGCCGTGACACCGCTCTACGGCAAGTTCTCCGATATCCACGGGCGCCGTTTCGCGCTGCTGACGGCCGTGCTGGTCTTCGTGATCGGCTCGATCGCCTGCGCACTGGCGCCGAACATGCTCTGGCTGATCCTCGCGCGCGCCCTGCAGGGGCTGGGCGGCGGCGGGCTGATCTCGCTCGCGCAGACCATCGTGGCCGATGTCGTCTCCCCGCGTGAGCGCGGCAAGTATCAGGCCTATATCGCCGGCGTCTTCCTCACCGCGAGTGTCGCGGGCCCGACCATCGGCGGCGTGATCGCACAATACCTGCACTGGTCGGTGATCTTCTGGATCAATCTGCCGCTGGGAGCGCTCGCGCTGTGGATGTCCTACACGACGTTGGCCCGGCTGCCGCGGCACGAGCGCCCGCACGAGCTCGATATTCCCGGTGCCCTCCTGATGGTCTGCGCCACGGTGGCGCTCCTGCTCGCGCTGAGCTGGGGCGGGAACGTGCATCCCTGGGCATCGCTGCCGGTGATCGGCCTGATCGGCATCTCGCTCCTCGTCTGGATCGCTTTCGCGCTGCGCCTGATGAGCGCGCGCGAGCCGCTGATTCCCCTGCCGCTCTTTGCCAATCAGGTCGTGCGCACCGGTGTGCTCGCCGCCGCTTTCGGCATGGGCACCTTCATCGGACTGACCATCTACATGCCCGTATATTACGAGACCGTGTGGGGGCTGAATGCGGCGCAATCGGGCTTCGCCTTGCTGCCACTGATGCTGGGAACCGTGATCGGCGCGACGACTGCCGGGCGGCTGATGGCGCGGCTCGACCACTACAAGCGCGTTCCCGTGATCGGGCTCAGCGTGGCGATCGCGGCAATGCTGGTGCTCGCGGTCTTCGTGACGGATCTGCCCTTCTGGATGGTGGCGAGCCTGATCGGATTGATCGCAGCCGGCAACGGCACGCTCCTGCCGGTCTGCACCGTGGCGATCCAGAACGCCGTGGCGATGCATCAGGTTGGAACGGTGACGGGCGCTATGGGCTTCTTCCGGCAACTGGGTGGCGCGCTGATGGTCGCGGCGCTGGGTGCCATCGTGCTGGGCGGCCTCGGCGCAGGCGACCCCGATGCCGCCCGGGCGCTGCGATCGGGCGCGCTCTCGGCTGATCCTGCACGCTTTGCCGGGGCCTTCTCCTGGGCCTTTGGATTCGCGGCCCTGATTCTCGCCTGTGCGCTCGGTTTTCTTCTGCGGATGCGGGAATTGCCGCTGCGCTCGGGGTAGCGCCCGCGAAAGCCAAGTCCGGAATCGATGGCCGCAATTCAGGTCCGCTGCCTTTGCGGCAGGTCAAAGCCTTTGCCTGGCGGTTATTCAGGCGCGGCATGGCCAGGCGAAGAACCAAGTCATTGCTCAAGCTTGGCTGTTAAGTGTTCCTTCAATTTGAATATCTATTTTAGGCAAAGCGGGTTTCCAGATTGCTACATGAAGTAGCGGTGGTGGCGCGCTTGGTAATCGAAGCCAGTCGCGGCGTCGCCGGGTCAGCCGATGCGTTGCGCTATTTCTACAGCGAGCCCACCCATGACGATCAAACGCCTCACGACCCTGATCACGACCTCACTGATCCTGTCGATCCTCGCCGTTGTCGGCGCTGCTTATCTCTACATGTCCGCGACAGGCGAGCTGCATCGGGCACATCAGCAAAAATATCATTCGTACCTGCTCGCTGACGAACTTCGTCAGAGCTCCGATGACCTGACCCGGCTGGCCCGTACCTATGTTGTGACCGGCGATGAGTCCTACGAGGCCCAGTATTGGGACGTGCTCGCCATACGCAACGGCGAGGAGCCGCGACCGCAGGAATACTGGCGCATCTACTGGGATTTCGTCGCAGCAGGCAATGCCGAGCCACGCCCGGCAGATCGCACCATCGCCTTGCAGGACCTGATGCGCGATGCCGGCTTCACCGAGGCCGAGTTCGATCTGCTGACACAGGCGCAAAACAATTCCGACGGGCTCGTGGCTCTGGAGACGCAGGCCATGAACGCCGTCAAGGGCCTGTTCATGGATGAGAACGGGGAGTACTCGCTGCAGGGTGAGCCGGACATGCAGCAGGCGGCTCAACTGCTGCATTCGGCCCGTTACCACCGCTACAAGGCCGAGATCATGGCGCCGGTAGACGCATTCTTCGTGGCGATGACACAGCGCACGAATGCCGCGGTCGAATCGGCGCAGCAACAGGCGCGCTTCGCCGGGATGCTGATCGCGGCTGCACTGGTCATGCTGGCTGCAAGCGTCGGCTTTGCAATCTGGGGGCTGGTCTCGCGGGTTTCGCGCCCGCTTGGTGATCTCAGCAGTGTCATGACACGGCTCACGCATGGCGAGAGTGGTCTTGCCGTCCCCTGCCTCGGACGCCGCGACGAGATCGGGCAGATGGCCGATAGCGTGCAGTATTTCCGCGACGGACTGGCCGAGCGCGAGGCCCTGCGAGCAGAACAGGAACGTGAGCAGGGGAACCGGCTCGCGAAGGGGCAGAAGCTCGAACAGGCGATCGCCGGGTTCGAACAGACAATTGCCGCCATCGTGCACGGCCTTTCGGGCTCCGCCACGCAGATGCAGGAATCGGCGCAGGGCATGGCAAGCATGGCCGAGCGCGGTGTGCAGCGCTCCGCGAGCGTCGCCGCCGCGACCGAGGAAGCCAGCACCAATGTGCAATCCGTCGCCGCCGCGACCGAGGAACTCACAGCCTCGATCAGCGAGATCGGGCGTCAGGTCGAGAGTTCCGGCAATTCCACCGAACGCGCGGTTGCCGAGGTCACGCGGGCCGAATCGACCATGCAGGGGCTCTCGGCTTCCGCGCAGAAGGTCGGTGACGTGATTTCGCTGATCCAGGCCATCGCCGAGCAGACCAACCTGCTCGCCCTCAACGCCACGATCGAGGCGGCGCGGGCCGGTGATGCGGGCAAGGGCTTCGCCGTTGTCGCAGCCGAGGTGAAGAACCTCGCCAGCCAGACGCAGCGCGCGACGGAGGATATCGCTGATCAGATCACGGCGATCCAGAGCGCGACGCAGGAGGCCGTCAGCGTCATTACCGGGATCGCCGGTGCCGTCAGCGAGGTCAACCAGACCGCCTCTTCGATCTCCTCCTCGGTGCAACAGCAGGCCTGCGCCACCCAGGAAATCAACACCAATGTGCAGCAGGCGGCGGCGGGAACCGGCGAGGTCGCCAACCATATCGCCGGCGTGAACGATGCTTCGCGCGAGACCGGCGATGCGGCCACGCGCATGCTCGCCTCGGTGGAGGAATTGTCGCAGCAGGCGAAGACGCTCAGCGGCGAAGTCGAGCGTTTTCTCGGCGATATCCGCGCCGCCTGAGGCGCTTGTATGCCGCGATACCGGCTACCAGCCCCGCCATTGCGACCGCGATGGCGGGGTTTGCCGTTCGAGACGCTTTATTCGCGCGCGCGGGCTTGCTACAAGCCGGGCAACAACACGCGTCAGGAACCAGATGATGATGGGTCGATACGGCCATGACGGGCGGCGAATTACCGGCCCGGCCCTCGCTTGATGCGCCTTCACGCAAGGCGGCGAGGGGCCGGGAACGCTGCTTCGCGCCCGATTTCGATGAAGATTCCGCTCCCCATGCCGCGGTGAGCCTCAAGGTTGAAAAAGATGTCCGACAAGCCTGACAACACGCCCGTCAACGACGCACCCGATTACGCCTCCACCCTCTACCTGCCGCAGACGGAATTCCCGATGCGCGCCGGCCTGCCCAAGCGCGAGCCGGAATTCCTCGCCCGCTGGAACGAGATTGACCTCTATCGCAAGCTGCGCGAGCAGGGCACGCGCGAGAAGCGCGACCGCTTCGTGCTGCATGATGGCCCGCCCTATGCCAACGGCAACATCCATATCGGGCACGCGCTCAACAAGATCCTGAAGGATCTGATCGTGCGCTCGCAGCAGATGCTGGGCAAGGATTCAAACTACGTCCCCGGCTGGGATTGCCACGGCCTTCCGATCGAATGGAAGATCGAGGAGCAGTATCGCGCCAAGGGGCTAGACAAGGACGCTGTCGACAAGGTGGAATTCCGCAAGGAATGCCGCGTCTTCGCCGATAAATGGATTGATGTGCAGCGCGAGGAGTTCAAGCGGCTCGGCGTGATCGGCGACTGGGACGACCCGTATCTGACCATGAGCTACGGTGCGGAAGCGCAGATCGCCCGCGAGATCATGAAATTCGCCCGCTCCGGCCAGCTCTATCGCGGCTCCAAGCCCGTGATGTGGTCCGCCGTCGAGAAGACGGCGCTGGCCGAGGCGGAGGTGGAGTATCACGAAAAGACCTCGCACACGATCTGGGTGAAGTTCCCGGTCATCGCCACGGATGATCCGGCGCTTGCGGATGCATCCGTCGTGATCTGGACCACGACCCCCTGGACGATCCCGGCCAACCGCGCCATCGCCTATGGCGCGCATATCGATTACGGGCTTTACGAGGTCACCGGCGCGCCGGAGGAGAACTGGGCGAAGACCGGCGAGCGCTTCGTCGTCGCCGATGCGCTGGCCGAGGAAATCTTCAAGGCTGCGCGGGTTGAGAGCTTCGCGCGCGTCGCCGCTGTCGATCCGGCGGTGATCAAGCGTTGTGCGCACCCGTTCCGCGGCCTCGACGGCGCCGATGGGTACTGGGACTTCGACGTCCCCGTCCTGCCCGCCGACTACGTCACAGACGATGCGGGAACCGGCTTCGTCCACACGGCGCCGGGCCATGGCGCGGATGACTATGTGACCTATCTCAAGCACAAGGCGGTCTTCGCCGATTGCGGCACCACCGAAGTGCCGCATACGGTAGCCGAGGATTCGAGCTATTTCCCGCATGTGCCGTTCTTTGCCGGGCTGCAGATCTATGATCACAAGGGCAAGGACGGCAAAGCCAATCCCGCCGTCATCGACAAGCTCGTGGAGACCGGCGCGCTGATCGCGCGCGGGCGGCTCAAGCACCAGTATCCGCATTCATGGCGCTCGAAGGCGCCGCTTTTGTTCCGCAACACGCCGCAATGGTTCATCGCCATGGACAAGCCGGTCTCGATCCTCGACGGCAAGACCCTGCGCGAGGTGGCGCTCGCGGCGATCGCCAAGACCGAATGGGTGCCGGAATCGGGCGAGAACCGCATCACCGGCATGGTCGAGAACCGGCCCGACTGGGTGGTCTCGCGCCAGCGCGCCTGGGGCGTGCCGATCACCGTCTTCGTCCACAAGGAGACCGGCGAGCTCCTGGCCGATGACAGGCTCGACCAGGCCATCGCGGAGAGCTTCGAGGCGGAGGGTGCCGATGCCTGGTATCAGAACGATCCGGCCCATTATCTGGCGCCGCTCGGCTATGACCCGGCGCAATACGAGCGGGTCGACGACATTCTCGACGTCTGGTTTGATTCCGGCTCGACGCATTCCTTCAATATGGAAACCCGCCCCGATCTCGCCGTGAACCGCATCGTCGATGGCGGGCGCGACCAGGTGATGTATCTGGAAGGCTCCGACCAGCATCGCGGCTGGTTCCAGCATTCCCTGCTCGAGGCCTGCGGCACGCGCGGGCGGGCTCCCTTCGACATCGTCCTGACCCACGGTTTCGTCCTCGACGAGAAGGGGATGAAGATGTCGAAATCCATGGGTAATGTCGTTGCGCCGCAGGACGTGATCAAGGATTCGGGCGCCGATATCCTGCGGTTGTGGGTTGCGGCCTCCGATTACGCGGATGATCTGCGCATCGGCAAGGAGATCCTCAAGACCTTCGTCGAGACCTATCGCAAGCTGCGCAACACCATCCGCTGGATGCTGGGCTCGCTGCATCATTACAAGCCGGAAGAGGCGGTCGATCCCGCCGATATGCCCGAGCTCGAGCGCTTCGTGCTGCATCGTATGGCCGAACTCGACGAGGCGATCCGCGAGGCCTATCGCCGGTTCGATTACAAGCGCGTGATCTTCCTGCTCAACGGCTTCATGACGAGCGATCTCTCCGCTTTCTATTTCGATGTGCGCAAGGATACGCTCTATTGCGATCCGCCCTCCAGCCTTGCTCGCAAAAGCGCGTTGACGGTGATCGACCGCTGTTTCGATTGCGTGGTGACCTGGATCGCGCCGATCCTGTGCTTCACGGCGGAAGAAGCCTGGCTGATGCGCCATACCGACGCGCTCTCGGTGCATCTCGAAACCTTCCCCGAGGTCCCCGCCGGCTGGCGCGATCCTGCGCTCGCGGAACGCTGGGCCAGGGTGCGCCGGGTGCGCCGGGTGGTGACCGGGTCGCTCGAAATCGAGCGCAACGCCAAGAACATCCGCTCCAACCTCGACGCGTCACCGATCGTCCACGTCACCGATCCGGAGCTGCTGGCGGCGGTGGAAGGGTTGAACCTGGCCGATATCTGCATCACCTCCGATCTCACCCTGCGTTCCGACGAGGGTCCGGCGGATGCCTATCGCTGGGACGACGTGCCCGGCGTCGCCGTGGTCTTCGCGCGAGCACAGGGCACGAAATGCGCCCGCTCCTGGAAGATCTCGCCGGATGTCGGTTCCGACCCGGACTATCCCGACGTCACCCCCCGCGACGCTAAGGCGCTGCGGGAGCTGAAGGCGATGGGCGGGTGACCCGGGCCTGATTCGTGAATTGCAAAGGCTCGCCCCTCCGTAGCGCGGGGCGAGCGTCATGCCGGCTTCGGCATTATTCCTGGTCCACCGGGTATGCCCGTTCTCGGAACTTTTCGTGAATGAGGGACAAGCCGCTTTGCGGACTCGTTGGCGGGCGACATCTCGAAGCGATGTGCAAACAGGGGTTGTCGGGGGTATTATTTCAAAGATCCTGATTGTGTTTTTGCCGAATCGTACATATTTTAAGTTGTTCTTTCGTTCTTCAAGAGTGATTTCAGGTGACGTCAAGCCGGATACGCCAGGCACTCGCATCGGCCCTCGACCCGGATCTGGGGACGGTAGACGGTTTGTCATGGCTCAATCGCGCGATCGTCGGGATCATCGTGCTGTCGCTGCTGCTCGTGATTCTGGAAACGGAGCCATTGGTCTATGCGGCCCATGAGCGGCTGTTCACGCTTCTCGAACTGATGATCCTGACGATCTTCATGGGCGAATACGCCGCGCGACTGTGGGTCTGCGTCGAAAATCCCCGCTTCAGCTCGAGACTTGCCTATGCGCGCCGCCCTATGGCCGTCCTCGATCTCGTCGTCATCGTCACGATGGCCGTATCGCTCGTCGGATTCGAAGGAGCGTTGCTGCGTCTCTTGCGTCTGGCCCGCCTCCTGCGTGTTGCAAAGTTGGGGCGGTTTGCCGAGGCTTTTCGCACGATTGGGGAGGCGGTCGGCGCACGTCGCTACGAGCTGCTCGTGAGCCTCGCCGTCGCCGGCGGTCTGTTGCTCGTGTCGGCCTCAGCGCTCTACCTGATCGAAGGCGGGCGGCAGCAGGAGGCATTCGGATCGATTCCCCGGGCAATGTGGTGGTCGGTCGCCACGCTGACCACGGTGGGCTACGGGGATGTCGTCCCTGCGACACCGCTCGGCAAGGTCTTCGCCACACTGACGGCGATCACCGGCGTCGGCCTGATCGCCATGCCCGCCGGTATTCTCGCTTCGGCATTCAGCGATGCTATGCAGCGCAAGCGGGAAAAGGACCGCGAGGAGGATAGGGATGGCGTTTAGGTTTGCGCGTCGTGTGACTCTGATGCCCGGTCTCCGTTTGAACGTGTCTAAGAGTGGGCTCGGCCTGAGTGTCGGCCCGCGTGGCGCATCTGTTTCGCTCGGTCCGCGCGGTGCGTATAGCCATGTCGGTATTCCGGGAACGGGGATTGCCTATCGGCAGAGGCTGTCGTCGGGAGGCGGCAACGGGCGCACGGGCATGGGGCATGCCAATGCGCCTGTCGATCCCGACAATCTCTCGGATATCGTCCTGAGGCTCGACAGCGAAGGCAAGCTCGAAATGTCCTTCGAGGATGGCTCGCCGCTTACGCCAACGCTGGTGCGCAAGGTGCGTAGCGCACATGCCGATGCATTGCGGGCGCGGCTTGAGGATTGGGCGGCAAGGCGCAATGAAGAGCTGCATGCATGCCTCGGCATTCATCTCGACACGCCGGCGCCACTGTTCGAACCCTATCGCCCCGCCGACCCGCCGCCGATGCGTCCCGAGGCGCCGGTCATGCGCGAGGTCGGCTTCTGGGACAAGCTGTTCCTGCAACGAACGCGGATCGAGGCCGAGAATGCGGCTGCGCAGACACGTCATGAGCAGGCGATGGTCGCCTGGCAGGCCGAATCCGAGGCCTATGCCGCGATGCTGGCAGAGCTGCAGACACTCAACAATGCATTGCATGAGGGCGAGGCAGAAGCCATGTCTGCTCAGATATCAAGCCGCCTGTCAGCCATCGCCTGGGCGCGCCCGACGGAGGTCTGTTTCGATTTCGGCGATGATCTGGCGACGCTCGCCCTCGACATAGACCTGCCCGAGAGCGATGCCGTTCCTGACACCGAATGGGAAGTGGCCGCACGCGGCCTTTCGGTGCGTGAGAAGAAGCGCAGTGCCACACAAAAGCGCCGGGATTTCTCTTATCTCGCCCATGCCAGCCTGTTCCGCATTGCCGGCGAGGCATTTGCAAGCCTTCCGACCCTCCAGGAAGTGACGCTCGGTGGCTATACCCAGCGGCCAGATCCCGCGACGGGTGGCACGCGCGATGTCCATATCCTCTCGGTGAAGATCGCGCGCGCGGAATGGGAGGCGATTCGCTTCGACAGACTCGAGCATGTTGATGTCGCCGAGGCGCTGGATCGATTCGCCCTGATCCGCAATCAGACGCGGACCGGTGAGTTACGCGAGATCACGCCGCATCCAGCGTGATCATCACCCCCAGCCGCCGGAGATTTCCAGCGAGGTGACGAGGTCGTAGCTGGCGTCGGGGGCGACGTCGACATGGAGGACGATCTGGCCGGGTTCGCCTCCCGAACCGCCGCTCCGGCCGGCATCGCGCAGGAGCGTCATCACATGCATGAAACGCTCATGGGCTATGAAGATGTCGAAGCGGTGCTCGTCGCGCGAGGAGACGCCGAAATGGGCGTCGTCGATATCGTCGAAACGCGTCGGCCATTGCAGGGCGCGTGAGCGGAGCTGTTCCAGCGTCGCGCCCCACAAGGTGACCTCGACATGGCCGAGATCGTGCGAGCCCGCCGCATCCTCCATCGCCGCCAGACCCTTGATCTTGGCGACGCCGGTATCGGTATAGGGGGCGAGCACCATGTCGAAGCGAAGCGTGTCGACATGGACGCGGATGAGGCGCTGTTGTGCGTTGGCGGCGCTCATGCCGCCTTCTCCTGCGCGGTCGCGCCGCCACCAGCCTCCGTGCGCAGCCAGGCCTCGCCGCAGGCCTTGGCGAGATCGCGCACGCGCAGGATGTAGCTCTGACGCTCCGTGACGGAGATCACGCCGCGCGCATCGAGCAGGTTGAAGAGGTGGCTCGCCTTCAGGCACTGGTCATAGGCGGGCAGCACCATCTCGTGGTGATCGCCCTTGTCACCAGCGGCGAGGATGGCGCGGCAGGCCTCTTCGGCGTCGCGGAAATGGCGGAACAAGGCCTCGACATCCGCATGCTCGAAATTGTAGCGCGAATACTCCTTCTCGGCCTGGAGGAACACGTCGCCATAGGATACGCGGTCTGCACCCTCGCCGCCGTTGAAATTGAGATCATAGACGTTCTCGACGCCCTGCACATACATGGCGAGGCGCTCCAGACCGTAGGTGAGTTCGCCTGCGACCGGTGAGCATTCGAAGCCGAGAACCTGCTGGAAATAGGTAAATTGCGAGACCTCCATCCCGTCGCACCAGCATTCCCAGCCCAGCCCCCAGGCGCCGAGCGTGGGGCTCTCCCAGTCATCCTCGACGAAACGCACATCGTGCAGATCGGTATCGATGCCGATGGCGCGCAGGCTTTCCAGATAGAGATCCTGGATATCGGGCGGGCTCGGCTTCAGGATGGTCTGGAACTGGTAATAGTGCTGCAGGCGGTTGGGGTTTTCGCCGTAGCGCCCGTCGGTCGGGCGGCGTGAGGGCTGCACATAGGCCGCGTTCCAGGCTTTCGGCCCCAGCGAGCGCAGGGTCGTGGCGGGGTGGAAGGTGCCGGCGCCGACTTCCATGTCGTAGGGCTGGAGAATGACGCAGCCGCGCTCCGCCCAGAAACGCTGCAGCGTCAGGATCAGCCCCTGGAAGGAGCGTTTCGGGTCCATATTGGCGGCCATGACGGAGCCTCTCTTGCGCAGGAATTCGCTGTCGGAACCCTTAAATCGCATGCGGCGCAAGTCAAGCTGCGGGGGTGGCGGCGCCGGCGCGACATTTCCGGATCGCCAGGATGCCGATCCACTCACACGGGATAGCGTGCTCATGGGGCTTCCCGGCGCGTGTCGGTGCGGTCATCATGTGGATGTTCGGGCGGTACCGGACTGCGCAACCCACCAGGCAGATCACGTGCGAGCGGGCTGCGCCCGGCAGAAACGGAACAAAGATGCTGACCTTCGCCGCCGCCGTGTTCTTCCTGATCGTCACGCCCGGCCCGGGCGTCCTCTCCACTGCCGGTGTCGGGGCGGGGTACGGATACCGGGCTGGAACGCGTTATGTGGCCGGGTTGTTCGTGGGCACCAATCTCGTCGCGCTCGCGGTGGTGAGCGGGCTCGCGGCGCTCGTTCTGGCGGAGCCGCGAATCAGGCAGGTGCTGTTTTTCGCCTCGGTCGCTTATCTTCTCTACATTGCCCTGCGTATTGCGTTTGCCGGCGCGCGGGTCGCCTTCATCGAGACCCGGAAGGCCCCGGGTTTCTTCGGCGGGCTGGGGCTCCAGGTGATCAATCCGAAAGCTTATGCGGTGAACACGGCCTTCTTTTCCGGCTTCGCCTTCCTGCCCGCGCATACGGGGCTCGAGATCGCCCTGAAATTCCTGATCATCAACGCGATCTGGATCCCGATCCATTTCGGCTGGCTCTGGGCCGGCGTCGCCCTGCGCCGGCTCGATCTCTCCCGCCGGGCACAGTTCGCCATCAACGGCGCCATGGCCGCCTCGATGCTCGCCGTCGTGGCGCTTGCTGCCTACGCGGCTTTATAAGCGGTCGGCCCGTCGAATCCGCTAGCCGTTCCCACCAGCATGGATCTCCTCATCCGGCATGCCCGCACTCGCCGCGTTGCGTGACGGAGGGGATGTGCAATAAAAAGCATATATAAATGTGAAATTTAAAAAAATACAGATTTTCGAGTTTTTATGTTGGACTCCGGATTCAATTCGTGAATTATGGCTCCGGAGGTATCGACATGGCAATTGAAATCCAGGGTATCGAGCGGCGCTTCGCGGCGACCCGTGTGCTTCGCGGCATCGATCTGTCGATTCGTGACGGCGAACTGGCGGCGCTGCTCGGCCCGTCCGGCTCGGGCAAGACCACACTCCTGCGCATCCTCGCCGGGCTCGACTGGCCGAATGCCGGCGCGCTTCATGTCGACGACGCGAACTGGCTCGCTCTCGAAGCCCAGCGCCGGGGCGTGGGATTCGTCTTCCAGAATTACGCGCTTTTCCCGCATATGAGCGTTGCCGACAACATCGCCTTCGGCCTCACTATCCGCCCGCGTGCGACACGGCCCTCGAAGAGCGAGATCGCGCGGCGCGTGGCTGAACTGCTCGAGATGATGCAGATCCCGGATCTCGGCGGGCGCTTTCCCGCGCAGCTATCGGGCGGCCAGCGCCAGCGTGTGGCTCTCGCGCGTGCGCTCGCCATCGAGCCGAAGGTTCTGCTACTCGACGAGCCTTTCGGCGCGCTCGACGCCTCGATCCGCAAGGATCTGCGTAGCTGGCTGCGGCAGATCCACGACCGGCTCGGCACCACCACGGTTTTCGTCACGCATGATCAGGAGGAGGCTTTCGAGCTCGCCGATCGCGTCGTGATCATGTCCGAGGGCCGGATCGAGCAGGTCGGTAGCGCCGAGGAGATCCATGCGAGGCCGGCCTCGGCCTTCGTCGCACGGTTCCTCGGCGATGCGAACGAGTTGCCGGTCACCGTTCAGAGTGGCCGGATCCGCGCGCCGGGCCTCGACATCACGCGTCTGGGGCGCTTCGCGATCGGCGACGGCGAGGCCGATCTGTTCGTGCGCCCCTGGGAGATTACCCTCGAGGCGGATGCGAGCGCGCCCGCGCGGATCGAGAGCGTGAGCGCCGCTGGCGCCAATCTGCGCTTTACGGTCGACGTTCCCGGATACGAGCCCCCCGTCACGGTGGAGATGCCGCGCCGTGATCTGGGTGACGATGCCTTCGCCCGAGGCGATCGCGTGCGCGTCATCGCCCATGCCGCTCGCCTGTTCAGCGCGCCTGAACGCAATGCCCCATCCCCTTCCGTCGCCGACGTCGCGGCGGGAGGCCTTTCGGCGCAACGGCGCCTTTCCATCTGACCAAGAACCCGGAGTGATTTTTCGATGAAACGTTCTCTCGCCGCTGCGGCTGCGCTGTTGCTCGCCGCCGCGCCCTTCGCCGCCACGCCTTTTGCCGCAAAGCCTGCTGTCGCCCAGGAATCGGCTGAAATCCTCAATGTTTCCTATGATATTGCCCGTGAACTGTTTGCGCATATCAACCCGGTCTTCGCCGCGCATTGGAAGGAAGAGACCGGCGCGGAGGTGAATATCGACCAGTCGCATGGGGGCTCGTCGCGCCAGGCCCGCGCGATCCTGGAAGGTCTGCAGGCGGATGTCGTCACCTTCAACCAGGTCACCGACGTGCAGGTCCTGCATGATCGCGGCAACCTGATCCCCGGCGATTGGCAGGAGCGTCTGCCCAACAACGCCTCGCCTTACTATTCGCTGCCCGCTTTCCTCGTGCGCCCCGGCAATCCTAAGGATATCCGCGACTGGAGCGATCTGGTGCGCGAGGGCGTGCAGCCGGTCTTCCCCAATCCGAAGACCTCCGGCAATGCCCGCTACACCTATCTCGCGGCCTATGCCTATGCGCTGGAAGCGCATGACGGCGACGAAGAAGCTGCGCGGGAATTCGTCGGCAATCTGCTCGCCAACGTGCCCGTTTTCGATACCGGGGGACGCGCGGCGACGACGACCTTCGTCGAGCGCGGCATCGGCGACGTGCTGATCACCTTCGAGGCGGAGGTGAACAACATCGCCCGCGAATACGGCGATCAGGGTTTCGAAATCGTCGTGCCCTCGCTGAGCGTGCGCGCCGAGTTCCCGGTCAGCCTCGTCGACGAGGTGGTCGATCGCCGGGGCACCCGCGACGTCGCCACGGCTTATCTCGATTTTCTCTACGGTGAGGCGGGCCAGACGATCCTCGCGGAATATGCCTATCGCGTGCATCATCCCGAGGTTCAGGCCCGCTTCGCCGACCAGTTCCCCGAGGTTCGCCTGATCGAGGTCGATGAGGTCTTCGGCGGCTGGGCGCAGGCGACCGAGGAGCATTTCGCCGACGGCGCGACCCTCGACCAGATCTTCGTCAACCGCTGATGCCAGAGCATCATTCCGCCAGGTGGATACCGGCTGGCGGATAGAATGATGCGTCAAGACAAAGATTCGGAGCATCATTCCGCCAGGTGAATACCGCCTGGCGGATAAGATGACGCGTCAAGACAAAGACCGAAAGCGCCATCCGATTCTGTCAGATCGGATAGCGCTCCACAAAGCGAGAGATCATCACCATGTCGGCCGCAAGCCTTGCACCCTCGATCGGCGCACCGCCCGTCCGCGCGAAGCGGGTCCTGCCGGGCTTCGGTCTGACGATGGGCTGCACGATGCTCTATCTCGGGATCATCGTGCTGCTGCCCCTCGCCGCGCTGCTCCTCAAGGCCGGTGAGGTGGGCCCCGCGCGGTTCTGGCAGATTATTTCCTCGCCGCGCGCCGTGGCTGCGTTCCAGATCACCTTCGCAGCCGCGGCCATCGCCACCGTGATCAACGCCTTCTACGGCCTGCTGATGGCCTGGATCCTGGTGCGCTACCGCTTTCCCGGGCGCCGGCTGCTCGACGCGCTGATGGACATTCCCTTCGCCCTGCCGACCGCCGTCGCCGGTCTCGCCCTGACGGCGCTCTATGCCTCCAACGGCTGGTTCGGAACCGTGCTGGAGCCGGCTGGTATCAAAATCGTCTATACTATTTTCGGCGTGGCGCTCGCCATGGCGTTCACCAGCGTGCCCTTCGTGGTGCGCACTGTGCAGCCGGTGCTTGAGGATCTCGATCCGCAGATCGAACAGGCCTCGGCGACGCTCGGCGCCTATCCTTTCACGATCTTCCGCCGCGTGGTCTTCCCGGTGATCTTCCCCGCCTATCTCAGCGGCTGCGCGCTCGCCTTCGCACGCTCCCTGGGCGAGTTCGGCGCCGTGGTCTTCATCGCTGGCAATATCCCCTTCCAGACCGAAATCGCGGCGCTGCTCGTCTATATCCGGCTGGAGGAATTCGATTATCCGGCAGCCTCGGCCATAGCTGCCGTGTTGCTGCTCTCGGCCTTCGTGATCCTGCTCGCCACCAACATCGTCCAGGCCCGTCTCCTCCGTTACAAGGTCCGCAGCGCATGATCGGCACGACTTCCACTGCCCCGGCTGATGCGCACCATATCCCGCGTGCGCTGGTTCCGCGCCTGCTGATCGGGCTCGGCATCATCTCGACGGCGCTCTTCATCGTGACGCCGCTCGCCGTCATCTTCGCCCAGGCCTTCTCGCACGGGGTTGACGTCTACATGGCGAATATCCTCGCGCCGGATACGCTGCATGCGATCTACCTGACGATCCTCGTCACGGTGATCGTCGTACCGGTCAATATCGCCTTCGGCATCGCCGCTGCATGGGCGATCACGAAATTCGACTTTCGCGGCAAGAAACTGCTGCTGACGCTGATCGAGATCCCGTTCTCGATCTCACCCATCGTCGCGGGCGTTACCTATATCCTGCTCTACGGGGCTCAGGGCCTGCTCGGGCCGTGGCTGATCGGGATGGAATTGCGGATCATGTTCGCGCTGCCGGGGATCGTCCTCGTCACGCTCTTCGTGACCAGCCCCTTCGTGGTGCGCGAGCTCGTACCACTCATGCAGGTCCAGGGCAGCGAGCAGGAGGAGGCGGCCGTGACGCTCGGCGCAAGCGGCTGGCAGATCTTCGCGCGGGTGACCCTGCCCAATATCCGCTGGGCGCTGCTCTACGGCGCGGTTCTGTGCTCGGCCCGGGCCATCGGCGAATTCGGTGCGGTCTCGGTCGTCTCGGGCAATATCCGGGGACAGACCAACACCCTGCCGCTGCAGGTGGAGCTGCTCTATCACGACTACAACACCGTCGGCGCCTTCGCCGCCGCCTCCACGCTGACCCTGATCGCCATCATCGCGCTCTTTGCCAAGGTCGCGATCGAGTACCGGCTCGGAGACCAGCGCGCCCATGCCTGAGCGGGCGCGCCGGCCTGAACGAACTTAGAGCACTTTCCGACCTGACGAAGTCAGGCCGGGTGCTCTAAGTTATTGTTTTGCGAGTTATTTTATCCGTCAGCCGGTATCCACCTGACGGAATGATGCGTTAGCTATCGGCGACCTGCCAGCGCCAGAAATCGGTGCCTTCCTTGTCGAGGAAGCGGTTGAGCACCATGCGGTGCACCTCGTCGGCGCCGTCCACCAGCCGCGCCTGGCGGGCGTAGCGGTAGATCCATTCGAGCACCGTGTCCTTGGAATAGCCGCGCGCCCCGTTGATCTGGATGCCGATATCGGCGGCTTCGTGCAGGACGTTCGCGACCTGGATCTTGGCCATCGAGACTTCCTGGCGGGCAAACGAGCCCTGATCGAGAGCCCAGGCGGCCTTCATCACGAGCAGCCGGCCGATCTCGATCTTCATGGCGAGCCCGCCGAGCATCAACTGCACGCTCTCGCGATCCTTCAGCTTGATGCCGAAACCCTCGCGATCCTCGGCATAGGCGCGCGCGATCTCGACGCAGCGCTTGGCGAGGCCCAGCCAGCGCATGCAATGGGTGAGCCGCGCCGGGCCGAGGCGGATCTGCGTCACCTTGAGGCCCTGGCCTTCTTCCATCACGACGTCCTTGGCCGGGATCTCCAGCCCGTCATACTCGATCTCGCAATGCCCGCCATGCTCCTCGGGGCCCATGATCGGAATGCGGCGCTTGATCTCCCAGCCGGGCGCGTCCTTGTGATGCAGGAAGGCGGTGAGGCCGTAGCGCGGATCGTCGGAGGTGCGCGCCATCAGGATGAAATGATCGGCCACGCCCGCGCCGGTGATGAACCATTTGTGGCCGTAGATGCGATAGACATCGCCGTGCTTCTCGGCGCGGGTGCGGATCATCGAGGGGTCGGAACCGCCGCCGGGATGGGGCTCGGTCATGGAGAAGGCGGAGCGGACCTTCCCCTGCACGATCGGCTGGAGCCAGCGCTCCTTCTGGTAATCGGTGCCGACCTGTTCCAGCACCATCATGTTGCCGTCATCAGGGGCGGCGGAATTGAACACGCAGGGGCCGAAGATCGAGCGGTTCATGGCCTCGTAGCATACCGCCATGCCCATCTTGCCGAGACCCTGCCCGCCGGTCTCCTGCTTCAGTTGCAGGCACCACAGCCCCTGGGCGCGGGCCTTCTCGCGCATCTTCTCGAGGAGATCGAGGCGGATATTCTCGTGATCGTCGTAGCTGTCCTCGCGCGCTTCGAGCGGGATCAGTTCCTGCTCGACGAAAGTGGCGATGCGGGCGCGGAAATCCTCGATCCGCGGTGAAATCTGAAAGTCCATCGTTGCGTTTCCCTGATCAGTCACAGGCCCGAACAAAGATGCCCGCCATCGACGGGGAGGTAGGTCCCCGTCATCCAGGGCGAGGCATCGGTGGCGAGCAGAAGAAAGGCGGCGTCGAGATCCTCGGGCTTGCCGAGGCGACGCATCGGTATGCGCTTGATCATCGCCTCGCCCGGCGGCGTGGCGAAGAATTCGGCGTTGATCTCGGTCTCGATATAGCCGGGTGCCAGCGCGTTGACGCGGATGCCGAAGCGCGCCCATTCGAGCGCGAGCGCATGCGTCGCTTGCTTCACGGCTGCTTTCGAGATCGCATAGGGCGTCACCCCGCCGGCGACGCGCTGGCCGAGAATCGAGGCGATGTTGACGATATTGCCCGGTTGCTTCGCGTCGCGCCAGCGCTGCCCCGCCTCCTGCGCCATGGCGAAGACGCCGCGCACATTGGTGGCCATGACCGCGTCGAAATCGGCAAGCGGCGTGTCGATCGCCATGGAGGAGAGCGCGATGCCGGCATTGTTGACGAGCGTGTCGAGGGGCGCATCAAGGCTGTCGAAACAGGCCTTGACGGAAGCCTCGTCGGTGACGTCGAGGGAGATCGCCCGGGCGGAAGCTGCCCCGGCGGATTCGAGCTCGGCCACCAGGCTGTCGAGCTTCTCCTTGCGCCGCGCTCCCACCGTGACCCGGGCGCCGTGGCGCGCGCAGAGCGTGGCGAAATGCGCGCCGAGCCCGCTCGATGCACCCGTGATCAGAATATGCTTGCCCGCAAGCCGCGCGCCGAGATCCATGCCGCCCTCTCTGCCGTTTCCATCCGTCATTCGTTACGGCAGAGTTGACGCACGTTGCCCCATGGTCAAGGGCGCAAGGCGACGAGGCGGCTTTGGCATCGGCGCCGGTCGAGGGATCACAGGTCGCCCATCACCTCCTGGCGGAAGCCGTAGATCTTGCGGTCGCCCGCGACGGGGATCAGCGTCACCTCGCGGGTCTGGCCCGGCTCGAAACGCACGGCGGAGCCGGCGGGAATGTCGAGGCGCATGCCGCGTGCCTTGTCGCGCTCGAAGGAGAGGCCGGGATTGGTCTCGAAGAAATGATAATGCGAGCCGACCTGGATCGGGCGGTCGCCCTTATTGGCGACGCTGAGCGTTACGGTCTCGCGTCCGGCATTGAGCTCGATCTCGCCCTCCTGCGGCATGATTTCGCCGGGGGTGAGGGCGCCCGTGGCACCCCTGATCGGATCATGCACGGTGACGAGCTTCGTGCCATCGGGGAAGGTCGCCTCCACCTGCACGTCGTGGATCATCTCGGCAATGCCGTCCATCACCTGATCGGCGCTGATCACATGGGCGCCTGCTTCCATCAGATCGGCGACCGAACGCCCGTCGCGCGCGCCCTCGACCACGTAATCGGTGATCAATGCGATCGCCTCGGGGTAATTCAGCTTCACCCCCCGCTCCAGCCGGCGGCGCGCCACCATGGCGGCTGTGGCCACAAGGAGCTTGTCTTTCTCGCGCGGTGACAATTGCATCGTCCCGTTCTCCCCTCAGATCATCCAGCTGCGCGGCATGGCGTGAGCGCGCATGGCTTCGACGAAACGGATCAGCGCCCCGCGCAGGGCCTGCGCGTCATGGCCAAGAAAGCGTGCCACGAGATAGCCGTCGAGCGCGCTCACGCCGCAAGGGCAGGGCGCATCGGCGAGATATGTGCGCGCTTCCTCAAGCCGCGCCTCGGCATCCGGGGCGACGATCAGGCAGGTGGCAAAAGCATGGGCACCGCCGGCGACAGTCCCGCGCGCAAGGGTCTGCGCGATGGAATCTTCCAGCCGGACTTCCTCGGCGAAGATCAGCCTGCCCGCCCGGCGCACCCGCCAGGAATCGCGAAAGCGCCCGTTTGTGACCGTCTCGCCCATGGCGGTGCGCCCGAAGATCGTCGATTCGAGCAGGATCAGCCGCGCATCCGCCGCCATATCCACCTCGAAACGCCGGCGCAGTCGCGCCTCATTGAACAGGATCTGCTCCTGCGGCAGCCAGGCGAGGGCGGCGCCGGGGGCGAGATCGAGGGCAACGGTGATTTCCGTGTCGTCGCGATCGCTGCGATAGATCTTCTCCGCCGCCTGCGTGGTCAGCGTCGCTGCGGCACCGGCATCGAGTGACACATCAAGCGCGAGCCTGTCGCCGCCGGTCATGCCGCCGCCGGTATTGATGAACACGCCCTCACAGATGCGCCCGCGCGGGAAGCGCACCCGGTAGCCGCCGCTTTCGGCAATGCGCATCGGCACGCCGCCCCGGCGGGGATCGGCGCTGATTGCAAGACGCACGCCGCCATCGGCGCGGATCATGCGCGGCAGGCGCGGGGAGGGGGGCGGACGGGTCATCAGCATGGTGTGTGAGCATTGCGCTACGTCACCCGCCCGGCAACTGCGTTTTGCCGGCAGTGCTGCTCAAAATGAAGGCGAAACGCCCGCAGATCAGGCAGGAAGCTCGCTCGCTTTGATCTCCCCACTTTTGACCTCGCCGCCCTGGCGGACTTCCTCGCTGCAGAAGCCGACGATCTCGCCGGCGCGCACGGCGGCATCGGCGAAGGGGTCGAGCACGAGATCGGCGCCGGCTTTCTCGAGCATGGCCCTGTCCTCGGCGCCGTGTCCGCGTATAGCGACCTTGCCGGCAAAGCCCGCCTTGCGCGCCTCCTCCATCAGGATCAGCCGCGCATCTTCATGCGTGACGGAGGGGCCGATATGCGGGGTGGCGATGATCAGCCAGCGCGCTTTCGACAGCGGCAGGCTGATCACGAATTCCGGATCGGCGGCATCGCCATAGAGCCCCGCAAGGCCGCTCTTGCGCCATCTGGCCACGGCTTCCGGGTCGAAATCGACGCCGAGCACCTTTGCCCCGGCATCACGCATGACATGTGACAATTGCGTGCCGTAGCGACCGAGCCCGAACAGGACGATATCGTAATCCGCGCTCTTGACGGGTTCGCTCTGATCCTCGCGATGCGGATCGGAGCGCTCGAACATGCCGATCCAGGGCTCGATCCAGCCATAGATCGTCTGGGCGTAGAGGATCATGTAGGTCGAGAGCGTGATGGTCACGAGCCCGACCAGCGTGACCAGCCCGACCGCCTCGTCGAAGACATGGCCGATCGTCACGCCCATGGCCATGAAAATCAGCGAGAATTCGCTGATCTGCGCCACGGTCACGCCAGCCATCACGCCTGTGCGCTTGCGGTAGCCCATATAACCCATGATCGCCATCACGATCAGCGGGTTGCCGATCAGCACGAAGAGCGAGAGCACCACCGCTGCCGGGATCTGGTCGCCGAGCGCGCTCAGGCTGAGCCCCATGCCGAGACTGATGAAGAAGAAAAGCAGAAGGAAGTCGCGCATGCTCGACAGCCGCGAGGCGATGGCTTCGCGGTAGGAGGTGGTGGCGAGCGAAACGCCGGCGAGCAGGCCGCCGAGTTCCTTGCCGAGGCCGATCCAGTCGCAGATTGCGGCAAACAGCACCGCCCAGGCAATGGCGAAGGTGACGAGCAATTCCGGCATGCGCGCGATCCGGCTCATCAGCGGTTCGGCGATGTAGCGGATGAACAGCGCGACGGCACCCACGAGCAGCAGGCCCGCGCCGAGCACGCCGCCGATCCCCAGCCCCGCCGCCGATCCGCCCACGCCGACGCCGATCGTCGAGAGCGTGATCATGGCCAGCACCACGACGATATCCTGCACGATCAGGAAGCCGATGGCGATGCGCCCGTGCAGCGAATCCACCTCGCGCTTGTCGCTGAGCAGCTTCACGATGATGATCGTCGAGGAGAAGGTCAGTGCCACGCCGATATAGATGCTGGTGATCAGGTCGAGCCCGAGCATCAGGCAGATCAGGAAGCCGAACACGGCGGTGAAGCTCACCTGGCCGAGCCCCGTCGCCACGGAGACGGCGCCGAGCTTGCGCACGATATGCACGTCGAGCTTGAGCCCGACGAGGAAGAGCAAAGCCGCAATGCCGATCTCGGCCAGAAGATCGACGGCTTCCGCATCGCTTATGATATTCAGCACGTCCGGGCCGACGATGATGCCGGTAGCGATGAAGGCGACGACGAGGGGCTGCCTCAGGAGCAGCCCTGCCAGCCCCACGGCGGAAGCGAGCGCCAGAACGATGGCGAATTCATAGAATGCGTGCGTCTCGCCCATTACAAATCCCCGGAATGAAAGCACCGGCAAGACCTGTCGCCCCTGCCGCGGGCCGGGTCAAGGCGGAGAAAGACGGATGGGGTGGCAGGAAAACCCGTCTCAGCCCGCGAGCTGGTCCCAGCATTCAAGCGCCTTGCCGGCATACATGACCGAGGGGCCGCCGCCCATCTGGATCGCCATGGCGAGCACATCGGCGAGTTCCTCGCGGCTCGCGCCCGCCTTCATCAGCGCCTCGACATGAAACGCGATACAGGCTTCGCAGCGCACGGCGATCGATATACCGAGCGCGACGAACTCCTTCTCCTTCACCCCGATCGTGCCGCCTTCCTTCACCGCCATGGACAGTGCACCGAAGCCCTTCATTGTATCGGGGATGGTCTTGTTGAGATTGCGGCTGCGGTCGCGGGTTTCCTTGATATAGGCGGGGTAATCCATCGTGATGGCTCCATGGGTTTGTGCTGTTGCTTCCTGATTGGATGCTACGGCAGGGGGCGCGGCGTCCTGATCCAGATCAACGCGTGTGCGCCCATGCGCCCGTGTATCGGCGCACTGCAATGATGCACGCGGGTCACCCCGACACTTGTTCCATCCCCTGAGAGGGGGGGAAGCGCGCGTTTCATGCAGGCCGCGCCCTGACCTCCCTCCCCAGCGGGGAGGGATTGAGGGTGGGGAGATGGGTTTGTGACAATTACCTGCGCTGATGAATTTGCACGCGGCTCAGCCCACCCCGACCCCTCCCCTCAGGGGGGCGTCTGTTGCGCGCTGCATGAACGCTATCACCGCACCACGGTGATGCGCCGGGCGGCGCGGGTGAGGCCGGTATAGAGCCAGCGGGCGCGGTTTTCGCGGAAGGCGCCGGATTCGTCGAAGAGGACGATATCATCCCATTGCGAGCCCTGCGACTTGTGCACGGTCAGCGCATAGCCATAGGTGAACTCGTCGGATTCGCGGCGGATCACATAGGGCAGATCCTCCTCGCCGCCCACGAAAAAGGCGCGCAGCACCTTCACCTCGACGGCATGGCGGCGGCTCTCATCCTCGGGTTTGAGATCCATCCGGATGAATTCGCCCTTGCGGTCTGTCTTGAGGCCGCGCATCGCCTCGACCAGCCAGGTGCCGCCATTGAGCAGGCCTTTGGATTTGTCGTTGCGCAGGCAGACGAGTTTTTCGCCGGCGGCGGGGAGGGGATCGCGCAGGCCGAGCAATTCGCGGATCCGGCCGTTGTAGTTGCGCCTTGTGCGATTGAGCCCGACGAGCACCTGGTCGGACTTCATCACCTCGCCCTGGTCGATCTCGGCGCGCCGGATCACCCGGCTCTCGCCGTAGCTGCCATAATCGAACCGCCCGCCCTCGCGCACCAGCATGGACAGGTGGATGATGGGATTGTCCGCCGCCTGGCGATGGACTTCCGTCAGCATCACGTCCGGCTCGGCCTCGGTGAAGAAGCCGCCGCCCTTGATCGGCGGAAGCTGCGCCGGATCGCCCAGAACGAGCACGGGCTTGCCGAAGGAGAGCAGGTCGCGCCCGAGTTCCTCGTCCACCATCGAGCACTCGTCGATCACGATCAGATCCGCCTTGGCGGCTGCGCCCGAGCGGTTGAGCACGAAGGAGGGGCCCTCCGTCTCGTCGCTTTCGCGGGAGCGGTAGATCATCGAATGGATCGTGCCCGCGTCTGCGCAGCCCTTGGAGCGCAGGACGGAGGCCGCCTTGCCCGTGAAGGCGCCGAAGGCGACCTCGCCGTCGACACCCTCGGCGATATGGCGCGCCAGCGTGGTCTTGCCCGTGCCGGCATAGCCGAACAGGCGAAACACCTGCTGCCCGCCGCTCTCGGCGAGCCAGCGTGATACGGCCTTGAGTGCCTCGTCCTGTTGGGCCGACCACGACATATCTTTATCCGCCTCCCGTCCCCGTGGATGTCATGCGCATCGCTGCCCTTGCAGCCAGATTGCGCCGGCGTTCGGCGCGCAGGTTCTGCAGGATGCCGACCAGAATCAGCCCCCCACCGGCGAAGATGAAGGGATCGAGCGGCTCGGTATAGAGGAGCCAGCCGATCAATGCGATCAGGGGCAGGCGCAGGAAATCGAGCGGCACCACGATCACGGCGTCACCATGGCGATAGGCGTTGGTGAGGCAGAAGTGGGCCGAGAGCCCGCCGATGCAGATGCCGATCAGCGGCAGGATCGGCAGATCCGGGATCTGCAGGAAGAACAGCTTGTCGGCGCCAAGATAATTCATCGGCAATTGCATCACGTTCATCCAGAAAAGAATCGCGAAGGTGCTCTCGGTGCCGGTCAGGCGCTTGGTGGCGATGGTGGTGAGCGCGAAACAGATCGCGGCTGCGAGCACGATCAGCCCCGTCGGATCGAGCGCGCCGGGGGCCGGTCGCAGGATCACGAGGATGCCGATAAAGCCCAGCGCGATTGCGATCAGGCGCGGCGCGGTGAGCTTCTCGCCGAGGATGAGGAAGGCGAACAGGGCCACCCAGGCCGGAGTGGTGAATTCGATGGCGAAGACCATGGCGAGCGGCAGCAGCGTGACGCCGAGCGCCCAGGCATATTGCCCGAAGAAATGGATCACGTTGCGCTGGAGATGCAGCCCCATCCGGCGCGGGTAGAAGCCCTCGCGCAGTGAGGGATAGGCGATGGCGATGCCGACGAGGATGACGATGCCGGCAAGATTGCGCAGGGCAAGTATGTCGAAAACGCCGATCGTGCCGGACAATTCGCGGATCGAGACCGCGATGGTCGAGAATGACAAGAGTGTACCTGTCATCCAGGCGACCACGAGCAGCACGTTGCCTGCCGGACGGGCGGCGGCGCCGGCGGTTTCGACCGGGTGAGGCGGAGGTGTTGCGGGCACGGGGCGTGAATCGAACGTTTTGTGAACCTGCGCGATCCTTACCCCGGATTGCCGGCGCTTGCAAAGCCCGATCGTGCGGCGCGTGCGAGCCTGTTCAAAACAGCAGGGGTGCGAGGGTCGCCAGGAGCGAGGACAGTCCGACGAGGAGCGCGCCCGCAGCCGCTCCCGTCGCCGCCGGGCTGACGCGCGGTGCGCCCGCGTAGTGGCCGGCTTCGGCCAGGCGTATGCGATAGCTGGCGACAGCGACCCTGGACGGCTCGCCTGCGGCGCGCGACCCACTGTCGAAATCACATTCCTGCTGCGCCGCCGCCATGCCGGACCCCTGCCTGTACGAATTTTTTCTCACGGCAACGATTTCGACGCGGATGACTGAACCGGCGGTAAACCCCGCGCTCACCGGCACGGGTTTCGCCGTGCAGGGTGAATGGAGCGTTACCGTCGCGAGCCGGTTTTCTGCGCTTCACGCCGATAACCGGTAATGGCATGATGATCGTGCAACGACGCTGAGGGAGGGTGGCGTCATGGGGCGAACACAGACGAACCGGGATTGCATGCGGCACCGTTCAGACCCGGAGGCAGGTGGGCCAGTGCAGAGGCCGGCAGGCCCCGCCGCCGGTCGCCGCGAGCGCATCGGGCAGGCACTGGAGCGCCTCGCTCCGGATATTCCGCGCTTCGAGCGCGAGGCCATTCTCGATCACGCCATCGACAGCCCCGGCCTTGCCCGCGCCGATCCGGAAAACGCGGCATGGCTCTCGATGGTGGCCTATATCCGCCATGTCCTGACCGATTACGACGCGCTCCTCGCGGAGGGCTTCGACCAGGATGCGGCACGCTTCTTCGTGCTCGACGAGATCAACGATTATCTAGCCGAATGGGGTTCGAAGCGGCAGGTTGACGGGGAGGGGTGAGCCGCGCGCCTCAGCCGATTTCGCGCAGCACCCGCTCCACGAATTCCGGCACGACGTCGCTCGCCGGGCCGTAGGCGCGTTCGTCGAAGGCATGGGCGTTGTCGGAGGGTTCGAGATTGAGCTCGCAGGTGCGCAGGCCCATGTAGCGCGCCTCCTGGACGAGCCCCGCCGCCGGATAGACCGAGCCGGACGTGCCGATCGCGACGAACAGATCCGCGCGCGCGAGCGCCTCGCCGATCGCGTCGAGGCCAAAGGGAATCTCGCCGAACCATACGATATGCGGACGCAGGGTCCCACGCGCACCGCAATCGGGGCAGGAATCCTCCCGGCCGAGATCATCGCGCCAGTGATGCACGGCGCCGCAGGCGGTGCAGCGGGCCTTGAACAATTCACCGTGCATGTGGTGCACCCGGCTCGAACCGCCACGCTCGTGCAGGTCGTCGATGTTCTGCGTGCAGAGGAAAAGCTCTCCCCCGCCCCGCGCGAGCCCGGCTTCGAGCCGCGCTAACGCCGCATGAGCCGGATTGGGCGCGGATGCGCGCAGATTATCCCGCCGCGCATTGTAGAATGCATGCACCGTATCCGGATCGGCGGCGAAGGCCTCCGGCGTGGCGAGCTTCATCGGGTCGAAGCGCTCCCAGATCCCGCCGGTATCGCGAAAGGTGCCGAGGCCGCTCTCGGCGGATATGCCGGCACCGGTGAGGACGAAAATTCGCATGATGGCTCTCTCGGATATCGCTGCGCATGCCGGAATGTCCGGCTTTTGCCGGGCCCGTTCCGTCGTAATGGCCCTCCTGTCATCCTGCACAGGGGAAGCGGCCATGCTGCACGTGGGAATACGGCTTGTCAGCCCCTTACGAAAGGGCAATAGTCTCGGCCCATTCGGAGCGTCGCCATGTCTCGCACCATCACCTACTATTTCACCTGCAGTTCGCCCTGGACCTATATCGGGCACGAGCCCTTCCGGGAGGTGGTGACGCGCCACGCGCTCAAGGTCGAGCATCGGCCGATGCCGACGCCGGTGGTCTTTTCCCGCACCGGTGGCCTGCCACTGGGCCAGCGCCCCAGGCAGCGCCAGAACTACCGGCTCCTGGAACTGCAGCGCTGGCGCGACAGGCGCGGCATGAACTTCAATATCCAGCCGCGGCATTTTCCCGTCGATCCCGGGCTGGCCGATCGGACCGTCATCGCCCTGATCGCACAGGATGCCGATCCCGATCGGTACCTGCGCCGCGTCTTCGAGGCCGTCTGGGAGGAGGAGCGTGACATCGCCGATATCGCGACATTGTCCGCCCTTCTCGAGGAAGCCGGCCATGCCGCCGAAAAGGTTCTCGCGGAAGCCCAAGGCTCCGCCGCCGAGGCGACCTATGCCCTGAATGCGGAGAGTGCCGTCGCGGCAGATGTGTTCGGTGCGCCGAGTTATGTGCTCGACGGGGAGGTCTTCTGGGGGCAGGATCGCATCGAATTGCTCGATGATGCCCTGTCGAGCGGACGCGCACCCTATCACCCCTGATGCCGGGCGTAACAACTGAGCAACCTTTGACTGTTATTCGCTAGTGAAGCCCTGACATTTCCCTGATCGGCGGATACGCACGCATGCCCGTCACCGATATCGCCTTCCTCGCCGCCGGCTTCGTGCTGCTTCTCGTCGGTGGTGAGTATCTGGTGCGCGGCGCGGTCTCCATCGCCCGCAGCTACGGCATCTCGCCGATGGTGATCGGCCTGACGCTGGTGGGCTTCGGCACCTCGGCGCCGGAACTGGTGGCGAGCATCAATGCCGCGCTCAAGGGTTCACCGGGCATCGCGCTGGGCAATGTCGTGGGCAGCAATATCGCCAACGTCTTCCTCGTGCTGGGCATCGCCGCGCTGATTTTTCCGCTCGCGACCAACCGGGAGGCCTATCGGCGCGACGGGCCGGTGCTCATCCTCGCCACCGCCATTCTAGTCATCATGGTGCTCTCCGGCGAGATCGGGCGGATCGCGGGTGTGATCGGGATCGTGCTCCTGATCGCTTATACGAGCTTCACCTGGTGGAGCGACCGCCGCAGCCTCGATGCGAGTGCCGTGATGCACGGGCAGGAGGCGGAAGAAGTCGACGAAATCCCGCAAAGCCGCATGTCGGTTGCGCTGCTCATGGCCGCCGGCGGCATGGCTGCCGTGCTCTACGGGGCGGATCTCCTGGTCGACGGCGCCATCGGCATCGCCCGCGGCTTCGGCCTGTCGGAGGCGGTGATCGGATTGACCATCGTGGCGATAGGAACATCGCTGCCCGAACTCGCCACTGCGGTGATCGCGGCCTGGCGCCGGCATGCGGATGTCGCCTTCGGCAATATCGTCGGCAGCTGCATCTTCAACATCTTCGGCATTCTCGGCGTCACCGCGCTGGTCATGCCGCTCGCCGTGCCCCCTGAAATCGCCCTGTTCGACGTCTGGATCGCCGGTTTCGCTGCGATCGTCTTCGTGATCTTCGCCATGACCGGCTGGCGCATCGGCCGCCGCGAAGGCGCCGTGCTCACCCTGCTCTACGTGTCTTATATCGCGATCCAGTTCTCACCGGGTCTTCGGGGGATGATCGGGCTGGGGTGAGGAAGGGTTGGAATACAGCCTTTGAATAATTTAATCGGAAATTGCAATTTTAGATCATATTGGCTATGGCGCTGCGGCGTGGCCGGGAAAATTGCCGGATGAAGCTGGATACGAAAGCGTTTTTTGAAGCGTGCAAGGATAATGCGGATCTGTTGGCGCTTGTTGTGATTTGTGCCGCCAGTGCGGTGATTTCGATAAAGACCGAGGAATTGGCGCATTCGGCTGGAATGGCGGCGGTCTTCGCGCTAATTTGGATGGCGTTCGGATTTACCAGTCGCAAACGTCGGGTTGAAGAGCGCACGTACAGCATTACGAGCGAAATGAGAGGGAGTGCCAGCCAGACGCTCAACACATATGCAAACCCCAACTCATCAAGCGGTTCGGCAAGCGGGCAGGACAAGGGCAGAAACAGTGATGAACATTGATCCTGATACCCTCCATTTGAGCCTAATTGTAGCGGGCGCCGCCGGCGCGGCTCTCATGGCACTCATGCTGATCTTCTGGCGCAGCAAAACCGAACTCGAGCATCGCTACGCGTTTCTCGGGGATCTGCGCGAAGATCTGAGGCGGTCATTCGCCGCCGCAAACCGCGTTCTTCGGAAATCCGATCTGCCCGAACCTCTGCGGCGCATGATCCTCTTTCTCGTCTCCGGCTATGCTGACGAGGCACGTGGTAAGGCCTTTGCCGATTTCATGCTGGACCATGTCGCCACGGGCGCCCGCGATGCCAATAAGCCTTCCGAAGACGGGATCAGCGCTGCCATGGAAGATCTGTGGCGCAGGGATCCGGACCTGGCGAAGGAGGTTCACGGCATCCTGGCCAGCCTGTCCTTCGGGCTGATGATGCTGAACAACATCGAACGGTTCCGCGTACGCCGCCTCGAGGCCGAAACCGCTCGGGCGCCGGATACCCTCATTCAGCGTCTGGCAGATATCATCAAACGCGACAAGGAAGACGGCCCCAGCCCTGACGGTAACGGGCTGCGCACGATCTGACGCGATATCTGCGTCGCTACAGGCGGAAGCGCGCACGCCTCCGCCCGCATCCTCAAAACTCACCGCATGGTCGGGATGACGAATTCCGCGCCGTCCTTGACGCCCGAGGGCCAGCGTGAGGTGACCGTCTTGGTCTTGGTATAGAAGCGGAACGCGTCCGGGCCGTGCTGGTTGAGATCGCCGAAGCCCGAGCGCTTCCAGCCGCCGAAGGTGTAATAGGCGATCGGAACCGGGATCGGCACGTTGATGCCCACCATGCCGACATCGACCTTGGCCGCGAAATCGCGCGCGGCATCGCCATCACGCGTGAAGATCGCCACGCCATTGCCGAATTCGTGCTCGTTGGCCAGCGCGAGGCCCTCATGGAAGGTCTTGGCGCGGACCACGGAGAGCACGGGGCCGAAGATCTCTTCCTTGTAGATGCGCATGTCCTTCGTCACGTTGTCGAACAGGCAGCCGCCCATGTAGAAGCCGTTCTCGTAGCCCTGCATGGTGAAGCCGCGCCCGTCGACGGCGAGGGTCGCGCCTTCCTTGATGCCCACCTCGACGTAATCCTTGATCTTGTCGAGATGCGCCTTGGTGACGACCGGGCCGAAATCGGCGCTGGGATCCGTCGAGGGGCCGATCTTGAGGGATTCGACGCGCGGGATCAGCTTCTCCATCAGCCGGTTGGCGGTCTCCTCACCGATGGGCACGGCCACCGAGACCGCCATGCAGCGCTCGCCGGCGGAGCCGTAGCCGGCGCCGATCAATGCGTCGACCGTCTGGTCGAGATCGGCATCGGGCATGATGATCATGTGGTTCTTGGCGCCGCCGAAGCATTGCGCGCGCTTGCCCGAAGCGGTGGCGCGGGCATAGACGTATTCGGCGATCGGCGTCGAGCCGACGAAGCCCACGGCCTTGATGTCGGGATCGTCGAGGACCGCATCCACGGCTTCCTTGTCGCCGTTGACGACATTGAGGATGCCCGCCGGCAGCCCGGCCTCGATCATCAGCTCGGCGAGGCGCATCGGCACGCCTGGGTCGCGCTCGGAGGGCTTGAGGATGAAGGCATTGCCGCAGACGATGGCGGGAGCGAACTTCCACATCGGGATCATGGCGGGGAAGTTGAACGGGGTGATCCCGGCCACCACGCCGAGTGGCTGGCGCATCGAATAGATGTCGATGCCGGGGCCGGCGCCCTCGGTATACTCGCCCTTCATCAGATGCGGAGCGCCGAGCGAGAATTCGCAGACTTCGAGCCCGCGCTGGATGTCGCCCTTGGCATCCGGAACCGTCTTGCCATGCTCACGGGCGAGCAATTCGGCGAGTTCGTCGTAATTCTGGTGCAGGAGTTCGATGAACTTCATCATCACCCGCGCGCGACGCTGCGGATTGGTCGCGGCCCAGGCCGGCTGCGCGGCCTTGGCGTTCTCGACGGCGGCACGCAATTCGGCGGTACCCGCGAGCGCCACGCGGGCGCGGACTTCGCCGGTCATGGGCTCGTAGACGTCGGAGAAGCGACCCGACTTGCCCTCGACGTGTTCGCCCCCGATGAAATGGCCATAGGTCTTCATGCGTTTTCCTCCCGGAAGTCTTTCAAGCCTTGCCCGTCTGTTTGCGGCATTTCGGCATTGGATAAAACCGTATTCCCCCGTCAGGGGCCGTGCAAGTTCGGCAATCCGCGCCGTGTCGGAATGCCATTGCGACAAGATCGACGCCCCGCCATCGGCTTGATGACGGGGCGTTGCGCTGCCTTGTCGGGACGCCTCCGCTCAGGTGCGGCGCACGACATAGACCTTGGCGCCGAGCCCGATCGCGGGCAGGTGCGGGCCATGGGCATCCTCGAGAATGGTGGCGCTGCCGGCCTTCTCGGCCGCGCGGAGCTTTTCCTCGAATTGCGGATCCTGAAGCGTGTGGTCGTTGAGCGAGACCACGAGCAGACCGCCGCTTTCGAGCGCGGCCAGAGCACCGTCGAGCGCGCTCACGGGTGCTGCGCCGGCGCCGATCGCGCCCACGGCGATAATCGCGGCATAGCCCTTGGCGCGGGTATCGAATGGCTCGTCCGGATCGCAGACCCAAAGCTGGCGATACGCGTTCTTCTCGCGGGCGACATCGAGCATGCCCTGCGAGATGTCGATGCCGTCGATATGGGTAAATCCGGCATCGTGCAGGGCCACGCCCGACATGCCGGTGCCGCAGGCGAAATCGAGCAGGGGAGCGGATTTGTCGCCGAGATGCCGGCTCAGCGCCTCGGCGCAGCGTGCCGGCGTGCGATAATCGTTGTCGACGAGGTCGGCATCATAGCTTTTGGCCCAATCGTCATAGTAACGGCGCATCTCGTCGCCGCCGTCAACGGAGTAGATATTGTCGAGATAGGCACTTTCGCGCGCCATGCTGGTCTCCATATCTGTTTCTGAATCGGGATGGGGTTTAGCAACTATCGCCGGAATTGGCAAATTTTCACCCGTCGGCAATCCTGAATTTCATTGAATTCGAATTCTGACTTGAGTGATTTTGGCAGACGTAGAGTAATAATTCAAGAAATCGGATGTATGCATGGTGGATGGCATTATTTGAATTCGAATAATGCAATTTTTGATTTATTGAAGCAGCGTAAATCTATGTCCGGGAAAGAAAAAGGCAAACGTAATATTCATTTTTGTCGATCTAAATGACGGCTCAGTCTAAATCAGGATAAACCAATGCGCTCCGCCTCCTTTTCGCGAAAAATCTTCCTCTCGCTCGGCTCACTGCTCGCCGTCGTTATGCTGCTTGCTGCGACAGTGGCCTGGACCGTCAACCAGCAGCGAAACGACATCGCCATGCTGGAAGATTCCATCGTCGGCACCGCCAATGTGGAGCGTGCCAATGCGCTTCTCTATGCGATCGTCATGGACAGCCGCGGTGTCTACATGGCCGAGACGCCGGAGCGGATGGACCAGTTCAGCCGCGGCATGGAGCGCTTCATCGGTGAATTCGATACCATGCTCGAAGAGTGGAGCACGGTGATCCACCCGGATGACGAGGCCCTGATCGCCCGTTTCCAGGAGCAATGGTCCGAACAGCGCGCAACCCGCATCGCCCTGCTCGAAGCCGGGCGGCGCGAGGGGAATGTCGCGGCGGCCGTGATCGGCGACAATCCCGCCAACCGCACCAACCGCCAGGCGCTGAACCAGTCGATTTCCGATCTCACCGAGAGCTATCGCAACCGCACCCTCGCGATTCAGGCGCGGGCCGAGAGCCAGGCTCAATGGGCGATGATCCTGGTGATCGCATTCGGTGCCATCGCGGTCGCGGTCTTCGCCTTCGTCGTGATGCTCGTGCGCCGATCCGTCGTGCGTCCGCTCGACCAGATCGTGAACGGGCTCGAACGTCTGGCTGAGGGGGATCTCGAGGCCGATGTCACCTTTGACGAGAAGCGCGGCGACGAGATCGGCCGGATGGGCCGTGCCTTCCGCTCGTTCCGCGCCAGCTTGATCGAGCGCGAGCGCCTCGCCGGCGAGGACGAGCGCAACGCCTCTGCCCGCGCCCGGCGCCAGGAGGTGATCGACAAGCTGGTGGCGGAATTCGAAAACACCGTCACCGGCGCACTCGGCATCGTCGCGGAGAGCTCGCAGCGCATGGATCAGGCTGCAAATACGCTCACCGCCATTGCCGATAATGCTGGCTCCGAGGCGAGCTCTGCGGGAGAAGTTTCAATCGCCGCTTCGAACAATGTCAGCACCGTCGCGGCGGCATCGGAAGAACTCGCCTCATCGATCAGCGAAATCTCGCGCCAGATCGCGCGTGCTGCGGATGTGGTCGGCAAGGCGAGCGATCTCGCCATCGAATCGGACCAGCGCATCACCACCCTCGACGAATCCGCGCGCAAGATCGGCGAAGTCGTCGGGCTGATCCAGGCCATTGCCGAACAGACTAATCTGCTCGCGCTCAACGCCACGATCGAGGCAGCACGTGCCGGCGAGGCGGGCAAGGGCTTTGCCGTCGTCGCCTCGGAAGTGAAGAACCTCGCTTCCCAGACGGCACGGGCGACCGAAGAGATCAGCGGGCAGATCTCGGCCATCCAGAGCTCGACCGCGAATGCGGTGGAAGCGATGAAGCAGATCTCGGCCACCATGGAAGAAGCCCGCAGCTACACCGTCTCGATCTCTGCGGCCATCGAGCAGCAGGGCGCGGCGACGCAGGAGATCTCGCGCAACACCCAGGAAGCCGCACAAGGCACGACGCGCCTCTCGGCGACGGTCGAGAGCGTCTCGACCTCGATCGGCGAGACCCGCCGTTCGGCGGGCGAGGTGGCGGAGACCTCGGCCACGCTCGGGGCGCAGGCCCGCACCGTGGAGAATGCCGTGCGCGGCTTCATCGCGGATGTGCGTGCCGCCTGACTTGTCCACCTGACTTGAACGCAGCCCCATGCTAACCGATGAGCCGCCGGCACGCGCCGGCGGCTTTTTCGTCTCGAGAGGCAGGAGATTTCCATGGGCAACGGCATCGCCACGGGCAGCACCGATATCGCGGCTTTGGGCGCGCGCGCCATGGCGATGCTCGACACGCTCGGCGCGATCAGCGACGCGCCGGACAATCTGACCCGGCTCTATCTCTCGCCGGCCCATCGCCGCGCAGCCCATCAGGTGCGCGACTGGATGGAAGCGGCGGGCTGTGAGGCGCATATCGATGCGGCGGGGAATGTCGTGGGACGCTACGGGCCGGCAGAGGGGCCGGTTCTCTATTGCGGCTCGCATATCGATACCGTGATCGATGCCGGGCGGTTCGACGGTTCGCTGGGCGTGGTCGCGGCGATCCTCGCCGTCGAGGCGCTCGCGGGGGAGGGGCGCGTACTGCCCTTCGCCATCGAGATCCTCGCCTTCGGGGACGAGGAGAACGTGCGGTTTCCCACGAGCCTCTCCAGCACGCAGGCCATTGCGGGCGGCTATGATCCGCGTTGGCTCGATGTCGTGGATGGCGACGGCGTGAGCCTGGCGCAGGCCCTGCGGGAATTCGGCGGCGATCCGGATGCGGTCACGGGCCTCGCACGCGACCCGGCGCAGGCTCTGGGCTATCTGGAGCTTCATATCGAGCAGGGGCCGGTGCTGGAGCGCGCCGATCTGCCCGTCGGCGTGGTGACGGCGATCGCCGCCGCCTGGCGCGCCGATTGCGTCTTGCGCGGGCAGGCCGGTCATGCGGGGACCGTGCCGATGGGCCTGCGCCGCGACGCGCTCTCGGGCGCGGCTGAGATGATCGCAGCGATCGAGGGAATCGGCGCGCAGCACGAGGGCGGTGTCGCGACGGTGGGGCGGATCGCGGCGGTGCCGGGTGCGGTCAATGTCATTCCCGGCGAGGTGCGCTTCTCGATCGATGCCCGCGCGCCCGGTGATGCGATGCTCGCCACGATGCTGGCCGAGATCGATGCCGCCTGCAAGAGTATCGCGGAACGCCGAGGCCTCGCCTTCACGCAGGCGCCCTTCATGCGCGCGCCGGCAACGCCGATGGCAGAGCCGCTGCAGCAGGCATTCGCGGCGGCGGCGCACGCCATTGCCGGCGATGCTCCGCTGATCCCTTCCGGCGCGGGGCATGATGCGGTCGCCATGGCGCGGCTGTGCCCCGTCGGGATGCTGTTCGTGCGCTGTGCCGGCGGCATCAGTCACAATCCGGCCGAATCGATCACGCAAGCGGATGCTGGCTGCGCCGTCGCGGTCCTGATCGAAGCGATACGCCGCATCGCCGCCGATCAGGCAGCGGCGCGCGGCTAATCCTTTCCCTGCGTAAGGTTCGGGCAAGTCGGGTCGCTGACACTGGAATCCTGCCCGGGCATGCCTGCGGCATCGTGATGTCAGTGTCGGACCCGATCATGCCGCAGGAATACCGCCCCTACTGGATCGACAAGCGCGCCGAGCCGCGGTTGAGCCTCTGGCTCGCCGGTACGGTCAGCTTCGCCGACGGCAGCGATCTCGACGTTCATTGCCGCGACGTGTCGCGCTCGGGCATGGCGCTGATTGGGCCGGCTCGACCGGGCCCGGGCCTGCGGGTCAACGGCATCTTCGAGGAGCTCGGCATCGTCAGCGGGCGTGTGGCGCGCTGGACGCCCGATGGGTTCGCCATCCGCTTCACCCATGATGCCGCGCACCAGGCGACATTCTGCGAGCGCCTCGACGTCATCGAAGCCTCCGGCGGGCGCCGTCCGCTGGGCGCCGGCGCGTTCTTCCATACGCAGATCCCGGCCCAGCGCGCCGGACGTCGCGGCGCGCCGGATCTGCATCTGATGATCACGCTTCCCGATGGCCGCATCGTCGCCGAGCGCCTGCGTGACATCTCGCGCAGCGGGGCCAGCGTGATTTCACGCGAGCGCCCGGCAATCGGCGCGGGCGTGCGCATCCGCGATCACGATGCGATCGTCGTGCGCCATACCGGCGAGGGTTTTGCCGTGCGTTTCGAGAGTGCCGACACGGTGGCCGCCGCAAAGGACAAGGCCTGCTGAGGATGCCCGCCGGCTCCGGCTCCGGCTCAGGTCACGCGGGCGCGCTTCTGGAAATCGGGATGCGTGTAGCTGCGGGTTTCCAGCACTTCCGCAAGCACCGAGACTGCGTCGAAGACATCGACGAAGCGCGTGTAGAGCGGCGTGAAGCCGAAGCGCAGGATATCCGGTGCGCGAAAATCCCCGATCACGCCGCGTGCGATGAGGGCCTGCATCACCGCATAGGCCTGCGGATGGTGAAAACTCACCTGGCTGCCGCGCCTTGCCGGGTCGCGCGGCGTGATCAGCGTCAGCCCCGCATCCGGGCACAGTGCCTCGACCGTGTCGATGAATGCGCCGGTGAGCGCGAGCGACTTCGCGCGCACGGCGTCGATATCGACATCATCCCAGAGCGTGAGCGCCGCATCAAGCGCCGCCATGGCGAGAATCGGCGGTGTGCCGCACAGATAGCGCGCGGCGCCCGGGGCGGGGCGATATTCCGGCTCGAAGGCGAATGGGGCGTCATGGCCGAACCAGCCGGCCAGCGGCTGGACGAATGCATCCGCATGGCGTGGCGCGACATGGAAGAAGGCCGGCGCGCCGGGGCCGCCATTGAGATATTTATAGCCGCAGCCGACTGCGAAATCGACATCCGCGCCGGCAAGATCGAGGGGCACGGCACCGGCGCTATGGGCGAGATCCCACAGGACGAGGGCGTTGGCCTCGTGGGCCAGGCGGGTAAGTGCGCCCATGTCGTGCATGGCGCCGCTGCGATAATCCACATGGGTGAGCATCAAGACGGCGGTATCGCCGTCGAGCGCGGCGGGGATCTCCGATGCATCATCGACCAGAACGAGGCGATGGCCGCGGTCGAGCTGTGCGATCAGGCCCTGCGCCATGTAGAGATCGGTGGGAAAATTGCCGCGCTCGGAAACAATCACCCGCCGCTCCGGGCGAAGAGCGAGGGCGGCGGAGAGCAACTTGAAAAGATTGATCGAGGTGGAATCGGCTGCAAGGACACTCTGAACCGGGGCGCCGATCAGCCGGGCGATGCGCGTGCCGATGCGCTCGGGCAGATCGATCCAGCCGGCATCGTTCCAGCTGCGGATCAGCCCTTGCCCCCATTCCTCGTCGAGTGTCCGCGTCACCCGCGCACGCAGGTCATGCGGCAGTGGTCCGAGGGAATTGCCGTCGAGGTAGATCACGCCCTGCGGCAAGGCGAAACGCGCGCGCATCGGGGCGAGCACATCCTGCGCATCCTGCGCCTCGGCCAGTTCCCGGCGCGTCATGTGCCGATCCGTCGTCATCGATTGCGCTCCGCCGGGGCGTGAGAGAAAACGGCCCGCATGGAGAATGCGGGCCGCGTGGTTTTCGTATCGTCATGTCGCGATCCGGTCGAGCCCGCAGGCGCGACCTCGATCAACGCGCCTGCGCGTCGATTTCGATGCGCTGCATCAGGTCGGCGGGTGCGCTCATGGTGCCGAGCTCCATCAACGGAATGCCGGCCGGGTCGATCGCCTCGACGGCGATTTCGAGCTCACCCGGATTCTCGAGGAAGCGCCCGACGGCCTCGGCGAGGCCCTGGGCCTGCGGCCCGCCCCCGAGGATCGCCGGCAGCATCATCTGCGACATCATCCCGAGTTGCTGGCGCGCCTGATCGGGGCTCACCCCCATCTCCGCCGCCTGCAGGCTGAGCAGGATCTCGGCAATGCCGCGATCCTCCACCATCAGATGCAGGTTCTTGACGGTCGCCCCCATCAGCGCCATCAGCCGCATGGTTTCGTCACCCGAAAAGACCTCCGGTCCGACGCCGCCGATCACGCCACGAAGCGCGACCGAACCGATTTCCTCGCCGCTGAAGGAGAGATCGCTGAGCACGATTTCCTGGCCTGCCTCGTTCCAGCGTGCGGCGAAATTGCCGGAAAGGTCGAGCCGCTCGTAGCCGAAGCCACGCGCCATCTCGATGAATTCCTCGCCGGTCCCGGCGGGAAGGTCGAATGCGAGATTGTCGATCGCAAGGCGCAGATTGGTCGGAACGCCTTCGTAAGGGGTATCCGCCGTGATGCTCAGGCGACCGATACCGCCTTCGACCGGGGTTGCGCCGGGCTCCGGCGGGATCGAGGCGGTGAGATCATTGAGCGTCACCGTGCCGATTACCGGAAGCATCCGCTGCATCTCGTCCGGCGACAGATCGGCATCGGGATCTTCCGCGAGCGCACGCAGGCCTTCCAGCATCGGCGCGAAGGAGAAGCCCTCCGAATCGATGGAGGCGATGGCGATCACTGCGCCGTCGGCCGCGACACGCATATCCTCCATCATGAAGGCGGCGAAACCGCCCTGCGGATCGCCGAGGAAGGCGATGCGTTCGATACGCATCTCGACCGGATCATCATCGCTTTCATCGACGATGGTCATGCCGTTCATGCTCATTTCCTCGAAGCGGAACGAATCCATCATATCCGCCAGGAAATTCAGCAGGCGGGTGGCTTCTTCCGCTGTGGGATCGTCGGTATCCTCCATCGCGGCGATCGCCGCGATCGTCTCGGTCAGCGGCTCCTGGAGGAGGCGCACGGCAACCGCGCTACCGGAAATCTCTTCGATGGTGAATTGCGCGCTCTCGCCGTCTCCCATCACGAGGTCGCTGATGGAGAAGGATTCATAGGCCGTCCGGAAGGGGTTGTCCCCGTCACCGGCCGCTTCGGTGTAATAGCTCAGGATCAACGGAAGATCGATCATCAGCGATTCGACGGCGCCGAACGAGCCGATGACATCGTCGTCGCCGTCGCTCGCGGAAAAGCTGCCGCCGCTTGCCGTGAAGCTGGCGATGCGGCCCTCGCGCATGTCATCGATGCGGATATCCTCGTAGACGGCCTCCTGCGTCACGTCCGCTATATCCTGGCTGAGGACCATGCGCGGTATCGTGATCTGCGTCGCGGATAGTGCGGCGAGGGTCTCGAACAGGACTTGCGGATCATCCTGCGCGAAGGCGGCTTCGATTTCCGCGGCCGAAAGGCTCGAGCCGGTAAGCTCCATGCGCGGGATCGCATAGCTCCCCAGGGTGCCGGAGAATCCGAGATCCTCGACCACGACGTCATTCGCGGCAGCGGGGCTGCTCCACAGCGCCACCGTGCCGATCAAGCCCAGACCGAGGGCGAGTGCGGCTGCCGCCGTTCCCCCGCCATGGCTGGCACACCGAGCCGAAACCGTCATATCTGCCTCCGCCTTCTGTTTGGTTTGGCCGCGATCATACAGATCGGCGCCGTGAAAAACAGGGGGCTGCGAAGGCTTTTCGGAGGCAGGGTTCATAGATCTCCGAAACCCGGGCCTTCAGCCGCCTCCGTCGATGCGCCTGCCCAGGCGCCCGGCGAGATCCTGGATGAACTGCCAGGCGGTTCGGCCGGAACGGGCGCCGCGCGTGGTGGCCCATTCCAGCGCATCACGGCGCAGGGTCTCGTCGTCGCAAGCGAGCCCGAGATGCGCGGCGTAGCCGAAGACCATCTCGAGATATTCGTCCTGCGAACATTTGTGGAAGCCGAGCCAGAGGCCGAAACGGTCGGAGAGCGAGATCTTTTCCTCCACCGCCTCGCCGGGATTGATCGCGGTGGCGCGTTCATTGTCGACCATGTCGCGCGGCATCAGGTGGCGGCGGTTCGACGTGGCGTAGAAGAGCACATTGTCGGGCCGCCCCTCGATACCGCCCTCCAGCACCGCCTTGAGCGACTTGTAGGAGGTGTCGTCGGAATCGAATGACAGATCGTCGCAGAAGATCACGAAACGATGCGGATCATCGCGCAGGATCCCCATCAGCGCGGGCAGGCTCTCGATATCCTCGCGATGGATCTCGATCAACTTGAGGGCGGGGGCATCCGCGTCGCGCCCGGCATTGACGGTGGCATGGACGGCCTTGACCAGCGAGGATTTGCCCATGCCGCGTGCGCCCCACAAAAGCGCGTTGTTGGCCGGAAGCCCGGCTGCGAAACGCAGCGTGTTCTCGTGAAGCTGGTCGCGGACCCGGTCGATTCCGCGCAAAAGCGCCATCTCGACCCGGTTCACGCGTGCGACGGGGGCAAGGCGCGGCGGTACGGCGTGCCAGACGAAGGCATCGGCTGCGCGGGTATCGATCTGCGCCGCTGCCGGCGGTGCGAGTCGCTCCAGCGCCTCGGCGATGCGGGTGAGCAGCGGGTCGTTGGAATCGCGATCAGTGGCAGGGGTTGTCATGTACGGGCCTTCAGGGCATGCGGGCGTTGCAAAAGGGTAACGGGGTTTCCATATCCCGAAGGTCTCGCAGGGTCCATCGTGCAAGACACCGATCACGGTTTGCTTTCGGCGCCTGCATCGCTATAAGTTGCGCCGCTTTCGAACGATACGGCGGAGGCACGGTCGAAGGGCCGCAGCATCCGGCGCACATGCATCAGGAGTCACCAGTGATCATCACGCCCGCTTACGCACAGGCCGCCGGCGGCGGCGGCGGAGATATTTTTCTCCAGCTTCTGCCGTTCATCCTCATTTTCGTCATCATGTGGTTTCTCATCATTCGCCCGCAGCAAAAGCGTGTGAAGGCGCATCAGGAACTCGTGAAGAATCTGCGGCGCGGTGATACTGTCATCACCAATGGCGGCATCACGGGCAAGATCTCGAAGGTCGTCGACGACAATGAGATCGAAGTCGAGATCGCCGAGGGTGTGCGCGTGCGTGTGATTCGCGGCATGGTCGCCGATGTTCGCGCCAAGGGCGAGCCGGCGAAGGAGGGCGCGAAGAGCTGAGGCCGGAAATCCGGCACAATCTTCGCGACAACGGCGCGGTGAGCCTTCGGGAAGCCGCCGCGTCTCGAGCAACGTCATTTGATTCCCGGGAGTCGCACGAGCATGTTGCGCATCTCTGCCACCAAGACGGTCGCCATTCTGATGGCGCTGTTCTTCGGCATGTACCTCGCCCTGCCCAACCTGCTGTCGGTGCAGCAGCGTGAGGCCGTGACCCTTGCCGCGCCCGGATGGATCCCGGATTTCCTGGTTCCGGACCGGGCGGTCGTGCTCGGGCTCGACCTGCAGGGCGGCTCGCACGTGCTTCTGCAGGTGGATACAAACGAACTCGCGCGCAACGAGGCGACACAGGTTCGCGACCAGGTCCGCAACCTCCTGCGTGAGACACGTACGCCGCTCGAGGGCGGCATCCGCATCACCAACCGCACCGTCGAACTGACCATCCCCGACGACGAGGCCCGGGCGCGGATGATGCCGCGCCTGCGCGATCTCTCGGAGCCGATCACCGATGCGGTCTTCGGCCAGCCCGGGGCTGCCACGCTTGTCGTCGAGGAGCGCGCCGACGGCCTGATCCGCCTGCAGGTGACCGACGAGGGACTCTCCGAGCGCATCGACCGTGCCCTCGCGCAGTCGATCGAGGTGCTGCGCCGGCGCATCGACGCGCTCGGCACCACCGAACCCAATATCCAGCGTCAGGGTACCGACCGTATCCTCGTGCAGGTGCCGGGCCTGCAGGATCCCGAGCGGCTCAAGGCGCTGCTCGGCGAAACCGCCCAGCTCGAATTCCGCTTCCTCGCCAATCCGGGCGACACGGACACGGTCCGGATGCCCCTGCGCGAGGCGGGGGACGAGCCGGTCGATGTGGAAAATCGGGTCATCGTCGGCGGCGAGGATCTGATCGATGCCCAGCCCTCCTTCGATCAGCAGACCAATCAGCCGATCGTCACCTTCCGCTTCAACGTCTCCGGCGCGCAGCGCTTCGGCGAGGCGACGACGCGCAATGTCGGGCGCCAGCTCGCCATCGTGCTCGACGAGGAAGTGATTTCCGCACCGCGCGTCCAGTCGCCGATCACCGGCGGCGCCGGGCAGATCACCGGCAGCTTCACCGTCCAGGAGGTCAATGACCTCGCGGTGCTGCTGCGCTCGGGTGCACTGCCGGCGACGCTCACCATCGTCGAGGAGCGCACGGTCGGTCCGGGCCTGGGCGCCGATTCGATCTATGCCGGCACCATGGCCGCCATCGTCGGCGCGGCGCTCGTCGTCGCCTTCATCATCGCCGCCTACGGTTTCTTCGGCGTGATGGCGACGGTGGCCCTGTCGGTGAACATGCTTCTGCTCTTCGGCCTGCTCTCGGCTCTGGGCGCCACGCTGACGCTGCCGGGCATCGCCGGCATCGTGCTGACGCTGGGCATGGCGGTGGATTCGAACGTGCTCATCTACGAGCGCGTACGCGAGGAGGAACGCATCGGGCGATCTGCGATACAGGCGCTCGATACCGGCTTCTCGCGGGCGCTGGGCACCATTCTCGATGCCAATATCACGACGCTGATCGCGGCCGGTATCCTCTTCTTCCTCGGGACGGGCCCGGTCCGCGGCTTTGCCGTGACCCTGTCGCTGGGCATCGTCACCACCGTCTTTACCGCCTTCACGCTCACGCGCTTGATGATCGCGACCTGGTTCAAGGTCATGCGTCCCAAGCAGCTTGCGATGAATTGAGGAGCGCCGATCATGTGGCTCGTCCGCTACGTCCCCGTCGAGACCCGCTACCGCTTCATGTGGTATCGCCGCTGGACATTCCCGCTTTCGGCACTGCTCTCCATCCTGGCGGTGGCGGCATTCCTCCATTTCGGCATGAATACCGGCATCGATTTCCGTGGCGGCACGGTGATGGAAATGCAGGCCCGTGAGGGCAATGCCGATATCGCGCAGATCCGCGTCGACGCCAACCAGCTGGGCTTCGGCGGTGTCGAGGTGCAGGAATTCGGCACGCCGCGCGACGTCGCCCTGCGGGTGCAGCTGCAGGACGGCGGCGAGGAGGCGCAGCAGGAGGTCGTCTCGGCCCTGCGGGCCACTTTCGAAGGCGATTACGATATACGCCGCGTGGAGGTGGTCGGGCCACGCGTCTCGGCCGAGCTCGTGCAATCGGGTACGCTTGGCGTGGTGATGGCCATTTTCGGGGTGCTGGTTTATCTCTGGTTCCGGTTCGAATGGCATTTCGCCATCGGCGCCGTGATCGCGACATTGCACGATCTCGTGCTCGCCATAGGCTTCTTCGCGATCACGCAGATCGAGTTCAACATGACCTCGATCGCCGCACTCCTGACCATTCTGGGCTATTCGCTCAACGATACCGTGGTGGTCTATGACCGCATCCGCGAGACCATGCGCAAATACAAGAAAGTCAGCGTCTACGAGGTACTCGACATCGCGGTAAACGCGACCCTGTCGCGTACGATCCTGACCAGCACGACGACCCTCCTCGCCCTGCTGGCGCTGGCCTTTCTGGGTGGTGAGATCATCAAGGGCTTTGCCTATGCGATGATCTTCGGCCTGGTGATCGGCACCTATTCCTCGATCTTCGTGGCTGCGCCGATCCTGATCTATCTCGGCGTGCGTGCGACCACCAGGGTCGGCGCAGCGGCTCAGGCCGAGGCCGAGGCGGATGCCGCACAGCCGGCGGAGTGAGCCGATGGCCGGGCCGATCTATGACGGATTCGTGCCCGGTCGCTTTCCGATCGACGCCTACGGCAATGGCGGCTTCCGTTTCGCGGAAATGTCGCACAAGGGCTCCATCCTCGCTTTGCCGTCCGGCATTTCCAAATGGGATGTCGATGACGCGGGCGCGCTCGACGAAGCCGCCTTCGCCCAGGTTTTCGCTGAGGCGCAGGAGATCGAGCTCCTTTTGATCGGCACCGGCCGCAACATCGTGCCGCTGCCGGAGCCGCTCGCCTGGCGCCTGCGCGATCCGGGCATGCGCATCGACGTGATGCAGACGGGCGCGGCGGCCCGCACCTTCAACATCCTCCTCGCCGAAGACCGGCGCGTCGCGGCGGCATTGATCGCCGTGCCGTGACGGGCGATTTCCGTCCGGAGGCATCGTCGTGCTATGAGGCGAAAGGGCCTGTCGACAGGCCTGTCGAGGCGAGAGATGTAAGGCGATGACGGGCGTATTGCAGGGCAGGCGGGTTCTTTTGATCATCGGTGGCGGCATCGCCGCCTATAAATCCCTCGACCTGATCCGGCGTCTGCGTGATGCCGGTGGGCAGGTGCGCTGCGTGATGACCGCCGGCGCCCAGGAATTCGTCACGCCCCTCGCCGCTGCCGCTTTGGCCGGCGAGAAGACCTATACCGATCTGTTCGACCGTGCCGACGAGGCGGCGATCGGGCATATTCGTCTGGCGCGCGATGCCGATTGCGTGGTGGTCGCCCCCGCCACCGCCAACCTGATGGGGCGCATGGCACAAGGCCTCGCCGATGATCTCGCCACTACGGTTCTGCTCGCCACGCGTCTGCCGATCCTGATCGCGCCGGCGATGAATCCCGCCATGTGGGCGCATCCGGCCACCCGGCGCAATCTCGCCACGCTCGAAGCCGATGGCGTGCATGTGGTGGGCCCCGATTCCGGGCCCATGGCCGAGCCGGAAACCGGTGCGGGGCGCATGGCCGAGCCGATGGCGATCGTCGCGGCGGTGCAGGGGCTGTTCGCGCAGGCGGGCGCGTCCGGCGATGCACCGCTTGCGGGCCGGCACGTGCTCGTCACCTCCGGACCGACCCATGAGCCGATCGATCCGGTGCGCTACATCGCCAACCGCTCCTCCGGGCGGCAGGGACATGCCATCGCGACTGCGGCGGCGCGCGCGGGCGCGCGGGTGACCCTCGTCTCCGGACCGGTCTCGATCCCGGCCCCGCCGGGCGTCGATCTTGTCCCGGTCGAGACCGCGCGGGAGATGAAGGCGGCGGTCGATGCCGCGCTGCCGGCGGATATCGCGATCTTCGCCGCTGCCGTCGCGGATTGGCGCACGCAGCAGGATGCTGCACGCAAGCTCAAGAAGGACGGCAGTGGCCCGCCGGCCCTCGCCTTGGTGGAAAACCCTGATATCCTCGCCTCGGTCTCCGCGATGGCGCAGGGGCGCCCGCCCCTCGTCGTCGGCTTCGCAGCCGAGACCCATGACGTGGTGGCGCTCGCAAAGGCCAAGCGCGCACGCAAGGGCTGTGACCTGATCGTCGCCAACGACGTCTCGGCCGGGAGCGGTGTCGCGGGCGGGGTGATGGGCGGTGCGCGCAATGCCGTGCATCTCATCGATGCCGGCGATGCGGTAACCAGCTGGCCGGAAATGGACAAGGATGCAGTGGCCGAGCGGCTCGTCGCAGAATGCATCGCCCGCCTCGGTGCTGCGGGCGGGCAGACCGGGAACGGGGGCGGCGCATGAGCATCACCCTCGCCGTTCAGGTGATGCCGCATGCCGAGGGATTGCCATTGCCCGCCTATGAGAGCGCCGGCGCGGCGGGTTTCGATCTTCTCGCCGCTATTGCGGAAAATTCCCCGATAAAAATGGAAAAATTTGAAAGGGCCCTTGTGCCGACGGGATTGAAGCTTCAAATACCGGAGGGGTACGAAGCCCAGGTGAGGCCGCGCTCGGGGCTCGCGCTCAAGCACGGTGTCACCGTCCTGAATACGCCCGGCACGATCGATTGCGATTACCGGGGAGAGGTCGGCGTGGTGCTGATCAATCACGGCGAGGCGCCGTTCGTGGTAACACGGGGCATGCGCATCGCGCAGATGGTGGTCGCACCGGTAACGCGGGCGCAACTCGTTCCGGTAGCGGCGATCGACCCGACGCCGCGCGGGGCAGGGGGCTTCGGTTCGACGGGTCTGTGACACGCGTCCGCGGGCGCGCCTACGGTACGAGGTTCTTGCGAGATGATTCTTCTGTCACGGCGGTCCCTGCTCGCGATTGCGGCGGTGGTGGATGTTGCGTTGCATGCCAGGCCGACGCCGGTCGCGGCCAAGCTTCTCGCCCAGCGGCATAACCTGCCTCCACGTCATCTCGAGACCGTGCTCCAGGCGCTGGTCCGCCAGGGCATTCTCAAGGGCGTTCGCGGTCCGCGCGGCGGCTACGAGCTCGCCCGCGAACGGCGCAAGATCACTGCCGGAGACGTGGTACGCGCCGCGATGACCGCGACCGGGGAGGACGGCCTGCCGCCGTTGCCCGAATCCAAGCTCGTCGATTCCGTGGTCGGCCCCGCCGTCAAGGAGGCCGGTGAGAGTTTCCTGGCATCGCTCGATGCCTATACGATTGAGGATCTGTGTCAGCAGGCCGAGCAGAAGGCCGTCTTCGGCGGCCCGCCGCCGGCACTCGATTTCGCCATTTGAACGGTAGCGACGGGTCTTCGGGAGGCGTCATGAGCGACGGCACACATGCGCATGGCACGGTCGGCAGAGGCCGTGGCCGCATCTACGATTCCATCACGCAGACCATCGCGGATACGCCGCTGGTGCGGCTTGCACGCATGCCGGCGGCGCACGGGGTCGATGCCGAGATCCTGCTCAAGCTCGAATTCTTCAACCCGATCGCCAGCGTCAAGGATCGCATCGGCGTCGCCATGATCGATTCGCTCGAGACGCAGGGGCTCGTGCGCCCCGGCGGGGTGCTGATCGAGCCGACATCCGGCAATACCGGCATCGCGCTCGCTTTCGTCGCTGCCGCGCGCGGCTATCGGCTGATCCTGGTCATGCCCGAGACGATGTCGCTGGAGCGGCGCAAGATGCTCAGCTTCCTCGGTGCCGAGCTCGAACTGACACCGGGGCCGCTCGGCATGCGTGGCGCGGTGAACCGCGCGCAGGAATTGCGCGATACGATTCCCGGCGCCGTGATCCCCCAGCAATTCGCCAACCCGGCCAATCCGCAGATCCACCGCGAAACCACGGCGGAGGAGATCTGGAACGATACCGGCGGCAATGTCGATATCATCGTCTCCGCGATCGGCACCGGCGGCACCATCACCGGTGTCGGCAGCGTGCTCAAAGCGCGCAATCCGGATCTGCGGGTGATCGCCGTCGAGCCGGAGGACTCGCCCGTCCTCTCCGGTGGCCAGCCCGGGCCGCACAAGATCCAGGGGATCGGCGCCGGCTTCGTGCCCGACATCCTCGATCGTGACGTGATCGATGAGGTGATCACCGTGGGCAACCAGACCGCCTTCGACTTCTCCCGTGCGCTCGCGCGCAACGAAGGCATCCCCGGCGGCATTTCCACGGGCGCCAATCTCGCCGCCGCGCTGGAAGTGGGCGCGCGCCCGGAAAACCGCGGCAAACGCATCGTCACCTTCGCCTGCTCCTTCGCCGAGCGCTATATCTCGAGTGCGCTGTTCGAGGGGCTGTGAGGCTTCAGCCGTTGAGCGGGTCAGCCTTCGTTGACGAGGCGCCTTATTGTGACCGGGTCCTTCTCGATCATCCGGATCAGGTGCCGATTGCCACGGTCGGGAATCTTGCCGATTTCCCACCCCTGCACGGTCTTCGTATCCAGATTGTAGCACCGCGCAAAGTCTTCCTGAGACATGCCGAGGCGCTTCCGGAGGCCTTTCAGCCGGACGGAGAAGTGCTCCTTCAGATCACGGTCCGCGACGCTGCGGAAAGTGATGGCTATTCCTGCCGTTTCGAGATCTTTGGCCAGAGCCTTCTGATCCTCGACCATCGGCAGTTCGATCACCGCGTTGCCCTCGTCCAGGGCTCTCTCGACTGCGCGTTTGGCCCGGAGCATGGTAATTCCGCGCGCGACCATGGCCAGCGTCGCTGCGATCACATCAGGCGCGTCGCGATCAGGTTTCAGGACGACCTCTTCTCGCGAACCTGAATTCACGCGGGGTATGGCCCGGACGCGCCCCTGTCGTGCGAGGCGCGCCGCGAATGACGATTTCGTCATAACCCGTCTCCTCCAAAATTCTTGCCGCGATCACGCGCATATTGCTCTGCGTCAGGACGCGTGCACCCGGCGGTGCGATTTCTATATGGGCAGGTTCCACGACGAGACCGCCGTCTGCATCTTCCACTTCGCCCATGATCATGATCGTCGCGCCCGGCGCCTCGACCTGGATTGTCGCGACATCGCCGTCCGATCCGTCATCGAGAAGGAAGTAGTCAATCTCCTTCGGCTCCAAAAACTATACTCCAGTGGCGTATTAATTTTAAGCGTACGTTGGTCCTCTGAAACTTAACTAAAAATTGTTATCAAAAAAATTGTAATTTAAAGTATTGTGGCCGCACCACCCTGCGCCGCTCTGCCCTGTGGCAGGGCGCATCGGGTGGTGGTAGGGATGGGCTTGCGATCCAACCGCGAATCATGACGTGACCCCGACAAACTCTCCCGCTCCGCAATCCGCCGAGAACCCGCCCGCCGATCCGCAGGCCCTGCTGGTCTGGTACGACCGGCATCGCCGCAGCCTGCCCTGGCGCGCGCCGGCGGGTTCGCGCGCCGATCCGTATCGGGTCTGGCTGTCGGAGATCATGCTGCAGCAGACGACGGTTCAGGCGGTCAAACCTTATTACGAACGCTTTCTGGCACGCTTTCCCGATGTGGAGAGCCTCGCGGAGGCGCCGCAGGATGCGGTCATGCAGGCCTGGGCCGGGCTGGGATATTACTCGCGGGCGCGCAACCTGCATGCCTGCGCCAAGGTGGTCGCGGATGATCACGGCGGTCGCTTTCCCGCCGACGAAGACGCCTTGCGCGCGCTGCCGGGCATCGGGACCTATACGGCTGCGGCCGTTGCCGCCATCGCTTTCGACATCCCCGCCGCCGCTGTCGACGGCAATGTCGAGCGGGTGGTCAGCCGGCTGATCGCGCTGGAGGAGCTGCTGCCGGGCGCGAAGCCGCGCATCCGCACTGTCACGCAGGCTATGGTTCCGCAGGAGCGCGCCGGGGATTTCGCCCAGGCGATGATGGATCTCGGCGCCACGATCTGCACGCCCAAACGCCCGGCCTGCGCGCTCTGTCCCTGGATGGCCGATTGCACGGCCCGCCGGGAAGGGTTGCAGGAGAGCTTTCCCCGCAAGGCGAAGAAGGCGCCGCGCGAGGTGCGCCACGGGGCGGCTTTCGTGGCCGAGCGCGCCGACGGCGCGGTGCTCCTTCGCACGCGCCCTTCGAGCGGATTGCTGGGCGGCATGGCGGAGGTGCCGGGAAGCGACTGGCGGGCGGATTATCCGTTGAGCCAGGCCATTCTCGACGCGCCCTGCGAAGCACGCTGGCGGCGGCTCCCGGGCATCGTGCGCCATGTCTTCACGCATTTCCCGCTGGAACTGACGATCTTCCACGCCCGGCTCGACCGGCATGCGCAAGCGCCCGACGGCATGCGCTTCAGTGCTGCCGAGGAACTCGCCGAAGAGGCGCTTCCGAGCGTGATGCGCAAGGTGCTCGTCCACGCCTTGCCGGGATGGGATGCGCCGGCAGTCGCGAAAGCTGCAAAGCGCGGCGCGGCGGCGGAGAAAGGTGCAGGGAAAAAGAAATAGTCCGGGGCTTGGCTCCGCGACAATCTGACCTAACTGTCAGCTGGCTCATGATCCCGACACATTGCAGAGCCAGATCGAACACATGCTGCCTTCGAAATACTCCCCCGTCTCACTTCCCGTCGCCCTGCTCGGTCTGATGCTGATCTGGCTCCTATTGAGCCTTTTCATCGGGCTGCCGCCGTTTCTCGATGCGATGTTCGGCTTGTTCCATTGGGGTTTTGCGCTCGAAGTCGGCTTCGCCTTCGCCGTGATCGCGCTGGTGCAGATGCGCCGGGAGGCCGTGCCGAACTGGCTGATCCATCTCTTTGCAGCGATCGGGACATTCCTGCTCGCCCTGCGCCTTGCCGATCTCACGGCGCAATCGGTCGTCAACCGCTCGCTCAACATGTTCCTCGACGTGTCACTGCTGCCGGCGCTTTGGGACGTGGCGGTGACCCTGTTGGGGCGTCTGGTCGCCTTCGGTGCCGTGACCGGCGTCGCCCTTATGCTCGTGCTTTTCTATGTTCTCGCCGTCTGGGGCCTTCGCCGGGCTTCCGGATTGCTCGCGACGGGGCAGGCGCGGCGCAGCTTCGCGCTGGTCTGCGTCGCCGGCATCGTCGTCTTTACGGCGCAGCGTACTGTTTTTGCGGAGGTGCCGGGCTGGCGCCCCTTCGGCGCCTCGGCGAGTCTCGTTTTCCACCAGCAGAGCGAGCGGTTGGTGGGTACGATCGTGCGCCGTGCCACCTTCCGCGCCGATCTCGCGCGCGATCCGGCTGATGCAATCCCGCAGGACCGGATCCTTGCCGACCTCGGCGATCGCGACGTGCTGATCGTCTATGTCGAGAGCTACGGGGTTACCGCCCTCGACGAGCCGAGCTATGCCGAGGTGGTGATGCCGAGGCTCGAGGAGCTCGACAATGTCGCCGCACAGACCGGCTTCGAAGTGACCTCCGGACGCATGGTCGCGGCCAGCGTCGGCGGGCAGTCCTGGCTCAATCACGCGACCCTCAGTTCCGGGCGTTTCGTCGACGACCAGACGCTCTATGCGCTGTTTCTCTCCGAGCGCCCGCGCACGCTCGTCCATGATTTCGAGGCGACGGGGCGACGGACCGTCCAGCTCAAGCCGGCCATTACGATGCCCTGGCCGGAGGGCCAGCGGCTGGGCTATCAGGCGACCTGGGAAGCTGCCGATATGGGCTATGAAGGACCGGAATTCTATTGGGGGATCGTGCCCGACCAGTTCGCGCTCGACTTCTTCGCCCGCACGGAGCTCGAAATCGAGAATCGCCCCCCCGTATTCGCCAGTCTCGCCCTGATCTCCAGCCATGCACCCTGGCTTCCCGTGCCCGATGTCGTCGAATGGGACGAACTCGGGGACGGCTCGGTTTATGAGCGCTGGACGCGCGGAGCCCCGGAAGCGCGTGTCGTCTGGCGCAGCCAGGATCGTGTGCGCGAGCAATTCGCGCTCTCCATCGCGCATTCCATCGATGTCGTGGCGAAGTTCCTGCGTGATCGCGTCGATACGGATGCGCTCGTCATCGTGCTCGGCGATCACCAGCCCGCGCCGCTGGTCACCGGTCCGGATGCCTCGCGCGCGGTGCCGGTGCATATCTTCTCGGGCGATCGGGAGGTGCTCGAGCCGTTTTCCGAGATCGGCTTCGTTCCGGGCATTCTCCCGGAGCGGGAGCCGGAGGGTGGCGATGCGGCCCTGCCGCGCATGGACGATTTCCGGCCCTTCCTGCTGGACGCCTTCAGCCGCGAACCATTGCCTGGAAGCTAGGTCGCCGTCATTAACCATATTGTACAAAGCTTTGAACGCACGCGCCTTTTCGACGCGTGCGCACACCGTGTTAAGGGTTCGTCAGGGATAATGCGTTTGATAGTCAGCACCAGACCAACGGATGCCTCTGATGCTCGAACGCCTGACCCCGACGCCCCGGATCCTCCCGCTTCTCGCCGTCATCGCTCTGATTGCGAGCATCGCGGCGTGTTCGGTCTTTCCCGATCGCTATCCGCTCAAGAGCGACAACGCGCCCCATGACGGTGTCGCGCGGGTGCATCGCATGCCGATCCACGGCATCGACGTGTCGCATTGGCAGGGCGATATCGACTGGCAACAGGTCCGCCGCGCCGGCACGCGCTTCGCCTTCATCAAGGCGACCGAGGGCGGCCTCCATCTCGATCGCAAGTTCCGCGAAAACTGGGAAGGCGCCCGCCGTGCCGGCGTTCCGCGCGGGGCCTATCACTTCGTCTTCTGGTGCCGGGATGCCGCCGAGCAAGCCGCCTGGTTCATCGAGAACGTGCCGCGCGAGCGTGATGCGCTGCCGCCGGTGCTCGACGTCGAATGGAACAACCATTCGCGCAAATGCACACGCACGCCTCCGCGCGCCGAGGCGCTGCAGATGATCCGCACGATGCTTGCCATGATGGAGCAGCATTACGGGCAGATGCCGATCATCTATACCGACATCAACTTCCACCGCGACATCCTCGAAGGCGAGCATTTCGACAATCCGTTCTGGCTGCGCTCCGTCGCCGCCGAGCCGCACGAGCGCTATCGCGATCGCCGCTACACCTTCTGGCAGTGGACTCAGACGGGTACCGTGCCCGGTATTCGCGGCGAGGTGGATCGCAACGTGTTCTACGGCAGTGAGCGGGAATGGTCGCAGTTTCTCTCGACGCAATGCGATCCGCGCGATCTCGACAGGCTGTCCCGGCGCGGGGTCTGCCGGGTGAAGTGACCTTGCGTCAAATATCGACGCCCCCCTGCATTCGCAGGGGGCGCGCTCCCGGGGGGCTGGCTATAAGCACGGCGCCATAACCCGGGAGAAAATTCGATGCGAAGAATCCTCTTTACGCTGTTTGCCCTGTGCTTCGGTGCGGCTGCAACGCTCGTCGCGCTCGCCGAACCAGCCGAAGCGCGCCGCCCGATCGAGGGCGCCACCGCGCATCCGCTGGTACCGCTGCCGCCCGGCGGCTACATAACCCGCGACGAATTCATCGATTTCGCCGAGCTGGCCTTTCCCTCGGCGCCGCGCGAGGGCCGTGAGCAGACGGAGTTCCTCGAAGTCGAGGGGGCGCATACGCGCAAGGAATACACCATCGAGGGCACGGATGTGGCGACGCTGCGCCTGTATCGCAGCTATCTCGAATATTTCGAGAATGAAGGCTTTGAAATCGTCTTCAACGGGTTCGGTGACGAGCTGAGCAGCCGCAGCGGCTTCAGCTTCATTCACACCACCTTCCTCGCCGCCCGCGCCTCCACGCGCAGCGGGACCATCGGCTATATTCTGGCCCGCGACGAAGCCGAGGAGACCGTCATCTCGCTGGCCTTCTATGATCGCCAGGGTAACCGCCGCATCATGGTCAATGCGGTTGATATCGAACCGATGGATACGCTCGATCTCTTCGCTTCCCCCGCCGCGCCGGAAGTCGAGCCCGAGCCCGAACCCGAGCCCGAGCCCGCGCCGCCGCCGGTGGTCCAGGAAGCGGCCGAGCTCGAAGAGGGGCTGCTTGCCGATGGCCGCGTCGTCGTCGATGCGATCCTGTTCGCCTTCGACAGCGACGAGATCCTGCCCGAATCCGCCGAAGCGCTCGATGTGGTGGGCGGCCTGATGCGCGAGCGTCCGGAGTTGAACCTGCTCGTCGTCGGCCATACCGACGGTGTCGGCAGCTTCGACTACAATCTGCGCCTTTCCCTCGACCGCGCCACCGCCGTGGTGAACTGGTTGCGGCGCGAGCACGGTATCGCCCGCGAACGCCTGCGCCCTGCCGGAGCGGGGCCGATGTCGCCGATCACGACGAATCGTACGGAAGAAGGCCGCACGCTCAATCGCCGCGTGGAGCTCGTCGAGGTGATCGACTGAAAGGCGAATAGACTGCCATGCCGGCATTGCGCGGGCGCGCAGGCGAGGTTGCGGGATTTATGCCCTGTCAACCCTCGACCGCGCCCGCGCGAAGGCGTATCGGTGAGATCTACCGATTGGATTTTCCCGCGTGTCCTCGCCGCAAGCCATCATCGACAACCGCCGCGGCATCATCGCGATGCTCTGTGCCGGCTTGTTCTTCGTGACCAACGATACGGTCATCAAGCTCGCCTCGGACGTGTTCTCGACGAGCCAGATGATGGCCATACGCGGGATATTCTCGACCTGTTTCGCCCTCGTCATCGTGATGGCGATGGGGCAACTCGGTTATCTGCGCCGGCTGGCTTCTCCGCTCGTGGCCTTGCGGGCCACGCTCGAGGCGACTGTCGCCTTCCTCTTCATCACCGCCCTCGCGCTCCTGCCGCTGGCCAACGTGACCGCCATCCTGCAGGCGACGCCGATCATCATGACGCTGATGACGGTGGCGCTCGGTCTCGAGCGAGTCGGCTGGCGGCGCTGGGGGGCGATCCTCGTCGGCTTTGCGGGTATGCTGCTGATCGTGCAGCCGAGTCCGGAAGGGTTCAACGTCTCGATCCTTTTTGCTCTCTCCGCTGCGGTGCTGGTCTCGATCCGGGATCTCGTCACGCGGCGCATCGCCGATGATATCCCGTCCCCGGTAATTGCGGCCTCGACCACGATGGCGGTCGGGCTCGCCGGTTTCGTGATCGGTTTCGTGCGCGGCGAAGAATGGACGCCTTTCCTCGTGCCGGAAACGACCTATCTCATCGTGGCGGCGGTGCTGGTGACGCTCGCCAACCTTTCGATCGTGATGGCGTTCCGCAATGTCGAGGTATCGGTGGTATCCCCGTTCCGCTACGCCGTCGTGATCTTCGCGCTGATGCTCGGCTATTTCGTCTTCGGCGATCTGCCCAACCTTCTCGCCATCGCGGGGATGGGGCTCGTCGTCGGGGCGGGGATCTACACGATCCATCGTGAGCACGTGCGCCGCAAAGCCATCGCCGCGACGAGCGTCGCGCGTCCTGAAACTGCAGGCGGGGAGGCGGGCCGATGAGAGGGCCGGTGAACGGGCCGGAGCGCGATGCGCCCATTTCCGGCGATGCGCCCGATTCCGGCGAAGCGATCATGTCCGCGCGTCCGCCCGCGCGTGTGCCCTCGCTCGCCATTCTCGTGGCGATCTCCACGCTGCAACCCTTCGCGCTCAATGTGCTCGCACCCGCCACCCCCGTGCTCGCGCGGGTGATGGAGACCGATTACGCGACGATCCAGCTGACGCTGACCGTCTATCTCGCCACCGTCGCGGTGACGCAGCTCTTCGTCGGCCCGATCTCCGACCGGATCGGGCGGCGCCCCTGCATTCTCGCCGGTATCGCGCTGTTCCTGATCGGCTCCGTGATGGGCGCCTTCGCCCAGACGATCGAGGGGCTGCTCGTCGCGCGCGTCGTGCAGGCTGCCGGCGGCGGCACCTGCTTTGCCCTCGCCCGCGCCGTCGTGCGCGATACGGCGGGCAAGGACCGGGCGGCGAGCATTATCGGCTATCTCTCCATGGCGATGGTGATTTCGCCGATGATCGCCCCTTTCGTCGGCGGCGTTCTGGAGGAAACTTTCGGCTGGCGGGCCATCTTCGTGGCGATGATGGTGCTCTCCGCCGGCGTTCTCGTGGCGGCCTGGTACACGCTCTACGAGACGGCACCGCGCGGGGCGGCGTCCTCGGCGATCGCCATCCTGCGCGGATTTCCGATTCTCCTGAGCAATCCGGCCTTTCTCTTTTATACGCTGACGTTGGCTTTCGTCTCGGCGACCTTCTTCGGCTTCATTGCCGGTGCGCCCTATGTCGTTGTGGAGACGATGGAGCGTTCGCCGCAGGTCTACGGACTGTATTTCATCATCAACGCTGCCGGCTACATGTTCGGCAACTTCCTCACCGGACGCTACGGACAGCGCTTCGGCTCGATGAAGCTCGTCGTGATCGGTACCTGGATGTCCTCGGCGGCGATGCTGATCGCGCTGTATTTCGCGCTGGTCGGGCCGTGGACGCCACTGACCTTCTTCCTGCCGCTGACGATCAACGGTATCGGCAACGGCCTGACCATCCCCGGTGCCACAGCGGCGGCGCTCTCGGTGCGTCCCGATCTCGCGGGCACGGCGGCGGGGCTCTCCGGCGCGGCGCAATTGGGGACGGGCGCCCTCGCGGCGGTGATCGGCGGCTATATCGTCGAGCTCTATGCGCCGGGGCTGGTGATCTTCATGCTGGTCTGCATGCTGCTCGGATTGTTCATGTCACGACTCGCGCGGCATCACGAGATGCGCAGCAATGATTCGTGATGCAGGCGGCGACCCGGTTCGGTGCGGGAATTCAGGCAGGATTTGGCCCGGATGTGCCGGGCGGCGTGTTGGAATTGGCAGGCGGCCCGATTTCGGCGGCGCTCAGGCGCGACACGGCGGGGCGCCCCTGATGCCGGGGCGGACGCCTCCGGACGGGCCGGCGCAGGAATTCGCGATACGCCATTTCGCCCAGACCCTGATCGTGTAACCGGCGCAAACCCGCGACCCCTTCCTTCGCCTTCAAGGGCATGTCTTTTGCGCCACCATTCTGTTCCTGCGCGGATGCTCCGCCCGATTCGACGGAGCCGGCAACGGAACCGCTCCCCCCGGAGCCCCGATCGACGCGATTGTCCTCACTTGTTTCGTCCATAGCCGAGCTTACCCTTGATGGCAATCGTTAGCCACACAATTTTGTTGCAATGCAATATGAAATTGCTCGATCCTCGTCACTGACGGGCACCATGCCTTTTGCCGATGGGATGCTATGCGGTTTGACCCGCTGCACCCACGACCATTACAAGCAAGGTTGAGCAGCAAGGTCACGAAGGCAAGGGACACGCCATGGCAAAGGTCGCATTTCTGGGTCTCGGGGTAATGGGCTACCCGATGGCGGGCCATCTCGCCGCCAAGGGCCATGAGGTCACGGTCTACAATCGCACCGCCGCCAAAGCGGAGAAATGGGTCGCCGAGCATGGCGGGCGCGCCGCCGCGACGCCGCGCGAGGCGGCTGCAGGCCAGGAGATCGTCTTCGCCTGCGTCGGCAATGACGATGATCTGCGCGAAGTTACGATCGGCCCTGAAGGCGCCTTTCAGTCCATGGAGAAGGGCGCGGTTTTCGTCGACCATACGACCGCCTCGGCCGAAGTCGCGCGCGAACTCGCCGCAGCGGCGGAAGCAGAAGGTTTCGGCTTCATCGACGCCCCCGTATCGGGCGGCCAGGCGGGTGCGGAGAACGGCATCCTCACGGTGATGTGCGGTGGGCGCGAGAGCGTTTACTCCGGTGTCGAGGCGGCGATCATGTGCTTTGCACGCTCCTGCCGCCTGCTCGGTCCGACGGGATCGGGCCAGCTCGCCAAGATGGTCAACCAGGTCTGCATTGCCGGGCTGGTCCAGGGCCTGTCGGAGGCCATCGCCTTCGGCCAGAAGGCGGGGCTCGACATGGAAGCCGTGCTCGACGTCATCTCCAAGGGCGCTGCCGGCTCCTGGCAGATGGAAAATCGCGGCAAGACCATGGTCGCGGACAAGTTCGATTTCGGCTTTGCCGTCGACTGGATGCGCAAGGATCTCGATATCGTCCTCGCCGAGGCGCGCCGCAACGGCTCCTCAATGCCGGTGACTGCGCTGGTCGACCAGTTCTACGCGGAAGTGCAGAAGATGGGCGGCGGACGCTGGGACACGTCGAGCCTGATCGCGCGTCTCAAGCGCGACTGAGACCGACCCACGGCCTATTACTCCTGCCGAGGCTTGCGTTTGCATCCTTTCCGGGCACGAATCCGTGTTCGGACTTGGCGTTGGCGATGGCGCCGCTTATGTCGTAGGGGGTGAAACGAACGCGTTTTCGCCCGCTTTTCGGACCCATCCTGAGAGTCTCGCCAGACCATGCCCCATTCGCTGATCGAAACCGATACCAGCCTCGAAGCCATCGCCATCCATCCCGTCGGTCCCGAAGGGCTCGACGATCTCCTCGGAGAGCTGCCCGCGCCCGCTGCACAATTCGCGAGGGCTCAGGGCTTCAAGGCCAAGAAGGGCGAGATTGCGCTTCTGCCGGATGAACGGGGCGGGCTCGCTCAGGTGCTGTTCGGGCTCGGTCCGGCCGGCAAGCGCGATCCGCTGCTTGCGGGCCTCTTGCCGACGCGCCTGCCCGCCGGGCTCTATCGCTTCAACGGAGCCGGGCGCCGGGACGTTCTCGCCTGGCTGATGGGCGCCTATCGCTTCAGGCGTTATCGTGGTGGCAAGGCAGGCAAAGGAAACGACAGAGGAAACGGCGATGCTGACGACAGGCAGGTGCGGCTCCTGGCGCCCGACGGCGTCGATGTCGCTCAGGTCGTGCAGATTGCCGATGCGCTGGCGCTGGGGCGCGATCTGATCAACACCCCGGCCAATGATTGCGGGCCCGCCGAGATCGCGCAGGCGGTCGAGCGGCTGGCCCAGCGCCACGGGGCGTCCTGCCAGATCATCGAAGGCGATGCGCTGATCGCCGAAAACCTGCCGATGATCCACGCGGTAGGCCGCGCCTCGCCGCGTGCGCCGCGCCTGATCGATCTGCGCTGGGGACGTGCGGATGCGCCGCGCGTGACGCTCGTCGGCAAGGGGGTGGCCTTCGATACGGGCGGGCTGAATATCAAGCCCGACAACGCCATGAGCCTGATGAAGAAGGATATGGGTGGTGCGGCAGCAGCCATCGCGGCGGCGGCCATGGTGATGGCGTCGGGCCTCGATCTGCGCCTGCGCCTGCTGGTGCCGGCGGTCGAGAACGCGATATCCGGCAATGCCTTCCGCCCCGGCGACGTCCTGCCCAGCCGCAAGGGGCTCAATGTCGAGATCGGCAACACCGATGCGGAGGGACGGCTGATCCTCGCCGATGCGCTCGCCCTTGCCGACGAGGAGGAGCCTGATCTGATGATCGACTTCGCCACGCTTACCGGATCGGCGCGCGTCGCGCTGGGCCCGGACCTGCCCCCCTTCATGACGGATGACGAGGCGCTTGCGGGCGATCTCGTGCGGATCGGCGAGGCCGAGGCCGATCCCGTCTGGCGCCTGCCGCTCTGGCAGCCCTATGACGATCTGCTGCGCTCTTCCGTGGCCGATCTCAATCACATTTCCGGCAATTCCTTCGCCGGCGCGATCGTTGCCGGGCTGTTCCTGCGCCGTTTCGTCGAGAAGGCGAAGAGTTACGTGCATTTCGACATCTATGGCTGGGTGCCCAATGCGAAGCCTGCGCGCCCCAAGGGCGGCGAGGCGCAGGCGGCACGGCTGGTGCACGCGTTGCTCAGCGAGCGCTATCCCTCCCGTTCGAATGGAGGCGGCAAATGAGCGATTCGCGCGATTTCGACCCGCGCCTGACGCCGGCCCGGGCCGATCTGGCCGCAGCGCATCTGCGCGGGCGGATCGATGCGCCGCGTTACGCGGAGGGCGCCCTGATGCGGGTGGTCGCGACGTATGCGGCCCTGCGCCGGGAGCCGCGCTCCGATTCCCCGCTCGATACCCAGCTCCTCGCCGGCGAGGCCTTCATCGTCTACGCTACCGACGAGAATGGTTTCGCATGGGGGCAGAGCGTCGCCGACGGCTATGTCGGCTACGTGGCGCGCGATGATCTCGACCCGCAGGCCCGTGAGCCCACCCATCGTGTGACGGCCCTGCGCAGCCCGCTCTATCCCGGTCCGTCCCTGAAACTGCCGACGGAGCGCTTTCTCTCGCTCAATGCGCGTGTGCAGGTCATTGCGGTCGAGGGCGCCTATGCCCGGATCGATTGCGGTGCGCATGGCGGCGGATATGTCCACACGGCGCATATCGCGCCGCTCGACACCCTCGAGCCCGATCCGGTCCTGGTCGCCGAGCGGTTCCTGCATGTGCCCTATCTGTGGGGCGGGCGCACCTCGCTGGGGCTCGATTGCTCGGCGCTCGTGCAACTCGCCCTGGCCGCAGCGGGTCTCTATGCGCCCCGCGATTCCGACATGCAGGAGGAGCAACTCGGCGAGGCGCTTCCCGTCGATGACACGCTCACCCATCTCGCGCGCGGCGATCTCGTCTTCTGGAAGGGCCATGTCGGGATCATGTGCGACGGGCAGACACTCCTGCACGCCAACGGCCATCACATGGCGACGGCCCGCGAGCCGCTGGCGCAGGCCCGGGCGCGTATCGCGGAAAAGAGCTTCGGGCCGATCACCGGCATTCGCCGGCTGAGATCGCGCGCGGCCTGACGGGTCAGTCCCGGATCGGCGCGAAGGCGAGCAGGATGGTCACGGCGACGACGATCGCCGCCATGCCCGCGAGCTCCTGGCGCGTGACGTTCTGCGAGAAGATACGCCGCGAGACCATCTGCGCCATGATCACCTCGACGAGGGCGAGCGTGCGCACATTGGCCGCGCTCGTCAACGCGAAGCCGATGAACCAGCATTGCGATGCGAGGGCGCCGAGGAAGCCGGCTTTCGCGGAGCTGCGCCAGACCCTCAGGCTCGCGATCAGCGACGCCCGGTCGGCGATGGCGAGATAGAGGCCCAGAACAAGGCTCTGGATGGCGAGGCCGACAACGAGTGTTGTTGTGGCGCGGATCAGAAAGGAGCCGTCATCGAGGCCGAGCACCGCTCCGCGAAAGCCGATCGCCGAGAGGCCGAACAGGGCGCCGGCTGCGAGCCCGAGCAGGATCGGCTGCAGGCCCCCTTCGGTGAGTATGCCGGGGCGCCAGGACATGGCGAGCACACCGCCGGTGCCGATCAGCACGGCGAGCGCGAGGGCGAAGGTGAGCGGATCGCCGAGAAAGACGAGGCCGAACACGGCCACCTGCATCGGTTCGGTCTTCACATAAGCGGTCACGACGGAGAAGGAGCGCGCGCGCATTGCGGCCAGCATCAGCGCCGTCGCGCCGATCTGGGTGAGCGCCCCCATCAGTACGAATCCCCAGAATCCCGGCCCCGGCATGGGCAGCGACTCGCCTGTCGTCGCGACGACGAGGGCAAGGAAGATGACGGCGAAGGGCAGTCCGAAGAGGAAGCGTACCTGCGTCGCGCCCACGGTGCCGATTGTCTCCGTAAGGCTGCGCTGCATGGCATTGCGTGCGGTCTGCGCGGCTGCTGCTGCAAGGGTTGCCGGTACCCAGAGCCAGACGATATCCATGAACGCGCCTTCCCCCCGAATGGCCTGCTCGATCCTGACCTTTGTCATAGCGGTCGGGGCGCCGCCTGCGAAGTGGTGATGCGCTGCGGCGAGACGCATCCCGTATGGCGTACGCCGTCGGACGTCCGGCCCGCGCTCGCCGTTGCGACATTTCGCCTTTGCCGGGAAATGCGATCACACGCTGCCTTCGCCATGCTTTCGCCATGCGGACGGGGTTTGCCGATGATAGGGTCGCCATGGATCGCTGCGCCACTATGCAAGCGCGGCATTAGCGGCTTACACTTCGGCACGCGTGGGGATGGTGCCGTCTGCAGCGTCATATGGAGCGCCTGCGGACGCTGCGTCCGGAATGCGGGGCATTGGGGGCCAGGGAAAGATGGTACGGATTCTGATTCTCCTGATCGCGGTCACGATCGCCGCGGGTCCGGCCTTGAATGCGCGCGCCGACGAGCGGCCCGAATGGGTCGCGGGTACGCCGGCCCTCGTGGCCGATCTCGATAGCGGGCGGGTGCTGTATTCCCAAAATCCCACGCTGCCCTGGTATCCGGCCTCCCTCACCAAGCTGATGACGGCCTATGTCGCCATGGACGAGGCGCGCAACGGGCGCGTGCGCATGGATGACATGTTCACCGTCTCCGCCCGCGCAGCCGACGAGCCGCCCTCCAAGATGGGCTTCTCGGCCGGCACCCAGATCCGCCTCGACAACGCGCTCCTGATCATCATGGTGCGCTCGGCCAATGACGTTGCGACGACCATCGCCGAGGGCATTTCGGGCTCGGTCGAGGATTTCGTCGCCATCATGAATTTCCATGCGGCGCGGCTCGGCATGCATGACACCTATTTCACCAATGCCCACGGCCTGCCCGATGCCCGCAAGCGCACCACGGCGCGCGACATGGCGATTCTGGCGCGGGCCTTGTATCGCGAGTTTCCGGAACAACGCGCCTTGTTCGGGCTCGATTCGATCCGCTACGGCAATTCCACCATGCGCAATCATAACGGCCTGATCGGGCGCTATCCGGGAACCACGGGGATGAAGACGGGCTATATCTGCTCGTCGGGCTTCAACGTGGTGGTCACCGCAGAGCAGCGCGGGCGCCGGCTCGTGGCGATCGTGATGGGCGCGCCCTCGGCAGCCGAGCGCACGATCAAGTCCGCTGGTCTGCTCGAGCACGGTTTCTCGCGGCTCGGCTGGGGTGGTACTACCCTGGAGGCCTTGCCGCGCGACAGCGGCATCGCCCCGCCGGACCTGCGTCCGGTAACCTGCGGGCGCAATCCGCCTTCCTCGATCACCCTGCCGCAGGCGGGCGGAGAGCGTTTCGCCTTTGCCGGGGGAGCGGCTTCGGCGCCGCTATTGCCGCAGATCGACCTGCCCGAGCGCGGTCCGGCCAATCCGGTCCGGGTCTGGACCGGAGCGACGCCGCCCGGCGCTAGGGAACCCGTCCCGGCTCCGGTTGCCGCTGCCGGGGCATCGCGTGCTGCTTCGCAGGCGATCCCGCTGCCGCCGCCGCGCCCGTTCTGATGGCGATGCGCTAGTCCACGACGATCTTGTAGGATTGGCCGGCAACGATTCGATCATCGGCGCCGAGCCCGTTGAGCACCCGGAAGATCGCTGCGCTCTGCCCGGCACCGGTCATGCGCCGCGCCATCGAGGCGACATCATCGCGCGCACCGGCGCGCTGGATCCTGATACGTGGCGGGCTGAAGGCGGCGATGTCGCGCGCGCTCATGGCGCGTATGCTCGACAGCGTTTCCTCGAAGAGCCTGTCGGCGGAACCGTCTTGCGGGCGATGGGCGAAGATCAGCCTGTAGATGCGCCCGTCATGGCGCAGGGCCGCGATGCGGAAGTGCCAGTCCTGCCCGCGCGAGCGCGCCGTCGCCGCCTCGAGCCCGTTGACGGTGAGGCGTCGTATATCTTCCGCCGTGAGATCGTCGGTCCAGGTCGAGGCGAGCACGGATTCGAGCCCCTGGCCCGGTTCGGTCTCCACCAGATCGAACAGGATACGCCGCGATTCGTCGCCGGAGGTGCCGAGTACCGCACGCGATGAATTGTCGAGGGCGAAACCCTCCGGGGCGCTGAATCCTATGCGCAGCCGCCCGTGCACGTAATGGCGCCCGCGCACCAGCCCGTCTTCGGTGCCGTCTCCGAAAGTCATGCCGTCGATCGCGGCGAGATAGACGTCGCGGCCACGGGCATCGCCGGCACCGGCGCGCTCGGCGAGCTGGCGCGCGAGCACCCGCGCGGCATCGATGCGCTGCCCCGTGGCCGGATGGGTGGAGAACATGTCATAAGCGCCCTGCTGGACGCGGGCCCCGCTGCGTGCCCGCGAGAGCGTTTCCCAGCGCTCGAGGGATTGCAGGAAACGGGTCGCGCCATAGGGATCGTACCCGGCCCGGGCGAGGGTGGCGATGCCCTCGGCATCGGCCTCGAATTCCTGCTCGCGGGAGAAGCGCGCGATATCCATCCGCGAGGCGGTGCGGACGTTTTCCACCGCCCGCTGGTCGCGCAGCACGTCGGCGACCACGCGGGCGACGAGATCAGAGCGCATCTGCAATTCGGAGCGCGTCGAGGCATGACGCAGCGTCACATGCGCGATTTCATGCGCCATCACCGCCGCGATCTCGGAGCTGTCATTGGCGAGCGCGAGCAGGCCGCGGGTGACGTAAAGGCGCCCGTCGGGCAGGGCGAAGGCATTGACGGCGGGGGAATCGAGCACGGTGACGTTGACGCGCAGATCCGGATCGCGCGTCGCGGGGACGAGATCACCGACGATTCCGTTGAGCAGGCGGCTTATGCGCGGTGAATCGTATTCGCCGCCGAATGTCGCGACGAGCTGGGCATGCTCGCGCGACTGCGCATTGTCCATCGCCGCGACGAGCGGGGCCTGGGTGCGTTCGGAAAAGACGTTGCCGGCGCCCGCGCCGAGGCAGCCCGCGAGCAGGAGTGCCGCAGCGCAGATCGTGACCAGCCGCGACAGGCTTCGCTTGAAGGGCATCAGAACACTCGACATGGCCGGCAAATACGCATCACGGGGGAACACGCCCCGTCTCCAGATTCTCGATGAATGCGGCAATTGCAAGTTCGATTGCCGGCCCCCGCAAGTCCTTCAATACACCGCGCACGCGAATTCGTCGACCGGTCAGAAAGTCGGCGTCGATGCCGTGTGCCACGAGTTCCTGCCAGAGATCACGCGGAACGACCACGGTAAAGCCGCCATGCCAGCGGCGCGAGAAATCGAGATAGGTGTTGCGCCGGCGCTCGCCGACGCTGACGACGCGGCCTTTCACGATGACCGCATCGCCCAGCCTGGCCGCGAGGGCCTCGGGCTGATGCGCGGAGAGGGGGCGGTTGGCCGGATCGGCCCAGATCCCGCGCCGCGCCGCGCGCGCCACCGCCTCGCGCTCCAGGAGTTTCCGCTCACACATATGTGTTCGCATCCCGGGATCGACCCGCGCGAGCCCTTCGTCGACCAGCACATGCGAGAAGGCGCGCCCGTCCGGGAGGGTGGCATGAACGGGGTACCTCCCCCAGCGATCCGGTTGTGCTTCGGCCAGGACGCGATAGGCCGGGCGCTTGCGGGCGGTCAGCGCATCGGCCGCGTCGATATCCGCGATCTGCAGGTCGACGAGGTTCGTCGCCACGCCCTCGCCGTCGAGGGGATTGCCATAGGCGTCGAGGCCGGTGAGATGCGCGGCCGGGTCCGCCGGCTCGAAGGCGCACTCCCTGGCATGGGCCGGCGATCCGATGCTCAGGGCGAACCATATGGCAAGCGCAGCGGCAAGCCAGCTTCCCCGCCGGTTCGGATATTGCCGGTCAGTCAGCCGCATCGCGCCAGCCCGCTTCCTTCAAGGCCGCGCGGTAGGTCTTGCCGACCGGTATTTCGAGGCCGTTCTCGAGGTGAATCAAGAGGCGCGTCCCGTCGCGCGTCATCCCCGTCACCGCCTCGCGCGCGACCCACCAGGAGCGATGCACGCGCATGCCCTCGACACCCGCGAGCTCCTGCTCGGCATCGGCCATGCGCATCAGGATGATGTCGGAACCCTTGTCGGTATGGATGCGCAGATAGTGATCCTCCATCTCCAGGCAGAGCAGGCGCCCGGTCAGGCCGGGGGGAAAGCGCCGGCGAAAGGTGGCATCTGCCGGCAGGCTCTCGCGTGGCGCAGCCGCCCGCGCCTCGTCACGCAGGCGCTCGTGCTCCATGCGCCGCTCGGCTTCGAGCGCCTCGCCCTCGGCTGCGGCTTCGATGGTCGCACCGCCGAGATTGTTGAAGGCGAGGCTGAAGACGAGGAGAACGAGGAAGACCTGCCACAGCATCTGCAGCAGGTTGATCTGCGCATCCGGCATCATCAGATCGGTGATGACGACCACCACTGCGGTTGCGGGCAGCGCCACCACGAGCGCCGCGAGCGCCGGCAGGGTGATGTTGGGACGTGGCAGGCGCCCCGCGAGAGCCCGTTCGAGAAAGCGGGTGACGAGGTCGCTCTGCAGCCAGATCAGCCCGATCACCGAGAACCAGTAGAGGGCGCGAGCGGGCGTTTCCATCGCGTCATACGTTCCGAACGGCCCGAGCGCGGTCATCAGCGCCGCAGCGAAGCCGGCACCCGCAACCGAGCGCAGCGCTTCCTTTTTCGCCGGACTGTCCAACCATTCACGCATCGTGAACGGAAACTAGCACGCTTTCGCGCAGATTTGGCTACCCTTCCCGAAACCGCTTTTGCCTTCGCGTGCGGCACCCGGCATCACCCGTGGCGGAACCCGCGCGGCGGCCCCGGCGTCGCGCATATGAAGGATAGAAGGAGAGCCCGGATCATGTCAGCACATCCAGCTTCGAACGCCGCCGGCCCCGTCACGGGAACTGATCGCATCGCTACCCTCGATATCCTGCGGGGTTTTGCCCTGTTCGGCATTCTCGTGATGAACATCCAGGCCTTCTCGATGATCGCGGCGGCCTATATCAACCCGCCCGCCGTTTCCCCGGCAGGTGCCGTCGAATATGCGATCTGGCTCGTCTCGCATGTCTTCTTCGACAAGAAATTCATTACCCTGTTCAGCATGCTCTTCGGCGCCGGCATCGTCCTGATGACGCAGCGCGCGGAAGCCGCCGGCAGCGGCGCGCTCGCCCTGCATTACCGGCGCATGTTCTGGCTGCTCGTGATCGGGCTGATCCATGCCTATCTGATCTGGTATGGCGACGTGCTCACCGCCTATGCGCTGATCGGCATGATCGCCGTGTTAATGCGCCATTGGTCGCCGAGGCGGCTGGTCGTGGTCGCAATCGTGATGCTTGCCGTGCAACAGGCCATCTACGCCCTGATCGGGGTCGGTATCGGCACATTGCCGCCGGAAGAGATCGCTCGGATCGCGGATGAGAGCTGGCTCGCGACCGGCAGCTTTGCGCTGGCCGAGATCGAGGCCTATCGCGGCAGTTTCGGCGAGCAACTCGCCATGCGGGCCGAGCAGAGTCTCGCCATGCAGTTCTTCGGCATCCCCACGGAGCAGTTCTTCTATCTGCTCGGCGTAATGGCGCTGGGTATGGCGGCATTCAAGAGCGGGCTGATGACCGGTGAATGGTCGGACCGTGCCTATCTGCGCCTCGCAGCGACGGGCCTCGCGCTGGGCCTGCCGCTGGTCGGGCTCGGGGTTGTCTTGAACGAGAATGCCGGCTGGGAAATGACCTTTTCGCTCTATTTCGGGCGCATGCCCAATATCCTCGCCGCGCCGATCCTCGCGCTCGCCTATACCGCTCTGGTGATCCTCGCCGCGCGCCGTTTCGGCCCTGCCATGCAGGCACTCTTCGCCCCGGTCGGGCGTATGGCGTTTTCGAATTATCTCGCCCAGAGCATCATCTGCACGCTGATCTTCTACGGCCACGGGCTCGGCCTGTTCATGGAGGTCGGGCGCGTGGGGCAGATGCTCATCGTGCTCGCGATCTGGATCGCGATGCCCATCTGGTCGCAAGCCTGGCTCGCGCGTTTTCGTTTCGGCCCGGCGGAGTGGCTGTGGCGCAGCCTGGTTTATCGCAAGGCGCAGCCGATGCTGCGGCGGGCGAGCGTCGCGGCGGCGGGGTGATTGGCTCCGCCCGCTTGATCGACACGCTCACACATGCGCGAGCGTGTCGATCAGGACCGGGATCAGCGGTTCATCGGCGGGGGGCATGGGATAATCGCGCAGGCGGGTGGCGCGCACCCATTTCAGATCGGCATGTTCATGCGCCTGCACCACGCCCTGCCACCGCCGGCAGATATAAAGCGGCATCAGGAGGTGGAAATCGGGATAGGCGTGGCTCGCAAAGGTGAGGGGGGCGAGGCAGGCTTCCTGCGTCTCGATGCCGAGTTCCTCGCGCAATTCGCGGATCAGCGTCTCCTCGGGACGCTCTCCGGACTCGACCTTGCCGCCGGGAAATTCCCACAGGCCCGCCATCTGCTTGCCTTCCGGGCGCTGCGCGATCAGCACCCGCCCGTCCGTATCGACGAGCGCCACGGCGACGACGAGAAGGATCTTCATGCGGCACTCCCGCGCGCGAGCTTGTGCGTGAGCGTATGCAGGGTGACGGCGGCGGCGTTGGAGACGTTGAGGCTTTTGATCACGCCGGGCATGTCGAGGCGTGCGACCACGTCGCAGCAGGCGCGCGTGCGCTGGCGCAGCCCCTTCCCCTCGGCGCCCAGCACCAGAGCGAGCGGCAGGCTGGGGGTGAGCGCGTCGAAGCTCTCCTCGCCTTCCGAATCGAGGCCGATGCGGTAGAAACCGTGCTCACCGAGCCGCTCCAGCGCATCGCCGAGATTGCGCACGGTGACGAAGGGGACGTGTTCGAGCCCGCCGGAGGCCGATTTCGCGAGCACGCCCGTCGCGGCGGGGGAGTGGCGGGCGGTGGTGACGATGGCGGTGACGCCGAAGGCAGCCGCGCTGCGCACGATCGCGCCGACATTATGCGGATCGGTGATCTGGTCGAGTACCAGCACCAGCGCGTCCGCGCCGAGCCCGTCGATGCCGCCGGGATGATCGAGCGGATCGGCCTCGATATAGATGCCCTGATGCACTGCATCGGGGGTGAGCAGCCCGTCGATCTCGCGCGGGGCGACGATCTCGGGAGTGACGGGAAGCGTTCCAAGCTCCGCCGTCAGCCGGTTCACGGCGTTTTCGGTGGCGATGAGCTTGCGGATCTTGCGCTGCGGATTGCGCAGGGCTTCGCAGCCCGGATGCCAGCCATAGATCACCGCAACGCCGTCTTCGGGCGCATTGCGCGGATCGCGGCGCGGCCCCGGGCGCCCGCCCGGTCCGCGCGGGCCGGGACGATAGCCCGGCTTCTTGCCGAAGCCGGGTTTGCCGTATCCCGGCTTGCCGTACGGTTTTCCGGACGTTTTGCCGGACCCTTTGCGCGATTCTGCCTTCGGCTTCCCGCCCTCGGATCCACCGCCGCCCTGCTCGTCATCACCCGCCACGCTGCTGCTCCGCCGCAATCGTCGAAAAACTGGTCAGCGATGCACGCCGATCATGGCGGTGAGCCCGCCATCGATCGGCAATACGGCGCCGGTGATATAGCCTGCCGGCTCGCTCATCAGGAAGGCGGCGAGGCCGGCGATTTCCTCAGGGTGCGCGAAACGCCCTGCCGGAATCTGCTTTTCCATATTCTCGCGATAGGCCTCGTAACTCGCCATCATGTCGGTATCGATGAAGCCCGGCGCGATGACGTTGACGCTCACGCCGCGCTTCGCCGTCTCGATGGCGAGCGTGCGGGCATAAGAGATGAGCGCGCCCTTCGAGGCCGCATAGGCCGCATTCCCGGCGGTGGCCTGCAGCGCGGCGACGGAGCCGATGGCGACGATGCGCCCGGTGCGTGCGCGCAGCATGCCCCGCATCAGCGCCTTGGCGAGGCGGGTGAAGGCCCAGAAATTCACCTGCATTGCCGCTTCGGCCTTGTCCTGCGCCATCATCGCGGTGAGCGCGTCATAGGGCTGGCCGGCATTATGGACGAAGCCGTAATAGCCCTCGCCCTCGATACGTTCGCAAAACGCCTCGATCGCCTCCTTGTCGGAAAGATCGAGCGAGAAGCCGTTCACCGAGACGCCCGGATGCGCATCGACGAGCTCCTGCGCCAGCTTCTGCGCGGCATCCGCAGAAGAGCGATAGGTGAAATCGACATCGTAGCCCTGGCCAGCGAGGCTGCGCACGATGGCTGCGCCGACACCCTTGCCGCCGCCCGTCACGAGAATACGCCTGCTCATGGCTCAAAGCCTCCCGGCTGGATTGAGGAAAGGCCGCTCAGACCGGCTCGGCGGCGAAGACAAGGCAGGTATTCTGCCCGCCGAAGCCGAAGGAATTCGAAAGCACCACCCGCACATCCGCATCGCGTGCTTCATTGGGCACGACATCGAGCGGGATGGCGGGATCGGGGACGTGATGGTTGATCGTCGGCGGGATCCGCCCCTCGGCGATCGTCATCAGCGAGACCACCGCCTCCACGGCTCCGGCGGCGGTGAGGGTATGGCCGATCATCGACTTGTTCGAGGAAATCGGCACGCTCTGCATGCGCTCGCCGAGCACCTGCATCAGGCCCAGCGATTCCATTTTGTCGTTCTCCGGCGTCCCGGTGCCATGCGCGTTGACATAGTCGATCGCATCGGGCGAAAGCCCCGCATCGTCGATCGCGCCCTGGATTGCGGCGATGATCGGCGCGCCGTCGGGGCTCGATCGGGTGCGGTGGAACCCGTCGCCCTTCTCGCCGCAACCGAGTACGTAGCCGAGGATCGTCGCGCCGCGCGCGACCGCGTGTTCGGCATCCTCCAGCACGAGCGCCGCGCCGCCTTCACCCATGACGAAACCGTCGCGATTCTTGGAGAACGGCTTGGCTGCGGCTTCCGGCGGGTCGTTCTGCGTGGAGAGCGCCGAGAGCAGCGAGAAGCGGATCAGCGCTTCGGCATGGACCGAGCCGTCCGTACCGATGCAGAGCGCCGCCGGCGCCTCGCCCCGGCGGATCGCCTCGACGCCGAGCTGGATTGCCGTCGCGCCCGAGGAGCAGGCGGTGGAGAGCGAAATCGGCGAGCCGCGCGTACCGAAGCGCTCCTGGATATTCTCGGCGACGGTGCCGAAGAGGAACAGATCGTGCCAGGCGCGGAAATTCCCGCTGCCGGCGGCTCTCAACAGATCGTCATAGGTGACGTCGCCGCTCTGCCCCGATGCCGCTGCCAGCGCGATGCGCTGCGGCCATTCGATCTCGACAGGAGGAACCGCGATGAAGAGCGAGCCGGGGAATTCCGCGCCGATCCCTGCCTGCGCGATCGCCTCCTGCGCCGCGCGGCTGGCGAATTCCTGGGAGAGCAGCGGCGCGCAGAACGGCTCGACATCGATGAAATCGACGGTGCCGGCAATAGTGGTGCGCAGGTTCTCCGTGGAGAAGCGGCGGATGCGGTGGATACCCGAGCGCCCGGCAGTCAGGGCGTTCCAGTTGTCGGCCTTGCCCTCGCCGAGGGAGGTAACGAGGCCCATGCCGGTGACGGCGACGAGGGGGCGACCGAGGCGATCACGATAGGCGGACATGCTCAACCCTCCTGCCCAGCGCGCGCCGGCGCATCGGCCCGCGACAGGCGGATCAGGCCTTCGCCGCGCTGGTGACCCACGCTGGTGACCACGGCTTCCGGCGCATCGCCACGCGCAATCGCCGCAGCAGCGAGCGCCACGCCGGCGGGGGCCTGCGCTTCCATCAGATGGCCGAACGCATCCTGCAGCGCGAGAATCCGCGCGCCCGGCGCCAGCCGGTCCAGCGCGGCGCGCTCTTCTTCCGTGCGTCCCCGCACGCCGGTCGCTCCGGAGATCACCATCGCATCGGGGCCGGGGGCGACTTGTTCCCAGAGCTTTTCCAGCATCTTCGCGGTGGCGCCGGGCTGGCGGCGGGCGAGATCGGCGCCGATATCGTCGATCCGGGCGGTGATGGCCGCGCCGCGTCGTTGCGCATGTTCGCGCGATTCCAGCACGAGGAAGCAGCCGCCGGAGCCGAGAATGAAGCCGCCGCCGCGCTCGGGGCGCGAGAAGACCGGGGCAAAGGGCTGCTTCCACAGCATGCCGCCGAGTTCATAGACCATGAGACTGTCCGCGCGCTCGGCGTTGAAAGAGCCGCCGACGAGCACGATATCCGCCTGGCCGGCGCGGATGCGGGCATGGGCGATGCGGATCGCGTCGATCCCGGCCTGCTCCTCGCCCATGAAGGTGCGCGAGGCGCCGGTGACGCCATGTACGATGGCGATATTGCCCGCGAGCAGATTGGAGAGCTGCGCGAGGAAGAGCGTGGGGCGCACATCGCTCATCAGGCGCTCGTTGAGGAAGGCGCCCTGATCGGCCTGCTGCGAAATCTGCGTGAGGATCTGGCCGTCGACGGCAAAATCGCGCTCGCCACCACCGGCGCAGACGATCAGGCTCATATCCGCCTTGAGCGCGGCAACGTCCTTGGCGCCCGCATTGTCGAGGGCGAGACCGGCACTGTAGACGCCGAGCTTCTGCCAGGGCTCCATCTGGCGCAGGTCGGATTTCTTCGGGACCTGCTGCGCGTAATCGATCTCGCCCGCCGGATGCACCGGAAAGGGCGCGAAGCGGGTGGTGTCGAGGAGCGGCGGCGTCTCGCCGCGCAGGGCATCGAGATTGGGCGCAATGCCGATCCCGGCGCTGGTGAGAATGCCGGAACCGGTGACGACGACGTCGCGCTCCGGCGAAATCGGGGAAGAAGCCTGCGCGCCCGTCATGCGTCCATCGCCTCCATCAGACCGATCCGGCGCGCCTGCGCCCGCATCTGGTCATCGAGCCCCTCGGGGAAGGGCATGGTGCGAAAGCGCAGTTGCGCGTCGCAGATGCGTTTGCCGTCGACGCTGATCCGCGCCTTTGTGGCCGCATAGCCCGAGCCTTCGTGCTCGAGCACGGCGCTGATGTCGAGCGCGGCGTCGGGGCCGACGAAATCGCGAAAGCGCGCCTTGTCGACCGCCATGAGGAACGGCATGTGGGTGAAATCCATCAGGCCGAGGAGCAGATAGCCGGAAGCCTGCGCCATCGTCTCGGTGAGAAGCACGCCCGGCACCAGCGGATGGCCAGGAAAATGCCCCTCGAAGACGGGGCTTTGCTTCGGCACGACCGAGCGCACGCTGATCGAACGGCCTTCGCGGTCGAATGCCGTCACCCGATCGATCATCTCGAAATATTCGAGCCGCATGGCCGCCCTTCCAAAGCTTTCAGCCGGCACGTCCCACGCCGTTCACCGATGACGACCGGGCCGGTATGCGGTATCAGCCGGCTTTCGCCGCCACCAGCTCGTCGATCCGCGCGACCAGGTTCTTCATCACGAAATACTCTTCCGCCGGCGCCTTGCCCTCGTTGACTTCCTGCGTCCACTGTTCGAGCGGCAGCTTGATGCCGAAGGCCTTGTCGACAGCAAAGGCGATATCGAGGAAGGCGAGCGAATCGATGCCCAGATCGTCGATGGCGTGGCTTTCCGGCGTGATTTCCTCGCGCGGAATGTCGGCGGTGTCCGCAATGATGTCTGCAACGGTATCGAAAGTAGAGGACATCGCGCCACGTGCTCCGGTCTTTGCTGTGGGACCCGTCGGATAATCGGCGTGACACGCGACTACGAAGGGTCTTCATGAACGATTTTCGAAGCGTTCCCTTACACGAGGCTTCCGGCATGGGCAACAGCACGACGCCGCCATACACAAGCCGTATGGCGCATTCGCTGATTTTCCCGGGCGCTGCGGCATGGCAGCACCATCATCGAGCGTGACATGCGATCAGGAGGCGGGAATATGAGCGTGAAACTCGGGATCATCGGATACGGAATCATGGGCGAGCGGCTGTTGCGCGCGGCCATGAATCATGACCAGGCGCGCATCGCCGTCGCTGCGGTGTTCGACCCCGCGCCCGCGTCGCAGGCACGGCTCGCAGCCGACTTCCCCGCGATCACCGTCACCGACAGTGCCGAGGCGCTGATCGCGGCCAGCGACTGCGTTTATATCGCCTCGCCGCCCGCCAGCCATCTGCCGCTGGCACGTGCAGCCATCAAGGCCGGCAAGGCGGTATTCTGCGAAAAGCCGCTCGCGACCGATCTCGACGATGCCCGCGCCTTCGCGCGCGAAGCGGCGGATGCGCGGTTTGCCGTGAACTTTCCCTTCGCCTCCTCTTTCGCCGTGGCGCAGTTGCGCGACTGGGTCGAGCAGGGTGCCGTCGGCACGCCGCAGCGGGTCGATATCGAGCTCGGCTTCGCGAAATGGCCGCGCTCCTGGCAGCACGACGCGGCCTCCTGGCTCGACGGGCCGCAGGAGGGCGGGTTCATCCGCGAGGTGGCATCGCATTTCTTCTTCCTCACCCTGCGCATGCTCGGTGATCTGCGCCTCGTCGACGGACGCGTCTCGTTCCCTGAAGCAGGCCGTTCCGAACGGGCGGTCAGCGCCGATCTCTCGCTGCCCGGCCTGCCGGTGGCGCTCGAGGGCGGCGTCGGCATAACCGAGAAGGACGATCACAACACCTGGACGCTGACCGGCGACAAGGGAACCATCCGCCTGCGCGACTGGTCCTTCGCCGAACGGCTCGACCCGGCTACGGGCAATTTCGTCGAGGCGCCGGACGCCATTCCCAACGAACAGGCACGCCCCCTCGTCCTCGCCCGTCAGCTCGACAAGGTCGCAAGCCTGACGCAGGGCGCCAGCCAGGATCTCGCGAGGCTGGACGAAGCATTGAAGGTGCAGGAGACGGTCGAGGCGCTGCTGGCCAAGGGAGAGCGGTGAAAGGGAGAGCGGTGACCGGCTGATCGATGATGGAACAGCTCGGCTGTTTCGGCGTTGGATTCGTGAGTTTGCGGTCGGTCTCCGACCGCGACAACGAAAGGAACGCAAGAAAATGGATGAAGAACTCAAGGCACGAGAAGCCAGGCAGGGGCGCAAGGGCAGACCGGTGCTCAAGGTGCTGATCACCAGCCTCGTCCTCGCATTGATCGCGATGGGTGCCTTTCTCTTCTGGGTTGGCGAGGAAACCCCCACCGAGGATCCGACGATCACGGAAGAGACACCGATCACCGATCCGACGAGCCCGGAAAATCCCGCTGACGTGGCGCCGGAACCCGGGATTCGCGAGACGGATTGATTGCCCGGCCTGCCGGGCGCCTGCCCCCGCGCTCATCGGCGACGGGGGCGTTCTTCTGGCACATGATGGTCTTACAAGGTGACGATGATCTTGCCGAAGACCTTGCGGCTCTCCAGCCGGTCCAGGCCCTGCGTGAAATCCTCCAGCGGAAAGACCGTGTCGATCACCGGCGTCATTCCGCCGGCCATTTTTTCAAGCGAATCGCCGATATTGCGCATCGAGCAGCCGAACGAGCCGAAGATGCGGTATTGCTGCTGAAACAGCTGCATCAGGTTCATCTGCGTCGAGACGCCCGATGTCGAGCCACAGGTGACGAGGCGGCCGCCGCGCTTGAGGCATAGAAGCGAGCCGTTCCAGGTATCGGCGCCGACATGCTCGAAGACCACGTCGACACCCTTGCGCTTCGTCAGCCGGCGCACCTCGCCCTCGAAGCGCTCCTCGCGATAATTGATCACGTGATCGGCGCCCAGCGCCTTCGCCTTGGCACCCTTCTCGTCATCGCCGACGGTGGCGTAGATCGTGCAGCCGATCGCCTTCGCCATCTTGATCGCCGCCGTGCCGATGCCGGATCCGCCGGCATGGACGAGGATCGATTCACCGGGTTCGAGCTTGGCATTGTCGAACAGCATGTGCTGCACCGTGCCAAAGGCGATCGGCGCGCAGGCTGCGTCCTCGAAACTGACCCCGTCAGGCACCGGGATCACCAGCCGCGCGGGCATGATGACATGCTCGCGGGCAAAGCCGTCGAGATGGAAGCCCATGATGCCGCCGACATTCTCGCACAGATTGTCGCGCCCTTCGCGGCAGGCCCGGCATTCGCCGCAGGTCATCGCGCCGTACATCACCACTTTCTGGCCCGGCGTGAAGCCTTCGACATCCGCACCCGCCTCGACGATCTCGCCCGAGGCCTCCGCGCCGACGGCAAGCGGCAGCTTGCGCTTGGCGAAAGCCATGCCGCGATAGCCCCAGACATCGATATGGTTGAGCCCGACCGCCCGCACCCGGATCAGCACTTCGCCGGGTGCCGGTTTGCCGGGGGCTTCGATATCGTCGATACGCAGATCGCGGTCGCCGTGGAGTCTGAGGGCGCGCATGAAACCGTCCATCATGATGAGCACTGGCCGCGCTTTAGCACAGCTTCGGCGCGTTTGGGGAGTGCGCCGGGGGCGGGAAATGCGCCGGCAGCGGCGCTTCGACGCGGATCGGCGCGCGTTTGGGGTAGAGCGGCACGACGAGGGCGCGGGCATGCAGCAGCAATTGCCCGCCGTGCGGGGCATTGCCGTGGAGCGAATCGCCGCAGATCGGCCAGCCGGCATGGGCGCAATGCACCCGCAGCTGATGCGTGCGCCCGGTTACCGGGCGAAGCTCGACGAGGGCACGCGAATCGCGCTTCTCCAGTACCTGCCAGCGCGTCTGCGCTTCCCGGGACCCGGGGCGCGTGCCTTTCGGATCCGCGGTGACCCGCCAGGGCGCCTGCGGGTCGAGGGGCGCGACCGGACAATCGATCACGCCGTTCTGATCATCGGGGATGCCTTCGAGCCAGGCGTGGTAGATCTTGGTGACGCGGCGCGAGGCGAACAGGTCGTTGAGCTTGCGCAAAGCCTTGGGGTGGCGGCCCAATGCCAGGCAGCCTGAGGTGTCGCGGTCGAGACGGTGGACGATTTGCGGGCGGGCGGGTAGACCCAAGCGCAGATCATCGAGATGATCCTCCAGCGTCTCGCCACCGCCATGGCCGGGATGTACCGGCAGGCCGGCAGGCTTGTCGATGACGAGCATGAGGGCATCGCGGTAAAGAATTCGCGCGGCGAGCGCGTCTGGCGTCAACTGGGGCATCATGGAGATGCGCTAGCGCGCCAGCCCCGCCGCAGCAAGCAAAAGCCGCGTCGCGGCGGAGAAGGACGGGCGTCGATGAGTGACGAGGGCGAGAATCGCGGGGGTGAGAAGCGGGGCCTGTGGTCGCGGCTCTTCGGGAAGGAGGTACCGAAGGAAGCACCGAAGGAGGCTCCAGAGCAGGCTCCGCAAGAGCAGGTGCGGCAAGAGGCTCCGCAAGACGCTTCTGATGAGCAGGTCCCTGAGCATGATGCGCCTGCAGAAGGGGCCGCGCAGGATCAGCGCCCGCCCGAGCATGAGGCCCGGCAGGAGCCCGCGCGCGAACCGGTTGCCCCCGAACCAGAACCAGAACCCGCCCCCGTCAAGCGCTCCTGGTGGAAGCGCCTGACGGAGGGTTTGTCGCGCACTTCCTCCTCGATCGGGGCGGGGATCACCGGTATCTTCACCAAGCGCAAGCTCGATGCGCAGACACTGGAGGAGCTGGAAGACGTGCTCGTCCAGGCCGATCTCGGCGTCGCTGCGGCGATGCGCATCACCGAGAGCATCGGCGAGGGGCGTTTCGACAAGGAGATCGCGCCGGAAGAGGTCAAGCGCATCCTCGCCGCCGAGGTCGAGAAGGTGCTCGTGCCGGTGGCAAAGCCGCTGGTCATAGATACGGCGCACAAACCCTTCGTCATCCTGATGGTGGGGGTCAACGGCGCGGGCAAGACCACCACGATCGGCAAGCTCGCCTCGAAGTTCGCCGCCGAGGGCAAATCGGTGATGCTCGCCGCCGGCGACACCTTCCGCGCCGCCGCGATCGAGCAGCTCAGGATCTGGGGCGAGCGCACCGGCGCGCCCGTACTCTCGCGCGATCAGGGCGCGGATGCGGCGGGACTCGCCTATGACGCGCTCACGCAGGCCAGGGCGGAGGGTCGCGACGTCCTCCTCGTCGACACGGCCGGGCGCCTGCAAAACAAGACCGCGCTGATGGCGGAGCTCGAGAAGATCATCCGCGTCATGCGCAAGCTCGACGAAAGCGCCCCGCATGCCGTTCTGCTGGTGCTCGACGCGACGGTGGGCCAGAACGCGCTCTCGCAGGTCGAGATATTCGGCAAGGCCGCCGGCGTGACCGGGCTCGTCATGACCAAGCTCGACGGCACGGCGCGCGGCGGCATTCTCGTGGCGCTCGCCGACAAGTTCGGCCTGCCGGTGCATTATATCGGCGTCGGCGAGGGCGTGGAGGATCTCGAGCCCTTTGCCGCACGCGATTTCGCGCAGGCCATTGCGGGGATCGCGCAGGATCGCAGTTGACGGCGTCAGACAAACCCGCCGCTGCCTTGATAGGGCAGGCGGATTTGCCCATATTCAGTAGAGCGGCGCGCGCGGGCTGAACTTGCCCGCCGCAGCCATCCTGTTTCGCGGCCCGGATCCCGAAGGCGGACCGGTCGCCAGCCGAGGTGAAGCCATGTTCATTCAAACGGAAGCCACGCCGAACCCGGCGACCCTGAAATTCCTGCCCGGCAGCGTCGTCATGCCGTCCGGCACATATGATGCGCGCAGCGCCGAGGAGGGCGCGCGCTCGCCGCTGGCCCAGCGCCTCTTCGCCATTCCCGGCGTCGCCGGCGTGTTCTTCGGCTATGATTTCATCACCGTGACCAAGAGCGACGGCGAGTGGCAGCATCTCAAACCCTCGATCCTCGGCGCGATCATGGAGCATTTCATGGCCGGCCAGCCGGTGCTCGAGGAGGAATTTGCCGGCGGCAATGCCGATAGCGGCGAGGAGTTCTTCGAGGAGAGCGATGCCGACACGGTCGCCACCATCAAGGAATTGCTGGAGACGCGCGTGCGCCCGGCCGTCGCGGGTGACGGCGGCGACATCACCTTCCGCGGTTATCGCGACGGCACCGTCTATCTCGCCATGAAGGGCGCCTGCGCCGGCTGCCCGTCCTCGACGGCGACGCTCAAGCACGGCATCCAGAACCTCCTGCGCCATTTCGTGCCGGATGTGCGCGAGGTGGAGGCGATCTGAACCATCAGCGTTCCGGCTGCGGCGTCGGCGGGGCCCGGGCCCTGACCGGCGCCGTCGGTCATGCCGCACGGCAACCCTGGAATGAATGATTGACGGTTATCGCCTTTTGATCCGCACTCCCCACGAGATCCGCAAGATCAAACCTTCCACGACAAGCCTTCCACGACAAGCCTTCCACGACAAGCCTTCCACGAAAGGACCGATCGATGACGCAATCCGCTTCGCGCCAGGCCCAACCTGTCCACCCTGCCCACCTTGCCGAGCGTGGCCAGCCCTTGCCCGACCAGACCCTCGACCAGATGTTTCGCGAAGCGCGCACCTATTACAAATGGCAGGACAAACCCGTTTCTGACGCCACCCTGCGTGCGCTCTTCGATCTGATGAAAATGGGCCCGACCAGCGCGAATTCCTCGCCCGCCCGGCTCATCTTCGTCACCAGCCCCGAGGGCAAGGCGAAGCTGAAGCCGCATCTCTCCGGGGGCAATGTCGAGAAGACCATGACGGCGCCGGTCACCGCCATCATCGGATACGATCTCGCATTCTATGAGCGCTATGATTTCCTGCACCCGCACGATCCGGACGGGCCGCGCTCCTGGGTGGAGGGCAAGCCGGATGCGATTGCGAGAACCGCTTTCCAGAACGGCACGCTGCAGGGCGCCTATCTGATGATGGCGGCCCGGGCGCTGGGGCTCGATTGCGGGCCGATGGGCGGATTCGATGGCGCCGGCGTGGAAAAAAGCTTCTTCCCGGATGGGCAAATCAAGGCAAACTTTCTATGCAATCTCGGTTATGGTGACCCTGACAGCCTGTTTCCAAGGCTGCCGCGATTCGCATTCGAGGATGTCTGCGCGATCGCATGATGATGGTGTCACCGCGTGAAGACGGTCTCGGGAGAAGATCTTGCGGGTTCTGGCGATCGATACTGCGCTCGGCGCCTGCTCGGCCTGCATCCTCGATGCCGGGGCGACGACGCCGCTCGCCCGTGAGAGCCTCACCATGGAGCGCGGCCACGCCGAGGCGCTGATGCCGCTGATCGGGCGGGTCGCCGAGGCCGTGCCCGGCGGGTTCGAGAGCATCGACCGCGTCGCCGTGACGATCGGCCCGGGCAGCTTCACCGGCATGCGGGTTGGGATTTCCGCCGCGCGGGCGATCGGGCTTGCAGCCGATGTGCCGGTCGTGGGCGTCACCACGCTCTCGGCCCTGCTAGCGCCGCTCGTTGCGGCAGGAGATCGCCGGCTGATCGCCGCTGCCATCGATGCCCGCCACGGCGCGGTCTTCTTCCAGGCCGTGGCGCCGGGCGGGCGCAGCATCGTCGCGCCCTCGCATATCAGCATCCGCGAGGCCGTGCGCTATCTCGGCTCCGGCCCCGTCGCGGTGACGGGCTCCGCCGCGCCGCTCATCGCCGCCGAGGCGATGAATGCGGGGGTGAGCGTGTCGAGCGCGCATGCGGAAGACGCCCCCGATATCCTCTTCGTCGCACGCCTCGGCATGGCGGCCGATCCCGGTCAGGCCCTGCCGAAACCCTTTTACCTGCGCGCACCCGATGCGCGCCCGCAGGATGCGGCCCGGATTGCGAGGCGCTGATCGATGATTTCCTGGTTTGCCGCCACGGCGCCCGCGAGCGTCCTGCCCCTCTCGATCAAGCATACCCGCGAGCTCGCCGCCCTGCATGCCGGCGCCTTCGCAAGGCCCTGGAGCGCCTTTGATTTCGAGCGCCTGCTGGTCGAGCGCAATGTCTATGGCGACGGGCTCTTCCTCGGCGAATCCCGCCCGCCGCAGGGTTTTTGCCTCTCGCGCGTGCGCCTCGACGAGGCGGAAGTGCTCACCATCGCCATCGCGCCGACCCTGCGCGGCAAGGGCTATGCCCGCCAACTCCTGCACAGCCATCTGGAAACGTTGCGCGGGCGGCGCGTCATCCGCGTGCATCTCGAGGTGGATGAAGGCAACCGCGCCGCGCTCGCGCTCTATGCCCGCTTCGGCTTCACCGAGATCGGCCGCCGCGAGGGGTTCGGGCGCCTCGAAGGCGGCGAGCGCGCCACCGCGATCCTGATGGCGGCGGACCTGTAGGATATGGCGGACGGGGCGGTGATGCGAAGTCTCAGCCGCCTGACGCGGGCCGTGACGATCACCACCAAGACGCTCCTCCTCGTCCTCGTCTTCTGCGCGCTCTGGCCCTTCCACGCCGTCTCCCTGCGTCGCCATGGCCGGCTCGCGCGCCGGCTGCCGATTATCTTTCACCGCTTCGCCTGCGCCATGATCGGGCTCACGATCTCCGAGAGCGGCACCCGCCCGCGCGACGTGCCGGCGCTCATTCTCTCCAACCATTCCTCCTGGATCGACATCGTCGCGCTTTCCGCGCTCGCGCCGGTCTCCTTCGTGGCGAAATCCGAGATTGCCGGCTGGCCCGTCTTCGGGACGCTGGCGCGGCTGCAGCGCTCGATCTTCGTCGATCGCAACAACCGCCGCGCCACCGGCGAGATCGCGCAGACCATGGCGCGCCGGCTGGGGCGCGGCGAGTGGATCGTGCTCTTCGCCGAGGGCACCACCAGCGACGGCAACCGCGTCCTGCCCTTCAAGGCGCCGCTGGTTGGGGCTGCGCGCATGGCGCTCGATCCGGGGAGAGGTGAGGCGCAAGGGGAGGGCGGGAGCGGGCTCCTCCCGACGCTCCTGCTGCAACCGCTCGCCATCACCTATACCCGCCGCAACGGCCTGCCGCTGACGCGCCGCGAGCGGCCGGATCTGTGCTGGTATGGCCGCATGGACCTCGTCCCCCATCTCGCCGATATCCTCGCCGGCGGCTCCATCGACGTGGTGATCCACTGGGGCACGCCCCGCAGCTTCGATGCCGCCTCCGACCGCAAGGCGCTCACCCGCCGGGCCTGGCGCGAGGTCCGCGAGGCCGTGAGCCGGGCGAACCGGGGGAGGGGATCCGGTGAGGGTGATGGCGGCGAGGGTGTCGCGCAAAAGGGCATTTCAGCAGAGCCGCCCCGGGCGTGATCCGCATCGCCATCGCGGCATTGATGCGTTACCGTAGGGTCATGGTGCGCAGGACAGGCGCGCGAAACAGGTCTGAACCAGATCGAACCGGAGGACGCCCCATGTCGGACAAATCGACTGACGACACAGTCACCGAAGCCTTCCTCGACGCCTTCGCCGATGCCTGGAACCGCCACGACCCCGACGCTATCATGGCCATGATGACCGATGACTGCGTCTTCCTCCCCGCCTCCGGCCCCAACGTCGACGGTGCCCGCTTCGAGGGCCAGGCAGACGTGCGCGCCGGCATCGAAACCTTCTTCAAGAACTTCTCCGACACCAGCTGGAACGAGCCCAAACACTTCATCCACGGTAACCGCGGCGTCACCGAATGGCTCTTCAAGGCCACCGGCCCGAATGGCAAGATCGAGACCTATGGCTGCGATATTTTCACGTTCAGGGACGGGAAGATCGCGGTGAAGGATTCGTATCGGAAGAACCGGGTGGGGTGAGGGGGGCGGAAAAATACGCTTTTAAATGGCATTAGAAGCGTGCAACAACTCGCTTTCTGGATGGCACTGGAGGCGCAAATGATCTTCGAGAACCTAAATATAAACCGTGTAGTTGTTCATGAAATTTTCCAGCGCAAAGAGGATCGGGTTATGATTGAGCCGGCATACGCAGGCTCATTGGAGAATCTTAGTGCCGCTGCAATGGGCGCGTTTCGTCTCAGAATCACAGATGCGCTGTCTGCGCAGACCCAGAGCCTTGAGATGGATATTATCAAATTTGACAAAAGCAGTTTCTTGGCTATTGCGGAGGCAATGGTCGACCAATCCGATGAGGATTTTTTAGACCAATCGAAATTGATCGCAGCGAAGCTAGCTGACGCCCAGAAAATGCGACGGATTCCTGGTGGAATGCTAGTCGTATTCGATGGAAGTGTAGGCTACCCATCCATTCCATTCGTCGGTGTTATCAAGGCTGAAACGCAAGAAGGGTTTAGGAGGTCAAGAACCGGTGAGAACGTGGTTGTAGAATTTTTGCAAAATATATTTTTGACTCCTGCAACGCGTTTGTACAAGATTGGTATCTTTTTGTTTCACGATATTTCAAAAGAGAAGCCTAGTGGGCGGCAAGCATATATATTTGATAGTAATATTTCCGCAAAGAACCGCGAAAATGCTGCAATATATTTTTACGACGGATTTTTAGGTTGCGCTTTTCCAAGTGATGGGGCCTATGAAACACAGCGTTTCTTTGATTTGACTAAAGAATTTATTCAGAAATCAAATATTTCTTCTGAAGATAAGCGAGGTTTGAATGATAGCTTGTATGTATTTATTCGAAATGAACAGGAGCCAACTTTTACGACTAATCAGTTTTCGGATAGGTATATGCCGGAAATATTGCAACCAGATTATTTGGACTACATGGAGAGGAAAAACTTCAAAACATCTGCTGTTTACAGGGATACAAGCGCAATGGGCAATCGATTGCGACGTCGACGCTTAGGTTTTGGCGCAGATATCGAGTTGAGAGCCTCTCCTGAAGCTCTAGAAAAGCAGGTAAGAATCGAGCCTATTGTTGGGGAGGATGGGGGTATTGGAGGGTGGACACAAATTATTATTAAAGACCGCTATACGGGCGATCTATGAGCGCTAATGAGAAAAAACTACGTGAAAAATGGCGTTCTGAGCGCCATATGTATGCTGCCTGGGGAAATTTTGTAATAAATAAGGTTATGGAAAAAATAGAAAGCTTATCTTTAGATGTTGAGCCAGAGATATTTATACGTATTCCTCCCAAATGCAGGGTAAAAGAGGAATCTTCACTCCTTGCAAAAGCTTTTCATAGGAATAAAAATTACAAAAACCCATATAATGATATTGAAGATAAGGTAGGTTTTAGGCTTGTCGTTTTACTGCTCGACGACATAAAAATTGTAGAGGAAATCATCACAGATTCATCACTCTGGAATGCATCTAAGGCACGGGATTTTGAAGAAGAGAAAACGCTTAAGCCTTTTGAATTCGATTATCAATCAGTTCATTATATAATCCGAAATTCAAGTGAGTTTTTAATTGATGATGTGAAGATTGATGCAGGAATCCCGTGCGAAATACAAATTCGTACGATGCTTCAACACGCTTATGCAGAGTTGACACATGATACGATTTATAAGCCAAGTGTTCAGGCTGAGCCAGATGTCAAGCGGGCTGCTGCAAAAAGTATGGCTCTTATTGAAGCTACAAGCGATTATTTTAGTACAGTAAAAAATACAATTCAATCTGCAAAAGGATCAGAAGAAAACATAAATAAATCTCTTAAAGATATATACAATGAAATAATTAAATTAAGTTATGAGGAATCACCCCTTAATTTAATGATTATTGACTACTATAAGAAGTACGCCCCGGAAAAAACATACGAAAAATTACGCGAATTTCTGATAAGCAAAAAACCATTCTTGATTTCGCGAATTCGGAAAAGGGAAAGTCTCTTGTATAGACAGCCGGCTATAATTCTTGTTTATTGGGCGGTGTCTAACTATCCAAATGAACCGATTGATTCAAGCCCGATCTCAGATAAGGAGTTGGCGCCGATCTATAGTGATCTGGGGCGCAGGCTTCCAGGGGCGAGTGTTTGAGCGTCTTTCTGATGCAAATATTTTCCGGTAAACGTCAATACTGAAATTGTTGTCACCTAAAGAATTTGCAGCTTGTGCATCGCGTTCTCCCTCGCCACCCCAACCCCAATTTCCCCCACAACCCAAGTTGCGCATACGTTCCAAATAACCTATAAAAGATTGCAAGCCGAGCGAGAGGAGGCACCCTCTCACCCGGCTCTGACCATCAGAAAAACGGAGCTTTTCCAATGGCTGCAATCAGCGATACCAAAACCGCCCGCGCGGCGGAAGTGATCTCGGTATGTCCGGGTGTGATTCATGCAAGCGTCACGGTCCCGGCAGACGAAAGGGGGCTGGCATGAACCCCTTTACCGGCAACGACCCTTCTTCGAACCCTGAAGAAAACCACGGCCTGACCCCGGCAGACGCCGCCTGGCTCGCCCGCGTATTCTCCGGTCGCTCACCCGCCGAAATCGCGCAGATGAAGGCTTTGCTCGAGGCCTGGTGCGCCGCATCGCCCGCAACTTCGCCCGCCGCATCGCCGGCTCTGCCGGACGAATCGCAGATCGCGCTCCTCGACATCACCGACGATCTCGGCCACCTGCGCGCCCTGTTCATCGCCCTCGACATGGCGCTCGCCGACCTTCAGGACCGCGATGCCCGCAGCGCCCTGCGCACCCTCGCCGACACCATCCACACCCGTCTGCGCACCATCCGCAGCGCCATCGAGCGCATCCGCAACGGCAGCGACTGACCAAACTCCCCTCTCCCGCCGTGGAGAGGGGAAACCCCGGCACAGCCGGCGCGGTCTATTCCTGCGACCGGGGAAGGGCGCTTCTCAAGCGTTGTTCGCCCAAATCACCCAACCTCCCCCGTCCCCCCACGCCCCGTCTGCACCCCGTAATACGCCCAG
>JAFIEI010000107.1 GCA_020832565.1 Salinarimonas sp. | reverse complement strand
CCGAAAAACCATGGCATTCCACCCGCAAATCCCCCATATAACCCTCGACGAATATCGGAACCGAAGCCATGAGCGCACTCGCCGGACGGCGTTTTCTGAAGATGAACGGGCTGGGCAACCAGATCGTCGTGCTTGATCTGCGCGCAACGGCGATCAATGTCTCGGCGGATGAGGCGCGTGCCATTGCCGCGCATCCGCGCTCGCCCTTCGACCAGCTAATGATCATCCAAGATCCGCGCGGACCGGGCGCGGATGCTTTCATCCGCATCATGAACACCGACGGCTCCGATGCCGGCGCCTGCGGCAACGGCATGCGCTGCGTCGCCTGGGCGCTTTGCGTCGATCCGCCGATCAGCGGCGGTCTCGCACGTGACCACCTGCGGCTCGAGACCCGCGCCGGCATGCTGGAAGCGTGGATGCGTGACGAGACGACGTTTACCGTCGATATGGGCGCGCCGAAATTCGACTGGCAGGACATTCCCCTGCGCGATCCCTTCCCCGATACCCGCTACATCGAATTGCAGGCCGGCCCGATTGATGCGCCGGTACTGCATTCGCCCTCGGCGGTCAATATGGGCAATCCGCATGCGGTCTTCTTCGTCGACGATATCGACGCGCATGACCTCGCCCGGTTCGGGCCGATGCTGGAAAACCATCCGATCTTTCCCGATCGCGCCAATATCTCGCTGGCGCAGGTGATTTCGCCGAGCCGGATCCGCCTGAAGGTCTGGGAGCGCGGTGCGGGGCTGACGCGGGCCTGCGGCTCCGCGGCCTGCGCGGCGCTCGTCGCGGCTGCCCGGCGCAAGTTTACCGGGCGCGAGGCTACGGTCACCCTGCCCGGCGGCGATCTTGACATCGTCTGGCGGGAGAGCGATTCCCACGTGCTGATGACCGGGCCGGTGGAGATGGAATGGCAAGACCGCTTCCCGGCGGATATCTTTACCGGCGCCGCCTGAATGCGCGAGTCGGCACACATGTGGGCAGGCCCGCAGGATGGCAAGACGAAAGGATCACAGGATCATGTGCCGGATCCCCGGCAGCGCAGGATCCGGGTTAAACGCGCATGAGCATCGATCTGGTCACATTCGGTTGCCGGCTCAACACCTACGAGTCAGAGGCCATGGAACGCCAGGCCCGCGAGGCCGGGCTCGATGATGCCGTCATCGTCAATACCTGTGCGGTGACGGCGGAAGCCACCCGCCAGGCGAGGCAGAGCATCCGCCGCATTGCCCGCGAACGTCCCGGCACGCGCATTATCGTCACCGGCTGCGCCGCGCAGGTCGAGCCCGAAACCTTCGCCGCCATGCCTGAAGTGGCGCAGGTCGTGGGCAATCACGAAAAGATGCAGCCCCGGACCTGGCAGAAGCTGCAGGCCTTCGGCATTGGCCAGAGCGAGAAGGTCATCGTCGACGACATCATGGCCGTACGCGAGACCGCCTCGCATCTGATCGACGGGATGAAGGGGCGCACCCGCGCCTTCGTGCAGGTCCAGAACGGCTGCGACCACCGCTGCACCTTCTGCATCATCCCCTATGGACGCGGCAATTCGCGCTCGGTGCCGATGGGTGTCGTCGTCGAACAGATCCGCACCCTGGTCGAGAGCGGGACCCGCGAGGCCGTGCTCACCGGGGTCGACATGACGAGCTACGGCAAGGATCTCCCGGGCGAGCCGCGCTTCGGCACCCTCGTGCGCACCATCCTGCGGCATGTGCCGGAGCTGGAGCGGCTGCGCATCTCCTCGATCGATTCCGTTGAGGCGGATGACGATCTGATGCGCGCGCTGGCCGAGGAGGAGCGGTTGATGCCGCATCTGCATCTCTCGCTCCAGGCCGGCGACGACATGATCCTCAAGCGCATGAAGCGCCGGCATCTGCGCGACGACGCGATCCGTTTCTGCGAGGAGGCCCGCCGGCTGCGCCCCGATCTCGTCTTCGGCGCCGACATCATCGCCGGCTTCCCCACCGAGACCGAGGCGATGTTTGCAAATTCACTCGCGCTCGTCGATGAGTGCGGGCTCACGCATCTGCACGTCTTCCCCTTCTCGCCCCGCCCCGGCACACCGGCCGCGCGCATGCCACAGGTCGATCGCAAGCTCGTAAAGGAGCGCGCCGCAAGGCTGCGGGCAAAGGGCGAGGAAGCGCTCCTGCGCCATCTCGAAGCCGAGATCGGACAACGGCGCAATGTCCTGACCGAAACCGCCGATACCGGGCGCACCGAAGGCTTCACACCGGTGCGTTTCGCCGCCCCGGTCACCGCTGGCGATATCCGCAGCGTCACCATCACCGCTCATGACGGGCGCGTGCTGCACGCTGCCTGAGGCGATCAGCACTGCCGGCATTGTGCGCCGCAGCTTCGACCAATGGCGCGCTTGTATTTTGCATATTTTTGATGTGCAATACATGCAAGCACGACACAGGGTCGTATGATACCCTGCGCGACGACGTGCACGAGAACGGGATCATTCTCTCCACGGATGGAGAGATCGGCGGAGACGAACAATGAGGCGAGCGTTTCTCCCCACCCTCGATCCCTCCCCGCTGGGGAGGGAGGCCGGGCGAGCGCTTCGTAAAGGCCGCACTTTCCCCCCCCTCAGGGGAGGGATCAAGGGTGGGGTGACCCGCGTGCAAAATCTCCTACGTGGGAGCATCAGGCGTGGGAGCATGAGGCGAACCACTCTCTCCACCCTCAGTTCCTCCACGCTGGGGAGGGAGGCATGGCGAGCGCTTCAGGAAACAGCGGAGATGCCATGCTGCCGCAACGTCTGATGGAGGGGTACGGCGCCTATCGCCGAAAGGCGCGCGGTCCGCAGCGCGTGCGCTTTGCCGCGCAGGCTCGCGAGCAACATCCCGAGACCATGGTGATCGGCTGCTGCGATTCGCGGGTCGCACCGGAGACCGTATTCGATGCCGATCCCGGCGAGCTGTTCGTCTGCCGCAACATCGCCAATCTGGTGCCGCGCAGCGATTCGGCCATGGGCGATGCCAGTGTCGCGGCCGCGCTCGAATATGCGGTGCTGGGGCTGGCGGTGAAGCATATCGTCGTCCTCGGCCATGCCGGCTGCGGGGGAATCGCGGCCTTCTCCCGGCGCGCCGCGCCACTTTCGCAGCAGAATTATACCGGTCGCTGGATCGCCGGCCTTGCCGAAACGGAAGCGGGAATGCCCGAGTCGGCGCGCAGACAGCCCGACTATTCCACGCGCCTCGAACAGGCCTCGGTGGCGACCAGCCTGGCGAACCTGCGCAGCTATCCATGCATTGATGCCGCAGTAGAGGCAGGGCGCCTGACCCTGCACGGCGCCCATTTCGACATCATGACCGGCGCGCTCACATTGTATGACCGGCGCACGCGACGTTTCGTTCTCGCCGAATGAAGGCTGCGCGGCGCATGCTCCGAGGCGCGAAAACCGCTTGCGCGGCCCCCTCCCCCGGCGCTATGAGTAGCCCAAGGCGGGCGTAGTTCAGTGGTAGAACGTCAGCTTCCCAAGCTGAATGTCGTCGGTTCGATCCC
>JAFIEI010000047.1 GCA_020832565.1 Salinarimonas sp. | reverse complement strand
ACCAGACCCGCCCGAAACTGACCACACGCGGCGGCGCCCGCAAGCGCCGGGGCGGTGCTTTCGGGCAGCGAGCCGTAGATACGTGTTTAGCCGCAGGGTTACGGACTTGCAATCCGGAATTGGTAGAATTCAGGGGTTGCGCCGCCGCGCCGCCAGCGCGGCGCAGCGGCACTCGGCCGGCCTCACAGGCTCAGCATATAGGCGATGATATCGGCGCGCTCCTGGTCGTCTTCCGCATAGTGATCGGGCAGGAAGGCTTCGAGCGCTTCGGTCTTCTCCGCATCGTCGGCCCCTTCGACGCGGGCTGTAATGCGCGCAGCATTCGCGTGGCAGGAGGCGCAACTGGCCTCATAGGCAGCTTCCCCGCGCTCAATATCGCCTTCTTCCGTCGCCTGTGCGGGCGCCACTGCAAGTGCAAGGGCGAATCCGGCGGCGGCGAGTGATGCGCCGAGCCTGAGCGGCAACGGGCTGTGCGCAGGCTTGCAAACTGATCCGGCCATGTTGTTCTCCCTCCATCGTTTTAGGCTCCGCAGGGCTTTCGTCACGCTGCGGCAATCTGACTATCGCTTTGCAGGGTAACGAGGTTCAGCTGTCGCGCAAGGCCGACTTTCCGGCGGGGTCTTCGCGGCGGCGCGAGACCCGGCAAAAGAAAACGCGCGGGATGCAATTTCCCGCGCGTTCATGATGATCACGATGTCCGCCTGGCAGCCAGCCCGGCAGCCAGCCCGGCGAGCCCGCCCGCAAACGGTCACGCCATGGCGGGCGCCGCCGTCTCCAGCTCGCGGATATCGACGAAATGACCGGCGATCGCAGCCGCAGCCGCCATCGAGGGCGAGACCAGATGGGTGCGGCCCTTGAAGCCCTGGCGGCCCTCGAAATTGCGGTTCGAGGTGGAAGCGCAGCGCTCGCCGGCCTCGAGCCGGTCTGCGTTCATGGCGAGGCACATCGAGCAACCGGGCTCGCGCCACTCGAAGCCGGCCTCGAGGAAGACCTTGTCGAGCCCCTCGGCCTCGGCCTGCAGCTTCACCAGACCAGAACCCGGCACGACCATGGCCTGGACGTGATCGGCGACCTTCTGGCCCGCGATGATGGCGGCAGCAGCGCGCAGATCCTCGATCCGGGCATTGGTGCACGACCCGATGAAAACGCGGTCGAGCTTGATGTCGGTGATCTTCGTGCCCGGCTTCAGGTCCATGTATTCGAGCGCACGCCATTTCGAGCGGCGCTTGTTGGGATCGGGAATATCATCCGGGTTCGGCACTTCGCCGGTGACGGAGATCACGTCCTCGGGGCTCGTCCCCCAACTCACGATCGGCGGCAGATTGGCCGCATCGAGGCGGATTTCCTTGTCGAAGACGGCGCCGTCATCCGTCTTCAGGCTCTCCCAATAGGCAACCGCCTGATCCCAGGCCGCGCCCTTGGGCGCCTTGGGGCGATCCTTGAGATAGGCATAGGTCTTTTCGTCGGGCGCGATCAGGCCGGCGCGGGCGCCGCCTTCGATCGACATGTTGCAGATCGTCATGCGGCCTTCCATCGACAGCTGCCGGATCGCTTCGCCGGCATATTCGATGACATGGCCGGTACCGCCGGCAGTGCCGATCTCGCCGATGATGGCGAGGATGATGTCCTTGGCGCCGACGCCGTTCGGCAATTTGCCGTCGACGATGACGCGCATGTTCTTCGCCTTGCTCTGGATCAGCGTCTGGGTGGCGAGCACGTGCTCGACCTCCGAGGTGCCGATGCCCTGGGCGAGCGCACCGAAGGCGCCATGCGTGGAGGTGTGGCTGTCGCCGCATACGATGGTGGTGCCGGGCAGGGTGAAGCCCTGTTCGGGCCCGACCACATGCACGATGCCCTGGCGCGCGTCGCGCTCATCATAATATTCGAGACCGAAATCAGCCGCGTTCTTTGCCAGCGTCTCGACCTGGATGCGGCTCTCGGGATCGGCGATGCCGACGGAACGATCGGTGGTGGGAACGTTGTGATCGACCACGGCGAGGGTGCGCATCGGCGCGCGGACCTTGCGACCGGCATTGCGCAGCCCTTCGAAGGCTTGCGGGCTCGTCACCTCGTGCACGAGATGGCGGTCGATATAGATGAGGCAGGTCCCGTCGGGCTGGGTCTCGACGACGTGATCGTCCCAGATCTTGTCGTACATGGTGCGGGGCTTCGTCATCCTCGGCTTCTCCTCATCCTGCCGGCGGCGGCTTCGAAACGGCCTGCGCGCCTCGGCTCAAATCCGTGGTGATCCTTTTAATCGTTCAGTTTTGCGCGGATCAAGGGCGAAAGCATGGCATCGCAAGCGCCGGGGCTTGCAGTAACGCCGATACGGTGCCTTTGCCGAGCTCTCCCGGAACGAAAAAGCGCGGCCTCACCGGAAGCCGCGCCTGAATATCATGGGGTCGCAATCGCGCCCGGAATCAGCTCCGGCGCGATGACCATCCCGTCACTCGGCCGCAGGCGTGCTGTCCGCAGCAGCGGCGGCAGCGGCCTTCTCGGCGGCGATACGATCCTTGCGCGATACGCGGTTGCGGTCGACACGCTCGGCGATACGGGCGGACTTGCCGCGACGGTCGCGCAGGTAATACAGCTTCGCACGACGGACCTTGCCGCGGCGGACCAGCTTGATCGACTCGATCACCGGCGAATAAAGCGGGAAGACGCGCTCGACGCCCTCGCCGTAGGAAATCTTGCGAACCGTGAAGCTCTGGTTGATCCCGCCACCGTTGCGCGCGATGCACACGCCTTCATAGGCCTGCACGCGGGTGCGCTCGCCTTCGCGGACGCGGACATTGACGATGACCGTATCGCCGGCGTCGAAATCGGGGAATTCCTTGCCCAGCTTTTCGATCTGCTCTTTCTCGAGCTGTTCGATGATGTTCATGGCGCTTTTTGCTCCAGCCGTTGTATGGCCGCGATCTCACGGCATACGGGATTTCGGCATCCTGTTTTGAGTTAAGGCGTGGGCCATAACCCAATGTGGGCCTCTTGTCGAGCACAATCGGCAACCGAAATCGCGCAAGGCCATTGTGGCTGCAGGTTTCGGGCGGATCGTGAATGGGACCACTCGCGACCTCTTGCCCGCAACTGCCCCGGCGGGCAGTGTCGTGCCGGAATTGTCTCCATGCGATCAGCTGTCAGGAATTCGACAAGACGATGCTCCGCCCCGTTCTCATCGCCATCGCAGCAGGCCTCGCGCTCACGGTCCTTCTCTTTGCGATCTTTCTCTGGCTCGGCCCGCTCTTCTTCCTCGACGGGCGGCGGCCCTTCCAGATCAACTTTACCGTGGGCGCCCTCGCCGGGCTCGTCATCGGCCTCCTGCTTGCGCGCCTGCATCGGCTCGCGCCGCTCGGCGGGCTACGTACGGCTGCGTTCGTCGCGATACCCGGCTTGCTGGTGATGGCGGCGGTGGGTTCGCACTTTCAGGTTTTCTTTCCCGCACTCGATCCGGCCCTCGACAAGGTGTACGGCTCGTGGATGCTATGGTTTTACGGTTTCATGCTGATCGGCGGCGCGATCGCCGAGGCAAAGGGAAAAAACAAGCACCAAGGGTGAGGGAGGATGACCATGACGAATATCGGTTTCATCGGTCTGGGCAATATGGGCGGCCCGATGGCGGCCAATCTGGTAAAGGCCGGGCATCGGGTCACGGGTTTCGACCTGTCGGCCGCCTCCTGCGAAGCCGCGCGCGCCAACGGGGTCGCCATTGCCGCCGATGCGCCTGCAGCGGTCGCCGATGCGCAGGTGGTGGTCACCATGCTGCCCGCAGGCAAGCACGTGACGAGCGTCTTCGCCGAGATCCTGCCTGCGATGCAGGCGGGCGCGCTCGTCATCGATTGCTCCACCATCGATGTAGACAGCGCGCGCAAGGCGCATGCGCTGGCCGCCGAGAAGGGCTGTCTCTCCCTCGATGCCCCGGTCTCCGGCGGTGTCGGCGGGGCACAGGGCGCCACGCTGACATTCATGGCGGGCGGCGCGGCGGAGGCCTTTGCAAAGGCCGAGCCGATCCTTCTGCAGATGGGGCGCAAGGCGGTGCATTGTGGTGAGGCCGGAGCCGGCCAGGCGGCCAAGATCTGCAACAACATGATCCTCGGCATTTCCATGATCGGCGTGGCCGAGGCCTTCGTCCTCGCGGAGAAGCTCGGCCTGTCGCATCAGGCCCTGTTCGACGTCGCCTCCACCTCCTCGGGCCAGTGCTGGTCGCTGACCACCTATTGCCCGGTTCCCGGTCCGGTGCCGACGAGCCCGGCCAACAACGAATACAAGCCGGGCTTCGCGGCAGAACTGATGGTGAAGGATCTCGCCCTCGCGCAGGAGGCGTCGCAGGCCAACGGCGCGACGACCCCGCTCGGCGAGCATGCCCGCGCCATCTATGAGCGCTTCGCCCAATCCGGAAACGACGGCGTCGATTTCTCGGGCATCGTGCGCTATCTGCGGGAGGGGCGCGATTGAGTGATGCGCGCATCATGACCGGGCCCGCCTGTCGGCGCTGCAGCGTGCCGACATGAACGAGAGCGTTCCCGACGCGGCCCGCAATCCGGCTGATCTGCCGGCGCATCTGCGCCCCTTCGACGCCACGGCTCTGGGGCTCTATGCCGCCGTCGTCGGCGCCTGGGGGTTCAGCTGGATCGGCCTGCGCATGCAACTCGGCGTGGTCGCGCCGGAGGTATCCATCCTGTGGCGATTTCTGATCGCGGGCGTGGTGATGTGGATCTGGGTGCTGACGACGCGCCAGCAGATCGTCTTTCCGCTGCGGATGCATGCAGCCTTCGCCGTGGTCGGCGTGACCATGTTCTCGTTCAATTTCATCATGTACTACTATGGCGGGATGACGATCCCCTCCGGCCTGCTCGCGGTGGCGTTCTCGCTGGCGGCGATCAGCAATCCGCTGATGGCGGCGCTGTTCCTGCGCCAGCCGATCGCGCCGCGCGTGGCCCTGGGAGGTGTCCTCGGCATCGTCGGCGTTGCCGCTTTGTACTGGCCGGAGATCGCGGGATCGGGCTTTTCCGTCGCGGCTGCGACGGGGCTCGTCTTCTGCCTCATCGGCACGTTGAGCTTCTCCACCGGCAATATCGTCTCCGGCATGGTCGGCAGCCGGGGTGTCGGGCTGGTCCCGGCGATCACCTGGAGCATGACCTATTCGGTCGTGTTTCTCTTCGGTCTCAACCTCGCGCGCGGCCATGAATTCATCATCGAGCCGAACCTGCGCTATCTCGGCTCGCTCGTCTTCCTCGCGGTGATCTCCTCGGTGGTGGCCTTTGCGTCCTATATCGGCCTCTTGCGCCGGATCGGGCCGGGGCGCGCCGGCTATGCAACGGTAATGTTTCCCGTCGCGGCGCTCTCGGTCTCGACAATCTTCGAAGGCTATAGCTGGACCTGGATCGCCGCCTTCGGCGCAGCACTTGCGCTTCTGGGCAATCTCGTCGTGCTGCGCAATCCCAAAACGAACGCCTGAAATCCCGCTCAGCGCGCGAGTTCGCGCAGGCCGAGCCGGATCAGCGCCTGCGTCGTGGCATCCTCGCCGGCGCTCTTCATCGCCGCAGCCACGGCAGCCGAGGCCTGCATCTGGGGATAGCCGAGATTGACCAATGCGGAGACGGCATCCGCCACGGCGGAGGGCGCGGCATCACCGCCCGAACCCGCATCCGCGACCCGCGCCAGGCCCGGATCGATCGGCGTGAAGGCGGGTGCCTTGTCCTTGAGTTCGGAGATGATGCGCGCGGCGAGCTTGGGGCCCACCCCCGGCCCGCGCGCGATCGCCGCCTTGTCACCGCTCGCGACGGCCTGCGCGACTTCGCCCGGTTCCAGCACCGCGAGGATGCCGAGCGCCACCTTCGCGCCCACCCCCTGAACGCTCTGGAGTAGGCGGAACCACTCGCTCTCGGCCTCGCTGCGAAAGCCGTAGAGGCGGATCATATCCTCGCGCACATGGGTCTCGATGGCGAGCACCGCCGCCTCACCGGCGCCCGGGAGCCGCTGCAGGGTGCGGCTGGAGCAATGCACCAGATAGCCCACACCATGCACGTCGAGCACGAGGTGATCCTCCCCGATCGCATCGATGACACCTTTCAGCTTTCCGATCATGCGGCGTCAGGCTCCGGCAGTGCCCGTGGCGGGGCGGCGCGCCATGTCGGCGGCGAGATTGCGCGCCTTGCGCTGATGCGCATGGGCGATGGCGATGGCGAGCGCATCCGCCGCATCGGCGGTGGGCGGCGTCGATTTCGGCAGCAGAATGCGCACCATGGCCTGGACCTGCTTCTTGTCCGCATGTCCGACGCCGACCACGGTTTTCTTGACCTGGTTGGCCCCGTATTCCGCCACCGGCAGGCCGGCGAGCGCGGGCACCAGCAGCGACATCGCGCGGGCATGGCCGAGCTTGAGGGTGGCCTGCGCGTCTTTATTGACGAAAGTCTCCTCGACGGAGACCTCGTCAGGGGCATACGCGCGCACGATCTCCCAGATCCCGTCATGCAGCGATTTAAGCCGGCTCGCGAGATCATCCTTGCCGTCGGAGGTGACGACCCCCGAGGCGATATAGGAAAGCTGCGTCCCGGTCGAGGCGATCATGCCCCAGCCGGTGTTACGCAGGCCGGGATCGAGGCCGAGAATGCGGATGGTGTCGCTCACGCGCTGTCCTGATTCGCCGAGAATAAAGCCAGTATAGAAGTCGCGGCTTTGGCGCGGGCGGTCAAGCGCGACGGCAGTGTCATGATCGGGCTTGACAAACACCCAACGTTATAATGTTACATGTTCGCTTGGAATTCCTCTCGCCTTGCGGAGTTAGTGCATGAACCCCGATCGCCGCCTGCCCGTCACCGTCCTTTCCGGCTTTCTCGGCGCCGGCAAGACGACGCTGCTCAACCATGTGCTCAACAACCGCGAGGGGCGGCGCGTGGCGGTGATCGTCAACGACATGAGCGAGGTCAATATCGATGCCGATCTGGTGCGCGAGGGCGGCGCGGATCTCTCGCGCACTGAGGAAAAGCTCGTCGAAATGACCAATGGCTGCATCTGCTGCACCCTGCGCGACGATCTGCTCGCCGAGGTCAAGCGCCTCGCCGCTGCCGGCAAATACGATTATCTCCTGATCGAGGGCACCGGCATCGCCGAGCCTTTGCCCGTGGCCGCGACATTCGATTTCCGCGACGAGAATGACGAGAGCCTCTCCGACGTGGCGCGGCTCGACACCATGGTCACCGTGGTCGATTGCATCAATCTCCTGCGCGATTACGGCTCGAGCGATTTCCTGCGCGATCGCGGCGAGACGGCAGGCGACGAAGATGACCGCACGCTGGTCGACCTTCTCGTCGACCAGATCGAGTTCGCCGATACGATCGTGCTCAACAAGGTCTCCGACGCGACCCCCGAGCAGCGCGATCTGGCGAAGAAGATCATCATCGCGCTCAACCCGGATGCGAAGCTGATCGAGGCCGATTTCGCCCGCGTGCCGATGGCGGAGGTGCTCGATACCGGGCGCTTCGATTTCGAGAAGGCGCAGGCACATCCCCTCTGGTTCAAGGAGCTCTACGGCCATGCCGAGCATGTGCCTGAGACCGAGGAATACGGCGTCGCGAGCTTCGTCTACCGCGCCCGCCGGCCCTTCCATCCGGAGAAGTTCAACGCCTTCGTCAACCGCTCCTTTCCCGGACTTGTGCGCGCCAAGGGCCATTTCTGGCTGGCGACGCGCCCGGACTGGGTGGGCGAATTGTCGATCGCTGGCGCCGTTTGCAAGGTCTCGGCCATGGGCTTCTGGTGGAGCGCCATACCCAAGAGCCGCTGGCCCGATCACGAGGAATGGCGCAAGCTGATGAACCGGCTCTGGTCGAAGGTCTGGGGTGACCGCCGGCAGGAGCTCGTCTTCATCGGCATCGGCATGGACGAGGCGGCAATCCGCGCCGAGCTCGATGCCTGCCTCCTCGGCTCGTCGCTCGCGCAGGAATTCGACGCCGATGCCTGGCGCGCACTGCCCGATCCGTTCCCGGCCTGGCGCAGCGAAAGGGCGGCGTAAGCGCCGGGGGACTCAGGCGGCGCTGCGCGCTTGCCTTTGCGCCGCCTTCTCCCAGCGCTTCGCGAGCCCGGCATCGCGCCAGGCGAAATAGCGCATCGCCGCGCCGATGAACCATGGATGCCCGGTATAGAGCGGCATGGTCGGGAATCCGCTGCCGTCGAAGACACTGGGGGCGAGTTCCTCGCCGAGGATGCGGTCGGCGATGCGCTTGCCGAAGCGGCAACCAAGCGCGACGCCGGCGAAATTGTAGCCCAGCGCGTAATGCAGCCGCCCGCGCCGCCCGACATGCGGCTTCATGTCGAAGGTGCCGGCGCAATAGCCGTCCCAGACATGCGACAGGCGGATATCCGAGAGCTGCGGGAACACTTTCAGCATGATCCTGCGCATCCGCGCGGCGATGGCGGCCTCGTCGGCGAGCTTTTCCGCCGTCGCGCCGCCGAAGATCAGGCGCGGCGCATCCGGGGCGCGGCGGAAGAAATCGATATTCGTATTCGAATCGATGATGGTGCGCCCGTGCGGGATCAGCGCGTCGAGAAGCGCGGGATCGAGCGGCTCGGTCGTTGCCATGAAGGCGCGGAAGGGCACGAGGCGGCGCTTGTACCAGCCGGGATGCTGGGTGTAGCCGTTCGTCGCCAGCACCACCTCGCGTGCCGTGATCTCGCCCTTTGGCGTCACCACCCGCACACGCTCCGCCTCCTCATGCAACTCCGTCACCCGCGTCTCGCCGAAAGCCGCGACGCCGGCCTCGATGGCGCGATCGAGCAGCCCCTGGTGCAAAAGACCGGGATGGATGGAACCGCTATCGCGGATCACCACACCGCCGTGATAATGATCGCTGCCGATCGCCTCGCGCTGGCGCTCGGGGCGCAGCGTTTCGAAATCATGCCCCAGAGCCGCCTTCAGCCGGGCGAGGTCGGCATCGATATAAGCCCGGTGCCCCGGCGCCGTGGCGCCGATGAAGCGCCCGCAACGCGTGGCATGACATGCGATCTTCTCGTGAGCGGCCAGATCGAAGATACCCTCATAGGCGGTGTGAAGCTCTTCATAGGTCTTGCGGGCATAGGCCTCGTCCTTGGCGTCGGCGATTTCGCCGAAGCTCTTTTTCATCACCCGCCCGATGAAGCCGGCATTGCGGCGCGAAGCGCCCGCGCCCAGCCGTTCGGAATCGAGGAGTGCGACGCTGCGTCCGCCGCGCGCGAGATGAAGAGCAGCGCTGACGCCGGTGAAGCCGCTGCCGATGACGACATGGTCGTAGGCGCCCGAAGGCGCATCCGTACGGGATTCAGGCGGCGGTGCCGCTTCCCACCACCAGGGGGCGAAACGGAAATCCTGCGTTACCTGATCGCTCATCCTGTCCCCGACTTGTCGCAAAATCCGCGAAACTACGCGTTTACGCAACCGTAAGGCGAAGCTAACTTAGCGTCAATTCCGGCATCTGCCGGGCGGGATAAAGTATTCAATCAGGGGAGGAATGTTCATGCGCCAGACAATCGAAGCGGTCGCTGTACTCGGCAACGGATTGATGGGGACCGGCATCTCCGCCGTCTTCGCCATGGCCGGCAAAACCGTCACCATGATCGGGCGCGATGCGGGACGCGCGCAAGCGGCGCTTGAAGTGGTCGGCAAGCAGATCGACGAATTCGCCGCACGCGGGTTGATCTCGCAGGATGCGGCACGCGCCGCACGCGGGCGCGTCTCCTCATCGGCCGACCCCGCCGACGCGGCGTCCTGCGATTTCGTCATGGAGGCCGTGACGGAGGATCTCGCCATCAAGACCGAGCTGTTTGCCCGTCTCGACGAGGTCTGTCCGCCCGACGTGGTACTCGCCTCCTCCAGCGGCCAGCCGGCCTCGACGCTGACGACGAAGGTCAAGCATCCCGAACGCGTGCTCGCGGCGCATTTCTGGTTCCCCGCAACGCTGATCCCGGTGGTCGAGGTCTGCCCCTCGCCGGCCACGGCGGAAGCGGCGACCGAGCGCACGATGGCGCTGTTGCGCGAAGTCGGCAAGGAGCCCGTGCTGATGCAGCGCGAGACGCCCGGCATGATCGGGAACCGCATCCAGTTCGCCATCCTGCGCGAGGCCTGGGCGATGTGGGCGGAGGGGGTCGCCTCGGCGGAGGCCATCGATACCGTCGTGCGCCAGACGCTCGGGCGCCGGCTCGGCATTACCGGCCCGATCGAATCGGCGGAACTGGGCGGGCTCGATACGCTGCACGCCTTCGCCGTCTCGCTGCTGCCGCATCTCGATGCATCGCCGAATCCCGCACCCGAAGTCACGCAGCTGGTGGAGAGCGGTGCGCGCGGTTTCGCCAACAAGAAAGGCATCTATGACTGGTCGAACCGCGACGGTGATGCGCTCAAGGCCGCACGCGTCGACGAATTGTTCCGCTGGCTGAAGAAGGATGCGGGCAAATAGAATCGGAAAGCGGCTTACTGCGCGCTCTCGATCATGGCGCGCCGGCGCCGCTCCAGCCACCAGCCGGATTGCTCGGGCCAGTTCCGGTAGCTCTCCGGCGCCATGGCGTCGAGCTCGGAGAGCGCCTGGAGCGGCCAGTTCGGATTGGCCAGGGCCTCGCGCCCGATGGCGATGATATCGGCCTGGCCGGCTGCGAGGATCGCCTCGGCCTGGGCCGCCTCGGTGATCAGCCCCACCGCCATGGTCGGAATATCCGCCTCGCGGCGCAAGGTCTCGGCGAAGGGCACCTGGAAGCCCGGTCCGCGCTTGACCCGCGCGGCGGTGGCCGAGCCCGCGAGCCCGCCGGAGGAGCAGTCGATCACGTCGATGCCGATCTCCTTGAGCTGGCCGGCCAGCCAGATCGTATCGCCTATTTCGAGCCCGCCCTCGATCCCGTCGACGCAGGACAGCCGCGCGAACATCGGCAGATGCGAAGGCCAGGTTTCGCGCAGGGCGCGTGCCACGGCGAGCGGGAAGCGCGCCCGCCCGGCGAGATCGCCACCATAGGAATCGTTGCGGCGGTTGGAGAGCGGCGAGAGGAAGGAATGCAGGAGATAACCGTGCGCCGCGTGCAGTTCGATCGCGTCGAACCCGGCCTCGCGCGCCCGCTGCGCCGCCGCGCACCAGGCCGCGATCAGCGCATCCATGTCCGCCTGCTCCATGGCGCGCGGCGTCAGCCAGCCCTCCTCCATGGGAATGGCGCTCGGCGCAATGATCTCCCAGGGGTGATCGCCGCGGGCGAAATCTTCCTCGGTCAGCGCGCCGTTTCCGTACCAGGGGCGCTGCATGCTGCCCTTGCGCCCGGCATGGCCGAGCTGGATCGCGGGAACGGAGCCCTGCGCCTTGATGAACGCGGCGATCCGCGCCATCGGCGCGATCTGCGCATCCTCCCACAGGCCGGGGCAGCCATGGGTAATGCGCCCCTGCGCCGTCACCGCCGTGGCCTCCACCATGACGAGCCCGGCACCGCCGAGGGCGAAGCGGGCGAGATGGGCGAAATGGTAATCACCGACCACACCGTCGATGGCGGAATACTGGCACATCGGCGAAATTGCGATGCGGTTCTTCATGGTGACGTCGCGCAGGCTGAGCGCGGAGCCGAGCTGATGGGCCATGGGCATTCCCTTTCCGGCGCCGCCTGCGCGATACTCGCGCGATTCCGGGCGGCGGGCGTGATCTTTTCGATGCACCATGGTGACCGCCCCCCGGCCATGCGCCAAGCCCGCATGACGTTCATCGACGCGATGACCGGATGGGCCGGGGGCGCGTGCGCCCTCCCGCTTCACCCCGCCACGCGGCTGACGCGAGGTCTGGCGCCGTCGATGGCGGTGACTTCGACGAGTTCGCCTTCCTTGACGGGGTCATCGCTGACCACGGCGAAGCTGGTATCGGCGACGCGGATGCGCCCGCGCCCGGCCTCGAAATCGCCGATCGCAACATAGCGACGCCCGATCATCGCCTGCAGGTCCTGATTGAGCATCGGCGCGCCGTCGCGCTTGCTGCGGCGCTGGATGACGAAGCCGAGGCCGAGCGAGGAGAGCATGGCCACGGCGAAGATCAGCATCTGCCAGGCGAGCGGCAGATCGGGAGCGAGCGCGAGGATGAGGCCGACGGCGAGGGCACCGAAGCCGATCCAGAGCAAGAATACCCCCGGCACGAGGATCTCCAGGCCGGCAATCACGGCGCCTGCGATAATCCAGATCCAGGGCGAATCGAACAAAGCTTCCATCGGTCTCGCGATCCTCATCTTCGACCCCGGCGGCTTCCGATCGCCGGGGTGACTTGCCTATTCTCTCACGGCTTTTGCGGATTGCCGACGGTCTTGAGCAATTCGCCGATCCCGGCCACCGCCCCGGTAATGCCTCCGGCTTCGAGCGGCATCAGCACCAGCTTGGAATTATCTGCCGAGCCGATCTGGCCGAGCGCCTCGACATATTTCTGGCCGAGGAAGAACTGGATCGCCTGGATGTCGCCCTCGGCGATGGCTTTCGAGACCATCTGGGTCGCCTTGGCATCGGCTTCCGCCGCGCGCTCGCGGGCTTCGGCCTCGAGGAAGGCGGCTTCACGCAGGCCTTGCGCGCGCAGGATCTCGGCCTCGCGCTCACCCTGGGCCTTGAGGATCTCCGCCTCGCGCAGACCATTGGCTTCGGTGACCGAGGCGCGACGCCGGCGCTCTGCGGTCATCTGCAGGTTCATCGCGGCCTGGAGGTCTTCCGACATGCGCAGATCGCGGATCTCGATGCGCATGATCTTGACGCCCCATGGATTGGTGGCCTCGTCGATAATCGCCATCAGGATCTCGTTGATCTCCGCGCGCTTGGAGAGCGTGTCGTCGAGATCCATCGAACCGATCACCGAACGCAGATTGGTGGTGGTGAGATTGACGATGGCATCGTGCAGGTTCTGCACCTGATAGGCCGCGCGCGCCGTATCCTGCACCCGGAAGAAGACCACGCCGTCTGCGATCACGGCGGCATTGTCCTTGGTGATCACGGTCTGGGCGGGAACGTCGAGCACCTGCTCCATGACGCTCAGGCGGCGCCCGATCCGGTCGATGAACGGCACGATCAGGCACAGGCCTGACTGAAGCGTACGGGTGTAGCGCCCGAAGCGCTCAACGGTCCATTCCTCGCCCTGTGGCACGGTCTTGATACCGGCATAGAGGACGAGAATCGCCACGACGACGATGGTCAGGGCGAAGATCATGATGGGTTCGAGGGTCATGGCGGGTCCTTCGATGGCAGGCAAACGGGGCGTTCAGCCCCCGGGCAGTCGATGCGATATGCCATCCCGACGTTAATTTTCTTCAGCCGGAGCACAGCATCAGCGCGTCAGAACGCACGTTGTGGCACGGATTGCAAAACCAAAAGCGGAAATGGCCATGATTCACCTTTGTCGCGGCCCGCTCCGAAGCGCACACTGAACCCCTTGGTGATCGGCGGGGCGAGTCGATGCGATGAAGACGACAGTGGATCTCAACTGCGACATGGGCGAGGGCTTCGGCCATTGGCGCTATGGCGATGCGCCGGATGCCGCGCTGATGGCGCTGATCAGTTCGGCCAATGTCGCGACCGGCTACCATGCGGGCGACCCCAACCTGATGAACGAGGCGGTCGCGCTCGCGAAAGCGCATGGCGTGGGGCTCGGCGCACATCCCGGCTACAAGGACCTGCAGGGTTTCGGGCGCCGGATGATCAGGTGCAGCGACGCGGAGCTCGTCAACGACATCCTCTACCAGACCGGCGCGCTGCGCGAGTTCGGCCGCCGCCACGGCATCGCCCTTCAGCATCTCAAGCTGCATGGCGCGCTCTATATGGAAGCGGCGACCAATGCGAGCCTGTCGCGCCACCTGATCGAGACCCTGCGGGCGAGTGACCCGGATCTGATCGTCTTCTGCATGCACATCTCCGAGACCTTCACCGCCGCACGTGAGGCGGGCCAGCCGGTGATCCGGGAATTCTTCGCCGATCGCGATTACGACGACAGCGGCGCAATCGTCTTTGCCCGCAAGGTCGGCGGCTTTGATCCCGACGCGATCGCGGCGAAATGCCTGCGCGCCTGCCGGGAGGGGCGGGTCGCGACGGTAAGCGGCGGCGATATCGCGATCGATTTCGAATCGATCTGCTTCCATTCCGACACACCCGGCGCGCTCGCCATCGGCCAGGCAATCCGCAAGACGCTCACGGATAACGGCATCACCATCGCGCCGGCAGCGCGTGCCCTGGAGAGCCGCCCCGGCTGAAGCGGGCGCCGCGCCTCAGCTCGCGCGTCTCATCTCGATACTCGCCGGCGCCTGCCGCTCGAGGATCAGATCAGCCGCCTTTTCGGCGATCATGTAGGTGGCCGCGCAGGTATTGGCCGAGGGCATGGTCGGCATGATCGAGGAATCCGCCACGCGCAGCCCTTCGATCCCGTAGACCCGCAAGCCGTCATCGACGACGGCGGTCGCATCCTCCTTCGGGCCCATCCGGCAGGCACCGATCAGGTGATAGGCCGTGCTGCCGTTCTCGCGGGCGAAGGCGAGCAGTTCGTCGTCGCTGCGTATGTCGGCGCCCGGCGACACCTCGCCGTCATGATAGTGGGCGAAGGCCGGCGATTCGAGCAGCCGGCGCACGAGCTTGATCCCCGCCACGGCGACGGCGCAATCCTCGGCATGCATCAGATAATTCGGCTGGATGACCGGGTCGTCGAACGGATCGGGCGAGCGCGCCCGCACGTAGCCGCTGCTTTCCGGGCGCAGCTGATAGGAACCGAGCGTCATGCCGGGGAAGCTGTCGAGCACGCCGGTGACGCTCTTCATGTAGCTTCCCGGGGTGAAATTGAGCTGGATGTCGGGCTCGAGGGAGAGATCACGGGCATTGGCAAAGCCATAGGCGACGGAGGGGCTGACCGCGAGAATGCTGGGGCGTCCGATCGCCCATTTCGCGATCTCGCGCCACAGCTTCACGCCGCGCGCCATGTCGTTGATCGTCTCGACCCCCTTCGCCCGCGCCACGAGACGAACCATGTAGTGATCGCGCAGATTGGCACCGACGCCTGCGAGCGTATGGATCGGGGTGATCCCGAGACCGGCGAGCGTCTCGGCGGGGCCGATGCCCGAGAGCTGCAGCAATTTCGGCGAATTCGCGCCGCCGCAGGCGAGAATCACCTCGCGCCGTGCCCGCACCTCGCGGACCGCTCCGCCACGACCCTGCGCGTAGCGGATCCCCGTGGCGCGCCGCCCGTCGAAGGTGATCGCGGTGGTATGCGCATTGCAGCGCAGATCCACCCGTCCCGAGCGTATGGCGGGGCGCAGGAAGGCGGTGGCGGCGCTCACACGCCAGCCGTTGCGGATCCAGCGCTGGAAATAGCCGACGCCTTTCTGCGTCTGCGCATTATAATCGGGATTGCGCGGGAGCCCTTCGGACACCGCCGCCTCGATGAAGGCCTCGCAGAGCGGATGCTGCCAGTCGCAATCGGTAATCGTCAGGCCGCCCTCGCCTCCGCGATAATGCGCGTCATGGGCGCCCATGCGCCGTTCGGTGCGCCGGAAATAGGGCAGCACGTCGTCATAGCCCCAGCCGCGATTGCCCTGCTGCGCCCAGGTATCGTAATCGGCGGGCTGGCCGCGATTGTAGTTGAAACCGTTGATCGCCGTCGAACCGCCGAGCGTGCGCCCCTGCGGGATGGCGATGCGCCGACCGCCGATGCCCTCACCGGGTTCAGTGGAAAACTGCCAGGCATATTTCGGATTGGTCACAGCCTTGATGAAGCCGCCCGGCACATGGAGGTTGATATTGCGGTCGGGCGGCCCGGCCTCCAGCAGGCAGATCGTGTAGCGCCCGTCCTCGGAGAGGCGCTTTGCGAGCAGGCAGCCGGCTGCTCCCGCGCCGACGATGACGTAGTCGAATGCATCGTTATCCTGCTGCTGCGTGCTCATGCCGGCTCCCCTGATGCTTTTCTGGTTATGATTGTCGTCAATGCGGGAAAGCGCGTTCGCGGGCCCTGATCAGCGCGACCAGGGTCGTATTCACGGGCGCCTGCACCCCGACCTCGGCCCCGACGCGGGGTACGGCCCCGTTGATCACGTCGATCTCGCAGCGCTTGCCCGCCATGTGATCGAGCAGCATCGAAGGGCGCGCGCCCGGGATCTTCTCGCCGAAGGCGCGCACATAGGCGACGGGATCGTCGATATCGACTGCAATCCCCTTCGCACGCGCGACCGCATGCGCCTCCGTCGCGCAAGCGGCGGCGACGGAGAAGGCATCGGCATCGCCGAGCACTTCGCCGATGGTGAGGCCGGTCAGCGTGCAGGTGCCGCTGAAGGCGACGTTGCAGATGAACTTCTCCCAGACGAGCTGGTGGATATCCTCGAAAAGCAGCACCTTGAAGCCGCCCCTGCGCCATATCTCGGCGATGCGCTCCATCCGCGCGCTGGTGCCGCCGCGATACTCGCCGATCCTGACAAACTCCCAGCCGTTATGGTGGACATGACCCGGCTGCGGGATCGAGGCGCCGAAGCCGCCGACCACGCCGATCATGGTCTTTTCCTCGCCGATGATCGAAGCCACGATCTCGGCGGAGCCCAGCCCGTTCTGGATCGTCAGCACCACGCCATCCTTGCTGAGGATCTCGCGCGCGGCCTCGGCTGCGGCGCGCACGCCATTCGCCTTGGTCGCGATGATCACGAGATCGGCGGGCGCGGCCTCCCGGGCATCCGTCGTTGCCGTGATGCGCACGACGCGCTCCCCGCTCGCCCCCGAGACCCGCAGGCCGTCACGCCGGATCGCGTCGATATGGTCGGCCCAGGTGTCGATCGCGGTGACGTCGAGCCCGGCATCGCCGAGAAGCCCGGCATAGACCGAACCCATGGCGCCCGTTCCGATGATGGCGATACGCATCCCTTTTCTCCGTTATCGATGAATGGCCGTTCAGTCGGGCTTGGCGACGCGCAGATCGTGCACGCCGTGCTTTTCGATCAGTTGCGCGACGAGCCCGCCATCGCGCGCGGCGGTGACGAAACGCGCCACCAGCGGCAGCGCCTCGGCTTTCGCCATCGGCACGCCGATCGCCTGCTGCACGGCCATGAAACGCCCCGGCAGGATCTGCGATCCCGGCATGGCGCGCTGATCCGTGACGAGCCGCGAGCGCAGGCCGGCCAGCGCATCGAGACCCTCGCCGCGAAAAAGGGCGAGGGTTTCGTCGAAGGTCGCGGCATAGACGAGTTCGGCATGGCGGAGGTTGTTCTCCAGCCAGAGCGCATAGGCCGTGCGCCCGGTCACGGCGATCCGCACCCCCGGCGCATCTACCTCCTGGGGGATGTCGAAGCGCGACCCTTCCGGCACGAGATAGCTTACCTCGATCTCGACATAGGGCTCGGTGAAGGCGATGAACTTTGCGCGCTGCGGCTCGGCGCCGATCAGCCCGATATCCCAGGCGCCTTCTTCTGCAGCATCTGCGAGCGGACCGGGTGAGGGATAGGTGACGTATTCCACACTAACGCCGAGAAGATCGGCAAATGTGCGTGCCATGTCGGGCGAAACGCCAACCGGATCTCCGGCCGTGGTCTTGCCGGTGACGAGGAGAAAGTTCGACAGGTTCGTGCCCGCCCGCAGTACCCCGCCGGGGGCAAGCAGATCGCGCAGCCCTGGCGCGACGGGTCCGATATCGATCGTGGTCTGCACGCGCTTTCCCTCCCCGATTTCTGCTGCCATTTCACATTTTGGCATCAGCTTACCATGAGGAAGAAAGCCCGGTCAGGCCCGGATGCGCTTCATGAACGCGGTAACGGGTTTGCCGGAGCACGCATCCCGCGCCGCGAAAGTCGAGTTGCCTCACCCGCGTTCGCGGGCATAGAGCCACATCGATAGCGGCCCGAAAATCGCGGTGACGGCAAGTGGCGTGAGCAATGCGAGCCCGATCGCAGCCAGGGCGGGGTCGGCGTCGAGCACGCCGCGCAGGGCGGTGGTGATATGGCTGACCGGATTGACGGCGACGAAGGCCTGCAGCCAGCCGGGCATGGTCTCGGGCGCCACATAGATATTGGAGCCGAAGGTGACCGGCATCAGCACAAGCCAGGACAGGGTCATCACCGTGCCCGGCGTGCGCACCATCAGCGCCACGGCTGTGAAGATCCAGCCGATCCCGAGCGCGAAGACGTTGAGCAGGATCAGCGCCACGATGAAGGCGCCCGCCCCGCCCTCGGCCCGGTATCCCATCAGGAAACCGACGCCGAAGACGAGCAGCGCCGAGGCGGTATAACGCAAGACATCGCCCAGAATGGCCCCGGCGAGCGGCGCCGGGCGCCAGATGGGCATGGCGCGGAAACGGTCGAAGACGCCCCGCTTGATGTCCTGGTTGAGGGTGAAACCCGTGTAGATCGAGGTGAACATCACCGTCTGCACCAGAATGCCAGGCAGGAGGAATTGCAGATAAGCCTCGGTCGAACCGACCAGGGCGCCGCCGAAAAGATAGGTGAACATCACCGTGAACATCACCGGCGTGACCACGACATCGAAGGCCTGCTCGGGATTGTGGCGGATCTTGAGCACGGCGCGCCAGGCAAAGACCAGCGTGTCGGCGAACGGGCGTGGCGCCGATGGTGCGCGCGCCCCTGATCCCAGCGCCCGGTCGAGGCGTGATTCGCGCAGGCTCATTCCGATACCTCCGTTGCTGCTGCGGGTTCCTGTGGGCCCGAAACCGGCGCCTCGCCCTGCGCGCCGTGACCGGTGAGCGCGAAGAACACGGCATCGAGGGTGGGCTGGCCATAGGCGAAATCGACCAGTGCGATGCCTTGCTCGGCCAGCGCGGCGAGAAGGGGCAAAGCCGCATCGGCATCGGGCAGCGGGATGGTGAGCATGCGGGGATCCTCCTGCATCTGCGCGGCGAGCCCGAGACCAGCGGCGATCGTTCCCGCCCGCGCGGCATCGTCGCGATCATGCAGCGTCAGACGCAGGACGCCGCTGCCGATGCGCGCCTTGAGCTGCGCCGCCGTGCCCTGGGCGATGACCCGCCCGTGATCGATCACGGCGATCCGCTCGGCCAGCTGGTCTGCCTCCTCCAGATACTGGGTGGTCAGGAGAATGGTCGTCCCGCTGCGCGCCAGCCGCCGGGTGATCGCCCAGACATCGGCCCGCGCACGCGGATCGAGCCCGGTCGTGGGCTCGTCGAGGAACAGCAGGTCGGGCCGCGTGATCATCGAGGCCGCGATGTCGAGCCGGCGCCGCATGCCGCCCGAATAGCCGCTGACCTGACGGTTGGCCGCCCCGGCGATATCGAACGCATCGAGCAGTTCACCGTAGCGTGACCGCGCCTCGCGGCCCGAAAGGCCTAGGAGCCGCGCGAGCAGCATCAGGTTCTCGCGCCCGGTCAGTTCCTCGTCGACCGACGCGAATTGCCCGGTCAGCGATATTCGCGCGCGCACCTTGCCCGCATCCGCGACGATGTCGTGCCCGAGCACCGATGCGCGCCCGCCGGTCGGCCGGATCAGCGTCGAGAGCAGCCGCACGAAGGTCGTCTTGCCTGCACCGTTGGGCCCCAGAAGCCCGAAAACCTCGCCGCGTCGCACCTGCAGACTGACCCCGTCGAGGGCACGCGTGGCGCCATAGGCCTTGACCAGGTCCTGCGTCTCGATGGCGTGTTTCATGATCTGACGAACCCCGATGCGGTGCAGAGATGGAGCCGGCCGGGCCCGGCCTGACGGCGCGGTGATTCCGCGAAACGTACAAACAAATACCGGCAATTGACAGCCTTGCACTTGCGGCACAAGGCAGCCGAAGCACAGGCCAATGGCACCAGACGGGAATTGCACGGCCACACCATGGTCAGCGCAGAGCGTACTCGCTACGCTGTCGACTTCGTCGATCACCGGCAGGCTGCGGCATGGCCGTCGGTGCGCCTCAGGAACGGAAGCGGTCATGACAGCACAGTCCGGGCAGCCTGCGCCACGCCGCTTCGAGCGATCGAGAGGGCTCATTGACGAGAATGCCCGCTTCACCGCCGGCGGGGTGAACAGCCATTTTCGCACCGGCATGGCCGAGGGGCCGCTCGTCTTCAGCCATGGCGACGGGGCACGCCTGATCGATGCCGACGGAAACACTCTGATCGATTACTATTGCGGCATGGGCGCCACCATCCTCGGCCATACGCCGCCGGAGGTCATCGCGGCTGCGCGCGCGCAGGTGGAAAAGGGCATTCTCTTCGCCGGACAGACCGAAATCGAAATCGCTGCCGCCCGGCTGCTTTGCGATCGCATTCCCTGCGCCGAACGGGTGCGTTTCGGATGCTCGGGATCGGAGGTGATGCAGGCGGCCTTGCGCGTTGCACGCGCGGCAACGGGACGCCGGATGATCCTGAAATGCGAGGGGCATTATCACGGCTGGATGGACAATGTTCTCTGGTCGACGGCACCGGCCCTGAATGCCGCCGGGCCATCCGATGCGCCGGTGCCGGTTGCGGGAAGTGCCGGGCAGAGCGACGCGCAATCCGCCGAGATCGCCGTCATAGGCTGGAATGATCTCGCGGCGCTCGAAGCGCGCCTCGCCGCCGGCAATATCGCCGCCGTGATCATGGAGCCGGCGATGTGCAACCAGGGTGCGATCGCGCCGGAACCCGGTTATCTCGAAGGCGTGCGCGAAGCCTGTACGCGCACCGGGACATTGCTCGTCTTTGATGAGGTGATCACCGGCTTCCGGCTCGATCGCCGCGGGGCGCAGAGCCTGTTCGGGGTGACGCCCGATCTCGCAATCTTCGCCAAGGCGATCGCCAACGGTTTTCCCGTTGCCGCCCTCTGCGGGCGGGCGGATCTGATGGATCTTCTGGCTCGGGGAGGCGTGATGCATGGCGGCACCTTCAACGCGCAGCCCGTGTCGATGGCCGCGATGATGGCCACCCAGACCACGCTGACGCCGGAGTTGTTCAATACTGCCTGCACACGCGGTCTTCGCCTGCAGGACGGCGTGCGCAAAGCCCTTGATCGAGCTGGTCTTCAGGCCGTCGTGGCGGGCTTTCCACTCGTCTTCCACGTTGCCTTCGGGCGCGATGCACCCGCTCGGGATTATCGCGACATCGCCGCGTCGGATCGGTCGGGCTATACCCGCTTCGCCCACGCGCTGCTGCGTCGCGGCGTGCGCGCGCTCGAACGCGGTGCCTGGTTCGTCTCCACCGCCCATGACGACGCGACCATCGACGAGACGATCGCGATCGTCGAAGAGGCAGCCCGTGAGACGGCAGCGCCCTGATACGGATGCAGGGCGGCGCGCCGACCCGGCGCTGCCTCAGCTCCGCGCGGCCCTGATTTCCGCGATGAACTCTTCCACCACCGGCAGCATCTGCTCCACCATGACCGCGATGCCGTCGGGATTGGGATGGATGCCGTCATCGAGATTGAGGGAGGCCTCGCCGGCCACGCCTTCGAGGAAGAAGGGATAGAGCATGACACCGTGCTGCTCGGCGAGCTCGGGATAGATCGCGTCGAATTGCTCAGCGTAATCGGGGCCCATATTGCGCCCGGCCATCATGCCGGCCAGAAGCACGGCAATATCGCGCTCCTGCAGGCGGGTGATGGTGTCCTCGAGCGCGGCGCGGGTGCGGGCTGGATCGAGCCCGCGCAGCATGTCGTTGGCGCCGAGCGCGACGATCACACCGTCGGTTCCGTCCTCCACCGACCAGTCGACCCGGTCGCGCCCGCCTGACGCAGTATCGCCGGAGACCCCCGCATTGACGATCGTGACATCGTGGCCGCGTTCGCGCAGGGCGGCTTCGAGCCGGGCGGGGAAAGCGTCCGATGCGGGCAGGTTGTAGCCGGCAGTGAGCGAATCCCCCAGAGCCACGAGCGTGACGGGTTCGTCGGCGCGGGCCTGCGGGACGCTCACGACGGCGATCACAAGCGCCGCCGCAAAGGTGGCCGCAAACTTGGTCGCAAACTTGGCCGCAAACTTGGCTTTATGCGCGCTTAATGCACAAAAACGACGCAAAAACGAAATCTCGGGAAGGCCGAACTGGCAGATCACACGTAAACTCCCATATGAAGCGACGGGACTAGCGCGTCGCGGACCGCATTATCGGCTGCAACCGCCGCCATCATCAACGTCTGACCGGAAAGATTGGATCCCCGGACATGCCGGACAAGGCCATCGCCCTCGAAAACCTGGACCTCTCCCTCGGATCGGGGGCCGCGCGCGTGCATATTCTCAAGGGAATTTCGCTCGATGTGGCTGCAGGTGAGGCGATCGGCCTCGTGGGGCCCTCGGGTTCGGGCAAATCGACCCTGCTGATGGTCATGGCCGGGCTGGAGCGCCCCGATTCGGGGCGCATCACCATCGCGGGCCGGGATCTCGCCGGCATGGACGAGGATGCGCTGGCGCGGTTTCGCGGACAGAATATCGGCATTGTCTTCCAGTCTTTCCACCTGGTGCCGACCATGACGGCTTTGGAGAATGTCGCGCTGCCGCTCGAACTCGCCGACCGCCCCGACGCGTTTGCGCGGGCGGAAAAGGAACTGCGCGCGGTCGGTCTCGGTGAGCGGCTCAATCATTATCCCGCCCAGCTTTCTGGCGGTGAGCAGCAGCGCGTGGCGATCGCGCGGGCGATTGCGCCCGATCCCGCCATCATCGTCGCCGATGAGCCCACCGGCAATCTCGACGAAACCACCGGCGGCTCGATCGTCGACCTCCTCTTTGCCATCAAGCGCGATCGCGGCGCGACGCTGGTGCTCGTCACCCACGATACCGCGTTGGCGCGTTCCTGCGACCGTATGGTGCGGCTGCGCTCGGGGCGCATCGATGAGGGCGACGAGGCCGGGGCGGATACCCGGGCACAGGGCAGCGGGGAGACGCGCTGATGCACGGGACCCTCGCCAGGCCGGATGACGCCGCAGCCCCGCGCGGACGGGGCGCGATGCGCCTGCCGCTCGTCCTGCGCCTTGCAATGCGCGAAATGCGTTCGGGGCTGCGCGGCTTCGGGATATTCCTCGGCTGTATCGCGCTCGGCGTGGCCGCCATCGCCGGCGTCTCTTCGCTCTCGAACGCGCTGACCGAGGGCATGGCGCGCGAGGGCCGCACCATTCTGGGCGGCGATCTCGCCTATTCGCTGCTGCAGCGCGAGGCGACGGATGCGGAGCGCGAGCTGCTCGCAGGCTATGGCGAGATCTCCACAATCGCTACCCTGCGCGGCATGGCGCATGCTGATGAAAACGGCTCGGCACTGGTCGAGATCAAGGCGGTCGGGCCCGATTACCCGGTGATCGGGGAGCTCACGACAACGCCGCAGGTACCCGTCGCGGAGCTTCTGGAGGAGCGCGACGGTGTGTTCGGCGCAGTTGCGGATCCGGTGCTGCTCTCGCGGCTCGATCTGGAGACGGGTGACGAGGTTCGTATCGGCACGGCGCGTTTCGAGATTCGCGCCGCGCTCGTTTCCGAGCCCGACAAGGTGGCAGAGGGGATCGGCTTCGGCCCGCGCCTGATGATGACCACGCCGGCCCTGCGCGACAGCGGGCTGATCCAGCCGGGCAGCCTCGTGCGCTGGACTTATCGCATCGCGCTGCCCGGCGGGGCGGGGGACGACACGCTGCTGGCGCGGGTCGAGGAGGAGATCGCGCAGGCGGCGCCGGAAGCCGGCTGGCGCGTGCGCACGCGGCTCAATGCCGATCCGCAATTCCAGCGCAATATCGAGCGTTTCGCCCAGTTCCTGACGCTGGTCGGCCTCACCGCGCTGATCGTCGGCGGTGTCGGCGTCGCCAATGCCGTACGCGGTTTCGTCGATCGCAAGCGCGATTCGATCGCCACCCTCAAGAGCCTCGGTGCGCCGGGCGGGCAGGTGGTGGGCATCTATCTCACCCAGGTGATGACGATTGCCGGGCTCGGCATTCTCGCAGGCCTCGCCATCGGCGCCGCCATACCTTTCGCCGTCGCCTTCGCCCTGCGCGACGTCCTGCCGATTCCGATCGCACCGACCCTGGCCTGGAGCCAGCTCGGCATTGCCGCGCTCTATGGCGGTCTGATCGCGCTCGCCTTCGCCATCCTGCCGCTGGGGCGGGTGCATGATATCCAGGTGACGCATCTGTTTCGTGACCAGATCGACCGCGACCGGCGCTGGCCGCGCAAGCGTTATATCGCGGTTGCGATCGCGGCGGCGGGTACGCTGATCGGCCTGTCACTGAGCGCGGCCTATGATCCGCGCGTCGCTGCGATCTTCATCACGGCGATCACCCTCGCCTTCATCCTGCTGCGCCTCGTCGCGAGCGGCCTGATGGCGGTTGCCCGCCGGCTGCCGCGTCCGCGTCGCGCGGGCCCGCGTCTGGCGCTCGCCAACATCCATCGCCCCGGCGCGCTGACGCCCTCGCTGGTGCTCTCGCTGGGACTCGGCGTGACGTTGCTCGTGACCCTCGCCCTGATCGATTCCAACATGCGCCGGCAGCTCACCGAGAACCTGCCGCAGAACGCGCCGAGCTTCTTCTTCGTCGATATTCCCTCGGCGGAGGTGGAGGAATTCGAGGGTTTCATGCGCGATGCCGCCCCTGACGGCACCCTCGAGCGCGTCCCGATGATGCGGGGCCGCATCGTCTCGCTCGGCGGGGTGCCGGCAGAGGAGATCACCGCGCGTGAGGATGTGAGCTGGGTGCTCCAGGGCGATCGCGGCATCACCTATGCCCAGGAGCCCCCGGAAGGCTCGCGCATCGTCGAGGGCGAATGGTGGGATGCGGAGCCCTCGGAGAATCTCGTCTCCTTCGATGCCGAGATCGCGGAAGGGCTCGGTGTCGGGATCGGCGACGAGATCGTCGTCAACGTGCTCGGGCGCAATATAGCCGCGCGCATTGTCAATCTGCGCGAGATCGAATGGCGTTCGATGGGCATCAACTTCGTCATGGTCTTCTCGCCCAACACGTTTGCCGGCGCACCACACATGCATCTGGCGACGCTGACCTTCGACGAGGAGGAGGATCGCGCCCGCGAGCCGGCGCTGATGCGCGATATCGGCCGGGCCTTCCCGACCATTACCAGCGTACGCGTGCGCGATGCGCTGGAAGCCGTCAACGATCTCGTCGGCCAACTCGCGATCGCCATACGCGGCGCCTCCGGCGTGGCGCTGGCCGCCAGCGTGCTGGTTCTCGCCGGAGCGCTCGCGGCGGGCCACCGGGCGCGGCTCTATGATGCGGTGGTGCTCAAGACCCTCGGCGCCACGCGTGGGCGGCTTCTGGGCGCCTATGCGCTGGAATACGGCGCGCTCGGGCTCGTCACGGCGATCTTCGGGCTGATTGCGGGCGGGCTGGGGGCCTTCGTGATCGTCACGCAGATCATGCAGTTCGATTTCGTCTTCACCTGGCAGGGCGCATTGGCGGCTGCTTTTCTGGCAGTCGTGGTCACGATTTCGTTGGGATTGCTGGGGACATGGCGAATATTGAGCCACAAGCCGGCGAGCTATCTGCGGAATCTGTAGGCGGCGGGCATGGTTTTACGCAATTAAACCGTATAATGGCGCCGCGCAGCCCGCCTGCGGCGATTTTCATCTTCGATTCACGCTGATTGTCCCCGGAAAAGCCTTGCGCCGGAGCGGGACATTTTCCATATTAAAAGGAACGCCGCTCCCGGCGAGAACGGGGAACGCGTCGGCTCGCTCGAAAGGATGGTCAAAGATCCTGCGGAGGAGGCGGTGCTCCCAAGGCATATGCTGGACAAGGCATCTTCTGTAGAGGACACCGATGCAAATCAACGATCAGAACCGTTTCGCCCAAGCCGCCGCTGCAAGCGGGACCCGGGCGCGGTCGCAGGCCGAGATCGATCAGGGCCTGCGCGCGTTCATGCTTGGCGTCTACAACAACATGGTGCTCGGCCTCGCCATCACCGGTCTGGTGGCCCTGGGCACCTATATGCTGTCGACGACCACGGCGCCCGATGGGAGCCTGGCGCTGACGGCGCTCGGCGCGGCCGTCTATACCAGCCCCCTTCGCTGGGTGCTGATGCTGTCGCCGCTGGCCTTCATCTTCTTCTTCTCCTTCAAGATCGAGAGCCTGCAGCCGCGCACCGCGCTGGTGATGTTCTTCGCCTTCGCAGCGCTGATGGGCATCTCGCTGTCGTCGATCTTCCTGGTCTTTACCGGCCAGTCGATCGTGCAGGTCTTCTTCATCACGGCCGCCGCCTTCGGCAGCCTGAGCCTCTACGGCTACACCACGACGCGCAGCCTGTCGGGTATGGGGACGTTCCTGTTCATGGGCCTGATCGGTCTGATCCTGGCCATGATCGTGAACATCTTCCTCGCTTCCAGCGCGCTGGGCTTCGCGGTCTCGGTGATCGGCGTCCTGATCTTCGCCGGCCTCACCGCCTGGGACACGCAGCGCCTGAAGGAGATGTATCTCTTCAACAACTTCGACACCGCCACCGCCACGAAGGCGTCGGTGATGGGTGCGCTGTCGCTCTACCTGAACTTCATCAACATGTTCCAGTTCCTGCTCATGCTGCTCGGCGACCGCGAGTGAGGAACATGCCGGCTCGTCCGGACATGCGATGATCCGAGAAGCCCCCGATCCACCCGGATCGGGGGTTTTTCAATGCGCACGACGCCCTTCACGCGCTGTCGCCTTGCCTTGCGGCACGTCCTGCCGATGTATCACCCCTTGCGCGATGTTGCATCGCATATAAACTCACGCGGCAATCAAGCGTGAGGACGATGCGTCATGACCGATACGGGCCCGATCCGCAAGTTGCTCGTCGCCAACCGCTCGGAGATCGCCATCCGGGTGTTTCGTGCCGCCAACGAGATGGGCATCCGCACCGTGGCGATCTGGGCCGAAGAGGACAAGTACGGGCTGCATCGCTTCAAGGCGGACGAATCCTACCAGGTCGGGCGTGGCCCGCATCTGCCGCGCGATCTGGGGCCGATCGAGAGCTATCTCTCCATCGAGGAGATCATCCGGGTCGCGAAGCTCGCCGGCGCCGATGCGATCCATCCCGGCTACGGGCTACTCTCCGAGAGCCCGGAATTCGCTCAGGCCTGCGCTGATGCCGGCATCGTCTTCGTCGGCCCGACGCCGCAGACCATGACGGCGCTCGGCAACAAGGTCGCCGCGCGCAATCTCGCCATCGAGACCGGCGTCCCCGTGATCCCGGCCACCGAGCCCTTGCCGGACGACATGGCGCGGGTGCGCGAAATGGCCGATGCGATCGGCTATCCGGTGATGCTCAAGGCCTCCTGGGGCGGCGGCGGGCGCGGCATGCGCACGATCCGCTCCGCTGACAGCCTCGAGCGCGAGGTAATCGAGGGCAAACGCGAGGCCAAGGCCGCTTTCGGCAAGGACGAGGTTTATCTCGAGAAGCTGATCGAGCGCGCCCGTCATGTCGAGGTGCAGGTCCTGGGCGACAGCCACGGCAACCGCGTGCATCTGTTCGAGCGCGACTGCTCGATCCAGCGGCGCAACCAGAAAGTCGTCGAGCGCGCGCCCGCCCCCTATCTCGACGCCGCCCAGCGCGCGGAGATCGCGCAATATGCGCTGAAACTCGCCGATGCGACGGATTATATCGGCGCCGGCACCGTCGAATTCCTGATGGATGCGGATTCGGGTAAGTTCTACTTCATCGAGGTCAATCCGCGCATCCAGGTCGAGCATACGGTGACGGAGGAGGTTACCGGGATCGACATCGTCAAGGCGCAGATCCGCATCGCCGAGGGCGATGCGATCGGCGATGCGCGATCCGGCGTGCCGGCGCAGGCCGAGATCAAGCTCAACGGCCATGCCCTGCAATGCCGCATCACGACGGAAGATCCCGAGCAGAATTTCATCCCCGATTACGGGCGCATCACCGCCTATCGCGGCGCGACCGGTTTCGGCATCCGCCTCGACGGCGGCACGGCCTATTCCGGCGCGGTGATCACGCGGTTTTATGATCCGCTTCTCGAGAAAGTCACAGCCTGGGCGCCCAATCCGGAAGACGCCATCGCGCGGATGGACCGGGCCCTGCGCGAATTCCGCATCCGCGGGGTGGCCACCAATCTCACCTTCCTCGAAGCGGTGATCGGCCATCCGCAATTTCGCTCGAACGCCTATACGACCCGCTTCATCGACGAGACGCCCGAGCTCTTCACCCAGGTCAAGCGGCAGGACCGGGCCACCAAGTTGTTGAACTATCTCTCCGATGCCAGCGTCAACGGCCATCCCGAGACGCGCGATCGCGCCCGGCCCGCCATGGACGTGGCGGCGCCCGTCATCCCCTATTGCCCGAATGAACCGCGCGCGGGCACGAAGCAGCGCCTCGACGAACTCGGGCCCGACAAATTCGCCGCGTGGATGCGCGCGGAAAACCGCGTGCTCTTCACCGATACCACCATGCGCGACGGCCACCAGTCGCTGCTCGCCACGCGCATGCGCACCCATGACATCGCCCGCATCGCCGGAACCTATGCGCGCGCCCTGCCGGAGATGTTCTCACTCGAATGCTGGGGCGGGGCGACCTTCGATGTCGCGATGCGCTTTCTCACCGAGGACCCCTGGGAGCGGCTGGCGCTGGTGCGCGAGGGTGCGCCCAACATCCTCCTGCAGATGCTGCTGCGCGGCTCGAACGGGGTGGGCTACACCAATTATCCCGACAATGTGGTGCGCTATTTCGTCAGGCAGGCGGCTGCGGGCGGGATCGACCTGTTCCGCGTGTTCGATTGCCTGAACTGGGTCGAGAACATGCGCGTCGCCATGGATGCGGTGCGCGAGGAGGGCAGGCTCTGCGAGGCGGCGATCTGCTATACCGGCGATCTCGCCGATGCGGCGCGACCGAAATATGATCTGAAATACTATGTCGCGCTCGCCCGCGAGCTGGAAGCGGCAGGCGCGCATATCATCGCCATCAAGGACATGGCGGGGCTGCTCAAGCCGGCCTCGGCGCGGGTGCTCTTTAGAACCCTGCGCGAAGAGACGGAGTTGCCGCTGCATTTCCACACGCATGACACGTCCGGCATCGCGGCGGCGACGGTGCTGGCTGCGATCGATAGCGGCGTCGATGCGGTGGATGCGGCGATGGATGCGCTCTCCGGCAACACCTCCCAGCCCTGCCTCGGCTCGCTGGTCGAGGCGCTGCGCGGCCATGAGCGCGATCCCGGCCTCGATCCGCAATGGATCCGGCGGATCTCGTTCTACTGGGAGGCGGTGCGCCACCAATATGCCGCCTTCGAGAGCGATCTGAAGGGCCCGGCCTCGGAAGTCTATCTGCACGAAATGCCCGGCGGGCAATTCACCAATCTCAAGGAACAGGCCCGCTCCATGGGGCTGGAGAGCCGCTGGCACGAGGTTGCGCAGGCCTATCACGACGTGAACCTGCTCTTTGGCGATATCGTCAAGGTGACGCCGTCATCGAAGGTCGTCGGCGACATGGCGCTGATGATGGTGGCGCAGGATCTCACCGTCGCCGACGTGGCCGATCCCGACAAGGATATCAGCTTCCCCGATTCGGTCATCGCCATGCTGCGCGGTGACCTCGGCCAGCCTCCCGGCGGCTGGCCCGAGGCGATCGTGAAGAAGGCGCTCAAGGGTGAGACACCCGGCACCGAGCGCCCCGGCGCGCTGCTCGCACCCGCCGATCTCGAGGCCGACCGCAAGGGGCTCGAAGCCGAACTCGAACGCCCTGTCAGCGATGCCGAATTCGCCTCCTGGCTGATGTATCCCAAGGTCTTTACTGATTTCGCCCGCGCTTCGGAAGAATACGGCCCGGTCTCCTGCCTGCCCACGCCGCATTTCTTCTACGGCATGGGGCAGGAAGAAGAGGTTCTCGTCGAGATCGAGCGCGGCAAGACGCTGGTCGTGCGTTGCCTCGCCTTCGGCGAGACCGACGAGGACGGCATGGTCACCGTGTTCTTCGAGCTCAACGGCCAGCCCCGGCGCGTGAAAGTGCTCGACCGGGCGCATGGCGCGGGCGGGGGCAAGGTCAAGCGAAAGGCGACGCCGGGCGAGCCCACCCATATCGGCGCACCGATGCCCGGCATCGTCTCGACCATCGCGATCGCCGCCGGCCAGAAGGTGAAGGCCGGCGACGTGCTGCTCTCCATCGAAGCAATGAAGATGGAAAGCGCCCTGCATGCCGAGCGCGACGGCACCATCGCCGAAGTGCTCGTCCAGGCCGGCGAGCAGATCGA
>JAFIEI010000109.1 GCA_020832565.1 Salinarimonas sp. | reverse complement strand
ATTTGTTATTGGATGAAGGTACTTTTCAGGAAATTGATAAGTTCGTTATGCACCGCGCCAAAGATTTTGGTTTAGATAAAGAACATTACCTGGGAGATGGTGTAGTGACAGGATATGGAGAAGTAGGTGGGAGATTGGTTTATGTTTACTCCCAAGACTTTACTGTTTTTGGAGGTTCTCTTTCGGAAACCCATGCAGAAAAAATCTGTAAGATCATGGATATGGCCATGAAAAATGGAGCTCCTGTAATCGGTCTGAATGATTCAGGTGGTGCAAGGATTCAGGAAGGCGTGGTCTCTTTGGGGGGATATGCCGATATTTTTTACAGAAATACGCTGGCTTCTGGCGTGGTGCCTCAAATTTCCGCTATCATGGGGCCATGTGCAGGAGGTGCAGTGTATTCCCCTGCTATCACTGATTTTATTTTGATGGTAGAAAATACCTCTTATATGTTTGTAACAGGACCAAATGTGGTGAAAACAGTGACCCAGGAAAATGTCACTGCAGAAGAATTGGGAGGCGCCAGTACGCACAGTACCAAGAGTGGAGTGACCCATTTTGCCTGTGCCAATGAACTGGATTGTATCAACCACATCAAACAATTGCTGAGTTACATCCCTCAGAATTGCGAGGATGAGGCTCCTGTGTATGAATATGAGATAAAAAACGATGAATCCAAACCAAAACTGGACAAGATTGTTCCCGATAATCCCAACCACCCATATGACATCAGGGAGGTTGTTGAAGGTATTGTAGATGAAGATTCCTTTATGGAAGTCCACAAGAATTTTGCAGATAATATCGTAGTGGGATTTGCCAGACTGGCAGGGAGAAGTATAGGTATTGTGGGAAACCAACCTCAGTCTATGGCAGGGGTATTGGATAATGATGCTTCCATCAAAGCAGCCCGCTTTGTGCGTTTTTGTGATTCTTTCAATGTGCCCCTGTTGGTACTGGTAGATGTCCCCGGTTTCTTGCCTGGTACAGACCAGGAATGGAACGGGATTATTGTCAATGGAGCCAAATTGCTCTATGCTTTTTCAGAAGCTACAGTTCCAAGAGTGACTGTTATTACCCGAAAAGCCTATGGCGGTGCCTATGACGTAATGAACTCCAAACATATCGGAGCAGACCTGAACTTTGCTTGGCCAACAGCTGAAATTGCTGTGATGGGAGCTAAAGGTGCTGCTGAAATCATTTTCAAAAGAGAAATTGCAGAGGCCGAAAATCCGGAAGAAAAATTACAGGAAAAAATTGACGAATACACCTCCAAATTTGCCAACCCTTACCGTGCTGCCCACAGAGGCTTTGTGGATGAGGTCATTATGCCATCTGAAACCAGGGAAAAATTAATCAAGGCCTACAAAATGCTTGAAAACAAAGTCGATAAACTTCCAAGGAAAAAGCATGGGAATATTCCTTTGTAAGTGATTAGTTGATTAGAAAATTGGTTAATTAGTTAGATTCACTAGTTACCTAAATAATTTATTGACTAGTATTTGGTTAAAAAGAAGATTGGGATTTAGGTTATAGGCCAAGTATCATTTGTTTATTCTTACTCTGGTTGATTTGCTTCTTTGATTAATTTGTGGTTGTATAAACAGAATTTATTCCATAGTTATGAATACAGAGTTTAGGTCTTTTGAAGATTTAGAGGTTTGGAAAAAATGTCGTGAATTAAGATTGTTTGTCAAGGTTCTGATTAAAAAGTTTCCAGCCGATGAAAAATATGCACTCACACTTCAAATAAGAAAATCCTCCAGGTCTGTTACCAACAATATAGCAGAGGGCCATGGTAGATTTTTCTATCAAGAGAATATTCAATTCTGTAGGGTTTCAAGAGGCTCACTGACTGAAACATTAGATCATGTGATCGTAGCTTTTGATGAAGAGTATATTACGCAAAAAGAACTTGATGATTTCAGGTCTATATACAACGATTGTTTAAGACTGCTTAATGGTTACATTGGCTATCTTAAGAAAGCAAAGACAGGGCAATCTAAACCATGAAAAAACTCAATCACCAATCACTAATCACTAATCACTCAATCAACTAATCACTCAATCAACTAATAACTAATCACTAATCACTCAATCAACTAATCACTGCCATGAATCCATCTAATAACTTTCTTTATACCTATCTCAACAATGCTTCCCCAACCGGTTTTGAAGCATCTGGCCAGCAGATCTGGCTGGATTATATCAAACCTTTTGTGGAGAGCTATTTTACAGACAACTATGGGACAGCTGTAGGAGTGATCAATCCTGAACACCCTTTCAAGGTAGTGATTGAAGCCCATGCGGATGAAATATCCTGGTTTGTCAATTACATTACCGCGGAGGGATATATATATGTGAGAAGAAATGGAGGCTCCGATCACATGATTGCGCCATCCATGCGGGTAAATATCCATACTGATAAAGGTATTGTCCCGGGAGTATTCGGATGGCCGGCCATTCATGTGAGAAAAGAAGGCAAGGAGGATGCACCTACCTTGGATAATATATTCATAGATGTGGGTGCCCGGACAAAGGAGGAAGTCTTAGAAATGGGAATACATGTGGGTTGCGTAATTACCTTTAAAGATGAATTACAGGAATTGAATGGGAAGTTTCTTTCCGGCAGGGCATTGGATAACCGTATTGGGGGTTTTATGATTGCGGAGGTTTTGAGAAAAATCAAAGAATCGAATATCAAGCTTCCTTTTGGTCTGTATGTCGTCAATGCGGTGCAGGAAGAAATTGGTTTGAGAGGTGCCGAAATGATCACGGCCAGTATCAAACCCAATGTTGCCATCATTACAGATGTATGCCACGATACCACAGCTCCAATGTACAACAAAATCAGTTCCGGGGATCAGTCTGCCGGTAAAGGCCCTGTCCTTACCTATGGTGCTGCGGTGCACAAAAAGCTGCTGGATTTGATTATAGCTACTGCAACGGAGAACGATATTCCCTTTCAAAGAGCAGCAGCTTCCAGGACTACAGGGACAGACACCGATGCTTTTGCCTATTCCAATGGAGGGGTTCCGTCTGCATTGATTTCCTTGCCTCTGAAATACATGCATACGACGGTGGAGACGGCCAGCAAAGAGGATATCGATCATGTAATTGAATTGATATATAAGTTTTTGGTGGAATTTGATCCTGGGTTTGATTTCAGATACATCGTGTAGAGAGATTAGAGGAGAGAAGCGAGAGGGTTAGACTCGATTTGTCGATTGACTTGAGATTGTTGTATAGAAACAAGAAGCAAGAGTCAAGAGGCCAGATAGATTTTAGTTGAGATGGAGATTTGTTTTTCCAAAAAGATTTATTTTCAAAAAGTCGAACTTCTTAAGTCTTTCGCCTTTAGTCTTTCAGAACAATAACCAAACTGTCTTCATAGTGGAATCGTCAATTAACAGATTCTCAGAATCAAGACAGCCACTTCAAAATCGACAACCAATCACTAACAACCTAATTAACTAATCACTAATCACTTAATTAACTAATCACTCAATTAACTAATCACTAATCACTTAATTAACTAATCACTAATCACTCAATTAACTAATCACTAATCACTTAATTAACTAATCACTAATCACTCAATTAACTAATCACTAATCACTTAATTAACTAATCACT
>JAFIEI010000106.1 GCA_020832565.1 Salinarimonas sp. | reverse complement strand
CCCCAACCCACACCACCCCGCCCATATGGATCGATCGACGTGGCTGCGCGTTCTGCTTGCATGGATCGCATTCGCAATTTTCTCTCGCATCTGCGCGAACAGCTCTGGCTGGTTCCCGTCGCGTTTACCGTGGGCGCAATGCTGGTTGCGGTGTTCATGCTGAGTTTCGGCTCGCGCGTGTTCAATGGCGAGGGGGAGGTCTGGTGGCTTTATAACGGGAGCCCGGAGAGTGCGCGGACCTTGCTGTCGAGCCTGCTCTCGGGCCTGATGACGATGACGTCGCTCGTCATCTCCGTGACCTTCGTCATCCTGACGCTCGCCGCCAGCCAGCTCGGCCCGCGCCTGATCTCGATGTTTGTCGGCGATCGGCAGATCCAGGCGGTGCTCGGGCTGTTCATCGGCACGATCGTCTACATCATCGCCATCCTGCGCTCGGTCGACGAGAATCTCGGCGCCGACGGGGTGCCGCATGCGGCGGTGACGCTGGCCAGCCTGCTGACGCTGGTCTGCCTGTTCGCGCTGCTCTTCTACATCCACAAGATCGCCCGCTCGATCATCGCCGACAATGTCGTCGAGGCGGTGTCGCAGGGGTTGCGAAAGGATGTGAAGGGCATCCTGCGTGCGCGTGACGCCGCCGCGCCGCCGGCCTTCGAGCCGCCCGGTTTCGACCGGACCGGCATCGCGTTTCGCAGCATCGCCCTGGAGCAGCAGGGCTATATCCAGGTCATCGATTACAGCCGCCTGGTCGAGATTGCCTGCGAGAACGACGCGGTTATCGAGGTAAACGTGCGCGCGGGCCACCATGTCATCTGCCACGGCGACCATGTTCGGGTCCCGGCCGGGATATCAGGCGATTGCGACAAGGCGATCCGGAAGGCCTTCGTCATTGGCTCCACCAGAACGGCGGCGCAGGATCTCGAACACGGTATCCGGCAACTCGTCGAGATCGCCGTGCGGGCATTGTCGCCGGGCATCAACGACCCGTTCACCGCGATCGCCGTCATCGATCGCCTGACCGCAGCGCTCGAGGAGATCCTGACGGGCCACCTTCAGCCGCAGCTGATCACGGACGCGACGGGGCGCGTCCGCGTGATCGCCGATCGCAGCGCGATCGCCGGGATCGTCGATATGGCATTCGACGCGATTCGCCAGGCGGGGGCCGACAACCCGGCCATCCTGATACGCATCGCCGATACCCTCGGCGCGCTCGCCCGACCGCTTCCGCCCGGCGAGGCCCTGCGTGGCGTGCTCGCGCAACTGGCAAAGCTCCAGGAAAGCGCAGAAATGGGGCGTCTGGTCAGCGCTGATCGGGAGGAGGTTTTTGCGCGAATCGCGGTTGCCCGTGGAATCGGGCGTGTTCCCGTCTGAACAGGCGCGAGCGGGGCGTCGCGGTGGGATGAGGATTTCGCGATCAGCCTGCACATTTGACCGCCGGCCCCGTTCTCCACAAGGTGGCGCGCAGCGATTCCCGTATTGCGAGGGCCGATATGGCCACGTTCATCTACGCCGTCACCGTCCTGCTCGCCCTTATCGTCGCCGTGACGCACGGCTACGCGCTGCTCGCATGGAAGCGCGGCGATGCGGGTGCGTGGAATCTGGGGTTCTTCCTGATGTGGAACACGCCGGCTGCGATTGTTTTCGTGGCGGCGGCGCGGTTCTGGCTGGCGCAGTTCGGGGCCGGGGCGGCGCCCTTGACGCTGATCGCCGTGGCGATGGCGCCGCATATGATCATTCTGGCAGGGAATGTCGCCAATGCCGTCGGCGCGATTCGGGCCGGTATCGGGCGCGGGGGGATCGCGCTGCTCGTCTCGTGGATCGCGGTGACGATCCTCACGATCACCCTGTTGGGCACGGTTTCGCCCAACACCTTTCTGATTCGCGTGCTGCTATAGAGCGCCGGCGTCATCGGCTGATACCGTGACGCGCGTTGCGTCCGCTCAGCCGCTGATTTGCGTGGCCTTCGACGTGCCGGCCATGACCCGCGTTGCCGCGACCAGCGCCGGAAGGGCAAGGGGGCGGAAACCGAGGTGGAGGGGCGCGCCAGAGCCGCTGCGGCCCGCATCCTCGCGCGCCGGCTCGTGCCGGGTATCCTCGATCCGGGCGGGATTGATCGCGTTGTCGTTCGACCGGGGGGCGTTCATCGGGATCGCATTCATCTCGGGGACACTCATTTCTGGGGCACTTGTCTCGGGTGCAAGCATGGCTTGATCTCACATGGCATCGCTTCGGTGCGACAGGCGGGACACTTGCCCCGGATCGCGACGCTCACGGGGCGTGATCATGGCGAATTCGAGGATTTCGGTTAACGCGGATTCATCTCGATGCGGTGACCAGATCTTCCGGGAGGAGGACCATTGATTCTACGCCTTTCTTCCGGCCGGGCGCCGGCCGCATCGGCTGAATGGCGGGATCCGGATATCCACAGGAAGCGCGGGTCGATGATTGCTCAGCGCGAGCGTCCCTCCGCCTCGCGCCAGCCGACGACCGCGTCGGGATGGGCGTCTATGCTGGCGAAATAGGGCTTGATGTCGACGAGCGGCGTGCCGTCGAGGCAATCGAGCCCGCGCACGCGCAGGGCGGTGCCGTCCACCGCTTCGAGCCGCGCCACCGAAAGCGCGATGGGATTGGGTCGCGCCGGGCTGCGCAGGGCGAAGACGCCGCGTCCGCCGGCGTAATGGCGCGGGCGCTGCAGGACGATGTCGCGGCGCGCCCCGTCCATGAAATAGAGCACGATCACATGCGAGCAGGTCTCCAGATCCTTCAGCCCCGCCGCGTAACGCGGATCGAGGTGGATCGTGCAGAGCGCGTTCGATTCCGCCGGGTTCTTGGGGCAATCCTCGCGGCGCGTCCAGGGTGTTGCGATGCGCCCGATGAAATAGATCCCGGCATCGTGGTGCTCCGGCAGATCGACCGCGATTTCGCCCTCGCGCAGGCCATATGCGTCATCCATGCTCACACCCACCTTCGCTACGTCCTTGCGGAGGATAGAGCTGCGCGCGGTCCTTGACGAGGGGCGTGGCGTGTCCGCGATCGCCCGCGTTGACAATCGCAACCGCTGCTTCACTCTGATCGAAACCATCGAGCGAGGCGGATCATGAATGTCGACGGATCGTCACAAATTCGGAACCGGGCGCGTATCCTGCAAGGCAGCGGCGCCGAGCTGGCGGACGGGGTGATTCGCAATGTTCGCCTGCTCGACCTCGTCAGCGGCGACCTGATCGAGACCGACATCGCCGTTTGCGGTGATACGATCGTGGCGACCTATGGCCGTTTCGAGGGGGAGACGCTGTTCGATGCGCAGGGGCTGATTGCCGTGCCGGGCTTCATCGACACGCATCTGCACGTGGAATCCTCGCTGGTGACGCCGCTCGAATTCGACCGCTGCGTGCTGCCGCACGGGGTCACGACCGCGATCTGCGATCCGCACGAAATGGCCAATGTGCTCGGCACCGATGCCTTCGACTATTTCCTCGCCTGCGCCGACCGGACCATCATGGATCTGCGGGTGCAGTTGTCGAGCTGCGTGCCGGCCACCGATCTCGAAACCGCCGGCGCTGCGATCGATGCGGCGGCGCTGGCGCGCTATCGCGATGCGCCGAAGGTGATCGGTCTGGCCGAATTCATGAATTTTCCCGGCATCATCAATGCCGA
>JAFIEI010000046.1 GCA_020832565.1 Salinarimonas sp. | reverse complement strand
CGACGACGAGGGCGTTGCGCTGCTGGTAGCTGTCGACGAAGCCCCCGCGCGGATCATAGCCGATCAGCGTCAGGAAGCTCGCGGTCGCCCAACTCAGGATGAAGGCTGCGACGAGCATGGCCAGCCAGCGGACGACATCGATCCGCCCGGCAGTGGCGCGATCGTAGCTGCGGGTGAGGGTGGAGTAGTGGTGGCCGACTGTCCTGCGGAAGGTCCATGCCACGGCAAGATAGGCCAAAGGCAGCAGGATGATGAACATGAACGGCGTGCCGGTGCCGATCCGCCCCGATGTCCAGGCCTTGAAATCACCGTAGAACAGGGTCTGCTCGAAGAGCGGGCCGAGATTATAGGCGAGCCAGGTGAAGACGATCAGCGTCACGCCCATCAGGATGAATTTCGGCATCCCGTCATATTTCAAGACGATGCGCGTCGGCAGGCTCTGCCAGATGAAGGCGCCGAGCATCAGGCCGAGCGGCACCGCGATGAAGCCGAGCAGTACCGCGCCGATCCATTCCTCGACGATGGGGGCGAGCACCAAAGCCGCGACGAAGCCGAGCACCACCGTGGGCAGGCTCTCCATCATCTCCATCATCGGCTTGACGGTGGCGCGCACCCGGCCATGCACGAATTCGGAGGTATAGGTCGCCGCCATCAGCGCGATCGGCGTGGCGAACAGCATGGCGTAGAAAGCGGCCTTGATGGTGCCGAAGATCAGCGGCACGAGCGAGTATTTCGGTTCGGCGAGATCTGTCCCGGCGGTGGATTGCCAGACGAAATCGGGCCGCTCGTAACCCTCGTACCAGATCTCCCCGAACAGGACCCGCCAGGTGACTTCCGGATGCGGCACCCGGTATTGCCAGGCCTCGACCTCGCCACCCTGCGAGACCAGCATGACGCCGTCGCTGCGCGGGAAGATCATCGCGGTCGAGTCCGTGTTTACGTCACCGCCACGAGCGAATTCGAACAGGATCTGGTCCGAGGTGGAATGGTAGACCCAGACATTGCCCTCGGCATCGACGGCGGAGAATTCCTTCTGCCGGCGGGCCTCCGAAAGGTCGACCACGGCGGCTGGCATGGCGCGGTGGTCGCGCGCCCGCACCAGTTCGAAACCATCGGCAGTGTCCGCGCCGGCGCGCTGCAGGCGGAAGAAGACACTGACTGATCCGTCTTCGCCACCCACGACGAGGCTCTGCTCGCCGCCGAGCAGGGTCATGGCCGTGACGGCGACATCCGGCGGGCTCACGCGGCGCCGCTCGGCGAGGGTCGGGTTGTTGAAGTCGCGCAGATCGTAGCGATAGACCAGCCCGTCATCGGTCGAGACGATAGCCCTGTCGGCGGTGCCCGACATCAGGATACCCGTGACCGCGACGCCGGGCTCCAGATCCATTGACGGCAGCTCGACGGTGGTCGTGGTGATCGTCTCCTCGCCGGTCATCATGTTGCGCTGGACCCGCGAACGGCTCACGCGGCCCTGGTTCTCCGAATCGACGGTGGCGAAGGCGATTGTCGGGCGCTCGACGGTGCCGCCAACGCGGTAGTCGATGGCGATGATCGGATGTTCGGAAATCTGCGTCGCTTCGCCGATCTCGATTTCGGCGGCCAGCGTGCGGAAATCGCCGGTGCCGACCTGCGTGAAGACGCGCCCGTCGAGCATGCGGTCGCGATCATCGAGCCGGATCAGCTGATCTTCCGGCGGCATGGCGCGCCGCGACGTGGCGCTGGAGGTGAAGCCGAGCGTGGCAAAACGCACGGCGCCGTCATCGAAGCCGAATGCGATCTGGTCGCGGTCCAGCGTGCCCGATACCGAGGTGACGGCTGCGCCGTTGAAGTCGAAGGCGCCGCGATCGACTTCGGTGCCCGAGGGGATGTGGTAGATGATGACACGGCCATCGGCACCGACGACGCCACCCAGCGTCTGGAACTCGTCGCCATTGACCCAGATCGTATCCTGGTCGGTATCGAGCTGGTAGCGGACATTGCCCTCGACCTGCCCGCCGGCCATCAGAGGCATGACTACCTGGACGAGGAAGATCATGATTCCAGCAACAGCGACGATGACCATGAGGCCACCCACCGTGATGACGCTTCTGGCGATGCGCTCACCCCAGACCACGCTGCGCCGCGTATCCATGCTGCGTTGACGCAGCCGCGACTTGATCGCTTCCTGCTGCGCGTCATGGCGCTCGGTATTCGTCGTGTCAGCCATTGCCTGCCCCCGGAATCCCCGGAAATGGAAAAACCGCCCTCGATTGAGAGCGGGGAAATGCGGCTTCGGGAGCCTGTCCGCCCCGAAGCCGCCTTGTCACATGATCAGTTGGAGAGCCCGAAAGCCGCCAGATCCTGGTCGGCGACCGCCTTCACCAGCGGGAAGAAGCCGGCGCGAACCACGTCTTCCTGGCCCTGGACGCTGTAGACGTAGCGGATGAATTCCGCACGCAGGGGCTCGAGATCCTGGTTGGGATCCTTGTTCACGTAGATATAGAGGAAGCGAGCCAGCGGATAGAGGCCGGTTGCCGCCGCTTCGCCTTCCGGCGCGTAGCAGGTGCCGTCATCGGCGCGCAGTTCGATCGCCTTGACGTCGGCAGTGGCGTAGCCGATGCCGGAATAGCCGATTCCGTTGACGTCGGAGGCGACGCCCTGGATCACGGTGGAGGAACCGGGCTGCTCACGCACTTCCGGGCTGTAATCGCCGCCGGACAGCGCGACTTCACGGAAGTAGCCGTAGGTGCCCGAAGCCGAGTTGCGGCCATACATGGCGATCGGGCGGTCGGCCCATTCACCGGTCAGACCGGCTTCGCCCCAGGTGGTGATCGCCGCATCGGCGCCGCCGGCGCGGGTCGAGGAGAAGATCGCGTCGACTTCCTGAAGGCTCAGGCACTCGATCGGGTTGTCGCGGTGCACGAACACGCCGAGAGCGTCGATGGCGCCGCGGATCGGGGTCGGCTCGTAGCCGTAGCGGGCTTCGAATTCCTCGATCTCGGAGCCGCGCATCGGGCGCGACATCGGGCCGAACTGGGCGGTGCCTTCGACGAGGGCCGGGGGGGCCGTACCCGAACCGGCGCCCTGGATCTGGATCGCGACATTCGGATAGAAGGTGCGGAAGCCTTCGCTCCACAGCGTCATCAGATTGTTGAGGGTGTCGGAGCCGATCGAGGTGAGGTTGCCCGACACGCCCGAGACGGGCTCGTAATTGCCGAGGCTTTGGTCGACCTGCTGGGCCTGCGCGGCGCCAGCGAACATGGTCGCGGCGGAAAGCGCGAGAACGAGTTTCTTCATAACTGCCTCCAGAACGGTATTCTTCGCGGAGCTGTCGCGCGCCCTTCGCGCCGCCCTCGGGCAGTCGATTAGCAAGTTCCCATGACAGTTATGTAACAGCCGTCAAGGTTATTAACGGCCGGCGGAAATAGGGGGGCTTCATGAAAGCGCCTCCCTCCCCGGCCGGGAGCGAACGAGGGTGGGGAGAGCGTGTGATGAAAGTGATCAGCGTCGAAGATCTTGCGCACCGGATCACACCACCCTTTATCCCTCTCCTGAGGGGAGGGAGACCTGGCGAGCCCTGCATGAAGGCGCTTCGAATCCTCAGATCGCCCGTTTCGAAGCCATTTCCGCGGATTTCTTGCGCGCCAGACCGAGTCGGTGTTCGCGCCAGATCACGAATATGCCGGCCGCGATGACGATGGCCGCACCGGTAAGGACGATCGCCTGCGGCCAGTCGCCGAAGACGAACCAGCCGAGCAGCAGCGCCCAGATCATGGTCGTGTATTCGAAGGGCGCGATCAGCGAGGCATCGCCGAAGCGATAGCTCTGGGTGAGCAGAATCTGTCCGATACCGCCGAGAACACCGATCACCACGAGAATCGCGAAATCGGCGAGGCCCGGCATTGCCCAGCCGAAAGCGATGGTGGCAAGGCCGGCCAGCGTGGAGAAGAGCGAGAAATAGAAGACGATGGCGCCGGTGCGTTCGGTTGCGGTAAGGCGGCGCACCTGGATGGTGGCGCCGGCTGTGCAAAGCGCTGCGAAGATTGCGAATGTCGCACCGATTGCACGGTTCTCGTTCGCAACGCCCGCATCGACCACGCCGAATTGCGGCGTCAGCATGAGGATCACGCCGACGAAGCCGATCCCCACCGCGCTCCAGCGATAGGCGCGCACCGTCTCCTTCAGGAGAAGCGCTGCGAGCACCACCACGATGAGCGGCGCGGCATAGCCGATCGCCACCGCATCCGAAAGCGGCAGATAGCCGAGTGCGGCAAAGCCGCAGAACATCCCCGTCACGCCGATGATGCTTCGCAGAAGATGTCCCCGCAGATTATGCGTGCGCACCGCGTTGATCATGCGATCGCTCCAGGCGAGCCAGATCAGCAACGGCACCAGCGCGAAGGCGGAGCGGAAGAAGATCAGCTGCCCGACCGGGTAGGCGTCACTGACGAGCTTGATCGTCGCCGCCATCAGGGTGAAGGCGAGCGCGGAGAGGACCTTGAGGAGGATGCCGATGACGGGCTGCACGGGAGACGGGCCGGGAGTGGAAAACTGTCACCAGCAAACCATGCGCCGGGCGCGGCGAGAAGCGCTTTCGGCGCACCGGCAGATGCGCGTGGAACGCATGCGGTGCGGCCCCCGCATCAGAACCGATCGGCGCGAAACCAGCCCGTCTCCACCGCCGGCGTCTCGCCCGTCATCATTTCGGCGAGAATGCGCCCGGTGATCGGGCCCAGCGAGAAGCCGTGATGGTTATGGCCGAAGGCGAACCACAGGCCGGGATGGCGGGGCGCCTCTCCGATGACCGGGCGCATGTCCGGAAAACAGGGGCGCAAGCCCATCCAGGGCTCCGGCTCGAGCGGCTGGCCGAGCGGAAATATCTCCTTTGCCAGAGGTTCGCATCGGGCGATCTGGATCGGGCTCTTGGGCGCATCGCGCGGCGCGAATTCGATCCCGGTGGTCATGCGCACGCCCCTGTTCATCGGCGCGAGCACGACGCCGGCATCGACATCCAGCACCGGATGGTTGAGCACGGCATTGCCCTGTGCGGCGTAATGCAGATGATAGCCGCGTTTCGCGGCAAGCGGCATGCGATAGCCCAGCGTTTCGTAAATATCGTTAGACCAGGCACCCATTGCCACGACGGCATGGTCGGCGGTGATATCGCCATCCTCCGTCGCGACGCGCCAGGCGCCGGCACCATTGCCGCCTTGCGCTTTGAGCGAGCGGGCATCGCCGCTGGCAAAACGTCCACCCTTGCGCACGAACAGATCGGCATAGGCCTTGGTCAGCCCGCCGGGATCGGGGGAGGTGTTGGGATCGCGCAGGTGGATCGCGCCGACGAGGCGATCGCTCAGATGCGGCTCGCGCTCCCTCAAGGCAGCGCGGTCGAGCAGGTCGTAGGTGATTCCGTAATCACGGGCGAAACGCTCCGCCTCGGCCACCTCGGCATCGAGCGTCGCCTGATTGCGCGCGGCCTTGATCCAGCCCTGCTTGCGCATCAGCGGCGCGACACCGGCCTCGGCGACGAGATCGGCATGCTCCTCGACGCAGCGCTCGATCAGGGGGCGCATCGCCCGTGTGGCCTCAGCATGGCGCGATGGGGCCGAGTGCCACCAGTAGCGTGCCAGCCATGGAGCGATCCTGGGCAGGAAGCCGATATCGTAGCGCACCTCCGTGGAGCGGTTGAGGCCGTATTTGATCAGTGAACCGAGATCGCGCGGAAAGGCATAGGGCTCGATCGTGGCGCGCTCCATCAGCCCGGCATTGCCGTAGCTCGCCTCCTCGCCGGCGCCGCGACGGTCCACCAGGACGACATCGCGCCCCCGGCGCTGCAGGTGCAGGGCGATGCTGACACCGATGATGCCTGCACCCAGAACGATCACATCTGTGCGCATCCGCACCTCCGCGAGACTTGTTCGATCCACGCTGTTCGGGATATGTGATGTGGCTGCGCTGGCCAAGGTGGAATTTGTCGCCCCGCCCGTGCGCCGAAGCCGACGTGCATGACGCGTCCTGCTGATTGCTTGCCCGGAGTAGACGCGCCGCGATGTCCTTGCTGCTACGAGCCCTCGCTTTCATAGGCCGATACGCCACCCAGGGTTTTGCGATCAGCATTATGATCGGCCTGATGCTCCCGCAATTCGCTTCTGCAGCGCGTCCGTTCCTGCCTGTCGCCATCTTCATCTTCGTCGCCCTGACCTTCGCCCGGGTCGACCTGCATGCGCTGCGCGCCATCCTGCGGGCGCCGTCGGGCCTGATTTTCGCGCTGATCTGGACGACGCTGGCGCCGATACTCCTCGTGGCGGGCTTTCTGACCCTGGTGGGGCGGGACAATCTCGATCCCGGGCTCGTCCTCGGCCTCGCGATTCTAGCCGCAGCGCCGCCGATCATGTCCTCGCCCGCCATCGCAATGGTGCTCGGCCTCGCGCCCACCATGCTGCTCACGGTGGTTCTGGTGACGACCGCGCTCGCGCCGTTCTACTCGCCCGTGGCGGCCGAATTCGTCGCCGGCGTCGTCGTACCGCTCGATGTCGGCGTGCTCGTCACGCGCATGTTGCTGCTGATCGGAGGCGCGATCGCAACGGCGGCCATTATACGCCTCGTGCTCGGCGAGCGGCGCATCCGAGAGCACAAATCGAGTTTCGACGGGCTCGGCGTCGTCACCTATTTTCTCTTCGCCATCGCCGCGATGGACGGTGTGCTCTATGCGATGATGGATACACCGCTGCGGGTGGCTTCGTATCTCGGCATCGCCTTCGCGATCGCCTTTGCGGGTATCCTCTCGGCCATGCTGATCCTGCGCCCGCTTTCACCATCGGATCGGTTCGTGTTGGGCTACGGGACCGGCCAGCGCAATATGGGGCTGCTGATCGCCGCGCTTGGCGCCGCGACGCCGGATACGACCTATCTGTTCTTCGCGCTGGCGCAGTTCCCGATCTACCTGATGCCGCAGATCGTGAAGCGCTTCTCGCGGCGATACGTCGTCGCAACGTAAGCGATCAGGCGCTCTGTCCGAGCGGGTGCAGATCGCGCACCAGCGCCTTCATGCGCTCGTCGAGGACATGGGTGTAGATCTGCGTCGTCGAGATGTCCGCATGACCGAGCAACTCCTGGATCATGCGCAGATCCGCGCCGTTTTGCAGGAGATGGCTGGCGAATGCGTGGCGCAGGACGTGTGGAGAGACGGCGCTGGTGTCCAGGCCAGCCTGGGCGGCGACGCTCTTGAGATCGCGCGCGAAAGCCTGGCGGGTGAGATAGCCGGTTTCGCTGTCGGCGGGAAACAGCCAGGGGCTGACGGCAGTCTTTGATGCCGGGCGCCCCTGCTTGTCGGCACGGGCGGCTGCGGCCTCCTCGCGTGCTGCGAGATAGCGCGCGGCGGCGGCCTTTGCGGATGGGTTGAGCGGGACGAGGCGCTCCTTGTTGCCCTTGCCCCGCACCACGATCAGCGATTCGCGCGTGCGCGCTGCGGAACGGGGCAGGGCGACGAGCTCGGAGACGCGCATCCCCGTCGCGTAGAGCATTTCGAGCAGGCAGTGCAGGCGCAGGGCCCGCAACCGCTTCGCAAGGGTCATGTCCGGATCGTCGCAGGCGAGCCGCGCTGTCTCCAGCAGGCGTTCGACATCGGTCATGCCGAGCGTCTTGGGCAGGGTGCGGCCCTTGCGGGGGCCGCTGAGGGTGGCCGAAGGATCGGCTGAGAGATGCCCTTCGATATAGAGAAACTTGTGGAACTGGCGCACGGCGGAAAGGCGGCGCGCCGCTGATGACGCACTCAGGCCGCGCTCACCGAGACTGGCGAGGAAGCCGCGCAGATCGTTCTGCCCGACGGCATCGAGGGATATGCCGCGTTCGCTGAGAAAGCCGGCATAATCTTCAAGATCGCGCCCATAGGCGTCGAGCGTATTCTTCGCCGCGCCACGCTCCACGGCGAGCATGTCGAGAAACAAGCTGATGAAGCGATTCGTGTTTGTGGCCATGAGGCGACCTTGAAACGATAGCGTTAACAATCGCTTCACGCGGCGGGCGGCAGCTTCCCCGGAGCCGCCCGGAATCGCCTCAACGCGGCATCAGACGGTTCGGCGGGATGTTGGTCGACATCTCGCGCGGTTCGGGCTCGACAAAGGTCGCAAGCCCCCACATGCCCGCATAGCCGAGGCCTGCGAAGATGGCGAGGATCACGATCAGGCGAAACAGCGTTGGCACGAGTACGACCGCAAGACGATGACAATACTCTGCATTTCGATCATGTCGGTGCGCACAAGGCAAGCGTTGTCATCGCGTCGCGCGCAGATTCAACCGCTCTCGCCGTTGCGGATCGGCGGCTGGAAGGAGAGGCCCATATCCCAGGGGAAGTAGATCCACGTATCCTGGCTCACCTCGGTCACGAAGGTATCGACCAGCGGACGCCCGGCCGGCTTGGCATAGACGGTGGCGAAATGCGCCTTGGGCAGCATCTCGCGCACGACCCGCGCCGTCTTGCCCGTGTCGGTGAGATCGTCGACGACGAGCACGCCATCGCCTTCCCCCTTGCCCAGATTGCGCACGGCGGGGGCGATGTCCTTGATGACGTTGAGCGAGCCCTGCTTCTGGTAATCGTGATAGCTGGCGATGCAGACCGTCTCGATCAGCCGCAATTCCAGCTCCCGCGCCACGATCGCGGCGGGAACCAGCCCGCCGCGCGTGATGCACACGATCCCCTCGAAGGGGCCCGCAGCCGAAAGCCGCCAGGCGAGGGCGCGGGCATCGCGGTGGAACTGGTCCCAGGAGACCGGGAAGGCTTTATCTGCGGGGCTGCTCATCGTGGATCCTCGGAGGCTTGATGAAATCGGGCATTCAGGCGGGGGCGCCGTCGCCGGTGATGCGTGCCAGCACTCGGCGAATGTCATCCATTGCCGCGTCAATCGCCGCGCGGCTTCGCCCACGCACGACGATCTGGTTGCGGAAACCCTCGCCGGTGAAGGAGGGGTAGGAGCCGATCGAGACTTCGGGATGGGCCTTGTCGATCTCCGCCAGCGCGCCGGCATATTTGCCCTCGGGCAGGCCCTTGGCATCGATGGTCTCGGCAATCACCTTGACGCCCGTCTCCAGCCGCGTGGCGACGTCGTCGAGCATGGCCTGCATGATCGAGGGGACGCCGGCCATGGTGATCACGTTCTCGACCATGAAGCCCGGCGCCTTCGAGATCGGATTGGCGATCAGCTCGGCCCCGAAGGGAATACGCGCCATGCGCATGCGGGCCTCGTTGAGTTCGCCCGGCGCATAACGCTCGCGCATCATGGCGAGCGCGCGCTCGTCGTAGTCAATGCCGACGCCCAGCGCCCTGGCGATGCTGTCGGCGGTGATGTCGTCATGGGTGGGGCCGATGCCGCCGGTGGTGAAGAGATAGGTATAGCGCGTGCGCAGAGCGTTGACCGCCGCGACGATCTCCTCCTCGATATCGCGCACGACCCGTACCTCGCACAGATCGATGCCGAGACCGGTGAGATATTCGGCGATATAGCCGATATTCTTGTCCTTGGTGCGTCCGGACAGGATCTCGTCGCCGATCACGAGAATGGCGGCGGTGATGCTCTTTTCACTCATGACCATGTTCTTTCGAATGTCGTGCCTGCTTTAGCGTCCGCAGGCGTTCTGCTCAAGCGCCGAGCGCGCAGGGGAAGCGGATCGTCTCGAATGCCTACGCAGCAGCGGCCGTTGCGGACCTGACGCGCGTTGCCGATTCAGGCCGGCTCGGGCGTCTCGCCCGCGAGCACGCGCGCGGCCACGCCGCGATCGATATTGCCGCCGCACAGGATCACGCCGACGCGCGCGCCTTCGGGAAAATCCACGCTGCCGTTGCGCAATTCCCGCGCAAGAGCCGCCAGCGGCGCGGCGCCGGCGCCTTCGGCGAGGTTATGCGTATCCTCGTGATAGACCCGTATCGCCTCGGCGACCTCCGGATCGCTGACGCGCACGATGCGCGCCGCGCCTGCCTTGATGATCTCGAAGGCATCCGCGTCGGGCTGGCGCGTCGCGATCCCGTCCGCGAAGGTGCGCGAGCTGTCGGTCGCGATGATCTCGCCTTGCTCCATCGAACGGGCATAGGCATCGGCGTTTTCCGAGACGACGCCGACGATTTCGGTCTTGAGCCGAAGCGCATCGCGCACGGCGATCAGGCCGCAAATGCCGGAGCCGAGGCCGACCGGGACATAGACCGTATGCAGGTCCGGGAAGGCGGTGAACAGTTCCAGGGCATAGCTCGCCACACCCTGGACGAGATCGGGGTGGAATGAGGGGACGATTTCGTAGCCGCGCTCTTCCGCGAGCTGAGGCAAGAGGCTGCGCGCGGCCTCGAAATCCTCACCGTGCTCGATCAGCTCTGCCCCGAAGGCGCGCATTGCGGCATTTTTTTCGCGGGCATTGCCGTGGGGGGCAACGATGGTGACCGGAACACCGGCGCGCGCCCCCGCGAGCGCCAGGCTCTGGCCGTGATTGCCCCGCGTGGCACTGACGATGCCACGCACATGCGGGCGCTCGCGGCGCATGCGGTCGAGATAGACGATACCGCCGCGCACCTTGAAAGCGCCGGTCGGTGTATGGTTTTCGTGCTTGACGACCACCTCGACACCAAGCCGTGCCTTCAGGAGCGGCCAGGCGTATTGCGGCGTGGGCGGCATCACGGCATGAACCAGCTTGGCGGCGTCTCTCAGTTGCTTGCGTGTGATCCGTGCCATGTCGTCCCCCGTCGCGCCGCTTCAGCCACCATCTGCGGCCAGGCGCGTCGTCTGCCCGGCCCTGCGCCTTTCTTCGTATTCTTCGAGCCAGTCGCGCACCATACGGCGTTCTTCCACACTCATATGGGTGATGTTGTTCGGCGGCATGGCGCGTGTATCGATGGTCTGGGAACGGATCTGGCCGGCAAAGCGCAGGATGTCCGCCTCCGTCTGCAGCACCACGCCCTTCGGCGCTGAGGCGATGCCCGGCCAGAACGGCTCGCTGGCATGGCACATCACGCAGCGCCCCTGCAGCGTCAGGACGGCTTCCTCGAAGAGCGGGGTGCGCAGCTCAGCCGGAACCTGGCCGGTTTCGAAATCGACATCGTCGAGGCTCGGCCTGCCCGCGAAGGAAAGCCACACGGCGAGCGCCATGCTCAACGCGGCGAGAGCCCAGGTCCAGGTGACGGTCACGCCGGGCTTTTGCGTTCCGGCATGATGGGTGTTGAAGAAATGCCGGATCGCGGCGCCGGTGATGATCACCAGCCCGATGATCGGGATCGCGTAGCTGCTCGACCAAGCCAGCGGATAATGGTTCGAGAGCATCAGGAAGATCACCGGCAGGGTGAGGTAGTTGTTGTGCAGCGAGCGCTGCTTGGCCTGCTTGCCCAAAGCCGGATCGGGCGTGCGCCCTGCGATCAGATCGGCCACCACGATCTTCTGATTGGGGATGATCACCGCAAAGACCGAGCCCGACATCCAGGTCGCGATCAGTGCGCCCGTATGCAGATAGGCCGCGCGCGGCGAGAAGACCTGGAAGAAGAACCAGGCGGCCAGCAGGATGAAGGCGAAGAGCACGACGCCCAGCAGCAGATCGTTGCGCCCCAAAGGCGATTTGCACAGCCCGTCATAGATGAACCAGCCCGCAATCAGCGCTCCGATGCCGATCGCCCCGGCCTGCCAGGGTTCGAGCGCCATGACGCTCGGATCGATCGTGTATAGTTCGGCCTGGAGATAGTAGATCCAGATCAGCAGGAAGAAGCCCGAAATCCAGGTTGCGTAGCTCTCCCATTTGAACCAGGTCAGTTCCTTCGGCATGTGCGGCGGGGCGACCATGTATTTCTGCATGTGGTAGAAGCCGCCGCCATGCACCTGCCAGGCTTCGCCGCCAACGCCCTCGGGCAGGCCCTCGCGCTTCTTCAGGCTGAGATCCAGCATGATGAAGTAGAAGGACGAGCCGATCCAGGCGATGGCGGTGATGACATGCAGCCAGCGCAGGATCTGGCTGGTCCATTCGGTGAGGGCGGCATCGAACATGGACGGGTATTCCCCAACGGAATCAGGCGGGCCGAGCGCCGGAATCCACCGGCTGCGCCATGTGATCGCAGCCGCCCTCCGCTTTCAAGCGGCAAGTTGTCAAAGCCTGCCGCTTCCCTGCGCAAATCATTGCCCTGTATGCGAGCGACCGCCCGTCCTCGATGCGCTTACATCAGGACGTCGATGCGCACCGGTGCAACGCCGCTTCGCACCATGCCGACAGCCGCCGCAGCGCCCCGCGACAGGTCGATCACGCGATTGCCCACGAAGGGGCCGCGATCATTGATGCGCACGACGACCGAGCGGCCATTGCGCTCGTTGGTCACGCGCACCCGGGTTCCGAAGGGCAGGGAGCGATGGGCAGCGGTGAGTTTCTCCATGTCGAAGCGTTCGCCGTTGGCGGTCGTGCGCCCGTGGAACTTGCCGCCATACCAGGAAGCGGGGCCCGAAATGGTCTTCGCCACGCGGGTCTGTTCGGAGGCCTGTGCGACGGGCGAGCCGGGGCCCGTCTGGCCGGGAGAAAAGGCGATCGGGGCTGCAGCCAAGATGAGGCCGAGCGTGGCAATTGCGCGGAAACCGCGCAGCTTCGCACTGATGAATGACATCGAAACGGTCCATGTACGTTGATCGGAGCGCGGGAAAGCGCCGGCGCCGTTTTGCCGTCCGATGTGGCGAGAACATGCAAATGCAGGGGCAGGGCAGGGGCGATTTACGGGCGCCCCTGCCCGAAAGCGCGGTCAGCCGTAGCGCCCGTGGCGCTGCAAAACCTCGATCTTGTAGCCGTCGGGATCCTCGACGAAGAAGAATTTCGCCATCAGCGCGCCGTCGCGGTGAAACTCCTTGATCGGCTTCGGAGAAAGCCCCTCACGCTCGAAACGGGCGTGTTCGGCCTCGATATCCTCGACTGCGAAGGCAATATGGCCGTATCCGTCGCCGAGATCATAGGGCTCGGTGCGGTCGTGATTGACGGTCAGTTCCAGCTCGAACCCGCTCGAGGCATTGCGCAGATAGACGAGTGTAAAGCTCTCGAAGGGGAAGCGATCGGCGATTTCCAGCGCGAAGGCGCGGCGGTAGAAATCCACCGACCGTGTCTCATCGAGCACACGGATCATGCTGTGGATCGGGCGGGGAACCGTAATGGCGGCAGACATGCATCCTCCGTTGTCGCTGAATTGCCTCCGCGTCATCTAGGCAGCCGAGCGCGCCCTCGCCAGTGCAGGCGGCGGCTTCATGTCAGGCGGGGCGGGCGAAGATCATCTGGCGCACGTCGATATTGGCCGTGGCGAAACCGACCTCGCAATAGGTCAGGTAGTAATTCCACAAGCGCCGGAAGCGCTCATCGAAGCCAAGCGGCGCGATCTCGGCCCAGGCCGCCTCGAAACGCTCGCGCCAGATCGCAAGCGTGCGCGCGTAATCGGGTGCGAAACCGGCATCGGAGACGATCGGCATGCCGGCACCGTCGGCCAGACGCTGCATGATCGACGGCGTGGGCAACATGCCGCCGGGGAAGACATAGGCGCGGATGAAGTCCATTTCCTTGCGGTAGGCCTCGAAGGCTTCATCGCGAATGGTGATGAGCTGCAGCCCGGCGCGCCCGCCGGGTACGAGGCATTCGCGCATCTTCCTGAAGAACGTCTGCCAGTATTGCTCGCCGACGGCCTCGAACATCTCCACCGAGATGATGCTGTCGTAGCGGGTGGTTTCGTCGCGATAGTCGCGCATGGCGATGGTGACGCGATCCGACAGGCCCGCCTGTGCGATGCGCCGCGAGGCATGATCGAACTGCTCCTGCGAGATCGTCAGCCCCGTGACGCGGCAGCCGATTTCGCTGGCTGCGTATTCGGCAAAACCGCCCCAGCCGCAGCCGATTTCCAGCACGTGGTGATCCGGCCCGATCCCGGTTTCGCCGGCAAGGCGCGCATATTTGCGCCGCTGCGCGCTCTCGAGATCGTTGTCGCCGGGCGCGAAGATCGCCGAGGAATAGGTCATCGAACGATCGAGCCAGGTCGCATAGAAGCTGTTGCCGAGATCGTAATGGGCGTGGATGTTGCGGCGCGAGCCCCGGCGGCTGTTGCGGTTGAAGAAATGCTGGATGCGCTGCCAGATGCGCACGCCCGGCCGCCCCGGCGTAAGCTGTCCCCCGGCCTTGTGATTGGCCGCCAGCAGCATCATCAGCGCCGTCAGGTCGGGGCTGTCCCATTCATGCTGAAGATAACCCTCGGCGAAGCCGATATCACCGCCGATGATCAGGCGGCGCAGGCAGTTGGTATCGTGAATGACGAGTTCGGCACGCGGGCCCGGTTCCGTCCCGCTGAAGCGCAGGCGCCGACCGTCCGGCAGGGTGATGTCGAGGGTTCCGACGGGCAGCCTCGCGGCAATGGCGAGCGCCTTGCGCAAGAGAAACGGCAAGCCGCGCAAGACCTCGGCGAGCCGGTCGGCAGTCACGTTCAGGAATTCGCCTCCGGAATCGGGCTCGTCAGCGGCGTGTCGCATCGCGCGTCTCCCTGCGCCGCTTCGCCTCGTGGGTTTCCGGGGTGGCCGTGAACGGGAATACCCTTGAGCCAGAGGCGAAACGCTTCGACATGGATGCCGAGGATTACCTTGAGTGACATCAAGGGCAAGCGGAAAAACAGCCTGAGCAGATTCGCATCGCACGCCTGGAGCCGCTTTCCGGCAAACGCGGCGGTCAGGATCAGGCCTTCGGCGTCATGCTCGAGGATGCGCAGGCGCGTGCGCGCACCGGGCGGCAGGAAGTCGAAACGGTAATCGAGATCCATCGGCAGGAAGGGGGAGACGTGGAAAGCCTTGCGTGCGCCATGCCGGGCAAGCCGGCCTTCCGGCCCCGCTGCAGCCGCGTAGAGATGGCGCTCGCCGAAGGTATTGCGCACCTCGTAGAGGACCCCGAGCGAGCGGCCCTGCCCGTCGCGCGCATGGTAGATCGAGATCGGGTTGAAGGCGTAACCGAGGATGCGCGGCAATGCGAGGAGCGTGATCCGGGCCTGCGGGGGCAGGGGAATGCCGCGCGTGGCGAAGGCCGCGCGGGCGCGGTCGGCGAGGGTCTCGCCGGGTTCGCCGGGCAGGTGGTCCGCCTCATGCAGGCTCATGAGATTGAAACGGTTGCGCGAGAAGAAGCGCATGCGTGAGGCTGTCTCATCGAGCCCGTCAAGATCGACATGCATCAGGAACGCTTCATAGCGAAACCGGTGGAAGCGCGGGCGCAGCCGGGCATGCATGATCGCGCCGCGGTAGAAGGCGGCGGGGGCGGGGTTCATTCCGCCGCCGCCTGGAACTGGCGCGGCGTGAGGCGCCAGGGGATCTGCGCGCCGAGCGCTTCGGCGACGTTCAGGCCGGAGAGCAGCCCGTCCTCGTGAAACCCGTAGCCGGTCCAGGCCCCGCAGAACCATATCCCGTCGCGCCCCTGAAGCGCGGGCAGCCGGCCTTGCGCTGCCAGCGCGGCCCGGTCGAACTGGGGATGCGCATAGTCGAAACGGGCGAAGGTATGCTCGGGTGCAGGCGGGCGGGAGGGGTTGAGCGTTACGAAGAGCGGGCAGGCAGGGTCGATCCCCTGCAGGGCGTTCATCCAGTAGCTGACGGAGACGTCCTGATCGTTGCGCTTGATCACGTTCCAGGCCGCCCAGGCGGATTTGCGCTGCGGCATGAGGCCGGCATCGCTGTGGAGATAGACCGGGTTGGCCCGATAGGAGATGCTCGCCAGCATCTGCGCGCGTGGTCCGGCCTCCTCGCCGAGAAGAGCCAGCGCCTGATCGCTGTGGCAGGCCAGCACGACCGCGTCGAAATCCTGCACCGCGCCGTTCTCGAGCACGACTCGGGCGGCGCCCTCGCCGGGGATCACCCGCTTGACCGGGCTGCCCAGATGCAGGCGATCGGCAAAGCCGCGTGTCAGCGCCTCCACATAAGTGCGACTGCCGCCGGCGACGGTGCGCCAGGTCGGCTGCGACATGCGCAGGAGGCGATGGTTCTCGAAGAAGGAGAGAAAGGCCTCGGCCGGAAAATCGAGCACGCTGCCGGGCGGCATCGACCAGATCGCCGAGCCCATGGCGATGAGATAATCTTCGCGAAAGCGCCGGGAGAAGCCACCCCTCTCGAGATACTCGCCGAGCGTCAGGCCGCGCAGGCGCCCGGCATGCAGATCGGCCACGCCGGCGCGATTGAAGCGCACGAGATCGCCCAGAACCTGCAGGTGCACCGGCGAAGGCAGCCGGGCCGAACCCGGAAAGAGCCCTCCGAGATAATCCTGCGGACGACTCGACCAGGCGACGCGCCCCGATTCGTCGGAGACCGAGAAGGTCATGTCGGATTCGAAGGTCTCGACCCCGAGATGCGCAAACAGCCGCGTGAGATTGGGATAATTCAGCTCGTTGAAGACGATGAAGCCGGTATCGACCGCAATCGCGCGGCCATCGTAGTCGATGTCCACGGTCGCGCTGTGCCCGCCGGCGCGCGGCTCGCGCTCGAACACGGTTATCTCATGATCCGATCCATGGTGCAGCGCCCAGGCCGCGCCGTTGCCGGCAATGCCCGCCCCGATGACGGCGATACGTTTTACAGACGTCAATTCCCCAACTCACCACATGGCCGCGAACATCATCAGCGGCGCTTTATCGTTTCGAAGGCCGCCAGCGCACGCTTGCGACCGTCTTCATGGATCACGATCGGCTTCGGATAGGTTTCCCCCAAAACCACCCCGGCCGCCTCGAGAGCCTCACGCTTCGCCTCCCATGGACGATGAATGACGCGGTTTGGCAAGTCCGCGATTTCCGGAACCCATTGGCGCACATAATCGCCCTGCGGGTCAAACTTCTCGCCCTGGGTCATCGGATTGAAGATGCGGTAATAGGGCTGAGCATCGGCACCGGACCCGGCAACCCATTGCCAGCCCGCAGGATTATTGGCCGGATCGGCATCGACGAGCGTGTCCCAGAACCACGATTCACCGGCTTTCCAGTCTATCAGAAGGTGCTTTGTGAGGAAGGATGCGACGATCATACGCACGCGATTATGCATGTAGCCCTGATGCCACAATTGCCGCATGCCGGCATCGACCACGGGAAAGCCGGTGCGGCCCTCCTGCCAGGCGCGCAGGGCCGAATCGTCTTCGCGCCACGGCATGGCGTCGAACTGGTCGTTCATGTTCCGCGTATGCAGCCCGCCACGTGAAAAGAGCAGCTGGTAGCTGAAATCGCGCCAGCCGATTTCCGCGCGAAACGAATCGTAATCCCCGGCAGGTGCCCCGTCCGTCTTCGCCGCGAGCGCCGCGTGGACTGCCTGTCGGGGCGTGATTTCGCCGAAGCGCAGATGCGGCGAGAGCCGCGAGGTTGCGTCGAGATCGGGCCGGTCGCGGTTTTTGGCATAGCCGGACAGGTGATCGGCTATGAAGGCCTTCAGCCGCTTATGTGCCGCATCCTCGCCCCGCCCGGCGCCGTCCTTCTCCCAGGTCTCGCGCATCCCGCCGGCCCAGTCGGGGCCGCGCGGCTCCAGCGCGAGCTCCTCCAGCGTGACGCTCAGAGCGTCGAGGGCTTTGGGAAATGACGCGCGCGGCAGTTCGCGCGGGGCCGGCAAGGGCGTCTCGGGCGGGTCCTGCGCGACGGCAGCACGGTTGAAGGGGGTGAAGACCTTGTAATAACCGCCGCCTTGATTGAGCACCGTTCCCGGCTCGTAAACGAGGCGCCCGGGGAAGCTCCGCACCTCCAGCCCCTCGGTGCGCAAGCGCTTCTTGAGACGGGCATCGATCTCGCGTTCGGGTCCGTAACGCCGGTTCCAGAACAGCGCTGCCGCATCGGTCTCGGAGACGATCCGGGGAACCAGCTCCTCCGCCGCGCCGGAGAACAGATGCAGGCGGTTGCCGCGCTTGTCGAGATTGTCCGCCAAATTGGCGAGCGACCCGTGCAGCCACCAGCGTGCCGCGCCGCCGAGCGGGCGGATCTCGGGGGAGGAGTCGTCGAAGATGAAAAAGCACAGCACCGGGCGCCCGCTGTCGAGCGCGGCCCGCAGGGCCGGGTTATCCGCGACACGCAGATCATCGCGAAACCACACCAGTGCCGGCTGAGCCATCCGTTCCCCCTCGACCGATCAGCGTGCCGATCACGCCGCGCGAAAGGGCAGATATGGCGTGCTCCGGGGTAAGGCAAGCGTGGCGCGCAACGCAAATGCGCGCCACGTTGCTCCGCCGGTACCGCCGGACCGGCTCAGGATGCTGGGCGGGCGGTGAGAGGTGTCGATCCCTGCTACAGGTATCCCGTGACGGGTGCCTTACCCGCGCGACATGTCGAGCGGCGGTTCGACGCCCTCAGGGATCGGCGATACATAGGGCGTCTTCGCCGTGCGCGCCTTGTGATCGGCTTTCACCCGCGCCATCAGGTCGGGATCGGTCAAGACGGCGACGCCGGTTCCGGCCATGGCCTTTGCGACATGCACCATCGCCTTGTGCGCATGGGCCGACTTGCCCTGTGCGACCACCTGCCAGGTATGCAGCGGTGTACCGATGGCGATCGACGGCGCATGCGCCTGTACGGTCGGCACGGCCCAGGAGACGTCGCCGACATCGGTGGAGCCGATCATCGGATTGCGGGGCTGGTCGAGCGGGACGGTGAAATCGGCCAGCGGCGCGTCAGTGGGATCGCGCCCGATCACTCTCCACGGCGCTGCGAGATCCTGCTCGGTCAGCGTGGCGCGGATCTCGCGGGCGAAGTCACGATCCGCCTCGTCGAAGGGCGGGGGCCCGAGCTCTTCGAGCATGGTCTGCATGGTTTCCTCGAGCGGGCGGTTGCCGAGGATGTTCGAGACCGCCGAGATGATCTTCATCTCCATGCGCGTCTCGGTCATCAGTGCAGCGCCCTCGGCGATCTTGCGCACGCGCTCGACGAGCTCGCGCATGCCGTCGAGCTCGCTCGCACGGATCGAGTAGCGCACTCGCGCATAGGACTGCACCACGTTCGGAGCGATGCCACCGGTATCGAGTACGGCATAGTGGACGCGCGCGTCGCTGGGCATGTGCTCGCGCATGTAGTTGACGCCGACGCTCATCAGCTCGACGGCATCAAGCGACGAGCGCCCGAGATGCGGTGAGGCCGAGGCATGCGAGGTGCGCCCGTGGAAGACGAAATCGGCGCGCGTATTGGCGAGCGAGATCGGCGGGAAAACCTCCCAGAAGCTGTGCGGATGCCAGGAAATCGCGACATCCACATCGTCGAACAGGCCGTCACGCACCATGAAGGCCTTGGCCGCGCCGCCTTCCTCGGCAGGGCAGCCGTAGTAACGCACGCGACCGGGAATCCCCTGCTCGGCGAGCCAGTTCTTGAGGGCGACGGCTGCGAGCATGGCGGCGGAGCCGAGCAGGTTGTGGCCGCAGCCATGGCCGTGGCCGCCTTGCTCGACCGGGCGATGCTCGGCGACACCTGCTTCCTGGCTCAGGCCCGGAAGCGCGTCGTATTCGCCCAGAATGGCGATCACCGGCCCGCCTTCACCCGCTTCACCCATCACCGCCGTGGGGATGTTCGCGACATTCTCGGTGACGCGAAAACCCTGATCGCGCAATTCGCGCGCATGCTCGGCACAGGAGCGCTCCTCCGTGTAGCAGACTTCCGGCATGCCCCAGACGCGGTCGGCGAGCGCGATCAGGCGCTCCTTTGAGGCATCCACCTGACGCCAGATATCGCGGCGATTATCCATCTCATTCTCCTTGCGGCGCCGATTTCGCGCGCCTGCTTACCGTCGGAACTGTTCCTCCCGGATTTGGCGGTAACGGCGCGACGTGACAAGCGGCAGTGACGCGCATACCGTCCACGGGTCTGTGCAGATATGGCCTGCGGCGTGTGGTGGAATGAAGGGTGCTGACGGGGTATGGCAATGAGTGCTGAATTTTCCAATGATGAGAAAGAGCTGCTCACAGAACTTCGCACACGGATAGAGGCAGAGCTCGCCGAGATCGAAGCGCTCCTGGAGGAAACCGAAGCGGATTCGGCGCCGGTGGCGCTCGATCAGCAGAGCGTCGGGAGGCTCGCTCGGATGGATGCGATGCAGGTCCAGGCGATGGCCCAGGCGGCACAGGCACGCCGCCTCGGACGACGCCAGGGGCTTCTCTTCGCGCTGCGGCGCATGGATGACGGGGAATATCTCGAATGCCAGGCCTGTGGCGAGGAGATCGGCGCCGGTCGGCTGCGCGCCGATCCGACCTTCCACCGCTGCGTGCGCTGCGCGCGGTGATCTCAGCCCTTCTGCTGTTCCGACCCGGTCGCGGGACCTTCCGGCTCCGCCGCCTTTCTCCGATCGACGGCGTGTGAAGCCGCGCGGTTGAGCGCGCGCCGGCTACGCCAGGCCTTGAGCTTCGTCATGATCCGCGATGACGGCGTCAGCGGCTTTTCGTCGGGATCATCGAACTCCACGGTCACCGCAGCGACTTCGTCGTTCTGGACGGCCGTTGCCATCAGGAAGGCCGGTTCGATGGCGATGCGGTCGCCGACTTCGACACGGTCCTCGAAGCGTTCGTCGAACGCGTCGGCAATAGTCAGCTTCTTCAGGTCGGCGGGGACGTGCAGTCCGTAGAGTCGCGCCACATCCTCGACCAGGGCATCCCCGGCGAAGCTGAACATGCCCAGAGCCGGCGGCTTGCCGCCATCGCCCGAGGCGAACAGGCGGTCGAGCCGGGGCACGCGGCCGGGAGGTGCGAGGAAATAGCCGTAATCGCCGGCCTGGAGCTGACCCGCCGCTTCCGGCGTCAGGACTTCGCCGTTGCGCACGATCATCACTACGCGCATCCAGGAAGGGTAGACCGCGCGCGCGAGTACAGGGCTGTTCTCGGTGATCGGATAGCCGACCATCTCGAGCTCGAGCTGGCCGGGGAGATCGATTTCCAGCCGCTTGGGATCGGCGACAGATTCGCCGGATTGCTGGCCGAGCCGCGTCGCCATCCAGCCGACGCTCCAGCCCTGGACCAGCAGCGAGATCAGCACCACGAAGAAGGCGATGTTGAAATAGATCTCGGCATTGGGCACCTCCGTGAGTGTCGGGATCGCGGCGAGGAAGATCGATACCGCGCCGCGCAATCCGACCCAGGAGATGAAGTTCTTCTCGCGTTTGCCGAAACCGAAGGGTGTCAGGCAGAGCCAGACCGCCAGCGGGCGCCCGATCAGGATGAGGAAGGCCGATATCAGGATCGCAGGAAAGGCGTAGTGCACCAGCGTCGACGGCGTCGCCAGCAGGCCGAGGACGAGGAACATGATGATCTGGCTGAGCCAGGTCGCCGCATCATGGAAGCTGAGTATGGTCGGGAAGGCCCGCACCGGGCGGTTTCCGAGCATCAGGCCCGCGAGATAGGCGGCAAGGAAGCCCGAGCCGCCGAGAACGGAGGTCAGCGCGAAGATCAGGACCGCCGCACAGACGGCGAGCAGCGGATGCAGCCCGTGCGGCAGTGCGAAGCGATTGAGCGCCCAGACCAGGCTCATCCCCCCGAGAACGCCCAAAGCCGCGCCGATCACACCCTGCTGCAGCAGGAGCGCCGCGAACGCCCAGCCGGTATCGGCTTCCTGCAGGACCAGCACTTCGACGAGCGCGATGGTGAGGAACACGGCGACCGGGTCGTTGGTGGCGGATTCGATCTCGATGGTGTTGTTGACGCGCCGGCGCAGCTGCATCCCCTTCGAGCGCATCAGGAAGAAGACTGCGGCTGCGTCGGTGGAGGAGACGATGGCGCCGACGAGGAGGCCCTCGACGATGCTGAGCCCCAGGATCAGCGTCGCCGCCGCGCCGGTGGCCACCGTCGTGACCAGAACGCCTATGGTGGCAAGCATCGCGGCAGGGGCGAGGACGCCCCGGAAACTCGCCATGCGTGTTCGCAGCCCGCCATCGAACAGGATGATGGCCAGGGCGGTGGAGCCGATCAGATAGGTCGCGCGAAAATCATCGAAGACGATGCCGCCGAAGCCGTCCTGCCCGGCGAGCATGCCGAGCACGAGGAAGATCAGGAGCAGCGGGGCGCCGAAGCGCGAGGCGAGCAGGCTGGATGCAATGCCGATCAGCACGAACAAGGCGCCGAGCAAGAGCGCGATGTTGGCGATCGCCAGGTTCTCCATTCACTCCGCTCCCTAGAAGGCGATTGCGCGACAATGACATCCGCCGATTCGCGGTGCGCCGCCACAACCCCTCCGACATGATTCTGGCTGGACCACGGCAGACACGCTGTGCGGATCGATGCCGAAGCCAAACGAAGAAGGCGGATGATAGCCCGCGCTCGATTACGAAATCTTTACCATGGACGGCGACATTTGCCGCATGGTGATCCGAGCACGAGCCCGCGCAATCCTGATTCCCCTGGCGCTCTATGCAGCGACCGGGCTTACTGTCGCGTATTTTCTCCACCATGCCAATATCGGCCAGCGCGGGCTGGAAGCGAAGCGCGCGCTTTCCGCACAGATCGAACACACTGCCGCGGAGCTCGACGAGCTGTCCCGCGACCGTAAGGAATGGGAGCGCCGCGTCGCCCTCGTGCGCAGCGATCAGATCGACCGCGACCTGCTCGAAGAGCAATCCCGCGTGATGCTCGGCCGCGTCCATCGCAACGATCTCGTGATCCTGCTGAATGGCGGCGAATGAATCGGATTTTGAATTAACTGAATTTCGGTTTATTTTAGAAACAGCTTTTTGTGCAGATGCTTACGTCATGTTGCACTGCGGTCGCAAATGCGATCCCGCCCCTCGCTTTTCGACTTTCGTTGAGCTATGAAGGGAGAAGAGGAACATCTCGGAGGGATTGCATGGCCACGGCTGCGCGCAAATCTGGAAGTGCTGCGTCCAAATCCGCCAAAGGCGGCACGCGGCGAACGACCCGCAACACCCAATCAAACGCACCCGCGTTGTCGAAAGACGAAGAGCTTCAGGCTTATCGCGACATGCTGCTGATCCGACGCTTCGAGGAGAAGTCCGGCCAGATGTACGGCATGGGGCTGATCGGCGGTTTCTGCCATCTTTATATCGGGCAGGAAGCGGTCGTCGTCGGCATGCAGATGGCGTCGAAGGACGGGGATCAGGTGATCACAGGATACCGTGATCACGGGCACATGCTCGCCACGGGCATGGACCCCAAGGGCGTGCTCGCCGAACTGACCGGGCGCAAGGGCGGCTATTCCAAGGGGAAGGGCGGCTCGATGCACATGTTCTCCAAGGAGAAGCACTTCTATGGCGGCCACGGCATCGTCGGCGCCCAGGTGCCGCTCGGCACCGGCATCGCCTTCGCGAGCAAGTATCGCGGCGAGGACAGCGTCTGCCTGACCTATTTCGGCGACGGCGCGGCCAACCAGGGCCAGGTCTACGAGAGCTTCAACATGGCCGCCCTGTGGAAGCTGCCGGTGGTCTATGTGATCGAGAACAACCGCTATGCCATGGGCACCTCCGTCAGCCGTGCTGCGGCGCAGACGGATTTCTCCAAGCGCGGTCTCTCTTTCAACATTCCCGGCGAGCAGGTCGACGGCATGGATATCCGGGCCGTCAGGGAAGCGGGTGCCCGCGCTATCGAGCACGCACGCTCCGGCGAAGGGCCCTTCATCCTCGAAATGCTGACCTACCGCTATCGCGGCCATTCCATGTCCGACCCGGCGAAATATCGCACCAAGGACGAGGTGACCCGCATGCGTGAAGAGCAGGATCCGATCGAGCAGGTCCGCCGCCGCCTTCTGGGCGAGTGGGAGGTCCCGGAGAAGGATCTGAAGGAAGTCGACAGCGAGATCCGCAAGATCGTCAACGAGGCCGCCGATTTCGCGACCAACGATCCCGAGCCCGATCCGTCGGAGCTCTGGACCGACATCCTGCACTGAATTTCCGATAAACCCGTCGCGCTCGCGATAGCGCGCGCTCAGCGGAGAGCTTCGAGCCCATGCCCATCGACGTATTGATGCCCGCATTGTCTCCGACCATGGAGCAGGGCAAACTGGCCAAATGGCTGAAAAAAGAAGGCGATTCCGTCAAGCCCGGCGATGTGCTCGCCGAGATCGAGACCGACAAGGCGACCATGGAGGTCGAGGCGGTCGACGAGGGAACGCTGGCCAAGATCCTGATCGGTGACGATACCGACAACGTGGCCGTCAACACCCCCATCGCCATCATTGCCGAGGAAGGCGAGGATGTGGCCGAGGCGGCCAAGGGCGGTCCGAAAGCGGCGGCGCCGGAAGGTGGTTCGGCGCAGGAGGAGCTTGCCGGGGAATCGTCGTCGGAAAGCGCCTCGTCTGGCGGGTCCGCACCTCCCGCGGCGCCTGCAGTGGCACGCTCGACGAATGCCTACGACGCATCCGACGAGGTGCCCGAGGGTACCGAAATGGTCGATACGACCATTCGCGAGGCCCTGCGCGACGCGATGGCGGAAGAAATGCGCCGTGACGAGAAGGTCTTCGTCATGGGCGAGGAGGTTGCCGAGTATCAGGGCGCCTACAAGGTCACGCAGAATCTCCTGCAGGAATTCGGCGCCCGGCGCGTGGTCGATACCCCGATCACGGAGCACGGCTTCGCCGGTCTCGGCGTCGGCGCGGCCTTCTCGGGCCTGCGTCCGGTGGTCGAGTTCATGACCTTCAACTTCGCCATGCAGGCGATCGACCAGATCATCAACTCTGCTGCGAAGACGCTCTATATGTCCGGCGGTCAGCTCGGCTGCCCGATCGTGTTCCGTGGCCCCAACGGCGCCGCCTCGCGCGTTGCCGCCCAGCATAGCCATGATTACGCCGCCTGGTATTCCAACGTGCCGGGGCTGAGCGTGGTGATGCCCTATACGGCGGCGGATGCGAAGGGGCTCCTCAAGAGCGCCATCCGTGATCCCAACCCGGTTATCTTCCTCGAGAACGAGGTTCTTTACGGCCAGAGCTTCCCGGTGCCGAAGCTGGATGATTTCACGGTTCCGATCGGCAAGGCACGAGTGCATCGCAAGGGTGACGACGTCACGATCGTCTCCTTCGGCATCGGCATGACCTACGCCATCAAGGCGGCGGAGGAGCTGGCCAAGGAGGGGATCGAGGCGGAAATCATCGATCTGCGCACCATCCGCCCGATGGATAGCGACACCGTCATCGCCTCGGTGATGAAGACCGGGCGCTGCGTCGCGGTGGAGGAGGGCTTCCCGCAATCGGGTGTCACGGCGGAGATCGCCACCCGGGTCATGGAACAGGCCTTCGATTATCTGGACGCGCCGGTGGCGCGGGTGACCGGCAAGGACGTGCCGATGCCCTATGCCGCCAATCTCGAGAAGCTCGCCCTGCCGAGCGTCGCCGAGGTCGTCCAGGCCGCGAAAGCCGTCTGCTACAAGTGAAAACGATGAGCGACAAGCCGCAATTCCACGAACTCGCCGTTCCCCCCGATGTCGCCGAAAAGGGCGGCCACGAGGTGTTGCGGGCGAGCGTCGTGGAGGGCGAGGTGAGTATCGCCCTGCGGCGCTCGTTCGACGATCCATTCACCTGGGGGGTGCTGTTTTCGGATCTTGCGCGTCATGCCGCGCGGGTCTACGCCCTTGAAACGGGTATCGACGAGGCGGAGGCACTGGCGCAGATCCGTGCCGGATTCGAGGCCGATCTCGAACCGCCCGACGATTCCGGCTCCACCCCGTCCCTCAACTGATTTCAGCTCAGGATCACAAGCCCGATGCCGATCAATGTCCTGATGCCCGCCCTGTCGCCGACGATGGAAAAGGGCAATCTCGCCAAATGGCTCAAAAATGAAGGCGACAAGGTCTCCCCCGGCGACGTGCTCGCCGAGATCGAGACCGACAAGGCCACCATGGAAGTCGAGGCGATCGACGAAGGCGTGCTCGCGAAGATCATCGTCCCCGATGGCACCGCGGATGTGCCAGTCAACGAACTCATCGCGCTGATCGCGGAGGAGGGCGAGGACCCGGCCAAGGTCGAGGCGCCCGCCGGTGGCGGCGGCGCGTCGAAGCCGGAAGAGGCCAAATCCGAATCTAAGCCCGAGTCGAAGAAGGATGCCCCCGCTGCGCCCCCGGCCAATTCCGAGGCTGCGCCGGTCCCGTCCAAGGCTCCGCCCGTACCGACGACCGGCTCCGGCGAGCGCATCTTCGCTTCGCCGCTGGCGCGCCGCATCGCCAAGGATGCCGGTCTCGATCTGAAGGCGGTGAAGGGCTCGGGCCCGCATGGCCGCATCATCGAGCGCGATGTCCGCGCCGCGATCGGGAAGGGCGTCGGCAAGACCGAGGCGGCTTCACCTGCAGCGAAGCCCGAGGCGCCCAAGGCGGCTGCTCCTGCCGGCGCGATGGCGCAGGGCATGTCGGCGGATCAGGTCAAGGCCATGTATCCGGCGGATTCCTACGAGGAAGTCAGCCTCGACGGCATGCGCAAGACCATCGCCAAGCGCCTGCTGGAATCGAAGCAAACCATCCCGCATTTCTATCTGACGCTCGATGTCGAGCTCGATGCGCTGATGGCCCTGCGCAAGCAGCTCAACGATGCCGCGACCAAGGACAAGGACGGCAAGCCCGCCTACAAGCTCTCGGTCAACGACTTCGTCATCAAGGCGCTGGCGCTCTCGCTGCAGAAGGTTCCTGATGCCAACGCCGTCTGGGCCGAGGATCGCATCCTGCGCTTCAAGCATTCCGATGTCGGCGTCGCCGTGGCGATCGATGGCGGGCTGTTCACGCCGGTGATCCGTGAGGCGGAGACGAAGTCGCTCTCAGCCATATCGGCCCAGATGAAGGATCTTGCGGGCCGCGCGCGCAACAAGCGCCTCAAGCCCGAGGAATACCAGGGCGGCACCACGGCGGTGTCGAATCTGGGCATGTTCGGCATCCGCGAATTCTCCGCCGTGATCAACCCACCGCATGCCACGATCCTTGCGGTCGGCGCAGGCGAGAAGCGCGTCGTCGTCAAGGATGACGCGCCGGCGGTGGTGCAGGCGATGAGCGTCACGTTATCCTGTGATCACAGGGTGGTGGACGGCGCACTCGGTGCCGAATTGCTGCAGTCCTTCAAGGGGCTGATCGAGAATCCGATGGGTATGCTCGTGTGAGCGCCTGATGCGGCCGGGGCTCCCCCGGTCGCCGTTTTCCTTTAGCGAAGCGCCCGCCGCGTGACGGTGTGGCGCACCCGGCAGGACGGGAGTTTTGCGCATGTCCAATTACGATATCATTGTCATCGGTGCCGGCCCCGGCGGCTATGTCGCGGCCATCCGCGCCGCCCAGCTCGGCTTCAAGACGGCGGTCGTCGATCGCGAGCATCTCGGGGGCATCTGCCTGAACTGGGGCTGCATCCCGACCAAGGCGCTGCTGCGTTCGGCGGAGATCTTCCATTATTTCGAGCACGCCAAGGATTTCGGCTTGTCCGCCAAGGACGTCTCCTTCGACATGGAAGCAGTGGTTAAACGCTCGCGCGGCGTTTCCGGGCGCCTGAATGGCGGCGTCGGCATGCTTTTGAAGAAGAACAAGGTCGACGTGATCTGGGGCGAAGGGTCTATCGAGGCGCCCGGCAAGGTCACGGTGAAAAAGGCGACGAAATCCGTCGAGGGCCCGCCCAAAGAAGCGCCGAAGGGCGCGCTCGGCCCGGGCTCCTACAGCGCCAAGCACATCATCGTCGCCACCGGCGCCCGCCCGCGCGTGCTACCCGGTATCGAGCCGGACAAGGATCTGATCTGGACCTATTTCGAGGCGATGGTGCCCAAATCAATGCCGAAATCCGTGCTGGTGATGGGCTCCGGCGCCATCGGCATCGAATTCGCCTCGTTCTACCGCACCATGGGCGCCGAGGTCACGGTGGTCGAATTGCTGCCGCAGATCCTCCCCGTCGAGGATGCCGAGATCGCCGCTCATGCGCGCAAGCGCTTCGAGAAGCAGGGCATCAAGATCCTTACCGGCGCCAAGGTCTCAAAGGTCGATAAGGGCAAGGGCAGCGTCACCGCCACGATTGAGGACGATAAAGGCAAGCAGACCATCACGGCTGAAAAGCTGATCTCGGCGGTCGGCGTCGTCGGCAATATCGAGAATTTGGGTCTCGAGAAGCTTGGCGTGAAGACCGATCGCGGCTGCGTCGTCACCGACGGGCTGGGCCGCACCAACGTGCCCGGCATCTACGCCATCGGCGACGTCGCCGGCCCGCCCATGCTGGCCCACAAAGCCGAGCATGAGGGCGTTCTCTGCGTGGAGACCATCAAGGGCCTGCATACGCATGCCATGGACAAGGCGATGATCCCCGGCTGCACCTATTGCCACCCGCAGATCGCCTCGGTCGGCCTCACGGAGGCCAAGGCGAAGGAGGCGGGATACGAGCTCAAGGTCGGCCGCTTCCCCTTCCAGGGCAACGGCAAGGCGATCGCGCTGGGCGAGCCCGAAGGCATGGTCAAGACGATCTTCGACAAGAAGACCGGCAAGCTGCTCGGCGCTCACATGGTCGGCGCCGAGGTGACGGAGCTGATCCAGGGCTATGTCGTCGCCATGAACCTGGAGACGACCGAGGAAGAGCTCATGCACACGGTCTTCCCGCATCCTACCCTGTCAGAGATGATGCACGAGAGCGTGCTGGATGCGTATGGGCGTGTGATCCACAGTTGACCAGGTCAACGACCGCCCCGGGAGAAAACCGGGGCGGATAGGGCTACGCTTTCTGCGTCTACTCGATACCGAAACTGTAACGGATAAACTCGAAATCCTGTGCCGGAGCCATCATCTCGTTAAGGAGCTCGATTTCCGATCGCCCGAAATTTATTGAATACGGATTCGCAAGTCTTCCAGCGATATCATCACGTACTTGCTGCGGGGTCGCCGGATTCTGCCAAATCTCTTGCAAAAAGCGTGTTACGTCGTCAATTGACTCGGGACCATGTGCGGAAAGATTTTTCGCCCAATCGCTGAGGAACGGGTAGAGCACGCTTCCGGATACTCTTACCACGTCAATAGCTTCTCGGGCCAAGCGGAGTGCCGGCACATCACATTGGCCACTTCGCTGCCGCGCGAGCTCGAACGGGTCGCCACCATTGATCAGAGCGATCGTATCGTTGACCCTTGCAACAGCCGGGTCGCCATTCGGATTGTCGAGGATCGGAAGCTCAGGCAGCGCGCTGGCGGAAAGTGCATCCTCCACGATCTGCATCGGATCGACGACCTGACCGCCAAGCTTGAAGATGACCTCGCCGGCTTCATCGACTTCAGCGATGAGCCTCCATCCCAGACCAGCTTTCAAGTCTGCGAAATTTTGGACCCCGTTCAGCGCTTGCTGCAGTTTGAGCATACTCTGGCCAACCGCTGCCGCCGCAGGTTTAGGGATCATTGCCAGCAACTGACCCAGCGATTCCAGGGCAGCGGCGGTGGCGCCGAGCACCGAGAATGCAACGCCGAAATTCACTGAATATAGCCCGGGAGGAAGCCTGACCTCGTCACCGTCGGCCAATTCCTCGAGCGTCAGTTCCGTTTCGCTTCCAGCTTCTCCAGCCTCCTGGCGGAAATTCAAGAAACCCAATATGGGGATTGTCTGCCCGCTCGGCGTCGTAATCGGAGGCGGTGAAAACGTCACTCCGATTCCTCCTTCAATTGGCGAATCGGCCAGGGAACTGTCCGGGCGTATGGTTGCGACGGCACCGATGCCGACCCGAAGATCACCAAGTGGTCCGAGATTCATCTTGTGTTGCATGACTGGTTGCGCAAAAAAACCTGACAGGTCTTCGGTGATGCTGCCACCAATCGGGACGATGCCGAAAGCTGCAGCTCCGGGAGGGAGCATGTCGGCCGATAAGTTCTGTGCGATCTGGTTCAGAACCGGCCCCTGTGTGACGCCAAAAACTATTGCGCCAGGCGCGAAGTTCGGTTGATTTTCGTCGTCACCGGAAAGATCAACCGGAAACAGTGGCTGTGCTCCAGGCAATATGTCGGCATCCGCTTTCGCATCCGCTTTTTTTGACACATGTGCGGAGCTCAGAGCGAACGTAGCGGTGTTCCCGTTCCCGAACAACTGCGGAGAGAATCGATAATCTGATATGGATTGTATGCTCATTATGCTTCTCCGATTAACTTCAAATCTCGATGCTAAATAAAATTATTATACAATCAAAACAGTTTATGAGAAATAATATATTATTATTGATTGTATATTAGCGTAAGATTATTAGGTGTTTCGCATTGATCGACGCTATTTCTTGCCCTGGAACACAGTCCTGAAAGGATTATTGTTCCGGTGCTGATGTAGCCAAGCGCTCCTGCTTGCGCGTGATCGTGCATGCGCCTCATGCAGGGGGCAGCGTGGCCAAAGCGACCCGTGAGGTGGCTGCTGCGTCAGAAGCAATCCTTCGCCATGCAGCGGTATGGAGCGCCCTGATTATGCTCCTGCCTTTCAAAGGGCACACCGATTGTCCGGATTAACGCACCCATTCATCACGCAGCAATGCGCGAATCAGAGCGTGATCCCGG